>NZ_CP108882.1:643333-1286666 GCF_036347055.1 Streptomyces sp. NBC_00820 | reverse complement strand
TCGATGAGAATTCCGCCGCGTGCCGTCATTCGGTGTGCGGACCGACCCGCAGTGCGCTGCTTAGCCCTCGTAGCTCTCGGAGTGGTCGTCGCCCTTGTAGCCCTTGGGCGCCTCCGCGTAGCCGTAGTCCTCGTCGGACTGCTGGCCGTGGTCCTCCTGCTGGCCGTGCTCGTCCTCGCCCTCGGGCTTGCCGGGAGGGATGTGCTGCCCGTGGTCGGGCTTGCTGCCGTGGGCCGGCTTTCCAGGCTTGCCACCGTGGTCCGGCTTGCCCGGCCCGTGGCCGTTGCCGCCCGTGGTGTTCCCGCCCGTGGTGTTCCCGCCTGTGGTGTTCCCGCCCGTGGTGATTCCGCCGGTGGTGTTCCCGGCGGTGTTGCCCGAGGTGTTCCCGGAGGTGGTGTTCCCCGCGGTGTTGCCCGCGGTGTTGCCGGACGTGTTGCCGGCGGTGTTGCCCGAGGTGCCGCCGGTGCCGACGATGGGGCCGCCGAGCAGGCCGCCGGTGACGAGGCCGCCGCCGAGGAGCCCTCCGCTCGTGCCCGCGGTCGTGCCGGTGGTGGTTCCGGTCGTCGTGCCGGTGGTGGTGCCGGTGGTGGTGCCGGTGGTGGTGCCCGTCGTCGTTCCACCCGTGGTGGAACTCGCGCACCCGTTGAGGAAGACCCTGTTGTTGTTGAGGGTCACGGCCCCCACCTGGGCCAGCAGCCGGCCCTCGATGTTCGCCCCCTGGTTCGCGGTGATGGAGATCCCGGTCATGAGGGTGCCCACGAAGCTGGAGGTGACGCCGAGCGTCGCCGAACTGCCGATCTCCCAGTACACGTTGCACGCCGAAGCGCCGTTCGTGAGGAGAATCCGGCTGGAGGTCGCCGTCGTCAGGGCTTCGGGAATCTGGAAGACCCAGACCCCGTCCGAGCTTCCCTGGCCGTCCAGGACCAGGTCGCCGGTGATGCCGAGACCGGCCGTGGCGTGGTAGACGCCGGGCAGCAGCGGAGGGCCTCCGCCGATTCCCGGGGGAAGCGGGAAGTCCTGGGGCTGGCCGGCGGCGTTGTTGTATGCCACGAGCAGGTCGCTCTTGGCCTGGAGGGCCGCAGCGTCCGCGCGGTGCACGGCGCCACCCACCTGGCCGGGCGGGAATCCGGAGATGGCCGGGTTCGGGTGCGTCCCGAGGTCGTGGGCGAGCACCGAATTGCCGGTGTTGGTGACTCCCTGACCCGCCAGAACGGAGTAGCCGGCGGCTGTGCCCAGGGGTACGGGCAATGCGATCGCCGACGCCGACGTCGGCGTCATGACGACCATTGCGGCGGAGACCGTCGCGGCGAGGGCCGAGGCCAGCAAGCCGGACATGGTACGGCGGTGGGTCGCTGGAGAGATCTTCAGCTTCATGGAAAGGCCATTTCCTGTGGGGGCCGAGGCGTACCGGGCCCTACCGATCACCCGGGAAGCCTTGTTGCTGATGCCGCATATTACGCAGAAATATCTGCACCTTGGCATATGCGACGTGCGGCGAATTGTTGCTCATTCGAACGGCGTACGGCGTTACGGAAATCATGTGATTGACATTTCCGACCCGATGCCCAGCTCTCGCGTAGGGCTCTCGGGCGAAAATGTGGGAAATATAATTAATTCTGTCCGGGCTTCCGAGGGAGTGGTGAACGCGGGACGGCAGGAGTCATGCGACGCCCTTCTCGAGGCGCTGGACATGGCGATCACCTCCGGGGTACTACGCGCGCGACGCCGCGAGGTACCCCGGAGGTCAAGCGTCGCCGCGGCGCGATCCCGGTGCCGACCCACCGCCGAACTACGCCATCCCGACGATCGCCCCCACCTCGCTCACGGTTACGTTGCCGTCCGAGAGTTGCGTGGGAGCGCTCTTCAACTGGCCCCTCACGTCTGCATCTCCGGCGGTGCGGCCGGCCGGGCGGATCTCGGTTCCGCGTCCGGATCGGGGGCGTTCCTGCGCAGCCCTGTGCCGAGCAGCATGCACGCGAGGGCCAGCGCGAAGAGTGTGAGGGGGAGCGCTGTGACATCCAGGCCGTCGATGACCACGCCCAGCAGGGGCGGGAAGGTGACGCCGCCGAGCATCGATGCGGCCATGACATACGCACCCGCCGCGGCCACGCCTGGAACCGCGCGGTTGAGCCAGGGCAGACACGTGGGAAAGATCGGTGCGATGGCGAGGCCCACCCCGACGTAGGCGTAGGGGGCCGCCATGGGCAGGGTCGCGAGCAGCAGGGAGCCCGCCATGCCGGCGCAGCAGGCGGTGAGAATCGCGGGCGCGGAGAAACGCAGGCTGAGCGGGACCACGATGAAGCGGCCGACGGTCATGGCGCTCCAGTACGCCGACGTGGCGGTCGTGGCGGTCGCGGCGGAGTAGCCCACGCTCTCCAGATGGGTGGGTTCCCATCCGCCGACCCCGGTCTCGATGGCCACGTGCAGCACATAGACGCCGATGAACGCGGCGATGACGGGCGCGACGCGCACATCCCGGCGCGACGTGACTTCGAGAACCGTCTCCCGCTCCTGGGCGGTCACCCCGCCGAGGGTGAGGAGGACGACCACGCAGACGACGGCGACACCGATGAAGATGCCCGGATAGTTCTTCGCACCGAGCCACCCCACCAGGGCGGGCCCCGCGACAGCGCCGACACCGAAGTGGCCGTTGAGCAGATTGAGCATCGCGGAGCCGCGCCGGCCGAAGCCGACGGTGAACAGATGGTTGAGGCCGTAGACGACGCCCCCGAAGCCGAGACCGATGACGAAAGCGCCGGCCAGGGCGACGGGCCAGACCGGCGCGAGAGCGAACGCCGACGCTCCGAGAGCCATGAGGACGTAAGAGGCGCCGAGCAGCGTCCGGTGGCCCAGCCGGCCGTTCAGCAGACGGTAGACGAGCACACCGAGCGCGGCGGCGGCGAACTGCGCGCTCAGGCTGAGCCCGGCGACAGCCGGGCTGATGCCGTACTCCCTTTGCAGGGTGGGCATCACGGGTCCGTACAGCGCCTGGAGTGCCCCCACCAGCACGAACCCCACGCAGGAAGCCGCGATCGCCACGGCGGTGAACGGCGGACGGGGGGCTGACAGCGCATCGGGTCCAGGCACTGCGGACATCGGACTCCTCGCGGGGCAGGGACTTGTCCTGCGTCCGGTCTACCCGACCGCTCCCACGCCCGCCCGCATGTTGCCCAAGGCGCTCGACGCCGACTTCGTGCGGGACCGCCCCCAGGGACCGCCCCCAGGGACCGGCCACGCCGATACGAACGCCGGACGTCCGGCCGCATGCCGAGCGGGCGGGGGCCGGCACCGCCGGCCCCCGCCCCGTCTCCATGCCCCCTGCGGGGCCGCGCTCAGTGGCCCTGACCGAGCACCCTCTCCAGCGCGGCGAGCGCGGAGCGCAGTTCGCCGGCCGTGACGGTCAGCGGGGGAGCCAGCCGGATCGTGGAACCGTGGGTGTCCTTGACCAGCACCCCCTCCCGCATCAGACGCTCGCTGATCTCGCGCCCCGTGCCCAGCGCGGGATCGATGTCGACGCCCGCCCACAACCCGCGCGCCCGGAATCCGGTCACGCCCTTGCCGACCAGCTCGGCCAGACCGTCGCGCAGGACGACGCCCAGCTCCGCGGCCCGGCGCTGGAACTCACCGGTCTCCAGCAGTTCCAGCACCGCGATGCCCACGGCCGCCGCCAGCGGGTTGCCGCCGAACGTGGAGCCGTGCTCGCCCGGGTGCAGCACGCCCAGCACCTCGCGCCGCGCCACCACCGCCGAGACGGGCACGATGCCACCGCCGAGAGCCTTGCCGAGCAGCAGCACGTCCGGGACCACGTCCTCGTGCTGCACGGCGAGGGTACGGCCCGTGCGGCCCAGCCCGGACTGGATCTCGTCCGCCATGAACAGGCAGCCCTTGCGCCGGGTCAGCTCCCGGACGCCCGCCAGGTACCCCTCGTCCGGGATGACGACCCCGGCCTCGCCCTGGATGGGCTCCAGCAGCACCGCGGCCGTCGTGTCGTCGACCGCCTCCTCCAGTGCCGCGAGGTCGTTGTACGGCACGACCTTGAAGCCGGGCGTGAAGGGGCCGAAGCCCGCCCGCGCCGTCTCGTCCGTGGAGAAGCTGACGATCGTGGTCGTACGGCCGTGGAAGTTGTCCGCCGCGACCACGATCGTCGCCCGGCCGTCCGGGACGCCCTTCACGTCGTACGCCCACTTGCGGGCCACCTTGATGCCGCTCTCCACCGCCTCGGCGCCGGTGTTCATCGGCAGCACCATGTCCAGCCCGGTCAGCTCCGCGAGCCGCTCGGCGAACTCGGCGAGCCGGTCGTTGTGGAAGGCGCGGGAGGTGAGCGTGAGGCGGTCCAGCTGGCGGTGCGCGGCCTCGATCAGGGCCGGGTGGCGGTGGCCGAAGTTGAGGGCCGAGTAGCCGGCCAGCATGTCGAGGTAACGCTTGCCCTCGACGTCCTCCACCCAGGCCCCCTCGGCCCGCGCCACGACGACGGGCAGGGGGTGGTAGTTGTGCGCGAGGACCGGCTCCTCCGCCCGGATCAGGTCGGCGGACGTGCGCGCGTGCGCGAGTGCGGTCATGAGCGGATCTCCTGGGTGCAGCACTTGATGCCGCCGCCGGCCTTGTGGAACTCGGACAGGTCGACGGGGACGGGGTCGTATCCGTGGGCGGCCAGGCGCTCGGCGAGCGCCTCGGCCTGCGGGGCGATGAAGACGTGGTGGCCGTCGGACACGGAGTTCAGGCCGAAGGCCATCGCGTCCTCGCGGGTGGCGAGCACCGCGTCCGGGTACAGGCGCCCCAGCACCTCCAGGCTGCCCGCCGAGAACGCCTCCGGGTAGTAGGCGACGTTGTCGTCGTCCAGGACGAACAGGGCCGTGTCCAGGTGGTAGAAGTACGGGTCCACCAGGGTCAGCGCGATCACCGGGTGCCCGAGGAACTCCTGGAGCTCGTGATGGGCCTCGCGGGTGGTGCGGAAGCCGGTGCCTGCGAGCACGTAACGGCCCGTCCACACCAGGTCGCCCTCGCCCTCGGTCACCGACAGGGGCCGGTACACGTCGTAACCGGCCGACTTGAACCAGCCGTCGAAGTGCTCGGACTCGGGGCGCCGCTCCGGCGCGTGGAACAGGGAGCCGAAGACCCGGCCGCCGACCACGAACGCCGCGTTCGCGGCGAAGACCATGTCGGGCAGGCCCGGCACCGGCTCGACCGACTCGACGGTGTGGCCGTGGGTGCGGTAGGCGTGCATCAGTGCCTGCCACTGCTCTTGGGCCAGATCCACGTCGACGGGCGTGTCGGGGTGCATCCAGGGGTTGATCGCGTACTGCACGGCGAAGTGTCTGGGTTCGCAGACAAGGAAGCGCCGCGGGCGCGCCACACGACTCTCGAGCACAGAGGGTTCCCTCCGCTTTCCTGTGTGTCACTTGGGGTTACACCAAGGTAAGAAGTGACCGAGACGGTCGACAAGCAACAAAAGCTGCGCGTCCGCGCAGTATCGCTGCGTTCTCACCAGGGAGAACGCAGGACACCTGCGCGTGTCTGAGGTTTGGGAGCGATCACTCGGGCGCGACTTGGGTGGCGCCCGCTTCCGGGCTTTCCGGGAGGAGGTGGGACAGCACCATCACGCTGATCGTCTTCCGGATGAACGGTTCGGCACGGATGCGCTCCAGCACGCCCTCGAAGTGCTCCACATCCCGCGCCCGCACATGCAGCAGCGCGTCCGCGCCGCCGGTCACCGTCATGGCCGCCGTGATCTCCGGATGGTTGCGCACCACCTCGGCCAGCCGGCGGGGCGGGGCCGCGCCCTCGCAGTACACCTCGACGTACGCCTCCGTGCGCCAGCCGAGCGCGGAGGGCTGCACGGTCGCCGTGAAACCGGTGATCACCCCGGTCTCCCGCAGCCGGTCCACGCGCCGCTTGACCGCGGTGGCCGACAGCCCGACCGCCCCGCCGATCTCGGCGAAGCTGCTCCTGGCGTTGGCCATCAGCGCGGTGATGATCTTCCGGTCGAGGTCGTCGAAGGACGCGGCCCTGCTGTTCATGCGGGAACTGTAATCACCTCTGACCGGGACGAGCGGCAATCACCCCTGCCCAGGACATGCGGCAATCACCCCCACCCGGACCGAGCACCCCTAGGACTGGGTGACGACCATGGCGAGCGTCAGCAGGCCGAGGACCACCCATCCGAACCAGAGCCAGCCGTTGCTGCCGAGCGCGACCGTGTACGCCGTGACGACGACGAGTCCGCCGACGGTCAGCGCCCCCATCGCCTTGGTGGAACCCTTCGCGGAACCGGGCATCGCGGCACCCTCCTCGTGGGACGTCCCTCACCATGGTGCCCCGGCACGGCCCGACAGGACACAGCGCGGGGCCGGCTTCGCGATACCGCGATGCCGGCCCCGGGGAAGTTCGGTGTCGTGTGTCCGCAGTGCGGACTCAGCCCTTGCGCGCGCTCAGCGACGCCAGGTAGGCGTTGTACGCCTCCAACTCCTTGTCGCCGTCCCGGTCGGCGGCCCGGTCCGAGCGCTTGGCCTGCCGCTGCTCGGAGCCGTACCACTGGAACAGCAGCGCGATCAGCACCAGCACGGAGGGGACCTCGCTGAAGCCCCAGGCGATGCCGCCGGCCGCGCTCTGGTCGGTGAACGCGTCGATGCCGAGCGAGGCGGGCGGGTTCTTGAACGTCTCCACCATGGGCGACGACGCCATCATCAGCGCGATGCCGAAGAACGCGTGGAACGGCATGCCGGCGAACAGCTCCAGCATCCGCATCAGATGGCCCGGACGGCGCGGCCCGGGGTCGACACCGATGATCGGCCAGAAGAACGCCACGCCCACCGCGAGGAAGTGCACCATCATCCCGATGTGGCCGAGCCTGGACCCCATCAGGAAGTCGAAGATCGGGGTGAAGTACAGCGCGTACAGGCTCGAGATGAACAGCGGGATGGTGAACGCCGGGTGCGTGATGATCCGCATGTACCGGCTGTGCAGCAGCGCCAGCAGCAGCTCACGCGGCCCCTTGCGGCCCTTCCCGGCGACCGGCAGCGCGCGCAGCGCCAGTGTGACCGGGGCGCCCAGCAGGACCAGGATCGGGGACACCATGCTGATCACCATGTGCTGCACCATGTGCACGCTGAACATGATCATGCCGTAGTCGTTCAGCCTGGTGCACATCACCAGCCCGATGCTCAGCACACCGAGGACGTACGACACCGTCCGCGCCACCGGCCAGGAGTCCCCCCGCCGCCGCAGCCGCACGACGCCCCAGCCGTACAGCGCGAGCCCGGCGACGCAGGCGACGAGAAAGAAGGGATCCGCCGACCACTCGAGCCCCCTGCCCAGCGTGAACGGCGGCAGATCCATCATCATGCCGTGCCCGCTGTGATCCATCCGGCAGCTCCTGATTCGTGGGGGTTGTGCAAGTCTGTCCGGACCAGACTAGAGTGGCCCCCACTCACCTCCTCGACCGGGTCCGGCCGCGCACGGCGCCCGCACCGGCGGTTCGGCGCGACCTCAGAGAACGCACTCCGCCTCGTCGTACCGCTCGGCGGGAACGGTCTTGAGGCTCTCCACCGCGGCGGCCAGGGGCACCATCACGATGTCGTTCCCCCGCAGCGCGGCCATCGTCCCGAACTCCCCGCGGTGCACCGCCTCCACGGCGTGCCACCCGAACCGCGTCGCCAGCACCCGGTCGTACGCCGTCGGTGTCCCGCCCCGCTGCACATGCCCGAGGATCACCGGGCGGGCCTCCTTGCCGAGCCGCCGCTCCAGCTCGACCGACAGCTGCCGGGCGATGCCCGCGAAGCGCTCGTGGCCGTAGACGTCCTTGCCGCCCTCGTCGAACTCCATCGAACCCGGCCGCGGCTTGGCACCCTCCGCGGCGACCACGATGGCGAACCGCTTGCCCGCCTCGAACCGCGCGCCGACCTTCTTGGCCAACTCCTCGATTTCGAAGGGCCGTTCGGGTACGACGACGGCGTGGGCGCCGGCCGCCATGCCGGAGTGCAGCGCGATCCAGCCGGTGTGCCGGCCCATGACCTCGACGATCAGCACGCGCTGGTGGGACTCGGCGGTGGTCTTCAGCCGGTCCAGCGCCTCGGTGGCGACGCCGACGGCCGTGTCGAAGCCGAAGGTGACGTCCGTGACGGCGATGTCGTTGTCGATGGTCTTGGGCACGCCCACGATGGGCAGGCCGTTGTCCGACAGCAGCCGGGCCGCCTTGAGCGTGCCCTCGCCGCCGATCGGGATGATCGCGTCCAGGCCGAGCTCCGCGACATGGCCCCTGGCACGCTCGACACCGTCGCGCAGATGCTCCGGACGTACCCGGGAGGAGCCGAGGATGGTGCCGCCGCGGGCGAGGATGCCGCCCACGGCGTCGAGGTCGAGCTTGACGCAGTCCGCTTCCAGGAGGCCCTTCCAGCCGTCCCGGAAACCGATGACCTCGTCGCCGTGGTCGGCGACGGCGCGGTGGACTACAGACCGGATGACGGCGTTCAGGCCGGGGCAGTCGCCGCCGGAGGTGAGGACACCAATGCGCATAGCCCGAATTACCTTCTCGACGTGGGCCGGGAGACCGGACCGCGTTGTCCGGCGGATTCCCGGTCACCCTACCGGCGTCAGGGGGTGCTTCCGTAGCGGGCGTCCGCCTGCTGGACGCGCCCGCACATGTGAGCGGACGGACCGTCAGGCGGGCCCGCTACGGAAGCGCCGGAACCCGTCGAAGAGCCCCCGGGAAACGCCTACGCCGACTGCTGGGCGGAGGCGATGCGCTCGTTGCGCAGCGCCTCGTACCACCGGTCGTCGATCGGCGGCAGGGCGTTGACGTCCAGCGCCAGCTTCAGCAGCAGGTCGGCGACGAGCGGGTTGCGGGCGAGGACCGGCCCGTGCATGTACGTGCCGAAGACGGTCCCGTTGTACGCGCCCTCCGTGCCGTCCCCGGTGCCGTTGCCCCGGCCCAGCTGGACCTTGGCGAAGGGGCGGGCGGTGGCGCCGAGGTGGGTGACGCCCTGGTGGTTCTCGAAGCCGGTCAGCTGGGGCAGGCCGAGCTGCGGGTCGATGTCCCCGAGGACGTCGCCGACGCACCGCTCGCCCTCGCCGCGCACCGACACCACGTCGAGCAGGCCGAGGCCGGGCTCACGCTGGCCGAGGTCGTTGATGAACTCGTGGCCGAGGATCTGGTAGCCGGCGCACACGGAGAACACGATCGCGCCGTTCTCCACCGCGCGGTAGAGCTGGCCGTCGCGCCGCAGCCGCTCGGCCGCGAGCCGCTGGGGCCGGTCCTCACCGCCGCCGATCAGGTAGATGTCGCCGGAGGTCGGGATCGGCTGGTCGCTGCGCACGTCCAGCCGTGCCACGTCCAGACCACGCTGGCGCGCCCGGCGCTCCACGACAAGCGCGTTGCCCTGGTCGCCGTAGGTGCTCAGCAGGTCCGGGTAGATCCACACCAGCCGCAGTTGGTTGTCGCTCATGAAGTGATCGCCCTTCCTGATCAGTTGCCGACGCGGCGGCGCAGGTCCTGGAACGCGGTGTAGTTCGCGATGACCTCGATGCGTCCCGGAGGGGCCATCTGTACGGCCTGGTCGAGGTTGTCACAGACCTGGAAGTGCTGGTTCGCGACCTCCAGGCGGACGGCGAGGTCCAGCTTCCGGTCGCCGAGCACGAAGATCGGGTGGCCGGTCAGCCGCGTGTAGTCGACGTCCCACAGCCAGGAGGTGTCGGTGCCGTCGGCACCGCGCGCGTTCACGGAGAGGATCACCGGAGTGGGCGGCGGGTCGATCAGGGAGAACGTCTCCAGCCAGCCGGCCGGGTTCTTGGCCAGCAGCAGCCGCAGGTCACGGCCCTCGAACTGGACGACGTCGTAGCGTCCGGCGACGGCCTGCACCTGGTACATCCGCTCCAGGCCGACCTGCGGGGGCACCCCGAAGACGGCCGCGACGGCCGCGGAGCTGGTCGCGTTCGCCTTGTTGGCGCGGCCGGGCAGCTGCAGGTGGATCGGCCACGCGGAACCGTGCGGGTCCAGCACGTGGTCCCCGGACAGGGCCCAGCTCGGCGTCGGCCGGCGGAAGCCGCACTCGCCGCAGAACCAGTCGTCGCCGGGGCGCTGCATGACCCCACCGCACGACGGGCAGGACCAGGCGTCGTCCTTCCACATCTGCCCCGCTGCGACCCAGATCACATTCTGGGAGGAGGAGGCGGCCCACACCACCAGCGGGTCGTCACAGTTGGCGACGATCACGGCCTTGGAGCCGGACAGGCCCTCGCGCCAGTTCTCCGCCAGCATGCGGGTCTCGGCCGCGCGGTCCAGCTGGTCGCGGGAGAGGTTCAGCAGCGCGATGCACTTCGGGCTCGTGTCCCGGGCCACACCGGCCAGGTACTTCTCGTCGACCTCGATGACGCCGAACTTCGCGTCCGAGCCGCCCGCCAGTGCCGAGGTGATACCGGCCGGCATGTTGGCGCCGAGCGCGTTCGACACGACGGGGCCTGCGGCGCGCAGCGCCTCGGCGATGAGCCGGGTGGTCGTGGTCTTGCCGTTGGTCGCCGACACCAGGACGACGTCCAGGTGCTGGGCGAGCCGGGCGAGCAGATCGGGGTCCAGCTTCAGCGCGACCTTGCCGCCGATCACCGACCCGCTGCCTCGTCCGGCGGCCCGCGACGCCGCGGCGACGGCCTTGCCCGCGGTCACGGCCAGCTTGGCCCGCGGCGAGAGCGGGTCCGAGTTGCCTGCCATCAGTTCTCGATCCTCCTTGCGTACGCGCCGCGACTTGGCCCATCCGGCAACGTGGTGTGGACCTCAGCCTATCGAGATCCATTCGCACACCCGAATCCCGGCCCACACCTGCGCGGCGGAGATGGGCCGAACGAACCGTACCCTTGCCGCCATGCGACACGGATCGATCCCGGGCGCCCGCGGGCGCGTCCGGCCCCTCACCCTGCTAGGCGAGCCCGTTCTGTCCGAAATGTGCCGGGATGTTACGGACTTCGGTCCCGAACTCGCAACACTTGTGGAGGATTTGTTCGCGACCATGTACGCCGCCGACGGCGTGGGTCTCGCCGCGAACCAGATCGGCGTCCCTTTGCGGGTGTTCGTGTACGACTGTCCCGATGATGACGATGTGCGCCACCTGGGCCATGTCGTGAATCCGCGTCTCGTGGAGGCGGACGGCGTGGTGATCCGCGGACCGGAGGGCTGTCTTTCCCTCCCGGGCCTGGAGGCGGGCACGGAACGCCACGACCACGCGGTGGTCGAGGGCTTCACGGTGAAGGGCGAGCCCGTCACCGTCCACGGCACGGGCTTCTTCGCCAGGTGCCTGCAGCACGAGTGCGACCACCTGGAGGGCGGCGTGTACGCCGACCATGTGACGGGCTGGCGCAAGCGCAGGCTGGAACGGCAGATCGGGCGGGCCTCATGGCGCCGGGCGGCCGGTACGGCCTGAAGGGCGAAGGGGCCGCCGTGCGGCTCCGCCGCGGGTGCGTGACGACCCTCCGCGCACCCGTGTCCGGCGGGTGGCCGTCAGAACCCGGGTCCTCCGACCCGGTTCCCGGCCGCCGCGAGCCGCCCCCACAGGAGATCCGCGAGGGACCGCACCAACTCGGCCCGGGAGCAGGGCTGTTCTCCCAGCCACCAGTCTCCGGCCGCGTGCATCATCCCGACGATCCCGTGTCCCCAGACCCGTGCCAGCTGCTGGCTCCCCGGTCCGAGATCCACGCGCTCCTCGATGACCTGGGCCAGCTCCTCGCCCATCCGCCGCAGCAGCGGAACGCTGTGCTTGCCGACGTCGAAGCCGTGGTCGCCGCCCTGGCTGCCCTCGGCGGGGTGCATCAGGAACCGGTACACCTGGGGCGCGGCCTCGATCGCCGCGAGGTACGTGTCCAGCGTGGCCTCGACCCGCTCCCGCCGGTCCGCGGGAGCGTCCAGCGCCGCCCGCAGCGAGGCGAGCAGCGCGTCGGTGTGCCGCGTGGCCAGGGCCGCGTAAAGGCCGCCCTTGTCGCCGAAGTGCCGGTAGAGGATCGGCTTCGTGATGCCCGCTTCCGCGGCGATGGCGTTCATCGACGCCTGGGGGCCGTCGCGCAGCACCACCCGGTCGGCGGCCTCCAGCAGCTCGCGCCGTCGGCGGTCGGCGGACCGCTGCTGATCGGTCCGCTGCGTGGTGTCCATGTGCTCTCCCCACCCGTGCTGTTTTGGTGACGCCTGCGCAAAGTAACACTCGCGGCCCCCCTGACATCGAACGGGTTATGCGGGCGACCTCGGTGGTTGACTTTTCCTACCGACCGGTAACACACTCGGGTTACCGCTAGTAACACCGTACGTGCGCCGCTGGAGGGGACATGGCCGAGTTCACCATGGAGCTCAACGACGAACAGAAGGAGGTCCGGGACTGGCTGCACGGCTTCGCCGCCGATGTGATCCGCCCCGCGGCCGCCGAATGGGACGAGCGTGAGGAGACTCCCTGGCCGGTCATCCAGGAGGCCGCGAAGGTCGGCATCTACTCCCTCGACTTCTACGCACAGCAGTACTTCGACCCCACCGGCCTCGGCATACCCATGGCCATGGAGGAACTGTTCTGGGGCGACGCGGGCATCGCCCTCTCCATCGTGGGCACCGGCCTCGCCGCCGTGGGCGTTCTCGCCAACGGGACCGAGGAGCAGATCGGCACCTGGATCCCGCAGATGTACGGCGACCCGACCGACGTCAAGGTCGCGGCCTTCTGCTCCTCCGAGCCCGACGCCGGCTCCGACGTGGCCTCCCTGCGGACGCGCGCGGTGTACGACGAGGCCAAGGACGAGTGGGTGATCAACGGCACGAAGACCTGGGCGACCAACGGCGGCATCGCCGAGGTCCACGTCGTCGTCGCCTGCGTCGACCCGGAGCTGGGCTCCAAGGGCCACGCCTCCTTCATCGTCCCGCCGGGCACACCGGGCCTCGCGCAGGGCCAGAAGTTCAAGAAGCACGGTATCCGCGCCTCGCACACCGCCGAGGTCGTCCTCGACAATGTCCGCGTGCCCGGCTCCTGTCTGCTCGGCGGCAAGGAGAAGCTGGACGAGCGGCTCGCCCGCGCCCGGGAGAAGGCGAAGGCTTCAGGCGGTGAGAGGGTCAAGAACGCGGCGATGGCCACGTTCGAGGCTTCGCGGCCGGCCGTGGGCGCGATGGCGGTCGGTACCGCCCGGGCCGCCTACGAGGTCGCCCTCGACTACGCCAGGACCCGTGAGCAGTTCGGGCGCCCGATCATCGACAACCAGGGCGTCGCCTTCCAGCTCGCCGACATGCGGACGCAGATCGACGCGGCGCGGCTGCTGGTGTGGCGGGCCTCGTGGATGGCGGTCAACGGGAAGCCGTTCACCGCGGCCGAGGGGTCGATGTCGAAGCTGTTCGCCAGTGAGACGGCGAAGAAGGTGACCGCGCAGGCGATCCAGATCCTCGGCGGGAACGGGTACACGCGGGAGTACCCCGTCGAGCGGATGCACCGCGACGCCGCCATTTACACGATCTTCGAGGGGACGAGCGAGATCCAGCGGCTGGTCATCGCGCGGACGTTGGCCGGGATGCCGATCCGGTAGCGCCGTGGGGGGTATCTGCGCGATCCGGGCCGCGGGTTCGTCGTGGCCGGTCGCGCAGTTCCCCGCGCCCCTGGGTGGGGATACTCACCTGTGTCGCAGAGGGGTCAGTTGCTCGATGTCGTACTTGGCCCTCAGGGCCTCGATGGCTTCCTGGTCCGGGGGTCCTCCGTTTCCCAGGATCTCCAGCAGTTCCTCGAAGTAGCGTTCGTGATCGGGCGGTGGGGACGCCTGGAAGAACATCCTCGCCGGCGTGTCCGTCGGGTTCGCGAAGGCGTGGGGGCAGCCGGGGGGTACGGCGATGACCGTGCCCGGCGTGGCGCGCACCACGCGGCTGCCCGAACACGACTCCCACTTCCGCCAGTTGTCAGGGGTGCGGATGCGGGGCTCGAAGGCGAGGACGTCCAGCTCGCCTTCGAGGACGTAGAACAACTCCTCGCTGTGCGTGTGCACATGGGCGCCGACGTCGAAACCCGGCGGGACCTCCACCTCGAAGGTGGAGGCCATCCGCGAGTGGGTGCCGGTGACCTTGAACGTGACCCGCTGGGCCGGCGTCTCCACGACGCGGCCGTGCCCGGGCGGTACGAGCAGTCCCTCGGTCGCCGTCATGGGCCGCTCACCACGTCACCGGCAGGGCCTCGGGCCCGCGGATCAACGCGCCCTTCCTGAAGGGCACCTGGTCGGGCGGGACGGCCAGCCTCAGCCCGGGCACCCGGTCCAGCAGCGCGTCGACCAGCAGCTCCGACTCCATGCGGGCGAGCTGGCCGCCCGGACAGTAGTGCGGGCCGAAGCCGAACGACACGTGCGGGTTGGGGCTGCGGGAGAGGTCGATGGTCTCCGGGTCGGGGAAGACGTCCGGGTCGCGGTTGGCGGCCAGGTAGGACACGTAGACCGGGTCGCCGGCGCGAATGCGGTGGCCACCGAGCTCCACGTCCTCCCGCGCGATCCGGGAGAGGCCGACGGCGTTGCGGTGCGGGATGTAGCGCAGCAGTTCGTCGATGCCCCTGGGCCGGATCGCGGGGTCGTCGCGCAGCCGTTCGGCCAGGTCGGGGCGGGTCAGCAGCAGGTAGAACATCTGCCCGCTGTTGTTCGTGACCGCCTCGCCGCCGATCTGGAGGAGGACGGAGAGACCGACGGCCTCCTCCATGGTGACCTCGCCCCGGCCCACGGCGGCGCCGAGCAGCGAGGTGACGTCCTCGGACGTGCTGTCCGCGCGCACGGCGACGAGGTCGGCGAAGTAGCCGCTCATCTCGCGCTTGGCCTGCTCGCTGACCTCCTTGCCGTGCGCGGAGGACAGGATCAGCTGCGTCCAGTCGTGCATGGCGTGCCGGTCGGCGGCCGGCACCCCCATCAACTCGCAGATCACCGCGATGGGGAAGGGGCTGAGCACCGCCGCCGTGAGATCGGCGGGCGGGCCGTCCTGCAGGAGTTCGTCCACCAGTTCGTCCAGCATGCCGCGCGCCCTGTCCCGGATCCGTTCCACCCCCTTCGCGGTGAACGCGGGGGCGACCGCGCGGCGCAGCCGCGTGTGGTCGGGCGGGTCGAGGAAGCCGACCGCGCCCCGGTCCGGGATGAAGTGCGGCGCGAGCCGGGTGACCGGATGGTCCATGACCGCCTCGCGGCTGAAGCGGGGGTCGTTGGCCACCATGCGTACGTCGTCGTACCGGGTGACCAGCCAGGCCCAGCCCTCGCCGTTGGGCAGCCGGACGCGGGTGACCGGGCCCTCGCGCATCAGCTCGCTCAGTACCGGGTCGAAGTCCGTCCCGGTCAGGTCGAGTGCCGGCCACTCCCGGACCGAGGCCGGGGGCTCGATGAGCGTTTCTTCGGTCATGGTGTCGCCTCAGTCCTCGTTGACCCAACGGCCCACGGTCATCTCGGCGGTGATGCCGGGCCCGAAGCCGGCCAGCAGGCCGCGCGCCCCGTTCTCGGCACCGCCCTCGTCGAACATCCGGCGCAGCGCGTCGAGGACGACGGCGCTGGCGATGTTGCCGTACTCGGTCAGCGTGGAGCGGCTGAACCGGAAGGCGTGCGGCTCGACCTTGAGGAACTTGCTGAGGTCGTCGAGTATTCGGGGGCCGCCGGCGTGGATGATGTAGAAGTCCAGCTCGGAGGCGTTCCAGCCGTGGTTGCCCGCGAGCTCGTGGAGCGCCGGGGCGAGCGGCTCCATCGTGGTCGGCACCCGCTTGTCCAGCAGGAAGTGGAAGCCGGTGTCCCGGACGTCGTACGCGATCCAGTCCTCGGTCTTGGGGATCAGGTACGAGCCGTTGCGCTCCAGCCGCACGCCCGTGCCGCCCTGGCCGCGGACCACGGCGGCCGCGATGCCGTCGCCGAACAGGCCGTTGGAGAGCAGCGAGCCGACGCCGAGGTCGAGGGGCTGGTAGCACAGCGAGCAGAACTCGCAGGCCACGATGAGGGCGTTGGCCTCGGGGTAGGCCGAACAGAAGTCGTGCGCCCGGTTGATGGCCGCGCCGCCGGCCGCACAGCCCAGCTGGGCCATGGGGAGCTGCCGGGTGTTGCTCGGGAAGTCCATCTCGTTGATCAGCCACGCGGTGAGCGAGGGCATCATGAAGCCCGTGCACGACACGTAGATGATGACGTCGATGTCGGAGGTGAGGACCTCGGCGTCGTCGAGCGCCCGCTGGATCACCGCGGGAACACGGGCCTTCGCCTCCGCCTCGTACAGCTTGTTGCGCTGCTGGAAACCGGGGTGCTTCAGGGTCTCTTCGATGGGCTGCACGATGTGCCGGGTGCGCACTCCGGTGTTCTCGATCAGCCGGAGGGCCAGGGCAAGCTGCGGGTGGTCCGCGTGCCGCTCACGCGCCAGCCGCAGCGTGTCCTCCATCGTGATCACGTATTCCGGCACGGACACCGAGGGTCTGCACAAAGTCGCCATGAGCCGTCCCTGCTTTCGCCGTCCGGCGGGCCTTTGCCCACCGGTCAGAAGGTGGTCCATTCAGACTCACCCGAGAGGGCTACGATCTCGCGCCGGGTTACTCCGAATCGGGGACGGCGGACAGTGACAGCTTTGGCCGACGGTGGCTCTTCCCGCAGGCCAGCGTGTGTGGGAGACACCCTGAACGGCACCAGCCCAACAGGCCCGGAACCGCGCCGAGATCACCCCGGGCCGCGGCGGCCGTTCCCCCCGCGGCGCCCCTCTCCCGGCTACGGCGCCCCACTGCTGTGGGCGATGCACGCCACGTCGATACGGTCCGCCAGCTTCGCCAGCTCGATGGTCAGCGCGGCGACCGTGTCCTCGTCCAGCCCCCGCTCCCCGGCCTCGACGAGATGCAGCCACCGCGCCCCCAGGGTCCGCAGCAGCCCGCTCACATCGGCGGCAGCCACCTGCAGGGTTCCACGGTCGTCGACGATCAGAGGCAGAGTCACTTCGCGGTTCACAAAACGGATGCTAGGCCCTGTCCGTGCGATCCCGCGGAATCGCCGGGCCCGGCACGCCCATCCTCGGGCCGATCCGTCGCACAGGCCCTGGTCACGCGGTCCTCAGGCGCCCTGCCAGACCGTGGTGATGTTGCAGAACTCCCGGATCCCCTCGGCCGACAGCTCACGCCCGTAGCCCGACCGCTTCACCCCGCCGAACGGGAACCCCGGGTACGAGGCCGTCATCCCGTTGACGTACACCCCGCCGGCCTCCAGATCCCGTGCACACCGCTCGACTTCGTGCTCGTCCCGCGTCCACACGTTCGAACTCAGCCCGAACGGCGAGTCGTTGGCGATGAGCAGCGCCTCGTCCAGGTCGGCGGCCCGGTACACCGTGGCGACCGGCCCGAACGCCTCCTCCCGGTGGATGCGCATCTCCCGGGTGATCCCCGCGAGCACGGTCGGCGGGTAGTACCAGCCCGGTCCGTCGGGGCGCTCGCCGCCGCACAGCACCTCGGCCCCGCTCCGCTTCGCGTCGTCGACCAGTTCCTCCACATCGGCGCGCCCCTGCGCGGTGGCGAGCGGCCCGACGTCGGTGTCCTCCTCCAGCGGGTCGCCGACCGTGAGCGCCTTCATCCCCGCGACGAACCTCTCCACGAAGGCGTCGTACACGTCGGTGTGCACGATGAACCGCTTGGCGGCGATGCACGACTGCCCGTTGTTCTGCACCCGCGCGGTCACCGCGACCTCGGCCGCCCGGTCGAGGTCGGCGGAGGGCATGACGAGGAACGGATCGCTGCCGCCCAGCTCCAGCACCGTCTTCTTGATCATCTCGCCGGCGGTGGAGGCGACCGCGCGCCCGGCCGGCTCGCTGCCGGTAAGGGTCGCCGCCTTGACCCGCTCGTCGCGCAGGATGTCGTCGACCGCCCCCGCGCCGATCAGCAGGGTCTGGAAGCAGCCCTCGGGGAAGCCCGCCCGGTGGAAGAGGTCCTCCAGGTACAGGGCGGTCCGGGGGACGTTCGAGGCGTGCTTGAGCAGGCCCACGTTGCCCGCCATCAGCGCGGGCGCGGCGAAGCGGACCACCTGCCAGAGCGGGAAGTTCCAGGGCATCACCGCGAGCACGGGGCCCAGCGGGCGGTAGGTGATGCGTACCCGGGAGGCCCCGGAAGCCCGGACGTCCGACTCGGGCGGTACCACGTCGGCCAGCAGGCCCTCGGCCCGTTCGGCGTACCAGCGCATGGCCTTGGCGCACTTGGCGACCTCCGCGCGCGCCTGCGTGACCGGCTTGCCCATCTCGATGGACATGACCCAGGCGACCTCCTGCTGGTCCTCGTCCAGCAGGTCGGCGGCCTTGTTCATCCGGCGGGCGCGCTCGGCGAACGGGGACGTGCGATAGGTGCGGAAGGTGGCCTCGGCGAGCTGGAGGCGCCGCTCCAGCTCCTCCTCGCCCATGGGCTCGTACGTCTTGAGTGTCTCGCCGTCCGCCGGGTTCACCGTCGCGATGGGCATGGCCGACCTCCCTGGAAACGGGCTGTGTCTCGACCTTCGCGCGCGGCACGGGCCGTCGCAACGCGTGGTCCCCTGTTCAGCCGCCGCGTTGCGCTGTTCAGCCGGTATGCTCCGCCAGCCGGTCGAGGAACGCGCTCTGCCCCTTGACCAGCACCGCGCGGGCGCGGCCGAGGCCGAGCCACTCCACCCGGTCCAGCTCGGGGAACTCCTGCGTCCGGCCCGAGCGCGGGGGCCACTCCATCGTGAAGGTTCCCGGGGTGATCGTCGCCGGGTCCAGGTCGGCCTCGACCGCCCACGCAGTGACGATCTTGCCGTTGGCCTGCGCGATCTCGCCCAGCGGTACGGCCTCCCCGTCGGGCGGGGCCAGCCCCAGTTCCTCCTGGAACTCCCGCCGGGCCGCCTCCCAGGCGGGCTCGTCCGGCTCGTACTCGCCCTTGGGCACGGTCCACGCCCCCGCGTCCTTCTTCGCGAAGAACGGGCCTCCCATATGGCCGAGCAACACCTCCAGCCCGTCGTCGGTGTGCCGGAACAACAGCAGTCCCGCACTCCGCTTCGTCGCACGCACCGTCACGGTGTGACCTCCGGGTGGGCCGCCAGCAGGGCCTCCACCGTATCGGCCTCCTCGGGCCGCTTGTCCTCGCGGTAGCGGACCACGCGCGCGAAGCGCAGGGTGACACCGGCCGGGTAGCGGGAGGAGCGCTGGAGGCCGTCGTAGGCGATCTCCACGACGAGTTCGGGGCGTACGGTCACGCCCCAGCCGTGATCCTCGACGGCCAGCTCCCGGAGCTTCTCCGTCTGCCAGGCGAGCATCGAGTCGGTCATGCCCTTGAAGGTCTTTCCGAGCATCGCGAAGCCGCCGTCCGGGGTGCGGGCGCCAAGGTGGAGGTTGGACAGCTTCCCGGTGCGGCGGCCGTGCCCCCACTCGGCGGCCAGCACCACGAGGTCGAGCGTGTGCACGGGCTTGACCTTCAGCCAGGAGGCGCCCCGCCGGCCCGCGCTGTAGGGGGCGTCCAGGCCCTTGACGACCACCCCCTCGTGGCCGCGCGCCAGGGTGTCGGCGAGGAAGCGCTCCGCCTCCGTGACGTCCTCCGGACCGGACACCAGCGTCCGGCGCACCCGCATCGGCTCGGGCACCAGCCCGGCCAGCTCCGCGTGCCGCTCGGTGAAGGGGAGGTCCAGCAGGTCCCGGCCGTCCACGGACAGCGCGTCGAAGAACACGGGCGAGACCGGGACCGCCCCGGCGGCCCTCGCCACGTCCACCCGGGAGCCGACCCGGCCCGCCGTCTCCTGGAAGGAGCGGGGCCGGCCGTCCGGGCCGAGGGAGATCACCTCGCCGTCCAGGATGAACCGTTCGCCCGGCAGTTCCAGCGCGGCGGTGCGCACTTCGGGCAGCCGGTCGGTGATGTCGTCCAGCGTGCGGGTGTGGATCCGCACCGTGTCGCCGTCCCGGTGGACCTGGACCCGGATACCGTCCAGCTTCTCCTCGACCGCGCACGCGCCCAGCTTCCCGACCGCCTCGGCGACCGAGGAGGCGCTCTGCGCCAGCATCGGCAGCACCGGGCGGCCGACGGTGAGCCGGAACCCGTCGAGCGAGGCGGGCCCGTCGGCGAGCAGGGCCCGGGCCACCGTCTGGAGCGACCCGGCGAGCATCACCGCCCGGCGTACGTCCGACGCGTCCGCTCCGGTCGCCTGCGCCAGGCCCTCCACCGCGACCGCGTCCAGCGCGCCCTGGCGGACCTCGCCGGTGAGCAGACCGAGCAGGAAGTGCTGCTCGCCCTCGGTGGCCGCGCCCATCAGCTCGCCGACGATCCGGGCCCGTTCCGCCTGGGAGCCGGGCCCGGACACGTTGCCCAGCTCGGTGAGCCGGGCGTCGACCTCCCGCACGGTGAGGGAGGGCTCGGCGGCAGGCGGCACCGGACGGCTCAGCACCTTCCAGCCGACGCCGAGCCGCCCCTGGGGCAGCCGCCCCGCGAGATACGGGATGACGATCGGTACGTCGTCCGCCTCCGCGTCTTGGAACAGCTCCGCGAGCAGCGCGGTCTTACGGTTCCGGGCCGCCGTCGCGGCGACCTCCCGGGACACCTCCGCCAGCCGGGTCAGCAGCATGCAGTCATGGTGCACCGGAGCCGCGCGGACTACACCCGCACGGCCGTGCCGCGTCCTCCCGCCGTGCCGCGTCCACCACGCGGTCCCGGACCAGCTCCACGCCGTACCGCGCGATCTCCTCGCGCCCCGCGGCCAGGAACTCGGCGGGTGACATGCCGTCCCGGGACAGATAGCCCCGCATGTGCGCGGACGGCGCGTTGCGCGGCTCGCCCGCGTCGACGACCAGGGTGCGGCGCCGGGCCCGGCCCAGCACCAGCGCGGCGGACAGGCCGGCCGCGCCGCCTCCGGCGACGACCGCTTCGAAACTCTCGGACGCGAATGCGAATTCCTTGCCGGGACTCTCGGTCAAGACGACCACCTCCATGCCCGACGGTCACCCACGGCCTGCCGCATTGACAAACAGCTTTGCCGATTCTGCAATATCGGTATGGCTGATACGAGTGACGGCGCCGAGAGCACCGACGAGGTCCTGGCGGGGGTCGGCCCGCGCCTGCGGCGGATCCGGAAGGAGCGGGAGGTGACCCTCGCGGCCCTGTCCGAGACCACGGGTATCTCCGTCAGCACCCTGTCGCGGCTGGAGTCCGGCCTGCGCAGACCCAGTCTGGAACTGCTGCTGCCCATCGCCCGGGCGCACCAGGTCCCGCTGGACGAACTGGTCGGGGCCCCGTCGGTCGGTGACCCCCGGGTACGGGCCAAGCCCATGCGGCGCGACGGCCGCACGTTCTGGCCGCTGACCCGGCAGCCGGGCGGCCTGCAGGCGTACAAGGTCGTCGAACCGCGGCGCGATCAGGCGCCGGACCCGCGCACCCACGAGGGCTACGAGTGGCTGTACGTGCTGGCGGGGCGGCTGCGGCTGGTGCTCGGCGAACACGACGTGGTGCTGTCCGCGGGGGAGGCGGCCGAGTTCGACACCCGTGTCCCGCACTGGTTCGGGTCCGCCGGGGAGGGGCCCGTGGAGTTCCTGAGCCTGTTCGGGCCGCAGGGGGAGCGGATGCATGTGCGGGCGCGGCCCGCCGCGCGCGGCCAAGTGGACTGACTTCCGCTGTTCCCTGATCGAGAAGCGACCGCTTAGTATGCCGTCGGACCCGGTCAGACGAAGCAGTCCCGTGGAGGCCCCGCATGCAGGCATGGCAAGTGCACGAGAACGGCGAGCCCAGCGAGGTGATGCGCCTGGCGGAGGTGGAGCGGCCCACGCCCGGCGACGGCCAGGTGCTGCTGCGCGTGCGGGCCGCCAACATCAACTTCCCGGACGCGCTGCTGTGCCGGGGCCAGTACCAGATCCGTCCGCCGCTGCCCTTCACGCCCGGTGTGGAGATCTGCGCCGAGACCGAGGACGGCCGCCGGGTGATCGCCAACCCGGCCCTGCCGTACGGCGGCTTCGCCGAGTACGCCGTCGCCGACGCCCGCGCCCTGCTGCCCGCGCCCGAGTCGCTGGACGACGCCGAGGCCGCCGCGCTGCACATCGGCTACCAGACGGGCTGGTTCGGTCTGCACCGCAGGGCCAACCTCCAGGCGGGGGAGACCCTCCTCGTGCACGCCGCCGCCGGTGGCGTCGGCAGCGCGGCCGTGCAGCTCGGCAAGGCGGCCGGAGCACGGGTCGTCGGCGTCGTGGGCGGCGCCGGCAAGGCCGCCGTCGCCCGGGACCTGGGCTGCGACGTCGTCGTCGACCGCCACTCCGAGGACGTCGTCGCGGCCGTCAAGGAAGCCACTGGCGGGCGCGGCGCGGACGTCGTGTACGACCCCGTCGGCGGCGAGGCCTACACGCAGTCCGCCAAGCTGGTCGCCTTCGAGGGCCGGATCGTGGTCGTCGGCTTCGCCGGCGGCACCATCCCGGCCCCCGCGCTCAACCACGCGCTGGTGAAGAACTACTCGATCATGGGCCTGCACTGGGGCCTGTACAACACCAAGAACCCGAAGCTGGTCCAGCACTGCCACGAGCAGCTGACCGAGCTGGCCGCGCGCGGCGCGATCAAGCCGCTGGTGAGCGAGCGGGTGCCGCTGGACGGGGCCGCCGCCGCCGTGCAGCGCGTCGCCGACGGGGTCACCACCGGCCGCGTGGCCGTGCTGGTGGGGAAGGGAGACACGGCATGACCGACGCAGCCGAACTCAAGCGCCGTACAGCGGACTTGCTGGCCGCACACCCGCCGGCGACCACGAGTGGTGTGGAGTTCCTCAGGGCCCGCTTCGACGCCGGCCTCGCCTGGGTGCACTACCCGGAGGGCCTCGGCGGACTCGGTGCGCCGCGCGCGCTCCAGGCCGTCGTGGACGCCGAACTCGCGGCCGCGGACGCCCCCGACAACGACCCCCGGCGCATCGGCATCGGCCTAGGCATGGCCGCCCCGACCATCCTGCGCTACGGCACCGAGGAGCAGAAGCGGCGCTTCCTGCGCCCGCTGTGGACCGGCGAGGAGGTCTGGTGCCAGCTGTTCAGCGAGCCGGGCGCCGGCTCCGACCTCGCGGCGCTCGGTACGCGGGCCGTCCGTGAGGGCGACGACTGGATCGTCGACGGGCAGAAGGTGTGGACCTCCAGCGCCCACCTCGCCCGCTGGGCCATCCTCATCGCCCGCACCGACCCGAGCGTGCCCAAGCACGCCGGCATCACCTACTTCATCTGCGACATGACCGACCCCGGGGTCGAGGTGCGGCCGCTGCGCCAGATCACCGGCGAGGCCGAGTTCAACGAGGTCTTCCTCACCGGCGTCCGCATCCCCGACGCCCACCGCCTCGGCGAGGTCGGCGACGGCTGGCGGGTCGCGCAGACCACGCTGATGAACGAGCGCGTCTCCATCGGCGGCATGCGGCTGCCCCGCGAGGGCGGCATGATCGGCCCGATCGCCAGGACCTGGCGGGAGCGCCCCGAACTGCGCACCCACGACCTGCATCAGCGGCTGCTGCGGCTCTGGGTCGACTCCGAGGTCTCCCGTCTCACCGCCGAACGCCTGCGCCAGCAGCTCGTCGCCGGCCAGCCCGGCTACGAGGGCTCCGGCATGAAGCTCGCCTTCGCCCGCCTCAACCAGGAGATCAGCGGCCTGGAGGTCGAACTCCGGGGCGAGGAAGGCCTGCTGTACGACGACTGGACCATGCGCCGCCCCGAGCTGGTCGACTTCACCGGCCGCGACGCCGGCTACCGCTACCTGCGCTCCAAGGGCAACAGCATCGAGGGCGGGACCAGCGAGGTCCTGCTGAACATCGTCGCCGAGCGCGTCCTCGGTCTGCCCGCCGAACCGCGCACCGACAAGGACGTCGCCTGGAAGGACCTCGCCCGATGAGCACGACGAACGCGACGGGTACACCGAGCGCCGAGCCCGACCTGCTGTACTCGGAGGAGGAAGAGGCGCTCCGCGCCGCCGTCCGTGACCTGCTCGGCGACCACTGTGACGCCGCCGGTGTGATCGCCCGCACCGAGTCCGACGCCCCGCACGACCTCGCCCTGTGGAAGTCCCTCGCCGACAGCATGGGCCTCGCCGGGCTGCTGGTCCCCGAGGCGCTGGGCGGCCAGGGCGCCACGCACCGCGAAGTCGCCGTGGTGCTGGAGGAACTGGGCCGCGCCGTGGCACCCGTGCCGTACCTCACCAGCGCGGTCGTGGCCACCGAGGCCCTGCTCGCCTGCGCGGACGAGGAACTGCTGGGCCGCCTGGCCTCCGGGCGCACCATCGGCGCGCTCGCGGTCGCCCTGCATCTCGCACCCGGCGCCGCCTTCCCGGCCGCGCGCCTCGAAGGCGGGTCCCTGCACGGCGAGTTGACCGGCATCGCGGACGCGGCCGCCGCCGACGTCCTGCTCGTCCCGGCCGACGACGGCGGACTGTACGCGGTCGCCGCCGACGCGGTGACGATCACCCCGCAGCCCTCCCTGGACCTGACCCGCCCCCTCGCCACCGTCACCCTCGACGGCACCCCCGGCCGCCGCCTCGGCGACGCCGAACCGGCCGTACGACGGGCCCTGCGAGCCGCTGCCGGACTGCTCGCCTCCGAGCAACTCGGCCTGGCGGACTGGACGTTGACCGAGACGGTCCGGTACCTGAAGGAACGCAAGCAGTTCAACCGGCCCGTCGGCGGCTTCCAGGCGATCAAGCACCGGCTCGCCCAGCTGTGGCTGGAAGTCGTCAGCCTCCGGGCTGCCGCCCGCAACGCCGCCGACGCGCTGTCCGCCGAGCTCTCGGCCACGCCGGGTGACCCCGGCGGCGAGGACATCGACGTCGCGGTCGCCGTCGCGCAGGCGTACGCGGCGCCCGTCGCCGTCCACGCGGCAGAGGAGGCGCTCCAGTTGCACGCGGGGATCGGCATGACCTGGGAGCACCCGATCCACCTGTACCTCAAGCGGGCCAAGGCCGACTCGATCGCCTACGGCACCGCGGGTGCCCATCGCGAGGCACTGGCCCGGCTGGTCGACCTCCAGGCGCCCTGATCCACGGCACGCGAAGGCCCGCCCCACCAGGGGCGGGCCTTCGCGTGTCCGCGCTCCCGCCGAAGTGAACAGAGGGCAGCGGTCCGGCCAACTACGCGCAGGACAGGCGTGATCGAGGGCGAACGCACGCATACTCTCCCCGGTCCCGTCCGGCCCTCAAGGGAGGCAGCACATGGCCCTCACCACCCGTCGCAGAGCCCTCACCACCCTCGGCGCGTCCCTCGCGGGCGCGATCGCCCTGCCCGCGGGCCAGGCCCTGGCGGCAGGCGGTCACCGCGGTCCCCGGCCGCTGTGGCACGCGCACGCCCACAACGACTACGCGCACCCACGGCCCCTGGCCGACGCCCTCGACCACCGCTTCGGCAGCGTCGAGGCCGACATCTTCCTCGTCGGCGACCAACTGCTCATCGGCCACGACACCTCCGAGCTGGACCCGTCCCGCACACTCGAATCCCTCTACCTCGACCCGCTCGCCGCCCGCGTGCGAGCCAACCGGGGTTCCGTCTACCGCGGTTGGCGACAGCCCCTACAACTCCTCATCGACATCAAGACCGAGGGCTCCTCGACGTACCTCGAACTCGACCGCCACCTCAGGCGCCACCCGCACCTGTTCACCCGGTACGCGCACGGCCGCGTGCATCCGGGCCCGGTCACCGCCGTCGTCTCCGGCGACCGCGCCGCCCGCGGCCCCATGGAGGCCCAGCCCGAGCGCCGCGCCTTCTACGACGGACGGCTCACCGACCTCGGCACCTCGGCCCCCGCCGCCTTCGTCCCGCTGATCAGCGACAACTGGGCCCTGAACTTCACCTGGCTGGGCACCGGCCCCTTCCCCGGAGCGGAGCGGCGAAAGCTGCGGAGCATCACCGGCGCCGCCCACGCGCGCGGGCAGCAGATCCGGTTCTGGGAGACACCGGACGCCGCCAGCCCGGCCAGGGACGCGCTGTGGGCGGAACTCCTCGCCGGCGGGGTCGACTACCTCAACACCGACGACCTCGCCGGCCTGGAGGCCTTCCTCGCCGCACATCCGTCCACCTGACATCACACGAACGGGGGACATGTCAGCCGCCCGGACCAACCCTCCGCTACGCCACACTTACGGCCGAACGCCGCTCAAGGGGGCGTGGCGGAGGAGGTTCCCGATGGCCGTTTCCATCTCTGTGGTGCTGCTGCTCCTGATCCTGGCCGTGGTCTTCATGCGCAACGGCGCACTGAAGTTCTCGCACGCCCTGGTCTGCATGCTGCTCGGTTTCTTCCTGGCCAGCACGAGCATGGCGCCCACCATCCACAGCGGGCTCACCGCGACCGCGGAGCTGGTCAGCGGCCTGCGGCCGTGAGCCGCGGGCCCGCCGCGCTGTCCCCCGTATGGGTTATCCAGGGGTGCCGCTTCGCACGGCAGGGGTGAGTCTGGGAGCAGACGGCGGGAGCCCACCCACCGTCCGATCCGCTCGTCATTCGGCCGGTGGCCCCGCCTACGCTGGAGCTTCTGATGAGCTCTTCTGTGACGTCCATGGCCGTTGTCTGCGACTGGCCGTTGCTTCAGCTCGGTCTCGCGCAGGCGATCAACACACAACCGGACCTGCGGATCACGTTCTTCATCAAAAACGTGAAGGAGCTGATCCGGCAGGCGCATGACGTCGAGATCGTCGTGCTCATCAACCTGCAGGCGTCCGGCCAGGTGGCCTCCGACGAAGTGGCCCAGTTGCATCGCAAGGGGTACGCGGTCATCGTGCTGTCCACCTCGAAGGCGCAGACCGACGCCGTCCTCTGCATCAAGGCCGGTGCCCGCGGCTATGTGAGCCGGCAGACCGAGGGCTCGGAGCTGGTGAGAGCCATCCGCGCCGTCGCCTCGGGGCGGAGCTACTTCGGTGCCAGTCTCGCCGGCCGAAGTCTGCCGACGCCGCCGCCTCACATCACCGACCGTGAGAAGCAGATCCTGCAGCTGGTCGCCGGCGGGGCGACGGATCGCGAGATCGCCACCAGGCTGAACATCACGGAAAACACGGTTCACACGCACCTGGAGCGTCTGCGCAGGAAGAGCGGCTCCCGCCGGAGGGCCGACCTCACCCGCCTTGCCATGAAGTGCGGCGTACTGGACAACCTCACCATGGAGTGAGCGCCGGCCCGGCCCGGGCACTTCCGGCCGCTGCCGCCCGTGTCACCCGGGCCCCGCGTTCGGGCGGATGTCGCTCAGGCTGTCGACGACGGTCACCGACGGCGGAGCCGCGGGCGTGGGCACCTGGATGAGGATGGGGACGTAGACCAGCGCGCCGTGCCTGAACTCGGTCTTCGCCGAGACGCGGTAGCACACGACCGTCCCGGGATCGCTCCGCGTCGCGTAGCACCGAAGCGTCGACTTGGCAGGTGCGGCCCCGGCCTGCGATGTGCTGTGCTGCGGGGCGGGGGAACTTTGGGCAGGTGCGACCCCCGCCGCGCTGCCGACGCCGATGGTCGACAGGCAGACACAGGCCGCAGCCACAGGACGCGCGCTTCGCACCGTTTTCCTCACTCCCAGCAGCTCGGCGCACCTCGCGGAGCGCTTGGCTCCGCGAGGTGCTGACCTCATCCGAAGGAACGATCAACCCTGGGTCCCGCCTTGGGTGTTGCCGCCGCCGCCACCTTGCGTGCCGCCTTGGGTGTTGCCGCCGCCGCCACCTTGCGTGCCGCCTTGGGTGTTGCCGCCGCCGCCACCTTGCGTGCCGCCTTGGGTGTTGCCGCCGCCGCCACCTTGCGTGCCGCCTTGGGTGTTGCCAGTGCCGCCGCCCTGGGTTCCGCCTTGGGTGTTGCCAGTGCCGCCGCCCTGGGTTCCGCCTTGGGTGTTGCCAGTGCCGCCGCCCTGGGTTCCGCCTTGGGTGTTGCCAGTGCCGCCGCCCTGGGTTCCGCCTTGGGTGTTGCCGCCGCCGCCACCCTGCGTTCCGCCCTGGGTGTTACCCCGGCCGCCACCCTGCGTGCCGCCTTGGGTGTTGCCAGTGCCGCCGCCCTGGGTGCCGCCCTGGGTGTTTCCGCCGCCGCCGCCCTGGGTGCCGCCCTGGGTGTTTCCGCCGCCGCCACCGCCCTGCGTGCCGCCTTGGGTGTTGCCGCCGCCGCCACCCTGCGTCCCGCCCTGGGTGTTACCAGTGCCGCCACCCTGCGTGCCGCCCTGGGTGTTACCCCGGCCGCCACCTTGCGTGCCGCCTTGGGTGTTGCCGCCGCCGCCACCCTGGGTGCCGCCTTGGGTGTTGCCGCCGCCGCCACCTTGCGTGCCGCCTTGGGTGTTGCCGCCGCCGCCACCCTGCGTCCCGCCCTGGGTGTTACCAGTGCCGCCACCCTGCGTGCCGCCCTGGGTGTTACCCCGGCCGCCACCCTGGGTCCCGCCCTGGGTGTTTCCGCCGCCGCCCTGGGTGCCGCCTTGGGTGTTTCCGCCGCCGCCGCCCTGGGTGCCGCCTTGGGTGTTTCCGCCGCCGCCACCCTGCGTCCCGCCCTGGGTGTTACCCCGGCCGCCACCCTGCGTCCCGCCTTGGGTGTTGCCGCCGCCGCCGCCCTGGGTGCCGCCTTGGGTGTTTCCGCCGCCGCCGCCCTGGGTGCCGCCTTGGGTGTTTCCGCCGCCGCCACCCTGCGTCCCGCCCTGGGTGTTACCGCCGCCGCCACCCTGCGTGCCGCCCTGGGTGTTACCCCGGCCGCCACCCTGGGTCCCGCCCTGGGTGTTGCCAGTGCCGCCGCCCTGCGTCCCGCCTTGGGTGTTGCCGCCGCCACCCTGCGTTCCGCCCTGGGTGTTGCCGCCGCCGCCACCCTGCGTCCCGCCCTGGGTGTTACCCCGGCCACCGCCCTGGGTCCCGCCCTGGGTGTTACCCCGGCCGCCACCCTGCGTTCCGCCCTGGGTGTTTCCCCGCGGCTTGCTGGGCTTGCAGATCGTGCGGCCCTGGTTGTCCCGCGTGCAATTCGGCTTCTCCGGGACTAGCTTCAGCCCCTTCGACAAGCTGTTGCCGGCCTGCAGTTGAGCGTTGGAGGCTGTGCTGCTCGGTGCAGGCGCCGCTGTTGCAGGGGATCCGACGGAGACGAGTCCTCCCGCGAGGACCACCGACACGATTGCTGTGGCTGTCTGCTGCTTCCGACTGAGCCGCACGACGTGCTCCCTTCCTCTTCGTACAAAGCACCGATTGCTCGGCATCTAGTGATGTGCAGTCGCGGAGCGCGGCCCTCATCGTGGCGTCTCGGTCTCTGGAATCGGGACCGGCCATGTGTGAAAGTGCAGCGCATTACCGCGGTTTCGCTGGTCGTCCCGCACCTCAAGGCATGGGCTTGGTGGTGTCGGTGGCGCCGCCTTGCGTGCCGCCCTGGGTGCTGCCCGTGCCGCCGCCCTGGGTTCCGCCTTGGGTGCTGCCGGTTCCGCCGCCCTGGGTCCCGCCCTGGGTGCTGCCCGTGCCGCCGCCTTGCGTGCCGCCTTGGGTGCTGCCGGTTCCGCCGCCCTGGGTCCCGCCCTGGGTGCTGCCCGTGCCGCCGCCTTGCGTGCCGCCTTGGGTGCTGCCGGTTCCGCCGCCCTGGGTCCCGCCCTGGGTGCTGCCGGTCCCGCCACCCTGCGTCCCGCCTTGCGTGCTGCCCGTGCCGCCGCCTTGCGTGCCGCCTTGGGTGCTGCCGGTTCCGCCGCCCTGGGTCCCGCCCTGGGTGCTGCCGGTCCCGCCACCCTGCGTCCCGCCTTGGGTGCTGCCGGTCCCGCCGCCTTGCGTGCCGCCTTGGGTGCTGCCGGTCCCGCCACCCTGGGTCCCGCCCTGGGTGCTGCCGGTGCCACCGCCTTGCGTGCCGCCCTGGGTGTTCCCGGTCCCGCCCTGCGTCCCGCCCTGAGTGTTCCCGGTTCCGCCCTGCGTGCCGCCCTGGGTGTTCCCCTGGCCGCCGATCTGAGTGCCACCGATGGTGTTGCCCTGACCTCCGTTGATGGTGTTGTTGACGATGTTCGTGACGTTGTTCGTCACCTGGTTCACCACGGAGGGCGGCAACCCGAGCCTCTGCGCCTCCGCCTGTGCGGCCTGCCGTCCTATTGCGGTGGCCTGCGCCTGGGAAGCGCCACTGCGTACAGCCTGCTGTGCCGCGGCTGTGCCTTTCGCGGTTGCCTCTGCGGCGCCGCCTGTCGCGCCCGAGCCCGAACCCGCACCCGACGAACCGCACTTGACGGTGCCTACGGAAACCGGGCCGTCGCCGGAAACCGGGACCTGAATGTCGCCCTTCGACCCCGCGGAGATGCGGCTGACGGAAGCGCCGTTACGCGTGACGTTGTACGACTGATTGGGAGTGAAGCCGCTACCGCTTACCGTCCCACCCTGGACACGGCATGACGCCGCGGGGACTACGGTGGGAACGGCGGAAGCCTGGGAGGCTGGAATGAGGCAGACGGTCGATCCTGCGGAAACCACCGCCGTTATCGCGGCCGCCAGAATTCCTTTTTTCATCGATTTCCCTCCTCCTGCGGAGCGGGTCCGATTCGTCTCGCCCATGCGTCGGAAACTCAATCCAAGTCGGGGGGAAAGTGCGACGCGCCGTAAATCCGCATCATTGGACCTGGAAACTCGCACGGTCGACGAAGCGACTCAGTCCCGATACTGGTCTTGCGCATCGGTGGAGTCAACTCGAATCGTAGGGAGGGGAAAATCCGACCGACCTCCCGTGTCGCTAGAAGTACCCACACGCGGAAGGGAGTGAGCCGGTGCGGCGGCGGTGTCGGCCGCCGTTCATTTACCGCGCCGAGCGGGTGCCGGTGAAATTCACTCGTGAACGGGGAGTGGGCTTGTCGTCGGAATCGGCTACACGCGGAGTGCGACATTGGCTACACGATCCTCGTGCCGTCCCCGGCCTCCGGACGGAAGCCGGGGACGGCACGAAAACGCCCACCGGGAACGCCTACGGGGAACGCCCACCGGGAACACCCGACGGGTATCAAGGTCGCCGGGTGTCAAGGCGGACGAGTATCGAGCCGGCGGGTATCGAGCCGAACCGATATCGGCGGGCGGTGTCGAGCCGGCCGGTGTCAAGGGGTCGAGAAGACCCCGACGCCGTTCGCGACGGGCCGCTCGGCGCCACCGCTCGGGTGGTTGCGCACGGTCACTGCCTGCTCACCGGACGCCCGAGTGACCATCTCCGAGGATCCGCCGCCGTCGAGGTTGAAAGCGTCCGTCGCGCCCAGCGTGCGCAGAGTGGACGCCTCCTCCGCGATGGTCATCCCGCTCCGGTAGGCGACCGCCCCGTCCAGAGCGAGGATCAGCATCCGGTGCCCGTCGCCCGCGAAGCCCACGACGGTGCGCACGGCCGAGGTGCTGTCGTCCAGTCCGGACAGCGGCTTGCCGTCGCGCAGCACGGGGTAGCCCCCGATCGCGAACTCGAACGGGGCCCGGGCGGACGCCGCCACCAGGTCGTGCGTGACGGTCACCGGATCGCCGACCGACAGCTTGCGCAACCGCTGCGCGCCGGCCTCGCGCCCGACCAGGACCGTGGTGCCGGCGCCGATCGACCCGCTGCCCGGTGTGTCGGCGGCGGACACCACCCGGCCGTCCCGCACCGTCACCTCGTACGTGTCCGGGCTGCACGCCGCCGCCCGGTCGGTGTCGGTGCCGCAGGTGGCGCGTACGCGGGAGGCGCTGCCCCAGCTCGCGGTGAAGGCACCGACGGAATTCTGCGGCAGCGCGTACTGGTTGAGACCCTGGAGCGGCAGCCGCTCCACCGGAGTGACCACGGACCCGACGAGTCCGAGGCGGTCCATCCGGGCCCGCCGGTCGGTGCCGACACCGAGAACGTCCTGTGTCGTCGTGCCCGGCGGCAGCGCGGGCCCGAACCGCTGCCCCTTCGGCACCGCCGCCTTCAGCACCCGACCGTCCGCGACGGCCGGGCCCACGGGCGCGCCGGTTGCCTCGACGCCCGGGTGCTGGGTCTCGCTGATGTTGAAGAAGTCACCGTTCACGCCCGCGATCGCGCCGGCCGAGTCGGCCAGCCGTGAGACGGTCGCGCGGGCGGCCACCGCACCCGGATACAACAGGTCGAGGTGGACGTGCGGATTGTCCAGCTCGACGGTGAGCAGATGGGCGTGGGCCGTCCCCGCCGCCGCCGGCACGTCGAACTGCCGGTAGGTGACGCCCGGCGCGAGCCGTCCGCCCGCCTGTGCGGCGCTGGCCGGTGCCGCCCCCGCGAGGGCCGCACCGGCCAGTACGCCGAACGCCGTGAGAACCGTGAGAACCGATCTGCCCGCTGCCGAACGCCGCCGACGTCGCGTCACTACGCCCCCTGATGTCTCGTCAACTGTCCCAGGAATCAGGGGAAGTGCACCAGACGGCGGCGGCTCGCGGGGTGGCTAGGCGTCGACTACGCGAGAACGAGTGAGAAAACGTACCCCCTCGGGTGCCTCCAGCGAGAATCCGCTGCCTCGACCGGGCACCACGTCGACGATGAGCCGGGTGTGGCTCCACACCTCGTACTGGCTCCTCGACATCCAGAACGTCACCGGTTCCCCGACGCCCTCCACCGTCAGCTCGGCCAGCAGCACGTCCGAGCCGCCGGTGCGGAACTCGCCGTCGGGATAGCACATCGGCGCGCTGCCGTCGCAGCAGCCGCCCGACTGATGGAACATCAGCGGACCGTGCTCGGCTCGCAGACGCCGCACCAGTTCGGCCGCCTGCGGGGTGAGTTCGACGCGCGGGATTTCCTCTTCCATGGTCACCGTCCTGGCGAGCGGGGGTGTGGGGCGCGTCCAGTCTCACGGCTCGTCGTCGAGGCGTCCAGGAGACGTACGGCTTCCTCCGTGGAAGAGACACGTGCGAGGCCGGCCCCACGCGCGAGCGGGGCCGGCCTCGGCCGGGTCAGGGCTTCGGAGCCTGCGGAGGGGCCACGTTCGGGCCCGCCGCGGCCGGCGGGTTCACCACGTCCACGTCGCCGGCGCGGACGTAGGCGAGCCGGTGGTCGAGCTGGATCTCGTAGTACGCCTCCTCGCCCTTGACCACGGGGGCCGGTGACTCCCCGAACGACGACCGGTCGACGTAGGTGCCGAGCACGCGGGACTGCGTCACGTACCGCTGGCCCGCGCTGATGGTGTAGGGGAGCGGCGACTCGGACTGCTCGTCCACGCCGTCCGGGTACGCGGCCCCCTCCGGGAGGGCGCGGCCGAACACGGGGATCTCGCTCAGTCCGGCCTTCGGGGTCACCGTCCGCCCGCGCGTGCCGACGGCCACCGGGTTGCTCGGCGGGTTCCTGAACCAGCCCTTGTGGCCCTGGAACCAGATCGCCGTCCACTCGCCGCTGCGGTCGGCGACCGCGAAGGTCTGCCCCGCGGAGACCCGCGACCCGAGATCGTTGACGTCCTCGGTGGAGTCGTCACCGTCGGGACGCCGGCCCGGGTCCTGGATCAGCGGGGCGTTGTCGGCCGGTTCGGTGTGCAGGTGCACGGCGCTGGAGCCGTGCGGCGCGCACGGCACCCCGCTCGAGGAGCATCCCGTGAACCGCGGCGTGTTGCGGGCGTAGTCCGGAAGGATCATCACCACGTCGCTGTCCGGCCCCGCCGTGCCCCGCAGGGGCGCGCCGAGCAGGTCGAAGTAGTGCCGCCAGTCCCAGAACGGGCCCGGATCGTCGTGCATGTCCGGGATCGACTCCTCGGTCGGGGACGGCACGTTGTCGTGGCCGAAGATGTGCTGCCGGTCCAGCGGGACCTGGTACTTCTTCGCCAGGTACCGGACCAGCCGGGCCGAGGACCGGTACATCTCCTCCGTGTACCAGGCGTCGGGGTGCCGGAGGAACCCCTCGTGCTCGACGCCGATCGAGCGGCCGTTGACGAACTGGTTCCCGGAGTGCCAGGCCGCGTCCTTGGTCTTGATGTGCTGGGTGATGTGACCGTCGCTGGAGCGGATGGAGTAGTGCCAGGAGGCCTCCTCCGGATCCTGGATGGTCTGGAGCATCGAGGACAGGGGCGCCTCGGTGTCGTGGATGACGATGTACTCGATGCGCTGGTCCTTGGGCCGGTCGGCCAGGTCGTGATTGCCGTACGCGTCCTCGTCGATCCTGACGTACGGCGCGCTCAGCCAGGAGCAGGCCACCCCGGCCGGGCACTCGACGCCCTGCGCCCCCTGCGCGCCCGACGTACGGGGAGCGTGCGGCCGTACCCGGGGGTTCGCGGCGAGGGCGACGCGCTGTCCGGCGTCGGTGGTGCGGTGCGCGCCGCGGTGGATGACCTCGAAGACGTCGTTCGCGTACGTCGCCGCCGCCGCGGAGTCGGTCGTGCCAGGGAAGCGGGCCACGGCGTCCCACCAGTCGGCCGGGTTGGCGCTGAGCGGCTTGCCGAGGCTGCGCTGGGCCGCCGCGAGGAGGGCCGCGCCGCCGCGCACGTTGGCGGCGTCGTCCGCGCGCAGCCGCTCGGCCGGCAGCCCGATCAGGCTCGCGGCCCGGCGCAGGTCGGCGGGTTGGCCGGTGCGGTCGGCCGGGGCGCCGGCGGCGTAGGGGGCGGGCGGCTCCGCCGTCGCCGCGCCCGGCAGGGGACTGGCGGAGCGGCGCGGCGTCCGCCGGTCCTGGAGCGCGCGGGTGTCCACCAGGTGCATCGGCCCGTAGCCGCCGACGACACTCGGTGTGCCCGGATGGGAGTCCCACCTCGACTGCAGATAGGACACGCCCAGGACGATGCTCCGCGGTACGTGGTACTCGTCCGCGGCGGCGGTGTAGTCGTCCTGCAGGCGCTGGTCGGCGGGTCCGCCGGTATCGATCGAACGGTCGATCAGCAACGGCACCAGGAGCGCCGCCGAAGCGGTCACACAGATGATCCGCCGGTGTCCGCGTACGGCACTGGAGACGCGGGGGGCGACGCGTTTTCTCATACGGTTGTCTCCAACGAGGGTCGGCGTGGCCAGAGAAATGCGACCGGGCGCGAGGCGGGCGTCCGAATCACGTCACCCCTCGTACGTTTCCTTGCCTCGCGCGCTGCGTCGCGCCGAGCGTCAACCGCGTGGACCAGCCTGCGGACGCAGGCCACCCGGTCGGCGGCAGGCCGTCCCCGCCGGCGGGGGGAGGTCTCAGTCCTCCTCGACCGGGTCGGGCCGCCAGTCGGGACGGCCCGGCATCGGCGGCGTGTGCGCCCCGTACAGCCAGGGGTCCAGGAAGGGTGCGAGGTCCTCTTTCGCCACGTCGGAGGCGAGTCTGACGAAGTCTCGGGTGCCGGCGACGCGCCCCCGGTAGGTCGTCACCCAGGACCGCTCGATCCGCTCGAAGGTGTCCTCGCCCACCTTCTCCCTGAGCGCGTAGAGCACCAGCGCCGAGCCGTCGTAACGCATCTGACGGAACAGCGTCCCCGCACCGGGCTCGGCGGGTGCCCCGTCGTCGTGCCGCCACTGGTCGTGCTGCTCGTACGCGGCGCGCATCGCGTCCTCCATGGAGGGGCCGCGATGCGTGTCGGAGTACAGGCGTTCGTAGAAACGGGCGTGACCCTCGCTCAGCCACAGGTCGGACCACTGCCGGATGGCCACGCTGTCGCCGGTCCAATGGTGTGTCAGCTCGTGTACGAGGTTCCGCTCGGCGTCGACCTGATCCCCCAGCAGGTCGGCGCTCGGTACGACGGACAGCGACTGCGTCTCCAGCGCCACCGGCATGTCGGTGTCCCCGACCAGCACGCCGTACCGGCGGAAGGGGTACGGCCCGAGCCGCTGCTCCAGCCAGGCCAGATGGTCCGGGGTGAGTGAACGGTACTTCTCGGTGTCGGCCACCAGGCCCTGGGGGACCACGTCCCGCACGGGCAGGCCGCCCGGGCCTTCGCTCTCCGCGAGGTCGAACTTCCCGATGGCCAGCTGGACCAGCTGCGCCGCCAGCGGCTGCTCCGAGTCGTACGTCCATCTGGTCCGGCCGTCGCCCTGCCGGACCCGTTCGACGAGCCGGCCGTTCGCCACCGCGGTCAGGCCCGGCGGTGTGGTGATCCGGAAGGTGACGGGCGCCCGCAGGCTGGGGTGGTCGTCGACCGGGAAGACCATCCTGGCGCCGTCGGGCTGGGGCGACAGCAGGGTGCCGTCGGCGGTGGGCACCCAGCCGTAGTCCTGGATCGCGTCGTCCCTGTGCCGGTGTTGTGCCGGATCGGCGGTATAGGTGACCCGGACGGTGAACGTCCGCCCGCGCGGGAGCGGCTTCGCCGGGGTGACGACCAGCTCGTCACCCTCACGCACGGCCCTGGCGGGGGCGCCGTCGACGGTGACCGTGTGGAGCGTGTTGCCCGCGAAGTCGAGGTCGAACCGGGACAGCGCCTGTGTGGCGGTGGCGCGGATGGTGGCTTCGGCGGGGAACGGTGTGCGGGGCGCCCGCCAGTCGAACGCGAGCGTGTAGCGGCGGACCGTGTACCCGCCGTTCCCGGCGAGCGGCATGAGCGGGTCGCCGATGCCCCGGGCGCCGGGGGACGGCGTGTCGCCGGGCGCGTGGGCGGAGGCACCGGGTGCGGCATGCCCGGCACGGTCCGTGGCGCCGAGGTGCCGCCGGTCCACGGCGCCGCGCCCGCCCAGGGTGGCCGCGGCGACGACGGCCGCACCCGTGAGGCCGAGGGCTCCGGTGACAACGAGGGCCGTGCGACGGGTACGGAGACGGCGTCGGACACGTGCCTGGGTTCCGGCGGTCGTGGTGGTCATGGCGGCACTATGTCAGCAAGAGTTGACCAATGCGATATTAATCATGAATGTCTATTATCTGGCTTACTGGCTCACTTGAGGCGCGTGGCGCCTGCCTCGCCTCATGAACGGCACAAGGGTGACCGGAGCCCCGGGAAGGCGGTGGGGGAGATGACACTCCCTCTGGTGGTCGGCGTCGACGGATCGGAGCCGAACGGCGCGGCGGTCGACTGGGCCGTGGACGAGGCTGCCCGCCACGGTGTCCCGCTGAGGTTCGTCTACGCCTCCCTGTGGGTGCGTTACGAGGCCGCGCTGCCGCCGACCGGATCGGAACTCACGGACGAACGGCTGCTGGGCCGGCACATCCTGGCCTCCGCGGTGGAGCGGGCGAGGCTGCGCGACCCCGAGGTACCGGTCACCGCCGACATCGTCGCGGAGGATGCCGCGGCCGCCCTCGTCAGCGCGGGCGACCACGCGTACGCCCTGGTGACGGGGTCGCGCGGGCGCGGTGAGCTGGGAGAGCTGCTGCTCGGTTCGGTCGGTCTGGCCGTGGCGGCCCGTGCGCGGTGCCCCGTGGTGGTCGTACGGGGCGATCCGGCGGCCGTCGGCGGGACGCGCGGGCGGATCCTGCTCGGCCTGGGGGACCCCGGCACGTCCGCCGAGGCCGTGCGCTTCGCCTTCCGTGAGGCCGAGGCGCGCGGCTGCGTTCTGGACGTCGTCCATGCCTGGCGCAGCCCCGCCCACCTCGCACCCGGCGAGGGCGCAGGACCCGAGGGGCCGGCGCACTCTCCCGGGCGGCACGCCTTCGCGGTGCTCGACGAGGCACTCGGCGACGCGAGCGCCGCCCACCCGCGGGTACGGACACGGCGTACGGCGGCCGAGGGCCCGGCGGGCAGGATCCTCGTGGACCGGTCCGCGGACGCCGACCTCGTGATCGTCGGCGCGCGGCGCAGGACAGGCCACTTCGGACTCCAGCTCGGCCGGGTGAGCCACAGGCTCCTGCACCACGCGCGATGCCCGGTCGCGATCGTGCCCCACCGGATGTGACGGCTCGTCGCGACACCGGCAGCGCACGGCGTATCGCCTGCGTCCCGTCCGCGGGGAGGCCTCAGCGCACCCCTTCCCAGAGCAGCCGCGCCTCCCCGCGGGGGTCGGCCTCCAGGGCCGCGTCCTCGTGGAACACCATGGTCGTACGGGTGTCGGTGTCGTACGCGGGCCAGCCGGGATCACCGGACTTCGCGAACGACACCCACGCGGAGTGCATCGCGTCCGCGAGGGCCTGGGGCGGACGGGGGCCCAGGAGCGGGGCGTACGACGGGTCGTCGAGGCGGTCGAAGACGAACGGCAGCTCCAGGGCGTGGCACGCGCCGAGACGGCCGGTGAACCGAGGTGAGCGCCAGGCGAATTCGTACATGTACGACCCCGGTACGGACTCGGCGAGACGGATGGCGGGGATGCGGTAGAACCAGTCCGTCGCCACCGCGTCGAAGAGCTCGCCCGGGGTGGCGGCCGGGCGGCCCGCGCGGTAGACGGGGAGCGCCTTGTCCGGGTCGACGCCGTAGCCGGCCGTCGCCGCACGCAGGTGTGCTTCGGAGACGGCGTCCAGGCGGTCCGTGGGGACCAGGAAGAGCCGGTACTCCTCGCGGTTGCTGCCGACCAGGAGGTCGACACCGCAATCGGGACCGGGGAGGGACAGGCCGGCGGCCACAGGCTCGAAGGGCATCAGATTGAGCGCCGCCTCACCCCACAGGGCGGGGTCGGGCCGCGCGTTCATCTCGGCGCGGAGCTCCGCCTGGGCGGGCAGCAGCGTATCCAGAGGGAGCGCGGCGAAGGCCTCCGCGGTCGGCTCGATGCCCAGGTTCGCGGCGAGGCGGGCGGTGATCAGGTCGGCGGTGGAGGGCCGCAGGAAGTGGTGGCAGGCGCCGCTCTGCAGGATCGCGCGGCGGAACAGCCCACGTGCCCCGCCGGTGGCCAGCAGGACGCCGATGCTCATCGCGCCCGCCGACTCCCCGAAGACCGTCACCCGGTCCGGGTCGCCGCCGAAGGAGGCGATCTCGGCGTGGATCCAGCGCAGGGCGGCCACCTGGTCCAGGAGGCCCCGGTTGTCGGGGACGCCGGGCAGCCGGAGGAAACCGTCCGCGCCCAGGCGGTAGTTGAGCGTGACGCACACCACCCCGTCACGGGCGAAGGCACCCCCGTCGTAACCCCGCGCCGATCCCGAGCCGTTGGAGAACGCCCCGCCGTGCAGCCACACCATCACCGGCAGTCCGGCGCCCCGGTCCGCGGAGGGCGTCCAGATGTTGAGGTTCAGGCACTCCTCGCCCGGGACGCTGTCCTCCGGGACGAGGGCGTCGAAGGGCGGCGCGTAGGGCGCGTGCGGCGCGGTCGGGCCGTGGGCCGTGGCGTCGCGCACGCCCGTCCAGGGGTCCGTCGGGCACGGCGCGCGGAAGCGGCGGGGCCCGAACGGCGGCGCGGCGTACGGGATGCCCAGGAAGGACGCCACGCCGTCCGGGGCGACACGGCCCCGGACGACGCCCTGCCGGGTGGTGACGCACACCGTCATGCCGACCGGACCTCCAGCAGTTCCAGCAGCGCCGCGGTGAACTCCCCGGGCCGTTCCAGGTGCACCGCGTGCCCGGCGCCGGGCACGGCGACCTCCCGTACCGCGCCGCCCCGCGCCGCGTAGCGGTCCAGGACATGACGGGTCTGCGCCACCATCGGCTGGGCGGGGGTCCCGTCCCAGCCCGGCACCGCGCCGAGCGCGCCCAGGTGCGCCAGGTCGAACAGCGAGGTGTCCGAGACGATGACATCGTCCTCGCCACGGATCCACAGAACCGGCGGCTTCGGCTCGATCAGATGCAGCTCGTCGATCCGGAAGTACAGCGGGGAAAGGCAGTTGAGGACTCCCCGGGTGCCCGGCGCGACACCCGGCCAGACCGGCGAGACCGTGCTGTCGCCCGGGTAGTGGTCGTCGCCGGTCCGCGTGGTCAGCATGGACTCGACGTACGCCTCCTCGTCGCCGGGAGCGGGGCGCCACGGGGGCTTGACGTAGCAACTCGCCAGGACGGAGCGGGGGGAGACGGGCGAGTCCTTGCCGCGGTCCCCCTTGGCGAGCCGCGTCACGAACTCCGGGTTGGCGGTGGCGCCGCCCGAACCGGACCCGTCCTCGGAGTTGAGGGTCCCCTCGACGCCGTGCGTGCCCCCGAAGCCGTACGGGGAGACCGGGTTGACCAGCGTCACCGAGCGCACGGCGGCGGGACGGTCGCGCAGGTACTGCATGACGACCCCGCCGCCCATGGACCAGCCCACCAGATGCGCCCGCTCGACCCCGATTTCGGTGAGCAGCGCGTGCAGGTCGTCGGCGTAGTCGCGCAGACCGCGCGTCGCGTCGACCGGCAGCGGGTCGCTGTCACCGAAACCGCGCAGGTCCGGTGCGATGGGGCGGTACCGGTCGGGGAGGAGGGGGAGGGTGGTGCGCCAGAAGGCGCCGGAGGAGACGTTGCCGTGGACGAAGACGACCGGTTCGCCTTCGTCCCGGAGGTCGGTGATGTGGAGGGCGAGGCGGTCGGTGGTCACGCGCCGGGTGCGCAGGCCGTTCGTGGTCGGGTTCGCCGCCGTATTCGGGGTCGGGGTCGGGTTCGCGGTCATGGTCCGTGGTGTCCTTTACGAGAGCCAGGTGTCGATCCGGTCGGCGGCCGAGCTGTTCCAGCCCAGTTCCAGGTGGTTGGCGCCGGCGATGGTGGCGGTGCCGCCGACCGTGGGGACGCCGGTGGTGTCGAGCGCGCTGGCGATGAACACGACGCCGTCGCTGGGCCCGCGGTTCTCGTTGAAGATGCCGACCACGTCGGGTGATCCGCCGGCCAGCAGATAGGTGGTGACGGACGCGGGAACCCCGGCGTTGTGCAGGGGCGCGATCAGCGAACCCGCGTCGACGGCGGCCTGGATGCCGCTGCCCGCCGTGTAGAAGCCCTGACCGCCGTAGTACGTCGTGTACCAGTCCTGCGCGGAACCGTCGACGCCGTACACCCCGTCCCAGCGGGCCAGCATCTGCCGCTGACCGGGGTAGTCGTCGTAGCCGCCGGAGGGTGTCATCGAGAACTCGGGGTGCGAGGTGTACTGGCCGTAGCAGGTCATGGAGGAGTGCGGGGAGGGCGCGTTGACCGTCCCTCCGCACTCGGGCCAGATCGAGAAGTCGTGCGCCCAGCCGTGCGCGTACGGGTAGTCGTAACCGCCGTTCGGACCGCCGACGGTGATCAGCCTGCGCACGTCACCGGCGTACGGACGCCCCCAGCTCGGCTTCAGCGACGACACGTACGCCCGCGCCGACATCTCGCCCTTGCTCCAGCCGACGAGGTCGACCTTGCCGACGCCCAGTTTCGCCTTGATGACGGCGATGGCGTCGCCGACGACCTGGGCCTGCATCAGGTTGTCGCCCTGCTTGTGCGCGAAGCCGACGGCGAAGACACGGTGGCCGCGCCCGGCGAGGTACTGCATCAGCCCGGTGGACGGGCACGACAGGGCCCCGCAGCCGTAGCCGCCGGCCTCTCCCGGGTTGGCCCAGGCACGGTCGGCGGTGTCGTTCGCGCCGTGGACGAGGAGGACGGGTGTGCTCTGGGCGCCGGTGTTCCAGCCGGGTGCCGAGTAGAGCAGGAAGCGGCCGGAGTACGGGCGTGCGACACCACCGAAGTACGTCACCCGCTTGCCGTCCTGGTCCCCGCGACCGTCCGGCGGGAAGCCCTCCGTGCGGAAGCCCGAGGTGGTGTCGAGATAACGCTCCACACGTTCCCAGCCGTTGGTGACGGTGCCGGCGCCGTAGCTCGCCTCCAAGGTGAGGTAGGACGGTGGCGCGGCGGCGGAAGCAGTGCCCCCGGCGGCCGGTACTCCGGCCACCACCGCGATCAGGAGGGCGAGCAGCAGACGCCACCGGCCTCCATGGCCTCTTCCGTACCGCATGTTCCGGCCCCCCTGTCCACGCGATCGGTGTCCTCGGTTCACACGCGTCCGGTGTTCCCGGTGTTCCCGGTGTTCCCGGTGGTCTCGGTGGTCCGGACACGGTGACCTCGCGGCGCACACGTTAGGCACCGGGGGGTGGGAGGGGGCATGTGTGCGGGCCACACAAGGAGGGCGGGCTGTATGGGGGTGGCGGCCCGGGCGCCCGCTCAGCCGCCTCCCGCGGGCCCCGTCCGTGCCGGTCGGGATCGGGGCACGGGTGAGGCTGTATGCGTCGTGCCGATCGGGGTACTCGGCGTTCGCGCAGGAATCGGAAAGCCGGGAAGGAGGAGCGGCCACGCCTCGCGGTCAGTGCCCGAGGCGGGAACGTCCGTACGCGCGCGTCACGCGAGCGCAGAGGCACACGGAGGGCAGTCCCCCTCCTCAGGACAAGGCGCCGGAGGCCAAAATGATCATCCTCGGGATCATCCTGCTGATCGTCGGATTCCTCACGGGAATAGGCATCCTCTGGACAATCGGAATCATCCTCGTGGTGATCGGACTCATCCTCTGGATTCTCGGCTCGGTCGGTCACGCCGTCGGCGGCCGTCGCCACTACTGGTGACGCCCGCTCGCGGACGCGGCCCCTCAACTCCATCACGGCACCTCGCAGCGGGTGCGCACCGTGTGTGAAGGAGCGCACCCGCGACGGGGTGCCGACGAACGTGTCCGCATCGGTCCGGTGTCCGCATCGGTCCCCGTACTGGTTCCCGTACTGGTTCCCGTACTGGTGTCCGTGCCGGTGTCCGTACCGGTCGGTCAGGACAGCGGGCGGTAGACGGTCAGGGCCGCGGGCAGTTTCTCCAGCAGCAGGTCGCCCCGCACCTCGGCGATCTCCCCGTCGTACGCCAGGGGCGTGCCCGGGGCGAGGCCGGTGAGCCGCAGCCGTTGCCGCCGTACGGCCGCATGCGCGGGGGAACGGGTCAGCGGGCCCGCGATCGCGGCGCCCAGCAGGGGCAGCGCGGGTTTCCTGCTGCCGTGCACCACCCGCACGTCGAGCACCCCGTCCGCCAGGTCGGTCCGCCGGCCGGAGGCGAGACCCATGCGGTGGTACATGCCGTTGCCCACGAACAGCAACCACAAGGGATGGCGCTGTCCTTCCAGTTCGACCACCACGGGATGCCGGTCGGCGCGCAGCACCTGCCACGCTCCGAGCACACCGGCCGACCAGCCGCCGATCCGGGACGACCAGTGCTCCCGCGTGCGCACGAGTTCCGGATAGACGCCCAGACTCAGCGCGTTGAGGAAGATGCCCTCCCGGTTGTCGGCGACGAACCGTCCGACGTCCACCCGCACCGCCTCGCCCTCGCGTACGGCGTCGGCGAGCCCGTTCTCGTCCTCCACCTGCAAGTCGTAGGCGAAGTGGTTGAGCGTGCCCCCGGGCAGTACCGCCAGGGGCAGGCCGTAGCGCAGGGCCACCGCGGCCGCCGAGTTCACCGTCCCGTCGCCACCGCACACCCCGAGCGCTCGCGCCCGCGTGGCTGCCTTCTCCAACTCGGCCTGCACTTCCTCGGGTTCGCACTCCACGATCTCCGCCTTCGGTAGCGCCTCCCGCAGGACCCGCACCCGGTCGGAGGTGCCCGAGGCGCGGTTGGCGACCATCACCAGACCGTCGCCCTCGGGCAGAGCCGGTGCCTGCGCCAGCGGTCGCGCCGGCGGCACCACCTGGGCACGCGTCGGCACCAGACGTCGTACGGCGAAAGCGACGCCCGCGCCCAGCGCGGCCCCCGCGAGCACGTCGCTCGGGAAGTGCACCCCCGTGTAGACACGGGACGCGGCCACGGAGAACGCCACGGGCGCCACCGCCGCCCCCCACCCCGGCGACTCGAGGGCGACACCCGTCGCGAAGGCCGCCGCCGACGCGGCGTGCCCCGAGGGGAAGGACGTGGTGATCGGCTGCCGCTTCAGCTGCCGGGCGAGCGGCACCGCCTCCAGTACCGGCCGGGCGCGCCGCACCGACCACTTGCCGAGGGTGTTGATGGTCAGCGAGGCCAGGCTCAGCGAGGCCACCCCGCGGACGGCGGCCCGCCGAGCCCGCGGAGTACGGCTCGCGGCGATCGCGGCAGCCGCAGCGAACCACAGCACTCCGTGGTTCGCGCTCCGGCTCAGCCTCGGCAGCACCGCCTCGGCACCCGGCCAGTGCCGCTCGGCGGCGACTTCGAACATCCGTGAGTCGAGGGAGAGCAGCCGGCGCAGGGCGCCGCGGCCGGCGCCGGGGGCAGCAGTGAGATCGACGTCTGGGCTCATGTGATCCGGTTACCCTGTCGCCGCCGTTTCTTGTGCTCTTCCTAGGCCGATGGCCTGACCGACTGCTGAACCGGTGGCCTGACGCCACCTGGACCGGTGGCCTGACGGACTCCTGCTGAGCCCCTTCCTAAGTCCCGGCTCAAGGTGTGGCACCGCCGGACCCTGCCCGTGGCATGCCAAAAGTGGCAGGGTGCGATGCGCGGGCGTGGAATAGGAAGGTGGGGGCGCAGACGTGGAGGCGCCGTGGGTGTGAAGCCGCTGACCGAGATCCTCTCCGGGCCCTTCGACGAGCGCTACGCCGTACCCGCCATCAACGTGTTCAACGACCTGACGATGGAGGCCGTGCTGGCGGCTGCGGTGGAGAACGAGTCACCGCTGATCGTGCAGACGTCGGTGAAGACGGTGAAGTCCATCGGCAGCGACGTTCTCTACGCCATGTGGACCGCCATGACCGCCGGCATCGAGGTCCCGGTGACCCTGCACCTGGACCACTGTCCGGATCGCGAGGTCATCACCGAGTGCCTGCGGCGGGGATGGAACTCCGTGCTCTTCGACGCCTCCGAGCTGCCGGTCGAGGAGAACATGCGGCAGACGGTCGAGGTCGTCGCGGAGGCCCGTGGGTACGGGGCGGCGGTCGAGGGCGAGATCGAATCGATCACCGGCGTGGAGGACGGCATCGGCAGCGACGCCGCCGCCCCGCAGCAGGACCTCGCGGTCGCCCTGGACTTCCTGCGGACCACGGGGGTCGACGTCTTCGCACCGGCGATCGGCAACGCCCACGGATCGTACAGACAGGCGCCGGTGCTCGACGCCCAGCGCGTGTCCGACATCGTGGCCGCGCATCCGGTGCCCATCGCGCTGCACGGCGGCAGCGGACTGTCCGACGAGCAGTTCCGCGACCTGATCTCCCGGGGGTGCGCGAAGGTCAACATCTCGACCGCCCTCAAGGAGACGTACATGAAGTCGAACCTGGCCTTCCTCGAAACGGCGGCGGAGCGGCAGAAGTGGGACCCGCCGTCGCTCTTCCGGGCCGTACGCCAGGACGTCGTCGACCTGGCCGGTTCCCTGATGCGGCTCTTCGGCAGCGCCGGGCGGGCGGGCTGAGACCATGCCCGCGCTCGTCTTCGACTGCGACGGCGTCCTCGCCGACACCGAACGCGACGGACACCTGCCCGCGTTCAACGAGACGTTCGCGGAATTCGGCCTCCCCGTACGGTGGACCGACGCGGAGTACGCGGAGAAGCTGAAGGTCGGCGGCGGCAAGGAGCGGATGCGGACACTGCTGACCCCGGACTTCGTCGCTGCCGCCGGTCTCCCCGCCGACCCTGCCGCGCTGGAGGAGCAACTTGCCGGCTGGCACCGGCGCAAGACCGAGATCTACACCGGGATCATCCGCGGCGGGCGCATACCGCCCAGGCCCGGCGTGCGACGGGTCGCGGCGCAGGCGTACGAGGCCGGGTGGACGCTCGCGGTAGCCTCCACCTCCGCGGAGGCGTCCGTCCGCGCCGTGCTCGAACTGGCCATGGGCCCGGAACTGGCCGCTCACTTCGGCGTGTTCGCCGGGGACGTGGTCCGACGGAAGAAGCCCGCTCCCGACATATACGCCCTCGCCGTGGACCGGCTGGGTGTCGATCCGTCGGACGCCGTCGCGATCGAGGACAGCCGCAACGGAATGCTGGCCGCGCTCGGCGCCGGGCTGACCTGTGCCGTCACGACCAGCGCCTACACCGAGGAGGAGGACTTCACCGGGGCCTCCCTGGTGGTCACCTCGCTCGGCGACCCGCCGCCGCGGGAGACCGTCAGCCGGGTGCTGAGCGATCCGGCCGGCGTCCACCCGGGGCCGTGGGTGGTGCTCGCGGACCTGGCCGCGCTGCTCGACGCCGGCGCCCGCGCGGGGGCCACTGCCGGCGGCCGCTCGGGAACCACCGGCGACGGCCGCTCGGTGACCACTCCGTCGGGAGTGTCCGCGGCCGGTTCATCCGACTCCGCTCCGCCCGGTGCCGATCCGCGTTCCCGCTGAAGCCGCCGCAGTCAGGAGAGTCATGTCATCGCCATCGACCCCCGCCGACGACCTCGCCTTCGTCGTCCGGACCATGGCCCGGACGGCGGTCGACAACGAGAAGGCCTTCAGCGACCTCGACGCCGTCGCGGGCGACGGGGACTTCGGGTTCTCGCTCGCCCGCGGCTTCGAGATCGTGCTCGCCGACTGGGACACCCTCGCGACGGGCACGCCGGCCGACCTCCTCAAGAACGTCGCTCTGGTGATCTCCAAGCGGGTGGGCGGCACGTCGGGGCCGCTGTGGGGCACGGCGTTCCTGCGGGCGTCCGGGGCCGTGAAGGACCGGCCGGAACCGGACGCCCGGGACGCGGTGGCCATGCTGCGGGCCGCGGCCGAGGGAATAGGGACGCGGGGAAAGTCCGGCCTGGGAGACAAGACGCTGCTGGACGCGCTGATACCGATGACCGACGCCCTGGAGCAGCGGCTGGCCGACGGCGAACAGGGGGACAGCGCGGCGGAACTGGCCCGGCTGGCCGCCACTTCGGCCCGTGCCGCGGCCGACGCGACGACATCCATGCAGGCCCGGCGCGGGCGCCAGAGCTACACCGGCGAGCGCAGCATCGGCTCGCCGGACCCGGGCGCGGTGGCGGTCGCCGTCATGGCGGAGCGGGTCGCGGCGGACTGGGACGCCCGCGACTGACGGCTGACGCCGGGCCTGGTTCCCGGGCCGCCTCCGGCACCCGGACCGGTACCACGAAGGAGCGACGGGATGAAGAAGTTCGTCAACGACCCGCGGGACTACGTGGCGCAGATGCTGGAGGGGCTCGCCCTGGCCAACCCCGACACGCTGAGGTACGTCCCCGAGTACAACCTGATCATGCGTGCCGACGCCCCGCGGGAGGACAAGGTCTCCATCGTCCAGGGGTCCGGGTCCGGTCACGAGCCGGCGCATGTGATGACCGTCGGCAAGGGGATGCTCGACGCCGCCTGCCCCGGCGACGTGTTCTCCGCCCCGCCGGCCGAGTCGGTCTACGAGACGGTCAGACTGGTCGCCTCCCCGAAGGGTGTCCTGCTGCTGGTCAACAACTACACCGGCGACCGGATGGCCTTCGAGATGGCCGAGGAGCTGTCCCAGGCCGACGGGGTGAGCGTGCGGACGCTGTTCATCGACGACGACGTGGCCGTACAGGACTCGACGTACACCGTCGGCAGACGCGGGGTCGCCGGCAACTTCTTCGTGATGAAGGCCGTCGGCGCGGCCGCCGAGCGGGGCGCGGACCTCGACGAGGTGTACCGGATCGGGGAGAAGGTCAACTCCGTCACCCGGACGATGGGCATGGCGCTCACCGCCTGCACCCCGCCCGCGAAGGGTTCGCCGCTCTTCGAACTTCCCGACGACGCGGTCGAGATGGGCGTCGGCATCCACGGGGAGCCGGGCCGCAGACGGGAGGAGCTGCGGTCGGCGGACGAGATGGTGGGCGAACTCGTCGAGGCGGTGGTGGACGACCTGCCGTTCTCGGCCGGTGACCGTGTCGCGCTGATGGTCAACGGCCTCGGCGGCACACCCATCGGTGAGCTCTACCTCGTGTACGGGCGGGTCCACAGGCAACTGGCCGAGCGAGGCATCGAGATCTGGCGCAGCTACGTGGGGGAGTACTGCACCTCGCTCGACATGGCCGGTGCCTCCGTCACGCTGGTCCGGCTGGACGACGAGATCACCGAACTGCTCGCCGACCCGGCGGAGATCCCGATCCGCGTGTTCTGACCGGCGTGACGAACTCCCCTACAGCGGCAGGACGGTGAGCACCGTCGCGTAGTCGAGGCTGGTGACCCCGGTCTCGGTGGCGCAGTCGGTGAAGGCCAGGTTGGCCGCGGTGAACGTCTCCACCACCTTCTCGCCGAGGAACTCGCCGGAGGTGACCGTGCCGGTCTCGGTCAGCACGGTGTTGGAGCCGACGTGCGCGGCGGTCGCGGTGAAGGAGAAGGACGTGGACCGCCCGTCGTTCCACTCGATCGTCTCCGTGCCCGTCTCGGTCAGGACGGCGTTGCAGCTCAGGTTCAGCAGCGCGGTCACGTTCCGTACGCCGGCCGAGGCGCTGGAGCCGAGCGCCAGGCAACTGCCGGTCGGGCTGTGCTCGTCGATGACGTTCAGCCGGCCGGCCACGGTCACCGTCGTGGGGCGCACGGTGTTGGTCAGGCCGGGGCTGTAGGTCGTATGGCTCCAGCCGGTGCAGGAGATGGTGCCGGCCGCGGCGTGCGCGGGGGTGGAGACGAGGGCGACGTTTCCCAGAGCGAGCGCGAGCAGGCCGACCAGAGTGGTGAGCCGCTTCTTTCCGGTCATGGCGACACCTTTCCAGCGAACGGAGGCGTACGGCGACGGACGCGGACCCGCGACAACTCTCAGGAGCGCAGCCGGACTTCGGCCCGGCGGCGCTCCTGGGAAAGATCCGGGTCCACCGTAACGTCCGGGCTCACCCGGATCCTCGCTAATGCGCTGTATCGGCCAAAAGGTGCCGTCGGGCCGGGCGTTGCCGGCCATGGCGGCCTCGGCAGGTACGGCGAGTACAGCCGGTACGGCGGCCCCGCGGACTACGGCTGCACGCTGATCTCCCCGATGCCCGAACCGAGGACGGAACAGTGGGCGGTGGACTGGTTGACGCCGCCGGGCGGGACCGTGACATGGTCGCCGTCGACGTCGGGTGACCAGCCGCACACGAGGTGCACCCAGAAGGTCTGGGTCTGGGACCCCCGGTTCTCGCACAGGGCGAAGCCGGTGTATTCGTCGTTGTTGTGCTTCCCGGTGGTGCAGGACAGGCCGGGCGGGGTGGCGGCCGCGGCCCGCGACGGGGCGGCCAGCGCCTGGGTGCCCGGGAGGCCCGGACCGAGGAGGAGGACGGCCGTCACGGTGACGGCCCGGGAGAGGTGGCTCCTGTGGTTCACCTTCGACTCCATGTGTGTTGTCTCGTCGAGTCGTGTCCGCGGCGGCTACTCGCCCCGCATACGCGTCCTACCTGCGCCGATCCCCGGCAAAACAGGACCGAAAGTGACTCTGCGTGACAGGCGTGCCGATCCGGTTCTCCCGTGAGGAGGCGTGTCGTACCGCCGATGCCCCGGCCGGCTGTGAGAAAGAGTCGGTGAGACCCAGGGAGGCTGTCGTGGCGCGTGATCGGATCGGACTGGCCGGGGTGCTGGCGAGGGCGGAGGCGGTCGCCCCGATGAGGTCCCTCGACGTCGTCGCGCGTGGTCTGCGTGACCGGTTCGGCGCGTGGTACGTGTCGTTCCTGCTCCTCGACGTGGCCGGCCGCCGGGTGGTGCGGATCAGCGAGGAGGCCACCCCGGACCAGGACAGGCGCGCCGGCGAGACCCCGCTGGCCGGCAGCGCCTACGACGAGGTCCTGCGCACCCAGAGACCGCTGCGGGTGCCGGACGGCGAGCGGGCGGAGCGGGTGCTCGTACCCGTCAGCCACCGGGGCGACACCATCGGCGTGCTCGAACTCTTCCTCCCGCACGCGCCGCAGGACGTGCTGGAGCAGATCGAGGAGACCGCGCACGCGCTGGCGTACGTCATCGTGACCGACCGCCGCTTCACCGACGTCTACCAGTGGAGCCGGCGCACCGCCCCGCTGACCCTGGCCGCCGAGATCCAGCACCAGCTCCTGCCGTCGGCGGCGTCCCACGAGGCGGCCGAGTTCGCGCTCGCCGCGGCCCTGGTGCCGGCCGAGAGCGTCGCCGGTGACACCTACGACTACTCCCTCGACCCCGGCACCCTGCATCTGTCCGTCACGGACGCCATGGGCCACGACGTCGCCGCGTCCCTCATGGCCACCCTCCTGGTCAACGCCTCACGCGGCGCCCGCCGCGAAGGGACCGACCTGGCCGAACAGGCCCGCCGCACCCACCAGGCCCTCCTCGACCACGGACACGGCACCCACGCCACCGGCCAGCTGCTGCGCATCGCCCTCGACGGCCGGGGCGCACAGGTCGTCAACGCGGGCCATCCCTGGCCGCTGCGCCTGCGCGACGGCACGGTCGGCGAGGTGGGCCTGAACGTCGACCTGCCCTTCGGCGTCCCGGCGCCCGGCCCCTACCGGGTGCAGAACCTCGACCTGCGGCCCGGCGACCGCCTCGTACTGCACACCGACGGGATGCGGGAACGCCGGGCGGCGGCCGTCGACCTGCCCGGCCTGATCCATGACACCGCCACCGACCACCCCCGCGAGGTCGTGCGCACCCTGACCGCAGCGGTCACCGAAGCCTGCGAAGGGCGCCTGGCCGACGACGCCACCGTGCTGTGCCTGGACTGGTACGGCCCCGGCAACGCCCCGTAGGGGAGCCGAGGCTCAGGCCCGCACTCCCGAGGCCCACGCGTCCGCGTAGGACCGTGCGGCGGCGCGCGGGTCGGCGGCGGCGCAGATGCCGGAGACGATCGCGCCCCCCGCCGCACCGGACGCGCGCAATGACGGCATGTCGGCCACGAGGACCCCGCCGATCGCGACGGCGGGCAGAGGCGTGGCGCGCACCAGCGCGGCGAACCCCTCGTGCCCCAGGGCGGGCGGCGCGTCGGTCTTGGTGCGCGTCGCGTGCAGGGCCCCGATGCCCACGTAGTCCACCCGGGCCGGGTCCTCGGCGGCGGCCCGCAGCTCGGCCGGGGTCGCGGCGCTCAGACCGAGCACGGCGTCCGCTCCGATCAGCGCGCGGACGGCACCGGGCGGCAGGTCGGACTGCCCGACATGGACGCCGGTGACGCGGGCGCCTGCCGCGCGGGCGGCGAGGAAGACGTCCACCCGGTCGTTGACGAACAGCGCGACCCGCTCCGGAAGCACCACGGAGATCCGCAGCACCGTGTCGAGGAAGGCGCGGGCGGAGGTGTCCTTCTCGCGCACCTGGACGGCGGTGGCGCCACCGGCCACGGCCTCGGCGACCGTCGCCACCGCATCCCGGCCCCGGGCGGCGCACTGCGCGGTGTCGGTGACCAGGTAGACGGAGTAGTCCGGCCGGCCCGGACCGGCGGGGGTCACGCCCACGAGACCGCGGCCCGGGCGGTGAGCGCGGCCTCGTCGAGACCGGCGAGCGCGTCGAGGAAGGCGACGGCGAAGCTGCCGGGCCCCGTGGCGCGCGCCGCGGCCACTTCGGCGGCGACGGTGTAGACGGTGACGGCCGCGGCGGTGGCGGCGAGCCGGTCGCCGTCCGCGGGAACGAGCGACGCGAAGGCGGCCATGACCGCCCCCAGGGCGCACCCGCCGCCGGTCACCCGCGTCAGCAGGGCGTCGCCGTTGGCGACCCGCACGGTCCGGCGCCCGTCGGTGAGCAGGTCGACGGGGCCCGAGACGGCGACGACGCCGCCGGTGGACCGGGCCAGGGAGGCCGCGGCGGACGCGGCGGCCTCGACGTCGTCGGTCGTGTCCACGCCGCGCCCGCCGGAGCCGTTCCCGGCCACCGCGATGATCTCCGAGGCGTTGCCGCGCACCACGGTCGGGGCGAACGCGAGCAGGTCCCGGGCGAGCGCGGTGCGCACCGGCAGCGATCCGACGGCCACCGGGTCGAGGACCCAGGGCGTGCCGGAGCCGGCCGCGGCCCCGGCCGCCTCCGTCATCGCCGCCCGCTGCTCGGCGTGCGGGGTGCCGAGGTTCACCAGCACCCCGGAGGCCACCTTCGCGAACGGTCCCGCCTCCTGGGGGATGTCCACCATCGCCGGGGTCGCGCCGAGCGCGAGCAGCACGTTGGCGGTGAAATTGGTGACCACGTTGTTGGTGAGGCACTGCACCAGCGGGCCGGTCTCCCGCAGTCGCGTGAGCGCCTCGGCACAGAGGGCGGACAGATCGTCGGCAGGGCGCGTCATGCGCGACATCCCTTCGCTGGTACGAGCCAGATCAGGTTCGACGGGTGTGATCTCAGCCCCCGGCGGGGGCACCCCGTGTCTCGTCGAACATGCTAACGCCCTGGTGGGACGGTGGTGGACGCGGACCTCCGGGCCGTGGCCGCGGCGACCCGGTGGCGGCGGCCGCCTTCCGTACGACGACAATGCCGTGTGCCGTGCGATGGCACTGTGGAACCTGCGGGCACCTGTCCCGCCGGTCCTGTCCCCGATCCCAGGAAGCGTTCATGACCATCGACCACGCCGTGTTCGACGGGCGCATGCCCACGGGCTCCCGCGACCTTTCCGTCGAACGGCACGGCATCGGCCCGGTGCCCGAGGACAACCGGTACGGCCGGCCCGCGCGGCTGTTCACCGTCTGGTTCGCACCGAACCTGACCATGACCGGGGTGTTCTCCGGCACCATCGGGATCGCGCTGGGCCTCGGCTTCTGGCCGGCCTTCACCGCCATGGCGCTGGGCACCGTGCTCGGCGCGCTGCCGGCCGCCTACCTGGGCACGTGGGGCAGTCTCACCGGAGCCGGCCAACTCCCGCTGTCACGGCTCGCGTTCGGCCGGGCGGTCGCGCTCCCCGGGGTGCTGCAGTGGCTGTCGTCCATCGCCTGGGACGCGCTGATCGGGCTGTTCGGCGGGGACGCGCTCGCCCGGCTGCTGGGCTGGCCGTTCTGGGCGGGCGTGCTCGGGGTGCTGGTGCTGCAGGGCGTGGTCGGCATCTTCGGGTACGAGGTCATCCACCGGCTCCAGAGCGTGATGACGTTCGTGCTGGGGGCCGCGTTCGCCGCCCTTGGCGTAGCCCTCCTGCGCGGGGTGCCGCTGCCCGTCTCCGGCACTGTCCACGGCCCGGACCAGGTCGGGGCGTTCCTGCTGACCAGCACCGTCGCGCTGAGCCTGTCGCTGTCGTGGGCGCCGTACGCCTCCGACTTCAGCCGCTACCTGCCCACCGGCTCCTCCCGGCCGCGGATGTTCTGGTACACGCTGCTCGGCCTCACCGCCGCCTACGTGGGGGTGGAGACGCTGGGCCTGTGGGCCGGGCGGCTGCTGACCGACCAGACCGCGGCGGGCGTGCAGCGACTGCTGGGCGGCGGGGCGGCCGGCGCGTTCGGCCTGCTGGCCGTCGTGGTCTCCTCGGTGTGCAGCAACGCGATGAACGACTACAGCGGTTCGCTCGCCCTGCAGACCGCCGGGGTGCGCCTGCCCCGGCCGCTCGCCGCGGCCGTCGCGGCCGTGCTCGGCTTCGCGCTCGTGCTGTGGATGCACGCCGCCGACACCACGGCCCGCTTCCAGAACGTGCTTCTGTTCGTGGGGTACTGGATCCCCGGCTTCGTCGGCGTCGTCCTGGTCGACTGGCTCGCCCGGGCCCGCTCACGCGGCGGCCGCCCGCTGGACCTGCGGGCCGAACTGGACCGTCCGCGGCCGTGGTGGCCGGCCGTGCTCGCCTTCGCGGCCGCGTTCGCCGCGGCGGTGCCGTTCATGAACACCACGCTGTACGTCGGGCCGGTCGCCACCGCTCTGCACGGCGGCGACCTGGCCTACTACGCCGCGTTCGTGGCCTCGGTCGCCGTGTACGCCCCGCTGCGCCTGCGCCGAAGCGGCGCTCCGGCAGCGGCCTGACAACGCGTTCTCACCTTCGAGGGGCGCGACCGTACGACGGCACGCCGACCGAAGGCCGGCCGGGCGCCCCGGCAGCGAGCCGGGGCGCCCTCGTCGCGTCCGGACGGGAGCCTGACGACAGGACCTAGTCCGACCCGATGACGAACAGCCACAGCCCGTCGCGCTTGAAGACGGTGAAGGCCTGCTGCTGTCCGGTGCGGCGGAAGTGGATCGTGCCGCCGCGCACGTCGTACGGGTCCTCGGGAGTCAGGTCGACGGAGACCGGTCCCGCCGCCCCCTTGCCGTAGGTGTCGATGACCCGGTGGGCGGCCGCGTCCTCGGCACGGCGGGCGAACCAGCGGCGGTGCCAGGACAGGTCCGTCAGCCGGTCCGCCTCACCGTCGCGCAGACCCCGCACATAGAGCCGGAGATACAGCTTGAGCGCGCCGGGGGCGCCGCGGTCGCCCGTGTACGTCACGGCGGGCAGCCCGGACCGGCTCGCCCCGCGGTAGTCCCACTGGTCGCGAGGCGCGCCCCAGGCCAGTCCGGCACCTCCGGCCAGCAGGACGGCGACCCCGAGAGCGACCCACGGAGTGGTCGTGCGTGTTCGTGTCATGTCAGTACCAGTGGGGTGTGATGTGGGCGATGTAGACCGTGACGCCCGGACGGCGCTTGATGATGGCGGCGAGGTTCGTCTTACGGTAGTGGCTCGAGTGCTGGTAGACCTTGATGGAGCCGGTCGAGGAGCCGGCGGCGTAGATCACTCCGGCGTGGTCGAGGTTGGAGTCCCCGTCGCCCGCGTACTCGAGCAGCATGATGTCGCCGGCCGAGACGCTGCTGAGCTTCTTGACCCAGGTGACGCTGTTCTCCTTGCCCATGAAGTTGGCGAAGTTGTTGGCGGCCGACCAGGAGTAGGTCATGTCCGACTTCGACTTGCGCCACCATTCGTACGGGCTGCGCTTGATGTCGACGACCGATCCGTACTCCATGTGCGCGCCGCCTCCCCTGTTCAGGGACTTGGAGGCGAAGTTGGTGCAGTCGGTGCGCAGTTCGTCCTTGTCCTTGTAGTGCTGCGCGGCCCAGGAGGCGGTGCCGCCGTGGCTGAAGGAAGCGCGCTTGGCGACGCCCGAGGGCGCGCTGTCCGCGGGGAGGGCGTCTCCGTCGGTGTAGAAGGCGTCCATGCCGGGCGCCGTGGTGTCGGTGTCGTCGCTGTCGAGCGGGACCTGCGCGGCCGCGGTGTCGGAGGCGGACAGGTTCGTCAGGAAGTCGTCGGCGGACAGCCGCTGGGTGAGGACGGGCGCCGGACCGCTGGTGTCGAAGGTGTAGACCTCGTACGCGTCCTCTTCGTTCTGGTCGCTGCCGTCGGTCATGGTGCTGGTGCCCGTGTGGTGGGTGTACACCAGGTCGGAGGTGCTGCTCAGTGGTCCGGCGGTGGTGCCGGCCAGGGTCGTGGTGATGGTGGAGTAGCCGAGTCCGTCACCGGCGAAACGGGCCTTCTCTGCGAGCAGGTCGTCCTCGTCGGTGTGCAACTGGGTGCTGAACGACGCCCCGTTGGCGCTGCCGGCGACGGCGGCGTCCGCGCTCGCGTAGGTGCCGGTGAGCAGCCCGCTCCGCGCGTCGAGGTACTGCTGGAGGATCGACTGGTAGGTGGTGCCGCTCGCGGAGTGGGTCGCGGCGGGCCTGGTCAGCGCGGACGTCGCGGGGGCGCTGGTGCCGTGGGAGGTGGTCGCGGTGACCGTGACGGTGTATCCGCCGCCGTTGACGAGACCGGAGAGCACGGCCGTGGTGCCGACGGTCGCGGCGTCGACCGTGGTCTGCGCGGCCTGCGTGGTGCCGGCCGTGTAGGCGGTCACGGTGTACGAGGTGATGTCGCCGGAGTAGCCGGTGTTCTCCGGGGCGTTCCAGTGGACCAGCAGTCCGGAGGAGGCCGGCGTGGCGGTGACGGCGGTGGGCGCGTCGGGGGCACCGGGTACGAGGTAGGTGACGGTGAGCTTGGTGCCGGAGGCCGGGTAGGTGGCGCCGGTGGTGGTGTCGGAGCCCTCGTCCGCGGCCTGCAGCGCGAGTCCCTCATCGGGATTCGAGCCGTCGAGCCAGAGCTGGACGGCTGAGGTGACGTCGAGCGCGGCCGGGTCGGCGGCGCTCACGTCCAGCGTGTCGCCGCTGGCCGCGGCGACCAGGTCGGTGCCGGTGCCGTCGGTGGCCCAGTCGGCGTTGAGGGGATGGACCTCGATGTCGTGTGCCTCGCAGCCGCCCATGCAGCCGGCGGTGCCCATGCTCAGGGTCGCCGAGGTGACCTGGGCGCCGGAGGGGATCGAGGACAGGTCGGGCAGGACGTAACCGCGCCAGTGCGTGGTGCCGGAGGCGCCGACCTTCAGCGTGCTCGCCTTCGTGCCGGTGCACGCGGAACCGGAGCAGTCGGTGGCTCCCGTGTCCACGGTCGCCTGGGTCATTGCCGAGCTGCCGATCACCGTCGTGGTGGTGGTGGGCGTGGCCGGCGCACCCGGGAGGTGGACGGTGAAGCTCTGCGGGTCGGTGTAGCCGGAGCAGCGGCTGTTGGAGCAGGCCCGCATCTTCCAGGTGTACGTGGACCCGTCGTTGAGCAGACCCGCGGGGACCTGCACCGCGGCCCGTTCGCCGTTGCCCGTGCCGATCGTGGCCAGCGGGCTGCCGCCGAGGGCCGCGCCGGTGGAGTCGTAGAGCAGGAAGTCGGCCTGGACGGTGTTGCCGGACGGAGCGGAGGCCACGCCGGACAGGATGGGGGTGAGCGTCTGGGTCGCGCCGCTCTGGAGCGCGGTGGGAAGGTCGGCGGGGGGCTTGGGCGCCTTGGACGTGTCCACGGTGAAGTTCAGCCAGCTGGACCAGGCCGAGTAGTCGGTGCCGTCACTGCTGCGGACCTGGAACTTGTACGCCGTACGGTCGGAGAGGACACCCGCGGGGACCGACCAGGCGGCCTTGGCGCCGGACGCCACCGAGGCTCCGGAGCCCGTGGCGACGACGGTGCCGGCGCTGGTGGCGAGGGAGAACTGCGTGGTGAGGCTGTTGGCGTCGGCGTCCTTGACCAGGGCGGCCAGTGCCGGGGTGGTGGAGGTGACGTAGGCGGCGCTGCCGGAGGTGCTGCCCGGGGTGGCCTGGAGGCCGGAAGGCTTGGCGGGCAGGGTGTTGTAGGTGACGGCGAGAGTGGGCTCACGCGTGGCGGTGTTGCAGGAGCTGTGCGACGAATCCGGGTTCATCGAGCAGAAGCGCTTGCCGTAGGTGAGGTCGTCGCCGGCGTTGTTCATCACGATGCCGTGCTGGTCGTGGGTGCCGTCCACCCAGCCCTTGATGATCTTGGTGATGTCGACGGTCTCGGAGGCGTTGGCGCACCCGTCGGTCTCGTCACCGTGGTTGAAGCTGTCGCTGACCCACCAGCTCGCGGTGTAGTCGGAGACCGGCTTGTTGGCCCACACGGTCGACGAGGAGAAGCCGGAGTCGAGCGGATGGATGGATATCGGCTGCGGCGTGCAGGTGTTGGCGTCGTACTGGTAGAGCTTCAGCTGGGCGCTGACCACGTGCTTGCCGAGGATCGCGTCGAGCTTCCAGTTCAGGTACGAGCGGTAGTTCGTGGTGCCGCTGTCCCACGTTCCGACCATCAGGCGGTAACTGCTGATCTCGGGCGTGGTGTTGCCGGTGTAGACGTACGTGTCGCCGACGCGGCTGAGCGAGGAGATGTCCGGGTCGATGGTGACCGGGTAGACCGTGCGGGGGCTGGTCAGGAACTTCATGGACGGGCGCAGCTGCATCAGGGTGCTGCCGTCCGGGCCCTTGGCCAGCGTGGTGGCGACCTTGTGCTCGTCGTCCGGGACGGCCTCGGCTCCGTGCGCGGAGTCCCACATCGTGAACTGGTGGGCCGATGCCACGGTGACGCCGGACGTGCCGCTGCGCATGGCGAGCGCGCCGTTCCTGGTCTGGCGGACGCCGACCTTGCCGCCGAGGACGAGCGGAAGCTTGAGCGCGAGGTTCCTGGACGGCCGGGCGGTGAGCACGACATGGGCCGTGAAGCCGCTCGCGGTGGTCGACACCACCAGGTTCTCGGCGGCGGACACCCGGTAGGTCGCCACACCGCCGTGGACCTTGGGCGCCGGCAGCCGCGAGGGCCAGCCGACGCCGACCTTCGAGCCGTCGCTCTTGGTCATGGTGGCGGCGGTGCGCGAACCGCCGCCGGATATCACCACGGGGACCGGCGAGTTCCTCGGCATCCAGCCGTGCTTGCCGACGCGTCGGAGGGTGAGGTCGACGGGGGCGTAGGTGCCGTCCGCGTGCGCGATGCGCTGCTGGCCCTCGGACAGCTGCGTGGTGAGCGTGCCGTCGGGGTTGGCGTAGGTGGTCGAGAACTCGTCGTCCAGTCCGGTGATGTGGACCGGTTCGCCGGTGTCCGAGGCCTCGGACAGGGCGGATGCCGCGTCCCCCGCCGTGCCGTCCCCCGTCGTGCCGTCCGCCTGCGCGTCGGACCGTGACAGGGCCGGGGCGGCCACCGCGGAGCCGGCGATCCCGGCGGCGAGCGTGATGTTCAGCGTGAGCGCCGCGGCGGCCAGGACCGCCGTGCGTCTCGCAGCTCTGAGAGCGGGCAAGTGCATTCCTTGATCAAAGTGTGGAGTCCAGTGGATGCTCACAGGAACTTCACTCTCTCTTCAAGGGCCGGCGGCCGAAAGTACCTCTTCTTTACCTGGTCACGAGGGCCCTGCCGTGAAGGCTGCCCGCGCACGGTCGGTCCCGTCGAGAGGTGGAGGGGGCGGACGTCGTCGACACGCGGACCGGCCTCACCGAGGAGCGCAAGGCCGCCTTCGGCAACGGCGACGCGGGTCCATACCGGCGCGGAACCGGATCGGGCCCGGCGTTGCTCCCGTGGATCAGGCGTACCGGCCCGAGGTCGACCACGGACAGGCCGGTGTGTACGACACCCGAGGGGCCGACCGGCGTCAGCTTGTGCGGGTGAGGTGCTGGGCGAAGTTCACCCGGAACTCGTCGATGTCCGAGGTACGCACCACCAGGAGGCGTTCGAGCGTGGACACCCGGCTCACCGTCTCCCACTTGCCGCGTCGTTCCTCGTCAGGCCATGCGCCGACGGGCCCGCGGCTCAATGCCCGGCGCCCTTGGCCGGTCGGCGCGAACCGCGCGGCGTTGACGAGTCGGGCGTGCGGTCCCATCATCGGACATCGGGCGGTCGCGGGCGATAACGTTGTCATGGATGTCATGTCCCTGACTCATCTGTCGGTGCCCGTCCGTCCTGCCCGTCCTGCCGTCACTGCCGTCCTGCCCGTCCGCCCAAGCGCCGAGAGTGGGTTCGCATGCGTCGAAGAGCCTGGGCCCTGCTCGTCTCCCTGGCCGCGGTCCTGGCCGCGATCGTTCCGAGCACGCCGGCGGTCGCCGGGACCGTGCAGGACTATCCGGAGTTCCCCTACCCGCCGACCACCTACAGCGAGCCGTACCGGGGCCAGTTCCACTTCAGTTCCCGGTCCGGCTGGATGAACGATCCCAACGGCCTCGTCCACGCCAACGGGCTCTATCACTTCTTCTACCAGCACAACCCGCACGGCCTGGCCTGGGACACCATGCACTGGGGCCACGCCACCAGCCCCGACCTGGTCCACTGGACGCAGAAGCCGGTGGCCCTGGAACCCGGAGTCCATCCGGGCACGCTGTTCTCCGGCGGCGGCGTCGTCGACAAGGACAACACCTCAGGCCTCAGGACCGGTTCGCTCGACCCGATCGTCGTGTTCTCCAACACCGACGGCGTGAGCGTCTTCTACAGCAACGACGACGGGCGGACCTTCCAGGCGTACGACAAAGGACGCAAGGTCATCGACATCCCGGACGAGAGCCGTGACCCGAAGGTCTTCTGGGACGCGGCCAGGCACCGCTGGGCGATGGTGGTGTGGTCCTCCCAGGGCGGCAACGGGGTGAACATCTACACCTCGGCGAACCTGCTGGACTGGACCTTCGCCAGCCGTTTCGCCGCGCCGTGGCTCTTCGAGTGCCCCGACCTGTACCCCCTCGCCCTGGACGGCGACGCCGGCCGGCAGAAGTGGGTCATGACGTCCGCGTCCAGCCAGTACGTCGTCGGTTCCTTCGACGGCAATACCTTCGCCACGGACTGGACGCAGCCGCGGCAGATGGACCTCGGCACCACCTACGCGGGCGGCGGCTTCTACGCGGCCGAGACGTTCACCGGCATGCCCGACGGGCGTACCGTGCAGATGGCCTGGCAGGGCGGAAACCACGGCAGCACCTGGACGGGCAACGCCACCTTCCCGGCGGCCCTCGCCCTGGTGACCACCCCCGACGGCCCCCGCGTCACCCGTACGCCCGTCGCCGAGCTGGAATCCCTCGCCTCGGACAGCCAGACCTGGAAGGACCGGACGCTCGACACCGCCGGGACGGGCAACCTCCTGTCCGGGGTCAGGGCCGACACCTACGAACTGAACGCGCAGTTCGACGTCACGGGCGCCACGGCCGCGCAGTTCGGCTTCGACCTGCATCTGCGCTCGGACGGCACCGCCGACCGCAGGGTGGTCTACGACACCAAGGCCCAGACGCTCCAGGGCAAGCCGCTCAAGCCGAGGAACGGCAAGGTCACGATGCGCGTCCTCGTGGACCGGGGACAGCTGGAGATCTTCGCCGACGGCGGTCTGTACTCCCTGTCCGACAACGCCGACTTCGACTCCTCCGCCGACAGCCAGGGAATCGGACTCTTCTCCCTCGGGGGCAGGGTGAGGCTGGACAGCGCGACCTTCACACGCCTCAACACCAGCTGGGGCACCGGCCAGTCGACGCTGTCGAGCAACCTGAAGGGCCCCTGGCACGCCTCGGGCGGGACCTGGAGCGACGTCAGCGGCGGGAAGCGGGTCTCCGCCTCCGGTGACGCCTTCTACCTCAGCGCGACCGGCGGGAGCGACGCGACCTACCAGGGCGACATCAGCCTCGACTCCGCGCGGGCCGGCGGTCTCACCTTCCGCGCGAACGCGGCGGGCGCCGGGTACACGGCGAACATCGACACCGGCGGCGTCGTCAAACTGTGGCGTCCCGGCAAGGACATCGCCACGTACGCCACACCCATCGCGGCGGGCAGCACCCACCACCTGAAGGTGCAGACGGCCGGTGACCGCATCCGGGTCTGGCTCGACAACGGTACGGATCCGGTCATCGACGCGACCGACGCCACCTACCCGAGCGGCCTGTTCGGCGCCAACGTCTACAACGGTACGGCGACGGTGCGGAACCTCGACACCGGATCCGGCGGCTTCGCGGCGTTCCCCGCGGGACGGTGGACCCCGCGGGGCGGCACCTGGACGGTCGAGCCCGACGGGCTGCACGGCAGCGGCGCGCAGGACGGCTTCTACCTCAGCGACCGCACCGGCACGGACTTCACCTACCAGGGCGACCTGTCGGTCACCAACGGCACCGCCACCGGTCTCACCTTCCGCGCCGAGTCCGGTGGCGCGGGCTACACGGCGAACATCGACACCAGTGGCGTGGTGAAACTCTGGCGTCCCGGCAGGGACATAGCGGTGTTCAGGACGACCGTCGTCGAGGGCCGCACCTACCACCTGAAGGTGCAGACGGCCGGCGACCGCATCCGGGTCTGGCTCGGCAACGGCGCCGACCCGGTCATCGACGCCACCGACGACACCTACCCGAGCGGCCTGTTCGGCGTGAACGCCTTCGCGGGGAACACGGTGGCGCAGAACCTGACCGTCGGCTGAGCGCCGCCGCGGCTCCGCGCGACGGCCCGGAGCGCACGGTCGGACGCGGCGTACGGCGCGTGCCCGGTACGCGCCGCACGCCGTCCGGCCCGTACCGGGCAAGCGCCTTGAGGATGCGGGCGGTGCGGTCTGCCGTGATGGTGGAAGGGGGTGGGGCACCGCCGAGCCGACGCGACGGGTGGGAGTGCCGTCATGGAGCAGCCGCGACACGTCGAGACGACCGTTCGCCGCGCCACCGAGGACACCAGTCGGCCATGGGCCGCATGACCCTCCGAGCCGTCGGACCGGCTCGGCCGGACACCGTCTGGCGTCGCTACACGTGCCTCGACCAGTGGGCGTCGTGGTCGCCGCAGATCAGGGCCGTGCACGCGGACCGCCGGGAGGTGTCTCCCGGGCTGAGCGGCACGGTCCAGACCTTCGCGGGCATCCGCATCGCCTTCCTCGTCGAGGATGTCGACGAGGAAGAGCGCAGCTGGACCTGGCGCGTGCGCCTGGGCCCGGCCCGGCTTCGGCTGCGACACGACGTGCGCGCCCATGCCGAAGGAAGCGAGACGAGCCTCGTCCTGCAGGGACCCGCGCCCCTGCTCGCCGCCTACGCCCCCCTCGCGCGCCTCGCCCTCCACCGCCTCGTCCAGCCCTGACCGCCCGGGCTCGGCATCGCTCGGGCTCGGCAACGCTCGGCATCGCCTGGTCGTCGTACTCGGGGCGACACGCGTTCGACCCACCCTGCTCCTTTCGGGCGAACGGGAGGGGCTTCACCCATCCGCGGCCGGGGCGGGAGCGGATTCCCCGTGTCCGCCGCGACGGCGTGGCGGGCGGCGCGGCGCCGGGTCAGCCCGGAACAGGGGGCGCCCGGTGTCGTACGCACCGCTCGGTCGGCCGGTCGCAGTACAACGGGAGCCGAGCTGATCTCCTGGCGCGTGCGAGTCGGTCAGGATGTGGGAGAAGACGTGGCCTGTCGGGCCGGGGCAGCGGGGAGCGCGTGTGAGCATTGCCGGTTCGGCCGGGGCAAGCCCCCCGGAGCCCTGGAACAGCGGCCTCTACGCGCAGGCGGTCGACGCGCGGGAGGGCGATCTGTCACTGCGCGACGGGGAGGGGTGGTGCCTGCCTCTCGACGTCGGGAGGTGGTGCCGGCGGGCGGACACCGGGGACCGGTCGGTCGTGGAGCGGTGCGAGGGCCGGGTGCTGGACATCGGCTGCGGGGCCGGGCGGATCGTCGAGGCCCTGACCCTGCGCGGGCACAGCGCGCTGGGGATCGACGTGTGTCCCTCGGCCGTCGTCGCGACGGTCTCCCGGGGCGGGGCCGCACGCAGCGGGTCGGTGTTCGGTCCGCTGCCGGAGGAGGGCAGGTGGGACACGGCGCTGCTCATGGACGGGAACATCGGCATCGGCGGCGAACCGCGCCGGCTCCTGCGACGGGTCCGGGACCTCGTGCATGAGCATGGGCTGCTGATCGTGGAAACCTCCCGCGACGACGTGGACGAACGCCGGCGCGTCCGTATCCACGTCGGGCAGCGGGCCGCGAGCCCCGTCTTCTCCTGGGCCGTCGTCGGCACCCGCGCCCTGATTCGGCACGGTCGGCTGTCGGGCTGGACGGCCGTCGAGGAGTGGACCACCTCCCCGGCGGACCGCCACTTCGTGGTCCTGCGCGCCCGCTCCTGAGCGCGTCCCACCGTGCGGCGCAGCCGCAGCCGCACCTCCGGGGCCATTCGGAGGCGTGCGGTGGCAGCTGCCGCGGTCGGCTCGCACGCTGGGTCCGGATGTGGACGCACCGCCGTGATCCGTGCGGCGGCAGGGGCTCTGGGAGGACCGTGTGACTGCTTCGTCGCCCGCCACCGACGCACCGCCGGCCAGGTACGACGACCTGCGGGCCATGGTGATCAACTGCACCCTCAAGCGCTCGCCGCAGACGAGCAACACCCAGGGGCTGATCGACCGCAGCACCGCCATCATGGACGCCCAGGGCGTGCACGTCGACGTCGTACGGGCGGTGGATCACGACATCGCCACCGGCGTGTGGCCCGACATGACGGAGCACGGCTGGGAGCGGGACGCCTGGCCCGACCTGTACCGGCAGGTCCTGGCGGCCGACATCCTGGTACTGGCCGGCCCCATCTGGCTGGGCGACAACAGCTCGGTGATGAAGCGGGTGATCGAACGCCTCTACGCCTGCTCCAGCCTGCTCAACGAAGAGGGGCAGTACACCTATTACGGCCGGGTGGGCGGCTGTCTGATCACCGGCAACGAGGACGGCGTCAAGCACTGCGCCATGAACGTCCTCTACAGCCTGCAGCACCTGGGCTACACCGTCCCGCCCCAGGCGGACGCCGGGTGGATCGGCGAGGCGGGCCCCGGTGCCTCGTACCTCGATCCCGGCTCCGGCGGTCCGGAGAACGACTTCACCAACCGCAACACCACCTTCATGACCTGGAACCTGCTGCACATGGCCCGGGCGCTGAAGGACCTCGGCGGCTTTCCCGCCTACGGCAACCAGCGCACCGCCTGGGACGCCGGCTGCCGCCGCGACTACGAGAACCCCGAACACCGGTAGGGACCACGGAGCCACGGACGACGCGCCGCCCGCAACCGGCCCTTCCCCCTGGGCCACGTCCTTTGCCGCTCAGGGTGCTTGGTTCGGGGGCGGAGGGCCGGTGAGGAGACGCCGCTCGTGCGTCTCGTAGCGGGCGCGCTCCCTCTCACCGGCGCGCCTGCCCGACAGCAGCGTCGTGATCCACCCCGCGATGAAGCCCGCGGGGACGGAGGCGAGGGCGGGCGTGTTGTAGGGGAACCAGGCGAAGTCGGCTTCGGGGAAGGCCGACAACGGCGTTCCGGAGACAAGGGTGGTGCCCGGGGTCAGCGCGAGGACGCTCAGCGTGCCCACGATGAGCGTGGCGAGGAGCGCCGCGCGGGTGTAGCGGCGCCAGAAGAGCGTGTAGAGCAGCGCGGGGGCGATGGCGGAGGCACCGAGGGTGAAGGAGACGGTGGCCAGCGGCTGAAGACTGCGGTGCTGCGCGAGGGCGGCCAGGAGGATGACCGGGACACCGACCGCGAGGGCGCTCGCGCGGGCCAGCGTGAGTTCGCGTCCCGGCGCCGGGGGAGTGGGGCGGGAGGCCGTCAGGTCGTGGGCGAGGGCGTTGGCGCAGGCGAGCGTCATGCTCGCGACGGAGGCGAGGAGGGTGAGGAAGACAGCCGTGGTGACGGCGGCGAAGAGCAGGCTCTCGGGCCGGGAGAGATCGGTCCCGAACGCGGCGCGGGCGCCGAGGAGATACGCCGTGGAGCCGTGGCGGTCGGCGGCGGAGACGCGGGCGCTGCCGAGGAGGGCGGTGGCGCCCGTGCAGACCAGCGTGAGCATCAGGATGAACAGGGTCACCGACGAGACCGCCCAGGACATGGCACGGCGCACCTGGCGCGGTGTGCCGGCGGTGTACATCCGCATGGTCACGTGCGGCAGGCAGGCGCCGCCCAGCACGATGGCGCACTGTGTGCTGGCCATGTCCAGGGCGGGGTGGGGGCTGCTGGAGTACTGCAGACCCCAGCTCAGATAGCCGGGTCCCGCGCCGCTCTGCCGTGCCGCGGTGCGGAACAGGGTCTCGGGGCTCCAGCCGAAGGTACGCAGGATCAGGACGCTGACGACCAGTCCCGAGGCGAGGAGCATGACGGTCTTGAGGATCTGGACCAGCGCGGTGCCCCGCATCCCGCCGAGGGCCGCGTAACTGATCATGAGGATTCCGGCCCCGGCCACGCAGCCGCTCTTCATGGCGGCATCGCTGAAACCGAGGACGTAGGCGAGGAGTTCACCGACGCCGGCGAGCTGCACGACCATCATCGGGACCAGTGCGACGAGGGTGACGGCACAGGCGGTGACCCGTACGGAACGTGAGGGGTGGCGCCGGGCGAGGACGTCGCCCATGGTGTAGCGGCCGGTGTTGTGCAGGGGTTCGGCGAGCAGGAACATCAGCAGGAGCAGCGACAGCAGCGCGCTGAGCGCCAGGACGACGCCGTCGTAACCGCACAGGGCGATGATCCCGCCGATGGTCAGGACGGTGGCGGCGGAGATGTAGTCGCCGGCGACGGCCAGCCCGTTGCGCAGCGGCGAGAGGGATCTGTAGCCGGTGTAGAACTCGGCCAGGTCGTCTCCCTCGGGGCCGGTGATCACGCACAGCAGCAGGGTCAGGGCCACGACGGAACAGAAGGCGACGAGGGACCAGGACTGCGCGGGTCCGCTGAACACCGTCACGATGCCCGCTCCCCGGTCGCGGCGGCCGGGTGCGCCTGACGACGGGCGCGGCGTGCCAGCGGGTCGACGAGGCGGTGCGCGGTGGCCTCGTAGAGTACGACGGCCACCCAGGTGACGGGGATCTGGACGAGGGCCAGGACCAGGCCGGTCGGAAGACCGCCGGGGCCGGGGCGGGTCATGAACCCGGGAGCCTTCACCGTCAGCGTGAGGAAGGCGGCGAAGTAGCCGAGCGCGGTGAACGTCGCCACGCGCCGCTGCCACCGGTGGGCGCGCCGCAGCAGGCGCAGCGTGCGGTTCGGGCCGGAGCGCGCATGGGGTGGGTGGGCGTCCGGCGGCTCGTGGCCGGTCGACCACGCGGGGGCGGGGCGGCGGCTCTCCCCGTTCGCGGCGTGGCGGCCGTGCGGTGACTCGGGACTTTCGTGCGGCATACCGGATCTCCTGAGAGGACCTGACCCGAAACGGCCGGACCCCCGGGTGCGGGAAGCGGTACGAGGGCCGCCGCCGCGCGGGTGGGGAACCGTACGAAGGGACTTCCGCGGGACTTCCTGGTCGCGCGCTGTGCCGTTTCCGGCCCCGTTCGACGCGCGAGGCGTGGTGGTGCGGGGCCGCGGTGCCGGTGGGATCGGGGTCGTCGAGTGGCCGCACGCGTCCCGTGCGGGTGGCCGGGAGCGCCGATGTCCGGTGGGCGGGGGACGGGACCGTCAGGGGGCGGATGCTTCTCGGACGGCACTGCGCCGTGCGAGCGGGTCGTCGGTGGCCGGGTCAGGTCGTGACACGAGTGAGCGGACCGTTGGGCAGGGTTTCACCCGACCGGTCTCCGCCATGGTCCCCGCCGACGGCGGTTCTCCGCCAGAGGGCCACCGGCGCGGGCGGCCCGGCCGGGAGAGCGGACGCCACTCGGGTTGCCTTCTGAACTTTGTGTATCGCAGGCCCAGTTGGCGTTTCGGCTCGCCGGCGGTGTTCCGCCGCAGGTGGAGGCGCCGCGACGGCGCAGCGCAGCCGTCGGGGACACCGGAGCGTCCTGCCGGGGACGGCGCTGTCCGTGATTCGTCGAGCCGATGGGCAAACGAAGCTTTGGGGGCGTGCGGGGTGGTGCGGAAACTCCGGCACGTGCGCCGTCGCACTCCGGCGTGATGCCCCTGTATCGCGGAGGCAGTTGTTCAGAGGCGGCCGAGGGAGTCACCCGCCCGGCGCTTTCGCGCACGCAGGACCCCGGCGCTTCCCGCCGCCTGTGTGAGCGGTGCGACCCCGGCATCCGGACGGCCGGGGAGTGCCGGAGCCCCCGGCATCCTGACGACGCCTCCCGGAAAAGCGGGCGACCCCGGCATCCGGACGCCCCCCGGGAAAGGGGGCGTCTGTGGACGACGGGGTCGGCGCGTGTCACCTCGGCACAGCGCTGTGCCCGCGCGAACGAGCGGGGCCTCCACCCATGCCGCCGGGACACGATCGGCGACCACGGGACGGCCCCGGCCTCACTTCTTCGGAGCGCAGTCGTACAGGGAGAGGCTGCCGTCGGCGCGGCGGCCGTAGGCGGCCGGACGGACGCGGGTGCAGTGGGACTTCACCCAGGTGGTGGCGGCGGTGGTGGGACGCCGCGTGGTGAGCAGCGCGTAGCGCACCTGGTGGGTGGCGACGAGGGTGCCCATCTGCTGGGCCGACGGGTAGGGGGTGAGACCGGTGAAGCCGCCCATGACGAACATGGGCTCGGACTTCGCGCGCAGCAGGGGCTCGGCGGCGTAGGCGGCCTGGGTGGCCAGCAGGTACTTCTCGCCGTGGCGGTGCGCGGTGAGGTAACGCAGCAGAGCGGTGTCACGGGTGCTCGGCCGGTCGAGCCCCACCCTGGCGATGGAGTGGTGGTCCCGGACGGCCGCCTCGTACGCGAGGCCGACCGGACCGGCCTGCGGCGAGGTGGAGGCGCCCGCGTACAGCGGGTCGAAGCAGGCGAAGGCCCAGCCGGCCGGGAGGACCAGCGTGGCCGCGATCCCGGCGGCGAGGGCGCTGTGGACCCTGCGTGGGGAGGTGCGGGGCCCGCTGACCCACAGACCCACCGCGCCGCACACCGCGAGCATCACGGCGACCGGCAGCAGCCAGGAGACGAAGCGGGTGGGCCAGTCGAGCACGAGCGCCCACACCACCGTCAGCGCGATCGACGCCGGCAGCACCAGGCGCCGCGGGCCGCACGCCTCGTACTCCGTACGGAAGACCGCGAGGCCGCCGCCGGCCAGCGCGGCGAGTGCCGGGGCGATGACGGCGGTGTAGTAGGCGTGGTTGCCGTTGGAGGAGCTGAACACCAGGGTGTGCACGGCCAGCCAGCCGCCCCACAGCAGGAACCCCGTGCGCAGCGGGTCGGTCCGCGGCTTCCCGGAGCGCCACAGGACGCCCAGCACCGCGGCGAGCACGGCGAGCGGCAGGAACCAGGCGATCTGGGGACCGACCGTGTGGTTGATCAGCATCGTCCAGCCGGTGTTGCCGGAGGTGCGGCTGGCGGCGGTTCCCGCGACGGCGCCGAACGCGGTGGCGTCGCCGCTGAAGCGGCTCATGCCGTTGTAGCCGAAGACCAGGGTGAACGGGCTGTTGTTGGACGTACCGTCGAGGTACGGGCGGGAGCCGGCCGGTGTCGCCCAGGCGATCAGCACCCAGGAACAGGAGACCACCAGGGCGACCGCACCGGCGGACAGGGACCGCAGGAACCTCTTCAACGGGGTTCCGGGCGCGGCGATCTGGTACACCAGGGCGAAGACCGGCAGCACCAGCCACGCCTGCAGCATCTTCGCCTGGAAAGCGAGCCCGACCCAGATCCCGCAGGTGATCAGCGGCAGCAGCCGCTCGGTGCGCACCGCCTTCTGCAGCGCTCCGGCGGCCGCGACCAGCAGCAGCGTGAGCGCGGTGTCCGGGATGGTGGCCCGGTTGAGGGCCACGGTGACCGGGGTGACGGTGAGGGCCAGCGCGGCGATCAGCGCGGCGAACGGCCCGGCCCAGACCCGTACGATCCGGTGCAGCAGCCACACGGTGAGGACGCCCTCGACGACCTGGGGCAGCACGGCCGCCCACGTGTGCGGGCCGAAGAGCCAGACGGAGGCGGCCTCGGGCCAGAAGGCACCGGGAAGCTTGTCCAGGGTGATCGAGCCGGCGGTGTCGAGCCCGCCGTAGAAGAAGGCACGCCAGCTGCCGGCCATCGACCGTATCGCCGCGCCGTAGAAGGGGTGGAGCGCGGCGGTCCCGATGCCCCAGGAGTACAGCACCGCGGCGACGGCCAGCACCGCGGCGAGCGCCGGGCGCTCCCAGCGCTGGACGGCCTCAGGCCGGCCGGAGGGACGGTCGTCCACCCGTCGGATCTGGAGGGTGCTGGTGAACTGGGAATCGGGGATGGCGGCCATGGCAGTGGTCCTCGGATCAGCGGACGGGTGAGGCGGCGTGTTCACAGGCGGCGGGCAGCCCTGAACCCGCGGGCGTAGAAGTCGGTTCCGTCCAGCAGCGAGCGGCCCGACATGTCGCCCATGGTCGGCCCGTTGGCGGCGGAGCGGCTGGAGTAGAAGCGGTGCCGGCCCTGGTCGTCGAGACCCAGGTACATCCCGCAGTGGTCGATGAAGTTCGGCCGGTCCTTGATGATGGCGAAGAAGACCAGGTCCCCGGGCTGCAGGACGCCCAGCTCGGTGGGCTGCTGGTTGGTGTGGGGGATCACCAGACGGCCGGGACCGTAGTCGGCGATGGCGAAGGCACGGCGCGGCATGCCGGCGCCCTTGGTGTTGGTGTTGTGCAGGGGGAGACCCATGCGGTAGCCCCACACCAGGCGCTGGAAGCCGGAGCAGTCGACGTCACCGTAGCGGGCCTGCTCCGGCTGCGCGCGCGTGCCGTCCGAGAAGGTCCAGGGGGTGCCCAGATAGTCGTAGAAGTCGGACTGTTCGTCGTGGTAGGCGAAGTCCAGGGGGTTGTCGACCTCCTGGTTGCGCGGTCCGAAGTGCGCGGTGCCCGCGTAGCGCACGCCCGATCCGTCGCGCTTGTCGGGCGCCCCGGCGCTGCTGTACTGGAACGCCACCGCGAAGACGTCCGGCTTGGTGTCGCCGAGCGCCTTGCCGAACCAGCTCTTGAACCAGGCGGACTTCTCCATGCCCGCCTGCCACGCGTGCGGCAGCACCCGCACCCACGCGTTCGTGGTCACCGTGGCGGTGGTGGTCCGCGGCTCGCTGAAGCTGCGGGTGGGCCCGGCGAGCACGGCGGTACGGGCGCCGTCGGTGAAGGTCGCGAGAGTGTCGCCGTCGGAGCCGCGGACGACGGTACGGCCGGGCTCGGACAGCCGCTCGAAGGTGTGGGCCCCGGACCCGGACCCGGTGCCCGCGCCGCCGCCGAGGTCGTCGCCGCCGCTGCCACTGCCGCCGCCGTGCTCGTGGCGGTTCCAGGCGTAACCGCCGGCCACCCCGGCGACCGCCACGCCCGCGATCGTCCCGAGCACGGCACGGCGATTGGGGCGGTTGCGCCTGCCGACGGGTTCAGAATGCATGGCGGGTACTCCTTGAGGATGCGGGGTGAAGGGCGGGGAGCGGATCAGGCGACGGGCAGCGCGCCGAGCAGCAGCCCGACGACCAGCACCACGTACGTGGCCAGCGTCACCGCGGTGGTCGAGATGAGCGTGGCCCCCAGCGGCTGGCGGACCATCTGGTAGGAGACCAGGCCGGGGACGATGAAGCCGAGCGTCTGCGACGTGTACAGCAGCGGGAACTCGTGGTTGAGGGCGAGCATCACGGTGGTCTGTATGAGTACCGCGCACAGCACCACGGCGGCGAACAGCCGCTTGCCGTAGAGGATCACCGTGCGCTGCAGCAGCTTCGTCATGAAGTAGGTGACCGCCGCGACACCGACCATCAGCGCCGCCATCTGCACGTCGGTGACGAGCGTGAGGGCGATCCAGCCGGGGGTGATCATCCCTCCGGGCGAGAGGTTGGTGGTCAGGTAGCAGACGAGCGAGAAGACCAGCCCGAGGGCGATCCCGAGCGCGGCGGTCTGTGCGGTGAGGTGAGCGGGGATCACTAACGGTTCCTCGGGGACTGGTGGGGATCGTACGACTGGTAGTCGTCTTCGGTTCGCCGGCCGTCGAGCCGGTCGTGGCGGGCGGCGAGCCGGCGGGCGAGCTCGCGCTGTCCCGGGACGTGGAAGCCGTTCGCCGGCGTCTCCAGCGGCGCCACCCAGCTGTAGGGCTCGGGAGCGGGGGGCGGGGACACCGCCATCTGCCGGGGCACCGCGATCTGCATCGTCTCCTGGTCCAGGCCGTCCCCGGCGGGAACGGCGACGAGTTCCTCCTCGGAGACGTCCAGCGGCAGTTCGGCGAGGCACTCCAGGAACAGCTCGCCCTGGCCGTGGATGTTGCCGATCGCCACCAGCGAGGAGGTGGGGCCGAGTTCCGCGAGGATCGCCTCGGTCAGCTCCTCGGGGTCCCGGCGGTCGCCGCCGAGATCCACCACCCGCCCGGTGAAGGCCGCCGGAATGGCGTCGCGGGCGCTCTTGGTCGGGTGGCCGATCAGGAAGACCCCCTCGGGGGCGAGGTCGGGGATGATCGCGCCCATCTGACCGTTGCGTTCCACCCGGTCCGGGCGGCAGTTGATGAGCACGTTGAGCGGCCGCTTGATCGCGCCCAGGTCCTCCAGCTGCTTGACGTTCATCAGCGTCGACTCGGGGTCGTTGGCCGCGAAGACGTTGGCGAAGCGCAGCCGCTTGCCCTCGGGGGTGACGTACCGCTCCACCGACAGCACGCCCGGGTCGGGCGGCGCGTCCCACATGCCCTGCAGCGCGGTCTGCCGCTCCACACCGAGCAGTTCGGCGACGGCGAGCGCGATCGCCACGTTCTCCTTGAAGGTGAACCAGCTGAAGCCGCGCAGTTCGGCGTCGCTCACCGACTCCGGATCGACCGCGATCAGACGGCAGTTCCGCTTGTCGGCCTCCTTCTGGAGGATGTGCAGACGGTCCTTCTCCGCCGTCACACACACCCCGCCGACCGGCATCGAGCGGGAGAGCGAGCGGGCCACGTCGTCCAGCGTCGGCCCCATCTCCTCCAGGTGGTCCTCGCGGACGTTGCACAGGACGCCGATGGTGGAGCGGATCAGTTTCTCCTGGTTGATCTCCTGCAGCGCGGGCATCACCGCCATGCACTCGATCACCAGCGCGTCCGGACGGTAGGTCGCCGCCCGGCGCACGATGCCGATCTGCTCGACGACGTTGGCCAGTCCGAACTTGCGGTACACCGGCTCCTCGGTGGCGTCCGGATGGATGAACCTGGCCGCGGTGCCGGTGGTCTTGCCCACCGTGACCAGGCCGCCGCCGCGCAGCGCGCCCGCGCACAGCCTGGTGATCGAGCTCTTGCCGCGGATGCCGTTGACCAGCACCCGCGTCGGTATCTGGTCCAGCGAAGCGAAGTGCCGCTTCTGCTCCAGGATTCCGGCGACCCACAGTGCGGCGCAGCACAGCAGGACAATGACATAGAGGAAGAGCACGCCGAATCCGTCCTTCTACCGCTGGAGTGTGTTCTCGCGCCGCGACCGGCCGGGATCGGCGGTCTGTCCGGACCTGCCCGCCCGGCCGCGTTCGGCGAGGGCCTGGCGCATCAGCTCCAGGCCGCGGGTGACCGAGCCGACCTCGTCGTGGTTGACCGGGTGCAGCACGGTACGGCGGTCCCCGCTCGCGAGCTTCTCGCCGAGCACGGCGACCGCGCGCAGCGGCCGGATCACCACGACGTGCAGCCAGCCCAGGCAGGCGGTGCTGAACGCGAGGGCCAGGATCCCGGCGAGCATGGTGCGCTGCTGGGCCTGCACCGCGGGGAGCCGGAGCGCCGCCGCGGGCTCCGCGGTCACCACACGCCAGCCGAGGTGCGCCGTCGGGCCGCTCTGTGCCAGCGGCGCGGCGGCGTCCACCGACGGACCGGACGACGAGGAGAGCACCGTCGAGGTCGCGGTGCCCGCGGTGCCCGGCGCGCTCTGGGCGGCGCGGGCGAGACGGGTCAGACCGGCGTCGGGCAGCGACTGGAAGGCGCGGTAGCCCACGCTCGCCGCCAGCACCTTGCAGTCGGCGTCCGTCACCCAGACGCTGCCCAGATCGGGCCTGTTCAGGATGGAGTTGAGCGATTTCACGTCGATCTCGCCGAACAGGACCACCCCGGCGGCCGGGGACGCGCCCTTGACCGCGCGGACCTGGGTGTAGGAGGCGATGGCCGGGATGCGGCCCGAGGTGTTGACGGTGGTGACCCCACCGCCGCCGGGCACGTGGACGAGGGTCCGCAGCGGCGTGTCCCCGACCCGCAGCGTGATGGCACCGGAGCGGTCCAGGAGATACAGCGAGCGGTACTGCTTGTGCTCGGCGAGGGTGTGCCGCAGGAGCTCGGTCTGCGCGTCCCGGCTCCGGCCCGGCAGGTTTCCGGCCACGTCGCTCAGGTCGGCGTACGACTGGTCGAGCGACTGCCGGACGCGGTTCGCCGCGAGTTCGGCGCGCGTCTGCTGGTCGGCGAGGACCGGAGCGGGCACCGCGGTCGCGGTGTCCGCCCGGTTCAGCATGAAGATCATCGGGACCGCCCAGCAGGCCACCAGCAGCACGCCGAGCGCGGCCAGCGCCCGGTAGCCCGGTCCGCGGCGGGCCGGGAACTCCTGCGGGCCGCTCTCGCCCAGCAACTGCCGGCGCAGCGACTCCAGCAGCCTTCCGATCCGGGCGAGTTCCCCGAAGCCGTGCACGGGCACGGGCCGGGCGAGCTCCGCCGCCGCGGCCGGGCCGCTCTCGCTCGCGCCCCTGGCCAGCCGGCCGGCGGACAGGTACAGCCGCAGCAGCGGACGCTGCACGAGGAAGTGCAGCGCCGACCAGAGCAGCAGCACGACCACGACCAGGGCCGCGGCGGCCGCGAGCGCGAAGCTCCAGTAGTCGGCGGCGTCCGCGGTCGTGGTGGGCACCGCGCGGGAGGTGAGCACCACCAGGCCGAGGCCGTCGGTGTCGCCCGGACCGGTCGCCGAGGCGACCTGGGCCCAGCCGGCCACGGTGCGCCGAGCGCCCGTGGCGGCGCCCAGCAGGTTTCCGGAGGCGTCGGTGCCCTGCCCCGACGCGCTCACCGCGCGGGCCGTCGCCATGGGCAGAGCGCCGCCGGCCGCGTCGGGTGACGGCGTGCCGTGGGACGCGGTGACGAGGGCCTTGCCGCTCGCGTCCAGTACCACGGCCGTGCGCCCGTCACCGTAGGTGGTGACGGCGGGGAGCGCCTCGGAGACCGCCAGCAGCCACTGCCGCTCGGTCCCGCTCGGGACCTGGTTCTGGTCCTGGTTGGCGTCCACCTTCTGCGCGGGCAGCGTGACCCTGGCGAAGTACAGCAGCTGCCGCGCGCCGGCCGAGGTCACCAGCCGGGGCGGGATCGGACCGTGTCCGGACGTCATTTCGGCGGCCTTCACGCCGGCCAGCGTCACCGGCCCGCCACCGGACGCCAGCAGTCGGCCGGTGTGCGCGTCGAGCAGCACGGCGCCGCGGTCCGCCTTGCTCGCGGCGGTCAGCGCCTTGAGGGTGCTCGCGGGGGTCGATGTGCTCGTCGCGGTGTAGGCGGCGGCCGTACGGCGGACCGCGCCGGCCTCGGCGTCGATCGTGGTGCGCACCGACAGCGCGGTGTCCGCGGCGATCCGCTGTTCCGAAGTCCGCACGGCCTGCGGCACGTGCTCGGCATGGATGCCGCCGAGGCCGACGACGGTCAGGGCGGCGACCAGGAGCAGCAGCAGGATGAGCGAGGCGATCGGCGGGCGTACACCGCCGAGCAGCGGCATGTCGGCGCGGCGGCGAATGCGGTGTCGGCGCGGCGCCCGGGACTCGGTGGGCAGGACAGCGGTTCCTCTCTCGAAGGTCGCCTAGCGCAAAAACGTTCGATAGGGCGAACGAACACTTTAGTCGCATCCGATCACATGTCCATCACACTTTCGTACCGGCGTTGTCCGGGCGAGGTGCGTTTTCCGGCCACATCGAAGGGCGGCCCCGCGAGACGGGGCCCGCCCTTCGAACGCCCGGTCAGCGGACGAAGGAGATCTCCGAGTACTTCTTGGAGGGCCCGTCGAGCAGGGTGCTGTGCTGCTTGCGCAGCGTCTGGTCGAAGAAGGCGGCGAGGTAGACGCGCTGGATCTCGATCGCGCGGTTCGGGTCGATCGTCCCGTACTGCTGCTGGAGCTGGCTCTTGGAGAGCCCGAGCAGGTTGGCCTCCTGCGCCACCATCCACTCGTTGTCGCTGAACGACAGGTGCGCCGCGCCGTGCAGCTGGATGTCGACCCGGTAGCCCTTGAGGTGTGACCACAGGGTGCGCCACGAGCCGTCGGTGTTGCGGTTGTGGGTGCCGGAGCTGAACAGCATGAAGGGGCGGTCCAGGTTCTTGCTGGGCGCCGAGCCGAAGAACTGCCCGTCCAGGTTGGCCCCGGCGGCGATGCGGTGGTCGAGCTGCATGGCGGTGTCGACCGCGGCGCCGCCCAGCGACCAGCCGAACATGCCGATCCGGGACATGTCCACGGACTTCGTCAGACCGGTGGGGAGCGTGGCGTGACCGGCGTCCGGGTTGCCGCCCTTGCTGAGCGTGCCGAGCTGGTCGATGACGAACCGCATGTCGGCCGCGCGCACGTTCAGCGTGTCCGAGGAGTGCGAGCCCGCCGGCATCGTGTTCACCTCGACCCGGTTGCCCGGGAACTGCACCTCGTTGGCGTCGTGGGTGTGGTCCACGGTGACGACGAGGTAGCCGCGGCTGGCGAGGTCCTGGGCGAGCACGGTGCCCATCGCGCGGTCGGAGTGCAGCCCGGTCGAGTACAGCAGGACGGGCAGCTTGCCGAGCTTGGTGTCCACCGGGGCGAGCACGTGGCCCGCCGTCGTCGGCAGGGTCACCTGCTGCGGCGACAGGCCGCGCGTGGCGAGGAAGTGGGCGCCCGAGAGCGACGGCATCCACGGCGCCTGGTAGTGCCCGGACGGCGCGGCGGTCGGGTACCAGAGCGAGACCATCAGCTCGCGGGACTTCTTGCCGGACACGTACGGGTCCGTACGGGACTTGTCGACGAGGTGCAGGCCGACCATGCCCACGCTGGAGCGCCCGGTCGGCGCGGGCATGGTGAGCTTGAGCGGGGACGACGAGCGCAGGCTGTTGGGCGCGGCGGTCGCGGCGTGGGCGGCGTTGCGCCTGCCGGTCAGCTCGTCGTTCTCGGGCGCCCAGGGCGCCTTCGGAGTGGGCGAGCCCTCGGTGGCCGTGGGCTTGCCCTGTGTCGTCCCGGCGGCCATCGCCGGCGTCATCCCCGCGGCCAGCGCGACAGCGACCGCACTCGCCGTACCTGCCGCTTTGGCGATGGCTCTGCGACGTTCGCGCGGGCGTCGGTGTTTCATGGAACCCCCTAGTGGGTCAGTGATCGCAGAACAGACGATCGACTGCCGCACACGGTATCGCCGTTGTGGGGACGATGAACCGGCGCACCCCGCACAGGCCGCCCGGCGGGGCGGACGGTCACGCTCGTCCCCGGTCCGCCGGCAGGGGCCGCGCGCAGGGCCCGAGGCGCTGGTCCGGCCGGTGACGACGCCGGTCCCCGGTGGTCCCCGCCGGCGGCGCCGGCCCGGCTCCGTGCACGGCCGTACGCCGCCCGGCATCTGGCTCGATTTCTGTGGGGGCCTGTTACAGACCTGTTTCCCACGGACCCGTCGAGGAGGGCCCCGGAGGGACCCCGGCGGCGTCCACGGGTGAGTGATCGTGCAGGCTGACGGCATGGTCAGTCGCATAGAGAAGTACCTCGCCCACCTTGACCGGCTGTCCAGGGGAAGGGAACCCCGCTTCTTCCCGGTCGAGTCGACGAAACAGGGCCTGAACGGTGTGACGGAGATCGTGTACGACGACCTGCCGGACGGACTCTCCACGACGCTCACCTACGGCCTGTCCCTGGCGGAGCACCCGGACTGGCGGCACGGCTCGCCGGAACTCTGCATCAGCGTGAACTCGGCCGACGTGATCTGGGCCCACGCCGTGGGCTACCTCGCCGAACAGCTCCGCGGCACCGTCCCGTTCGCTTACGGCAACACCATCGACTTCGGCGAACGCATCACGCCCGCATCGGAGATGACCGCTTTCTGTGTTTTCGCGCCGATCGTCCTCGACAGGGACGACCACCTGGGAATCGACGTCGGCGTTCCGGGAGACGAAGGGCACGACGTGATCAACATTCAGGGGATTTACCCCATCCACGAGGTGGAACGGCGGTTCATCGACGAGCAGGGGCTCGAAGCCTTCTGGAATCGCGACTGGGAACCGACCGACGTCTCGCGCCGCCCCGCCGTCTGACCCCGGGGCCGCGGCGGATCCGGCCGCTTTCCATGCGGCTCCTCTGTCCGATCCCCGGCTGGGCTCTATTCGATCCCCGGCGGGGCGCCCCTCAGGTTCCTGCTCAGCATCGTCGCCCCCAGCAGCGTCAGCGTGTGGACGACCGTGTTGGCATGGCGGTGGCTGGTGATCAGGCCGGCGTCGCGCAGCGCCGCGGTGTGATGGGTGGCGGTCGCCGGGGTGACTCCGGCCCGGCGGGCGGCTTCGGTGGTGGTCGCCCCGGCCGCCGTGGCGCGCAGGACGGCGGCTCGGGCCCGGCCCAGCAGGGCCTCCAGAGACGGTGAGCCGGCGGCCTCCGCGGCGGTCCGGGCCGGCCCGGTGGGCACCTTGTGGTGGAGCGAGTAGACGAGGACGGGGGGTAATCCTGGATCGGCGAGGGAGACCGGCCCCTTCCAGCAGAAGTACGACGGTATGAGCAGCAGCCCGCGGCCCCTCAGCCGGATGTCGTGTTCCGTCGGGTACGTGTCGATCTCCAGGCGCGGGTGTCGCCAGCGCATCGCCGGGCCGAGCCCTTCGAGGAGGCCCTCGGCGCCGCCGTCGAGCAGATGCCGGGCCAGTCGCATCCGTTCGGTGTGCACGCTCTCGTGCACCCACTCCTCATGGGGTTCGATGACGGTCCGGTGGTAGGCGCGCAGAATGCCGACCAGTTCGCCGCGGGCCTCCCTCCCCGGCAGCCGGCCGAGCCGGGCCGGCACCCGGCTGACCCGCGTGAGGGCGGCGAGTTCCGCCGCCACCCGGTCCGGGGGCGTGGCGAGGATCGCCTCCAGCCCGGCTTCCAGCCCGTCCGCCCCCTCCAGCGGTGTCAGGAAGTCGGGCCAGTACGACGCGCGCGGGAAGAGAGGCAGCAGGACCTGTCGCACCACGCCCTCGAGCCCCGCCTCCCGGAGCCGCTCACGCGCCGTGCGGTACCAGTGCGCGTATGCCCAGCGGCCGGCGGGGGTCTGGAAACGGTGAAGGCTGGCGGCGATCTCCCACAGCGGGTGCGGAGCGGAGGCGACCCTCGTCCTGGCCAGATCCTCGGCCGAGAAATGGATGCGAAGCACGGCCAACACCCCTTCCGCCTGCGACATTTCACTCAGTTCAAATGAGCATGACAGGCGGGGGCGTTCCACGGAGCATGAACTCGCGCCGTCACAGCGATCCCCGTGGCATCCCCGTTTCCAGGGACCACTTACGGCACTACGGCACTACGGCGACTCGGCCCGCGAACCCCGCACCTTCCGCATGCTCCCGCACGGAGAAGGAAGTCGATGGTGAAGATCCTCGCCCACCGGGCCGCGGCGGCCCTGCTCGTCGCCCTCCCCCTCGCCCTCGCCGTCACGCCACCCACCACCGCGTCGGCGGCTCCCGCACCGGTGTCCACGGCCTCGGCGGCCGCCACCAGTTGCTACGGCGGCGCCGTCACCGTGAACACCGGCGACTCCCTCGAATTCGGGCCCTACACGGCATCGTCCCGCTGCGCCGACATCAACGTCCGCATCATCGGCGGAGACGCCGGCTCGGTGAACGCGTGCGTGAAGTTCACCCGTTACGGCCGGTGCAACTACTGGACCACCATCGGCTGGAGCTGGAAGACCATCGCGACCGACGTCAAGGACGGCAGCGAGTTCACCGTTCCCCTCGGCGTCGACCTGGAAGGTGCCACCGCGCACGTCCAGATCGCCTTCTGAACCCAGCGGGATCCACCGGACCACGGCCAGGGCCACCGCTCTGCCCACTCCAACGATCGGAGAGTTCAGATGACCCGCACCCGGCGAACGGCGGCTGTCCTCGCGGCCGCGACCGCGCTCCTCACCGGCGGCGCCACCGCACCGGCCCTCGCACAGTCCACCACGGCTGCCGCCACCTCCTGCTACGACGGCGCCACGTCGCACACGTACCACTACTCGACCGCCGCGGTGGAGTTCGGCACCTACACGACCAGTTCGCGGTGCTCCGACATCAACATCAAGCTCAGCAGCTCGGCCACCGGCTACCTGGACGCCTGCGTCGTCTTCGTCGACCACACCTCGCTGTGCAACCACGACAACACCTACTCGACGTTCGGCCCCCAGTGGGCGACCGTCGCCACCGACGTCAAGGACGGCACCCACTTCAAGCTGCGCGTGCACGCCTACGACACCGACGCCCAGGTCGTGCCGTTCCAGCTCGCCTACTGACACCCCCCTCGCCCGAGCGCCCGCCCACATCCCCAGGGAGTCACCGTGACCGCTTCTTTGAACCGCCGCGCGATCCTGCGCGGAACCCTCGCCGCGACCGTGGGCGCCTTCGCCGGCCCCCTGCTCCTGACGGGCACCGCGCATGCCTACAACTGGACGCGCACCATGAACCAGGGTGCGACCGGCGCGGATGTGACGGAGCTCCAGATCCGCGTCGCCGGCTGGGCCGCGGACTCCGCCTCCCAGTCGCGGGTGAGCATAGACGGCGACTTCGGGCCCGGTACGGCCGCCGCCGTCCGCCGGTTCCAGGCGGCCTACGGCCTGTCGGCCGACGGCAGTGCCGGACCCGCCACTCAGGCGCAGCTCAACGCCCTCGAGCAGTCCGACGGTTCGACGGTCCACTTCAACTGGAGTGAGTTCACCGACCGTTCCAGTGGCAACTTCGACGGTGGCAAGGTGAGCGCGACAGCCGTCAAGGAGAACGTCCGCCGGGCCATGTACAAGCTGGAGGCCCTGCGCAAGAAGCTCGGCAACACCGCCATCACCGTCAACTCCGGCTTCCGCAGCATCGCGCACAACGCCGAGATCGGCGGGGCCAGCGACAGCATGCACCTGTACGGCACCGCGGCCGACCTGAATGTCCCCGGGGTCAGCAACCGCACGGTCTACCAGAAGGCGGAGACCTGCGGGTTCTCCGGTCTGGAGACGTACACCGCCGACCACCAGCACGTCGACAGCCGCGCGGACCTCGGCCGCGCCTGGTGGTGGGAGAACGGCACCGTCTGACCGACCGCCGGCACGGGCAGCCCTCCGGGCCGGCGAGAAGCTCCGCCGCCCGTACCGGAGGGTCCCCCGACTCGTCCCCGCCGGGGCGCTCCAACTCGTGCCGGCGCGGCGCGGCTCGGCCCGGCCCGGCTCCCCGTCCCGGGCCGGCCACCTCGCGACCGAGGCACGACGTCACCGTCCAGCACCCCGGAGGCCACACCGATGTTCCGCAGATCCCCCCACATGCCCCGCACAGCTCACCTGCCCCGCGTTCCCCTGGGGCGCGCGGCCCTGTCCGGTCTCGGCCTCCTCGCCGTACTGGTCGCCACCGTGCAGCCCGCCGCAGCAGCGCCCCGCTCCGCGGGCTCCCCGGCCCCGGGCCCCGTCAGCCACGCCTTCAGCGGCGCGGCGGCCGAGTACGGAGTGCCGCGCGACATCCTGGTCGCCCTCGGATACGCCGAGACCCACCTCGACGACCACGCCGGTCAGCTCAGCCAGGCAGGCGGCTACGGGGTGATGCACCTGGTGAGCAACCCCGACCGGCACACCCTGGAACTGGCGGCCCGGCTCACCGGTGAGACGCCACGCGAGCTGCGCACGGACACCGCGGCGAACATCCGCGGTGGCGCGGCCCTCCTGCGCGCCTACGCCGACGACGCCGGACTCGGCCGGGCCCAGCGGCGCGACACCGACGCCTGGTACCCCCTGATCGCCCAGTACGGGGGCGCTGCCGATCCCTCCAGCGCGCGGCTCTACGCCGACACCGTCTACACCTTCCTGGCCGAGGGCGTCACGGCCCGCACCCGGGACGGCGAGAGGCTGACCGTCCCCGCCCGCCCGGTCGCACCCGAACGCGGCCGCTACGAGGCCGCCGCGGCACCGGTGGCCCAGAGCCCGGACTACCCGTCCGCCCTCTGGGTCCCGGCCGACCCCGCCAACTACGCCGTCGGCCGCACGGCGTCGATCAGCAAGGTCGTCATCCACGTCACCCAGGGCTCGTACGCGGGGACGATCAGCTGGTTCCAGAACCCGTCGGCCGAGGTCAGCGCCCACTACGTGGTGCGCTCCTCCGACGGCCAGATCACCCAGATGGTGCGCGACAAGGACACCGCCTGGCACGCCCGTTCGGGCAACGCGTCCGGCATCGGCATCGAGCACGAGGGGTACATCGACAATCCGAGCTGGTTCACCGACGCGATGTACCGCTCCTCCGCGGCGTTGACGGCGTATCTCTGCGACCGCTACGGAATCCCCAAGGACCGCGCCCACATCGTCGGCCACTCCGAGGTACCCGGCAACGACCACACGGACCCGGGGCCGAACTGGAACTGGACCTACTACATGCAGCTGGTGGGCGGCAGCACCGGGGGCGGCGGTGTCCAGCTGTCCTTCCCGTCGTACGACACCCTGCGCTCCGGTTCCACCGGCCCCCAGGTGTCGGCCGCGCAGTCGCTCCTCAACCAGCAGGGGTTCGACGCGGGCACCGTGGACGGCAGCTTCGGCTCGAAGACCACCGCCGCCGTGACCGCCTTCCAGCGGGACCGCGGACTCGGCGCCGACGGAGTGGTGGGCGCCCGCACCTGGACCGCGCTGCTCTCGGCCGGCAGCACGCCGGGGCTCCGCCAGGGCAGCACGGGCTCCGACGTCGAGCGCCTGCAGAGGGCTCTCACCGCCGCCCTGGGACGCACCGTCTCCGCGGACGGCGAGTTCGGACCCGGCACCGACCAGGCCGTCCGGGACTACCAGAGCAGTCGCGCCCTGGGCGTAGACGGCCAGGTCGGTCCCGCGACCTGGAGCGCGTTGCAGGCCGGCCGCTGATCGCAGGGCCGGACCGCGAAAGCAGTCCGTCCATGCGAGCCCGTCCATGCGAGCCCGTCCATGCGAGCCCGTCCACGCCGGCCTGTGCACGCGAGCCCGTCCACATCGGCCGGTTCCTGGGTGCGGCTCTGCCAGGGACCGGCCGGAGACGGTCGCTCAGGAACCAGCGGGCGCCAGCCATCGGCCGGCGAGGGCGGCGACCCAGTCACCGGCCTCGTCCGGCGTCGCGGGCGGTGCGTCGACGACGACCAGTTCGGTCACCCCCGCCCTGGCCAGCTCCGGCAGCATCTCCGGGGACGCGTCGGTCAGCGCGACCGCCACGGTGAGCTCCTCCATCGGGCGGTCGTGCTCCGCGCAGAGCCCGGCCAGCACGGAGACACGCTCCACCGCCTCCGCGGCCGGGAGGTTGAAGCCGTACCATCCGTCCGCGACCGTCGCGGCCCGGCGCAGCGCCTCGTCACCGTTGCCGCCCATCACGACGGGGATCGAGCGGTCGCGCACCGGCTTGGGGTTGACGCGCGCGTTCCGGAAGTGTGTGAAGTGCCCCTCGAACGTGGCCACGTCCTCCCGCCACAACGTACGCATCGCGGCGAGGTACTCCTCGGTCCGCCGCCCACGTCGTGCGAACGGAACACCGAGCGCGGCGAACTCGTCGGCAGACCAGCCGATTCCGACCCCGAGCGTGAACCGCCCCGCCGAAAGGACGTCCAGGGTCGCCACCTGCTTGGCCACCACCACCGGATTGTGCTCAGGAAGCAGCAGCACTCCCGTGGCGAGCCCGATCTCATCCGTCACACCCGCCGCGAAACTCAGCGCGAGCAGCGGATCGAGCCAGTCGGCGTCGGCCGGTACGGCGATCCGGCCGTCGTCGGAGTACGGGTAACGCGAGACCGGGGCGTCGACCAGCACGACATGCTCGCCCGCCCACAACCTGCTGAACCCGTGGGCCTCGGCTGCCCGTGCCACCGCCCGGACGATCTCCGGGCGAGCACCGTTCGCGATACCCAGAGCATGCAGTCCCACCCGCATACGCCGCCTCCTGAAACCGCCGCGAGGTCTGCGGCCCCCGACAGGACCGGAAGAGAGAGGACCGGCCGACCGTAACAGCGCCACGCGCCCCCACCTGCGCGACCTGCCAACAGCCGCCATACCGGACACCGCTCACACCCCGGACGGATGCACCGGACAGACGTACCCGGACGGAGCGCCCCCGGACCGACCGTGCCCCCGGGCCCGCAATTCCCGTGGGCCAGGCACGCGATCCAGTCTTCCCTCGCTCGACAGGACGCTGTTCGAGCAGCCGTCACACCTGCTCTCGACAGATGCTGATCTGCATCGGACTGAGGTCACGAACGACCGCCGAAGGAGTGGGGCCCGTACTGGAACAGGAGGCCATCGGCGTCGGGTGTCTTCGGAGTGTCGAAACGCTGCCGACCGAAGCGCGGTCGCTCCAGGCAGGGCTTGCAGGGGCCGGCCGGTTGGGTCGCACATGCCGCGTCCAGAGCTGTGGGCTGGGGGCGGCGCCGTGCCCGGGGCGACAACGCCGTCCTCCCCGCGGCACTCGCGTCTACCCTCCCCCGTATGACGACCGACTGGACAGCGGAAGCCCAACGCGTGGCCCGGGGGCGGCGCTTTGACGAATGCGGCTGTCCGCCCTCGGGGCGAGACGCCTGTCCGGCGCCGCCGCTGTCCGAAGCGGAGATCCTCGAAGCGGAGGCGGAGCTGGGCATCGTGTTCCCGCACCAGTACCGGGATTACCTGCTCCGGCAGAGCGCCGGCGGTGCGGTGAACCGCCTGTGCCGATCCACGGCGGGCTGGGGCTGGCATGGGGATACGAGCACCAACTACGGCCTGCTCACCACTGCCTTCCCGCATCCCGACTCCTACCGTGCTGATGAGGACGAGCTGGACGCACGCGAGCCGTTGGCGGAGGACTTCCCGGACCACGACGCCTACCGGGCGGCGTGGAAGCAGTGGGACGCCGAGTGCGAGGTGTTCCAGGAGCGCAAGACCTCTGGCGCCGTGTTCATCCAGGAGAACGGCTGTGGTTTCTCGACCCTGCTCGTTGTCACGGGTCCGCACCAGGGCTCCCTGTGGTTCGACGGCCGTGCCACCTGCGACCGGATCCTTCCCCTGAACCTGGCCGGCCGGCCCGTGTCGTTCATGGACTGGCTCGCTCGAAAGTCCATGGACCTGGTCGGCTGGTGAACGCCGAGGGGCCGACGCCGGGAGCAACTCACCGACTGCTCCTGCCGGCTTCCGGTGAGGAGGACCGTGACGACGTGGGCCCCTGCGTTCTGCCGTGGCCGCGTGATCAGGTGGTGACGCAGCGGAAATGGGTGGTCAGCCGGCCCTCGTCGTCCAGGACGTGGAAGGCGAGCGCGGGCTGCTGGTCGAGGTGGACGTAGTCCTCGGGGTGTGCGTGATGCTCCCAGGGGAACCGGAGCGTGGAGACCACTCCGGGTGCCACCAGCAGGGGCCGTCCGGCGAAGGTGGTCGCCGCCGAGGTGTGGGCGTGTCCGCACAGGAAGGCGGTGAGGTTGGGGTGACGGGCCGTCAGGTCGGCGAGTCGTTCCACGCCGAACTGGCGGATGCCGTCGACGAAGGGTTGATGCAGCACGGCCGGCGGGTGGTGGAAGCCGACGAGCACCGGCACCCCGGCCGGGGCCTGCGCCAGGACGTCCTCCAGCCACGCCAGGGTCTCGTCCTCGAGGAAGCCCTCGTTCTTGCCGGGCACCGAGGAGTCGCACAGGGCGATGACGAAGTCGTCGGTGCGTAGCACCTGGTTGACCGGTGCCGTCGACGGCGGCTGCCCCAGCAGGGACTGCCGGAATGCCGCACGGTCGTCGTGGTTGCCGGGGCAGACCAGGACCGGGTGCCGGGAGGCCAGTAGCCGGCGTGCCTGCTCGTACTCGGCGGGCAGCGCGTGGTCGGCGATGTCTCCGGTGACCAGGACCGCGTCCAGGTCGTAGGGGAGGTCTTCGAGGTAGTCCATGACAGCCCGGGTGCGCGCGGAGCTGCGGTGCCCGTCGTCGATGTGGATGTCGCTGAGGTGAGCGATCACGATCACCGCTGGGGTCCTTTCGTCGCGGTGTGCAGGATGTGGCCGAGGACGGCCGGGCAGCCCTGGCCCGTGTGCCAGGTGTGCCAGACGCGCCCAGCGCGCCCGGCCCTGGTGAACCGGTGCCGGACCGCAGCGGTCGGTGCGCCGGGTCCGTTCGCGGCAACCCGTTTCACGCCCACGACCCCCTTCGTCCGGGCCTTCGGTATCGAACGTAGAGGGACACCGGACCAGGAATAAGATCCAGTTCCATGCCGAATTCCTGGTCCAGTTCCCGACTCGACCTGCACATCGCTCTCGATACCGCGGGCGGACGGCGCGCCGGCCTGGAGTCCGCGCTGCGGACGGCGATCCGACAGGGACGTCTGCCCACCGGGACGCTCCTGCCGTCCACCCGCGGGCTGGCCCAGGAACTCGGACTCTCGCGGGGCACCGTCAGCGCCGCCTACGGCCAACTCGTCGAGGAGGGTTACCTCACCACGCGCCCGGGTTCGGGCACCAAAGTGGCCGACGCGGCACAACGCGCCCAGGCCCCCGCGGGCCCCGCACCCGCTCCCGCCACTCCCCGCCACGACCTTCGCCCCGGGCGCCCCGACGTCAGCGCCTTCCCGACCCGGGCCTGGCTCGCCTCCACCCGCCGTGTGCTCACACACGCCCGCCCCGAGGTCTTCGGCAGCGGAGACCCGCAGGGCCGGATCGAACTGCGCGTCGCCCTCGCCGACTACCTGGGCCGCACGCGCGGCGTGATCACGGACCCGGACCGAATCGTGATCACCTCCGGCTACTACCAGGGACTCGGCCTGCTCAGCGGGGTACTGGCCACGAGCGGCATCCGCACCGCGGCCGTGGAGGACCCCGGTCACAACGTCTTCCGCGATGTCGTCCGGCGTGCCGGACTGAACACCGTCGCCCTGCCCGTCGACGCCCACGGCGCCCGCGTGGAAGCGCTGACACAGCGCACAGGCGCGGTGTTCCTCACCCCCTCGCACCAGTACCCGACCGGCGTTCCGCTGCATCCGGGCCGCCGCCGGACACTGTGCGCCTGGGCGCGCTCCACAGGCGGCCTGATCGTCGAGGACGACTACGACGGCGAGTACCGCTACGACCGCCAACCCGTCGGCGCCCTCCAGGGCATGGCACCCGACCATGTCGTCTACTGCGGTACCGCGTCCAAGACCCTCGGCCCCGCCCTCCGACTGGCCTGGATGGTCCTGCCGTCGCCTCTGGTGCGGCCGGTGACGCGGGCCAGACAGCAAGCCGACCTGTACACCGAGACGCTGGGCCAGCTCGTCCTCGCCGACCTGATCACCACGCACGCCTACGACCGCCACATCCGCGCCGCCCGCCTGCGCTACCGCCGGCGCCGCGAACTCCTCCTCGACCGCCTGACCGCCCGACCCGGCCTCACCGCCCACGGAGTACCCGCCGGCCTCCATACCCTCGTCACCCTCCCCGCCGACGGCCCCGGCGAGGACCGACTCCTGGCCAGGTGCGCCCGTCACGGTGTCGCCCTGCGTGGCCTCACCGAACTCCACCACGACCCCGCCGACCGTCCGCAGGGGCTGCTGATCGGCTTCGCAGCCCCTTCCGAACGCGCCTACCCCGCCGCCCTCGACGCCCTGTTCACCGCCCTGGCCGCCGACGGCCGAGGCAGCGCCGGAAGGCGCCCGACCGGGTGATCGCCCAGGTCGGGCGCGGCGGAACGCACCGCTGACTGCCCGGGGTTCAGGGCGATCATCGCGTGGTACGCCGACAAACACTGCGCAACCGACGGCGACTTGCTGCGTCGACCGACTGAACGAGGCTGGCTCTCCTGTGGAGTTACGGAGCCGGCTCCTTGTGGATTGACGGAGCCGGGCCGCGCAGATGTCAGGGGGTGGTTGCCGACGTGCGCACGACCATCCAGTCGAGCACGGGGGTGCTCTGCAGGTAGACCAGTACGCACATGAAGAGCATGAAGACCACGCTCCACACGATGACCCGGCGGAAGAGGATCCCCTCGCGGCCCTCGAAACCGACCGCGGCCGCGGCGATGGCGAGGTTCTGCGGGGAGATCATCTTGCCGAGCACTCCACCGGAGGAGTTGGCCGCGGCCATGAGGGTGGGCGACAGGCCCGCCTGGTGGGCGGCGGTGATCTGGAGGGCGCCGAACAGGGAGTTGGAGGAGGTGTCGGATCCGGTGACGGCGACGCCCAGCCAGCCGAGGATCGGGGAGAGGAAGGCGAAGGCCCCGCCGGCACCGGCCACCCACAGACCCAGCGTGGTGGTCTGCCCGGACTCGTTCATGATGTAGCCGAGCCCTATCACCAGCATGACGGTGAGCACCGCGAACTTCAGCTGGTCGAGGGTGCGTCCGTAGGCGCGCAGTGCACGGCGCGGGGCGACCTGGAGCAGGACCACGCTGATCAGGCCGGCTATCAGCAGCAGACTCCCGGCCGCCGAGAGGTAGTTGAGTTTGAAGGTGGTGGCGACCGGGTCACCGTTCGGTCTGAGGACATGCAGCCCCGGCCAGTTGACGATATGCGTCACCGACTCCAGGCCGGTACCCGTCGCGCCGACCTTGGCCGGAGCCTTTCCGGTGATCGCCGGTACCCGTGTGGCCAGCACGAAGACCACGATGACGGCCAGGTAGGGCGCGTACGCCTTGAAGACGTCCAGAGGCGAGTCGCGCGTGTCGCGGTCGGCGTCCGCGCGGGCCCGGGCCACCACCCGGGTGTCCACGAACTCGCCGCCGGCGGAGGCCGGTTGGCCGGGGGTCCGTGACCGGCGGGAGCCGTCGTCGGCGTCGCCGAGGTCGCCGTCGAGGCCGTCGTCCTCGGCGTCCTTGTTGTTCTCGTTGTTCTCCTGGTACGTCTCCTCGGCGTGCCACACCCGGGTGAATGCCAGGACCGCCAGCGCGGAGGCGAGCGCGGCGATGATGTCGGCGAGCTGCACGGACCAGAAGTTCGAGGACAGGTACTGGAAGACCCCGAAGGACACACCGCACACCACCGCCGGCGGCCACGCCTGCCGCAGCCCTCTTCGGCCGTCCACGATGAACACCAGGGCCAGCGGCACGAACAGCGCCAGGATCGGCGTCTGCCGGCCGACCATCGCGCCGAGATCCTCCACGGGCAGGCCGGTGACGCCCGCCAGTGTGGTGATCGGCACGGCTATCGCGCCGAACGCCACGGGCGCGGTGTTGGCGACCAGGGCGACGGTGGCCGCCTTGAGCGGCTTGAAGCCCAGGGCGATCAGCATGACCGAACTGATCGCGACGGGCGTGCCGAAGCCGGCCAGCGCCTCCATGAGTGCACCGAAGGAGAAGGCGATGATGATCGCTTGCACCCGCTGGTCGTCGCTGATGGACGCGAACGACCTGCGCAGGACGTCGAAGTGACCGGTTTCGACGGTGAGGTTGTAGACCCAGATCGCGTTGATGACGATCCACATGATCGGGAAGAAACCGAACGCGGCTCCCAGCAGCCCGCTGTTGAGCGCGTCGGCGAGCGGCATCGAGTACACGGCGACCGCGAGCACCACGGCGACGACGAGGGAGATCAGCGAGGCGAGCCACGCCTTCATCCGCACCGCGCCGAGCAGCACGAACAGGACGAGCAGCGGAAGGATCGCGACGATGGACGACAGCCCGAGCGAATGCCCCACCGGACTGTAGTTCTGCTGGTAGTTGGCGAGGATCATCTAGCACCCTTTCCTGCGGCGCCGGAGAGGAGGGGGCCGTGCCACGGGCCGGCACCGTGGCGGGCTGTGGGGCGGTGTGCATGACGACGGTGTGCGCGACGACCGTGTGCGTGACGACGGTGTGCGTGACGACGGTGCAGTGGCGGACGGGCGCCGGTCCGAGCGACCGCCTTATGGGGGCGCCGCGCGGAAGGCGGCGTCGAGTGCCCGCACGGTGTGGGCGAGGGGCATGTCCTTGCCCAGGCGGGCGAGGGGCGTCGCGACCCGCAGCCGGCACCCGGGGCCGGCGGCCGCCACGACCTCGTCGCCGGTGGCCGGCCCCGACATCGCCGTGTGCGCGCCGAGTTCGCGGGCAGACTCGGGATGCGGCAGGCCGCACGTTCCGGAGCCTGTTCCCCTGGCGGCTGTGCGGGATCTGATGCGGCGTCCCATGCGGGTACTCCGGGGTATTGGCGACGAGGTCGATTCCGCTACTCGGTAGACACCAACCGAATGGTGGAAGAGTGCAGTGGTGTCTGATCCATGTCAAGGGTCACGAGTGGCCTGTGTCACAGTCGAACTCTTGGCGGGGGAGTCCGGTGCATGTGCCTGATCCCGCCGCTGGACCGGCTCCCCACCCCAAGTGACCGCGCCTACCTGAGGACTTCGCGCCGGACGGTGCCGACCTCGGTGTGCGGCCTCCGCTCGATCTCGGGGTGGCGGGCCGGAACGCGCGGCCGGCCGCGGGTCACGGCACCTCCGCGAGGGCTCGCGCCGGGACCAGATAGGCCGCGACGCTGCGCAGCTTCTCGCAGGTCTCCTCCAACTCACGTGCCGGCACCGAGTCCCGTACGACCCCCGCCCCGGCCCGCAGCCATACGCGTCCGGCCTGCGCGAAGACCGCGCGGAGCACCAGGCCGGCATCGAGCGAACCGTCGCTGCCGAGGGTCAGCACCGCACCCCCGTACATCCCGCGCGCCTCCTGCTCGTGCCGTCGGATCGCCTCCATGGCGGCGGACTTGGGCACCCCGGACGCGGTGATCGCCGGGAACAGGGCGGCGAAGGCGTCCCAGCGGTCGCGACCGGGTGCGAGCCGGCCGGAGACCTGGGAGGCCAGGTGCTGCACGCTGCCGCGTTCCTTGACGGCCATGTACTCGTCGACACCGACCCCGGCCGCCTCGCAGACCGTGCGCATCTCCTCCAGCGCGGCGGTCACCGAGATCTCGTGTTCGTGGATCTCCTTGGCGTCACCGAGCAGTTCGGCGCGCAGTCGCCGGTTCTCGACGGCGGACGGCGTCAGCGCCCTGGTCCCGGCCAGCGGCTGGGTCCGTACCCGTCCGTCGGCGCAGACCGAGAGCACCACCTCCGGGCTGAAGCCGGCCGCGCGCAACCCGCCCATATGGAGCAGGAACGAGCGTGCGGGCGTGTTGTGGCGGCGGCCCAGCACGAAGGAGTCGATCAGGTCGATCTCGTGGGGCACCGGTACGACCCGGCTCAGGACGACCTTGTCCAGCAGCCCCGCGGCGATCTCGGCCACGGCCTCGCTCACCCGCTCGCGGTACTGGCCACCCGTGACGGCGAGGTCCGACTCGACCGTTCCACGGGCTGGTTCGGAGCGCATCGGCAGGGCACCGAGCAGGGCGGTCAGCTCGGCCGACCTGGCCTCGTCCACGCAGTTCAGCAGCGCACGTCCGGCGGTGATCCGGATCTCGTCGCGCGGCACGACCAGCTTCAGCAGCGGGCCTCGCGTGTCGTGGGGGGTGCGCGCCGCCGGAAGGACCTCGCCTGCCGGGTGTGCGAACCGCGCGGCCAGCTCGAAGGCGGCCCAGCCGTAGGCGCGCCAGGAACGCGTCGGCAGGGTGCCTAGCAGTTCGGCCACGGTCCGCAGCGGCTGGTCGCGCCAGGCGACACTGCGCCGTTCGCTCCCGCAGACGTAGTGGACATGGTGAGCGTCGACGGTGAGCTCCGCCAGCGCTCCGGCGCAGAAGGTCCAGGTCTCACCGCGCTCGTACACGAAGTGGGTCTCGCCGCGATGGGCCGCGGCGAGGTTCGCCACGGTGAGCAGCGGGTCGTGCGGTGCGTCGGCTTCGGTCTCCCGGTAACACGGACGCGACGTCATGGCTTCTCCCTCACTGCTCTACAGGCTCGCTGCCGTACGCCGGCGCGCGTCGCGTTCCGCGCACAGCCGCGCGGCGACGTCTTCGGCGAGCTCACGCTTGTCCACCTTGCCCGCGCCGGTACGCGGCAGCGTGGCCACGATCTCCAGCCGGTCGGGCAGCTTGTGCGCGGCCAGTCCCCGCTCGCGCAGGAAGCCGTTCAGCTCCCTCAGCGTGGGTGGTTCGGCCCGCGGTACCACATACGTACACGTGCGTTCACCGAGCAGCGGATCCGGCATCCCGACGACCGCGACCTCGGCCACCCGGGTGTGCTCGGCCAGATGGCTCTCCACCTCCGTGGCCGGAACCTTCTCGCCGCCGCGGTTGATGACGTCCTTGATCCGGCCCTCGACGATCACGTGGCCGGTCGGGGTGATCCGGACGAGGTCGCCGGTCCGGTAGAAACCGTCGGAGGTGAAGGCGATGGCGTCGTACTCGGGCGCCCGGTAGTAGCCGCGCACCGTGTAGGGGCCGCGCACCAGCAGGTGCCCCACCTCGCCGGGGGCGACCTCGCGCTCGTCGCCGTCCACCACACGCAGCTCGTCGTCCCCGGAGAGCGGACGGCCCTGGGTGGAGAGCACGATGTCCTCCGGGTCGTCGGCCCGGGTGAAGCAGAGCAGTCCCTCGGCCATGCCGAACACCTGCTGGAGCCGGCAGCCCAGTTCGGGCCCGACCCGTTCGGCGTCCGCCCGGCTCAGCCGGGCGCCTCCCACCTGCAGCAGGGCGAGGCTCGACAGGTCGTGCTCGGTCCAGGCCGCCTCGTCCAGCCAGAGCTTCAGCAGAGGAGGGGTGAGCGCGGTGACCGTCACCCGTTCGCGCTCGATCAGGGGGAAGGTCCTGGCGGGTGTGGCGTCCTCGGCCAGGACGACCTTGCCGCCGGCCGCCAGGGTGCCCAGCACACCGGGGCAGCCGAGGGCGAAATTATGAGCGGCCGGCAGGGCCGTCAGGTACACGCTGTCCTGGTCGAGCCCGCACACCGCCGCGCTGTGCCGGATGTTGTACGCGTAGTCCCGATGGGTCCTGGCGATCAGTTTGGGCAGTCCGGTCGTTCCGCCGGACAGCAGGAGCAGGGCCGTTTCCGCCCCGTCGGGACGCGAGGATCCGGGTGCTTCGGAGGCATTGTCCGGCCAATTCCCGGCGGCTTCGGAAAGAGGGGTGCCGTCCCGTAGAAGAAATGTTTCGTCGAGGCTGTGCCACGGCCTGTTCCCCCCGGTGGCAATCAGTACGTGACGCAGATTCGGATTCTCTGCCCGTACGGAATCGGCGAGTTCCGAGAATTCAAAACCCATGTGCCGGTCCGGGATGACGTAACCGACGGCATCCGTCATGCGGCACAAGTGGCTGACTTCGTTCTTCCGGTGTGCCGGGAGGGCCAGAACCGGAATGGCCCGCATCCGCACCAGCGCGAAGATCAGAAGTGTGAATTCCATAAGGTTGGGGAGCTGGACCACGATCCGATCCCCGGCGGTGACGCCGATGCGGCGCAGCTGTGACGTCAACTGCTCGGCAAGAATGCGCAGTTCGTCGTATGTAACGACGTCTCCGGCGGGTGAGACGAGGGCCGGCCGGTCCGGGTGCAGCCGGGCCCGTTCGTGCAGCACGGAGTCCAACGTGTCGGCGCTGAATTTCATCCCGATAATCCGAACATTTTATGGATGGACTTTCTAGGTCGAGTGCCGGTCGATGTGTGGAGCGAGTGTGCTTGAGCTCGTCCCGTGACCGGGTATGCCCAGGGCTCTGCGACGTGCGCAACCATAGCAGCGGGTGAGACGCCGTCCGCCATCTGCAACGCTTTGCCGTTGGCGAGAACTTTGGTGTATCAATTCCGAGGCACAATCAGTCGGCGATGGGTTGTGGAATGAATTCACCGGGTCATGGGGTTTCGGCGACCGGATGCGAGCCGTCGTCGTCCGTGTACAGAGCACTCACCGAGGACGTCATCAGGAACGAGGTGGCCGGCCTGCTCGGCTGCGAGCCTCGGGACGTACCGCACGACGACGATCTGACCGAGTGCGGCATGGACTCCATCCGGTTCATGAGCCTGGCCGGCCGACTGCGCCGGCACGGCGTGTTCGTCGACTTCCTCGATCTGGCCGAGCGTCCGACCCTGGCGGCCTGGACGGCTCTGCTCGCCACCCGGCCACCGCACGTGCCGCACACCCGCCGGGAACGGCAGCCGGCCGTCGCACCGGCTCTCCCGCATCCGTCGGCCGAGGCACCCCCGCAGGAGCGGGCAGAGCCGAGTGGAGCCCGGAGCCCGGACTCCGGCGCTCCCTTCCCGCTGACGGCCATGCAGCACGCCTACTGGATCGGCCGCCGCGACGACCAGGTGCTCGGCGGGGTCGGCTGCCACGCGTACTTCGAGTTCGACGGCGCCCGGCTGGCCCCGCGGCGACTGGAACACGCGGTGCACGCTGTCATCGCGCGCCACGGCATGCTGCGCGCCCGGTTCCTCGACGACGGTACGCAGCAGATCATGCCGACGAGCCCGTGGCGCGGCCTGACCGTCCACGACCTTTGCGCGGAACAGGATCCGCGGCCCCGGCTGGCGGCCGTACGCGAAGCGCTGTCGCACCGCCGGCTGCGCGTCGAACACGGCGAGGTGTTCGACGTCCAGCTCTCCCTCCTGCCCGGAGGGACGTCCCGGATCCATCTCGGGATCGACCTCCTCGTCGCGGACGTCGAGAGCATCAGGATCCTGCTGGCCGACCTCGCCCGCGCGTGCCTCGACGACCCCGGCACCGAGGTAGGCGCCCCCGGTATCGAGGCACGCGCCCCCGGTGCCGAGACGGCCTCGCGGACCTCGCCGCCCGGGAGCGAATCCGGGTTCCCGCGTTATCTCGCCGACCGCGAACACGACCTCGACCGGACCGACGCGCGCGAACGGGCCCGCCGGTACTGGCGTGAACGTCTGACGGACCTTCCCGACGGGCCCGCCCTCCCGCTCGCCACCGATCCGAGCACCCTGGGCGCGCCGCGCTTCACCCGGCGCAGGTACCGGGTGGCACCGCAGGCCTGGGAGCGGTTCCGCCGTCGCGCGCGGCAGGGCGGCACGACACCGGCGATGGCCCTCGCCGCCGCGTACGCGCAGGTGCTCGGAGCGTGGAGCGAGAGCAGCCGGTTCCTGCTCAGCCTGCCGATGTTCGACCGTGACCCGGCCCACGCGGACGTCGACGGCATGGTGGCCGACTTCACCGATCTGCTGCTGCTTCCCGTCGACCTGTCCGCCGGCGCGTCCTTCGCCGAGCGCGTTCACGCCCTCCAGGCCGAGTTCCGGGCCAACGTCGCCCACCGAGCCTGCTCCGGCGTGGAGGTGCTGCGCGATCTGGCCCGAACGGACCCGGACCGCCCCCGCCGCGCCCCCGTGGTGTTCGCGTGCAACCTGGGCACCGAACTGGTCCCGCCACCTGTGCGGACGGTGCTCGGAGAACTCCACTGGATGATCTCGCAGACGCCCCAGGTCTGGCTGGACCACCAGGTGTACGAGTCGGACGAGGGGGTCGACCTGTGCTGGGACTCGGTCGACGACCTGTTCCCGCCGCGTCTGATGGACGACATGTTCGACGCCTACCGGACGCTCGTCGACGGTCTGTCGGCGGAGGACTCCGACTGGACCACGTCGGCGTCGGTGCCACTGCCCGCACCGCAGCGGGTGGTGCGGGAGAAGGTCAACTCCACGCAGCGGCCGCTCACCCCGAGGACACTGCACGACTCCTTCTTCGCCCGCGCACGACGGCAACCGGACCGTCCCGCCCTGCTGTGGGGCAGCGGTTTGGGCCAGTCGGCCATGACCTACGGCGAGTTGGCGCGGCGCGCACTCGGCGTGGCCGGAGCCCTCGTCGAGGGCGGCCTGCGGCCGGGCGAGCCGGTCGCCGTCTCCGTGCGGCGGGGCCCGGACCAGATCGCTGCGGTGCTCGGCGTCCTCGCGGCCGGAGGGGCGTACGTCCCGATCGGCGCCGACCAGCCCGCCGAGCGCATGCGGCGCATCCTGCGCCGTGCCGGCTCCCGGCTCATGCTGAGCGACGCGGCGAGCCGGCCGGGCGACGCGCCCGGACGGCTCCCGGCGGACGTCGCCGTACTCGACGTCGCCACCACCTGCGCACGGCGACCGCTCGCCGCGCCGGTGTCCGTCGACCCCGGCACCCCCGCCTACGTGATCTACACCTCGGGCACGACGGGAGAGCCCAAGGGCGTCGCCGTCGCGCACGCCGCCGCGGCCAACACCGTCGACGACATCAACACGCGCCTGTCGCTCGCGGGCTCCGACCGTGTGCTGGCCGTCTCCGCCATGGACTTCGACCTGTCGGTGTACGACGTCTTCGGCCTGCTGTCGACCGGCGGCGCGCTGGTTCTGGTGGCCGAGGCCGAACGACGCGACCCGCGGGCGTGGGCCGACCTGATCGTCCGTCACCGGGTGACCGTGTGGAACTCGGTGCCGCTTCTGCTCGACATGCTGCTCACCGAGGCGACCGGCCGGGGCACCCCGTTGGAAGGGCTGCGCGTGGCGCTCCTGTCGGGTGACTGGATCGGCCTCGACCTGCCCGGCCGGCTCGCCGGTCAGAGCGGCGGGTCCTGCCGCTTCCTCGCCCTCGGGGGCGCCACCGAAGCCGCCATCTGGTCGAACCTGTACGAGGTGACCGAGGTTCCGGCCGGCTGGGCGTCGATTCCCTACGGTTTCCCGCTCGCCAACCAGGAGTTCCGCGTGGTGGGCCCGGACGGCGCAGACCGTCCGGACTGGGTCCCCGGCGAGCTGTGGATCGGCGGTGCCGGTGTCGCCCTCGGTTACCTGGGAGACCCCGGACTCACGGCGGAGAGGTTCCCCGTCCGTCAGGGAGGACGCTGGTACCGGACGGGTGACCGCGGACGGTACCGTCCGGACGGCACCCTGGAGTTCCTCGGCCGGATCGACCAGCAGGTCAAGATCCGAGGCGTACGTACCGAACCGGGCGAGATCGAGGCCGCGCTCGGCTCCCACCCGGCCGTCGGCGGCTGCGTGGTGACCACCGTGGGCGCCGACCGGGCCAAACGCCTGGTCGCGGTCGCGACCCCGAGGCACGCGACGGCCCCGAACCTCCCCGCACCCGGCGGATCGCCGGGCCGGGCGGCAGGTGGCGGCACGGATCGCGGGCCAGGGACGGGCCACTGGGCCGTACGCGGCGAAACCGACCCCGAGGCCCGGGCCGTGGAGTCCCTGCTCGCCCGCCTCGCCGTGCGTGAGGCGGGCATCACCGGCACGGCCACCTCACTGCCCGAGCTGGCACGGCGCTGGGGTGCTCCGGCCGAGTGGCACCCCCTGCTCCGGCTCTGGTTCGACTGGCTGACCTCGCGTGAAGTCCTCACCGGCGACCGGCACGGCTACGCCGCCGGTCCGCGATTGACGGAGGTGTGCCGCGACGCGGCGGGCGCCGATCGAGGTGAGGCCGTAGGGGACACCGGCCGGAGCTTCGCAGGGGGCAGCGGTCCGGGCTTCGGGCGGGGCACCGGTCAGGATGATGCCGGCCGCGAACTCGCACGCATCAGCGCTCGGTTGAACGGGCGCATGGACGACATCGCCGCCATCGTACGGGGCGCGCTCGACCCGCTCGTCCTGCTCGACGACTCCGTCCTCGCGCCCACGGCACTCGCGGACGCCGTACCGGACCGGAACACGACCGCGCTCGACGCACTGGTCCGGGAGATCCAGGACGCCCCCGCACCTTCGGACATCGCCGTGCTCGGCGCCGTGGGCGCGCGCACCCTCACGCGCCTGACCGCGCCCGGACAGCGGCACCGCCTCACCCTGATCGACGAGTCCACCGCACGCCTCGCCGCCGCCCGGGACGTCGCCGGCCGGCTGCCCGAGGACCGGATCCGGATGTGCCGCACGAGCGGCGGGCTGCTGCCCGACGACCTGCTGGCCGCCTTCGACGTGGTCGTGGCCGACAACGCCCTGCACGCCTTCCCCGACCCCACCACCGGCATCGGCCTCGCCGCGCTCCTGCTGGCTCCCGGGGGGCGGCTGCTCGCCCTGGAGCGGACGGAACTCCCACCGTTCGCCCTGATCGCCGCCGCCCTGCCCACCCGCGGCTTCACCACACTCGACGCCGTCCGCCGCGATCGCCGGACAACGCTCCTGCCGGTGGAGGAGTGGTCGCGTCTGCTGACCGCCCACGGTCTGACGTGTCCGGCCACCGACGACTGCCCTCCCGGAGCCGAGGTACTGCTGCGCGCACATCGCACCGCCGACGCGGGCCTGCCCTCCGGCCCGGAGATGCGCGACTGGCTGGCGGACAGGCTGCCGGCCGCGATGCTCCCCGACCGCGTCTACGGCGTACCCGCGCTGCCCGTCACCGCCAACGGCAAACTGGACCGCACGGCCCTGGCGCGTCTGCTGCCGGACCCCGAGGACACCGGGGCGGCCGGAGAACCGCCGCGCGGTCCGTCCGAATCCGTGCTCGCCTCCGCCTGGTGCGCGGTGCTGGGAGTGGCCCGAGTGGGCCGTGACGACAACTTCTTCGGCCTCGGCGGCGACTCGCTGCTGGCCACCCGGCTGGTCGGCCACCTGCGGAAGGCCGGCCTGCCCCTCGATCTGTCCGCCGTGTTCGCCACGCCCGTGCTGAAGGACCTCGCACCCCACCTCGCACCGCACGTCGTCGGCGGACAGGCGGTGTACGGGAACGTGGGCCCGGCCCAGGGCGCGAAGCCGGACGCCGGCTCGGGCCCCGACGCGTCGTCGCCCCGACAAGCTGAGGAAACCCCCAGCCGCCCGCCCCTCACCGTCAGTGCGGACCCCGGCCACCGCCACGACCCGTTCCCGCCGACCGACGTGCAGCGCGCCTACTGGACCGGCCGGGCCACCGGATTGCCCCTCGGCGGGGTGGGAGCTCACTACTACACGGAGTTCGACGGCACCGGCCTCGACCTGGAGCGCCTGGAGCGGGCCTGGAACCAGCTCGTCGCCCGCCACGAGATGCTGCGCGCCGTCTTCGACGAGGACGGCGGCCAGCGCATCCTGGCCGAGGTGCCGAGGGCGACGATCCCCGTCGAGCACGCGGCCGCCGACCGTGCCGCACAGGCCCTCGCGGACCTGCGCGCGGGCATGTCCCACCAGGTCCGTGACCCGGCGCGGTGGCCGCTGAACGACCTGCGTGCCGTGGTGTACGAGCAGGACGGCGAGCAGCGCGTACGGCTCGGGGTGAGCCTGGAGAACATCGTGCTGGACGGCCGCAGCATGATGATCGTGCTGTCCGAGCTGGAACAGCTCTACCACGCGCCGGACGCCGTCCTGCCGCCGGTGGCAGGCCTGTCCTTCCGCGACTACCTGATCCAGGTCACGCCTTCGGAAGAGGAGACGAAGGCGGCGCGGCGGTACTGGACCGAGCGCCTGGCCGACCTGCCTCCGGCCCCGGCCCTCCCGCTCGCGGCCCACCCCTCCGCCGTGGGCACCCCGCGCTTCGTCCGGCGCTCGGGACTGCTCCCGGCGGACCGCTGGCGGGCGCTCACCGAGCGGGCCGCGCGACACGGTCTCACCCCGTCGGTCGTGCTCCTGACCGCATACGCGGAGGTGCTGGCCCGCTGGAGCGGCCGACCCGAACTCACGGTCAACCTCACGCTGTTCGACCGGCAGGACGTCCACCCGGCCGTGGACGACATCGTGGGCGACTTCACCTCGCTGCTGCCGCTCGCCTACCGGCCCGAGGCCGGCACCGGGTTTCTGGCCCGGGCCCAGGCCCTGCAGCGCCGCCTCGGGCAGGACCTGGACCACCGGGCCTGGTCGGCCGTACGGGTGAGCCGTGAGCTGGCCAGGGCACAGGGCACGGCGGAAGCGGCCCTGCCGGTCGTGTTCACCAGCGCCCTGGGCACCCGGCGCGATCTCTCGCTCGACCTCTCGGACTGGCTGCTGCCCAAGGTCTGGGGCATCTCCCAGACCCCGCAGACCTGGCTCGACAACCAGGTGTACGACTCCCCACGCGGCCTGCACTACGACTGGGACGCGGTGGAGCAACTGCTCCCCGACACGGTGCTGGACCCGATGTTCGACGCGTACGGCCACCTGCTGGACCGGCTCGGTGAAACCGACTGGAGCGCCCCGCTCTCCGACCTGCTGCCCGCCGGCCAGCGCCGGGTGCGGGAGCGCGTCAACGCCACGGACGGACCGCTGCCGTCCCTGACCCTGCACGAGCCGTTCTTCGAGCGTGCGGCGAAGGAGCCCCATCTCACCGCCTGCGTGGGTGACTTCGGCCGGCTCAGCTACGGCGAACTCGCCCTGAGGGCACGGCGGGTCGCCGGGAAGCTGCGCGCGAGCGGCGTTCGCGAGGGCGACTCGGTCGCCCTGCACCTGCCCAAGGGACCGGACCAACTGGCCTGCGTGCTGGGCGTACTGGCCGCGGGGGCGGCGTACGTCCCGGTTGGCCTCGACCAACCACCCCTTCGCCGTACGGAGTTGTACCGGTCGGCGGGCGTCGGCTGCGTACTCGCCGCGACGGGCGCGGCGGCACACGCCGAAGCCGCGCCGGAAGGCGTCACCGTCCTGTCCGTCGAGGACTGCTCCGACTCCGAGCCTTTGGTGGGGTTGGTGGGGGTGGGTGTGGATGCGGTGGCGTATGTGATTTTCACGTCGGGTTCGACGGGGGTGCCGAAGGGTGTGGAGGTGTCGCATGGGGCGGCGATGAACACGGTGGTGGATGTGTGTCGTCGGTTCGGGGTGGGTGTGGGGGATCGGGTGTTGGCGGTGTCGGCGCTTGATTTCGATCTGTCGGTTTTCGATGTGTTCGGGTTGTTGGGTGTGGGTGGGGCGTTGGTGTTGGTGGGGGAGGGGGAGCGGCGTGATGCGGAGTGCTGGGTGCGGTTGGTGGCCGAGCACGGGGTGACGGTGTGGAACAGCGTGCCGATGTTGCTGGAGATGTTGGTGGCGGCGGTGGGTTCGGCTGGTGTGTTGGCGTCTTCGTTGCGGTTGGCGTTGGTGTCGGGTGACTGGGTGGGGCTGGATCTGAAGTCGCGGTTGGTGCGGGTGGGTTCGGGGTGTCGTCTGGTGGCTTTGGGTGGGGCGACGGAGGCGGGGATCTGGTCGAACTGGTGGGAGGTGGCCGAGGTTCCGGCGCATTGGGTGTCGGTTCCGTATGGGTTGCCGCTCGGGAATCAGCGGTTTCGGGTGGTGGATGGTGAGGGTCGGGACTGTCCTGATCTGGTGGCGGGGGAGTTGTGGATCGGTGGGGCGAGTCTGGCGTTGGGGTATCGGGGTGAGCCGGAGCTGACGGCTCGTAAGTTCGTTGTCGGCGCGGATGGTGGCCGCTGGTATCGCACGGGTGATGTGGGCCGGTACTGGGCGGACGGGACGCTGGAGTTCCTGGGGCGCAGGGACCATCAGCTGAAGGTCAGTGGTCATCGGGTCGAGCTCGGGGAGATCGAGTCCGTCCTGGAGACCCACCCCTCCGTCCACCACGCCGTCGTGACCGTCGACGACACCGGCGCGCGACGGCGGCTGGTGGCCCACGTCGTCTCCGGGCACACGCTCCCCGAAGCGGAACTGACCGCGTTCCTCCGCGACCGGCTGCCCGGACACGCGGTGCCCGCGGCGATCGGACTGCTCGACGAACTGCCCCTCACCGCCAACGGGAAGGTCGACCGCGCCGCACTGGCGGCCGCCGCACCCGCGGCCCCGGTGACGGACGGCGGCGAGGCCCCGCGCACCCCCGTCGAGCGCCTTGTGAGCGACGTGTGGTCCGAGGTTCTGGACGTGCCCCGACCGCCGCGCGACGGCAACTTCTTCCTCCTCGGCGGTGACTCGCTGCTCGCCACCAAGGTGGTCGCCCTGCTACGTGCGGCCGGCGTGAACGGCGCCGCGATCAGCGGGCTGTTCACCACCCCGGTACTCGCCGACTTCGCCGCACCACTGACGCTCGGCCCGGCACCGGACGCGGAACGACTCCCCACCATCGCGCCGGACCCGGCGAACCGCCATCAGCCTTTCGCCCCCACCGAACTGCAACGCGCCTACTGGGTCGGCCGCTCGCCCGGCTTCACCCTCGGTGGCGTCGGCTCCTACTACTACTGCGAGTTCGACGAGTCCGGCTTCGACCTGGAGCGTCTCGAAGCCGCCTGGAACCGGCTGATCGCCCGGCACGAGATGCTGCGTGCCGTCTTCGACGAAGACGGTGACCAGCGCATCCTGCCGGAAGTGCCCCGCCTCCGCGTCCCCGTGACCGACGCCCCCGACGGCGCGGCCGAGGAGGCTTTGGAGCGGCTGCGCGAAGAGATGTCCCACCAGGTTCTCGACCCTGGCACCTGGCCGCTCTTCGACGTACGCGCGGTCCGTCTCGGCGGGGGACGCGCCCGCGTCGGAATCGGACTGGACTACCTGCTCGTCGACGGACTGAGCATGATGATCCTCTTCGCCGAGCTGGACACGCTGTACCGCGACCCGGCAGCCGAACTCCCGCCCGTGGACTTCTCGTTCCGCGACTACGTGTGCCAGGCGAAGCCCAGCCGGACGGAGTCGGAGGCGGCGCTGGACCACTGGCGCCGACGGGTCCCGGAGCTGCCCCCGGCCCCGGCCCTGCCGCTCGCCGCCGACCCCGCGTCGATCGCCCGCCCCCGCTTCGCACGCCGTGAGACATGGCTCGACCCCGCGCGTTGGAGCACTCTCCAGGACCGTGCCAAGCAGTGCGGGCTCACGCCGTCGGCGGTCCTCCTGGCTGCCTACGCGGAAGTGCTGAGCACGTGGAGCGCCGATCTCGAACTGACCGTGGGACTGACCCTGTTCGACCGCCGGGCCGCGCACCCGCACATCGACCGGGTGCTGGGCGACTTCACCTCGCTGCTCCCCGTGGCGCACCAGCCCCTGGCGGGGGAGTCCTTCGAGAGCCGGGTCCGCCGTCTCCAGGAACGGATGTGGCAGGACCTCGACCACCGAGGCGCTCCCGTACTCGGGCTGCTCCGTGAGTCCGCCGGGGCCGCCGGGGGAGCCGAGGGCGCGCTGCCCGTGGTGTTCACCAGCGCGCTCGGCGTGAACGACACCCTCAGCGACGGTCTGCGCAAGCCGGTCTGGAGCGTGTCGCAGACCCCGCAGGTCTGGCTGGACGAACAGGTGATGATGCGCGACGGCGGTCTTCAGCTCACCTGGGACGCCGTGGACGAACTGTTCCCCGCCGGAGTGCTCGACGCGATGTTCGCGGCGCACGGCGAACTGCTCGACTGGATCGTCCGGGCCGACTGGTCCGAGCGGACGCCCGCCCTGCTGCCGTCCCGGCAATCGGCCGTACGGGACGCCGTCAACGCCACCACCGGCCCGCTCCCCGACCAGCTCCTGCACGCCGCCTTCTTCACCCGTGCCGCCGCCGAGCCGGACCGTCCCGCGCTGCTCTGGGACAAGGACGGCCGCATGACGTACGGGGAACTGGCCGACCGCGCCCTGCGCGTCGCCGCGATGCTCCGGGCCGAGGGCGTCCGGCCCGGCGACCTGGTGGCGGTGACGCTGCCGAAGGGGCCCGCGCAGATCGCCGCCGTACTCGGAGTGCTCGCGGCCGGTGCCGCGTACGTCCCGGTCGGCGTCGACCAGCCGGCGGTGCGCCGCGAGCGGATGCTGGCCGCCGCCGGCGTCCGGCACACCATCACCACGGTGCACGCGGCAGACGCGTTCGAGCCTTTGGTGGGGTTGGTGGGAGTGGGTGTGGATGCGGTGGCGTATGTGATTTTCACGTCGGGTTCGACGGGGGTGCCGAAGGGTGTGGAGGTGTCGCATGGGGCGGCGATGAACACGGTGGTGGATGTGTGTCGTCGGTTCGGGGTGGGTGTGGGGGATCGGGTGTTGGCGGTGTCGGCGCTTGATTTCGATCTGTCGGTTTTCGATGTGTTCGGGTTGTTGGGTGTGGGTGGGGCGTTGGTGTTGGTGGGGGAGGGGGAGCGGCGTGATGCGGAGTGCTGGGTGCGGTTGGTGGCCGAGCACGGGGTGACGGTGTGGAACAGCGTGCCGATGTTGCTGGAGATGTTGGTGGCGGCGGTGGGTTCGGCTGGTGTGTTGGCGTCTTCGTTGCGGTTGGCGTTGGTGTCGGGTGACTGGGTGGGGCTGGATCTGAAGTCGCGGTTGGTGCGGGTGGGTTCGGGGTGTCGTCTGGTGGCTTTGGGTGGGGCGACGGAGGCGGGGATCTGGTCGAACTGGTGGGAGGTGGCCGAGGTTCCGGCGCATTGGGTGTCGGTTCCGTATGGGTTGCCGCTCGGGAATCAGCGGTTTCGGGTGGTGGATGGTGAGGGTCGGGACTGTCCTGATCTGGTGGCGGGGGAGTTGTGGATCGGTGGGGCGAGTCTGGCGTTGGGGTATCGGGGTGAGCCGGAGCTGACGGCTCGTAAGTTCGTTGTCGGCGCGGATGGTGGCCGGTGGTATCGCACGGGTGATGTGGGCCGGTACTGGGCGGACGGGACGCTGGAGTTCCTGGGGCGCAGGGACCATCAGTTGAAGGTCAGTGGTCATCGGGTCGAGCTCGGGGAGATCGAGTCCGTCCTGGAGACCCACCCCGCCGTCCACCACGCCGTCGTGATGCCGGTCGGTGAACGTGACGACCGCCGCCTGCACGCCTTCGTGACCATCCGGCCGTCCGCCCTCACGCCGGACTTCGACCTCTTCGTGGCCGACCGGCTCCCCGCCCACGCCCGCCCGGCCGGGTACACCCCGCTCGACGAACTGCCCCTCACCGCCAACGGGAAGGTCGACCGCGCCGCGCTCGTCCCCCTGGTCCCCGACGGACCGGCCACCCTGCCGCCGGGCGACGCGCCACGCGGCCCCGTCGAGACCGCACTCGCCGCGCTGTGGAGCAGCGTCCTCGGACTGCCCGAGGTACCACGCGACGCCACCTTCTTCGCGCTCGGCGGTGACAGCCTGCGGGCCACCAGGCTGGTACAGCGACTGCGCCATGAGTTCGGCGGCGACATCTCCCTGCGCCAACTGCTGGGCGAGCCGACCATCGCGGGCCTCGCGAAGCTCATCGAGCCCCAACACCTCGCCATCGAGGACGAAGACACAGAGGACGGGACGCTTTGAACACCAGCCAGCTCATCGATGACCTTCACAACGTCGGCGTACGGCTGTGGGAGGAGAACGGCCTGCTGCGCTACCGGGCACCCCGTCACGTGATGACGCCGGAGCGGCTGGAACAACTCCGCGAACACAAACAGGCCGTCCTGGCGGAACTGCGCCGCTCCGGCGCCGGTCCCCGGCTCACCGCCGACCCCGGCAGCCGGTACGAACCCTTCCCGCTCACTGACGTCCAGTCCTCCTATCTGCTCGGGCGCAGCCGCGCCTACGAGTACGGCGGCGTCGGTTGCCAGGCCTACCTCGAAGTGCGGTTTCCGCGGTTCGAACCGAGCCGGGTGCGTGAGGCCTGGCGCACACTGGTGGAACGCCACGACGCCCTTCGGACCGTCATCCATCCCGACGGCTACCAGCAGGTGCTGCGCGAGGTCCCCGAGCAGCGCGTCGAGATCGCGGACCTGCGCGACGCCCCCGCCGGCGAGTGCCGGGAAGCGGCCGGACGCGCCCGGACCGAGCTGTCCGCGCGTGACTTCCGCCCCGAGGAGTGGCCGCTCCACGAACTGCGTGTCACCGCGGGGGAGCGGGAGGTGGTGGTCCACCTCGCGATCGACCTGCTGATCTGTGACTACGCCAGCGTCCAGCTGCTGCTGGGCGAACTGGAGCAGCTGTGCCTGCGTCCGGACCTCGGCCTGCCCGAACCGGAGATCCGCTACCGCGACTACCTCACAGCCGAACGCGGCCTGCGCGACGAGACGTTCGAACGCGACCGCGCCTACTGGTGGAACAGGCTGGACGCGGCGGACCGGGGCGACGCGGACAGCCCCGACGCCGAAGCGGTGCCGCTCGCACCCGCCCCGGCACTGCCGCTTGCCGCCCCCTCCGGCCAGGCACGGGGCGGCGGCCCACTGCCCGACGACGAGGCGGCGGACCGTGGCGCCCCGGCTGAGGACACCCCACGATTCGAACGGCTTCAGAGCCAACTTCCCCCCGATCTCTGGCAGAAGCTGCGGCAACGGGCCGCCGGACACGGAGTCACCCCGACCGTCGCACTGCTCTCCGCGTACGCCGAGGTGGTCGGACGATGGAGCGGGCAGAGCGCGTTCACCCTGGATCTGCCCCTGTTCAACCGGCTTCCCCTGCACCCGGAAGTCCCCCTTCTCGTAGGCGACTTCACCTCGGTGGAACTGCTGACCGTCGACGGGTCCGCAGGCGGTTCCTTCGCCGCTCGCGCGCAGGCGGTGCAGGCCCGGCTGTGGCAGGACCTGGACCACGGCATGTGCTCCGGCGTCGAGGTACTGCGCGAACTCGGCCGCCGCCGCGGCCGCGACGCGGCGCTCATGCCCGTCGTGTTCACCAGCACGGTCGGACTCGGTGACGGCGCCGACACCGATCCGCCGCGGCTGCGCGAGGGCGAGATCGTCCTCGGCCACAGCCGTACCCCCCACGTGTGGATCGACTGCCAGGTGATGGAGCACCGTGACGCCCTGCTGCTCGGCTGGGACGTGCGCTGCGACGTCCTCGCGGAGGGTGTCGCCGAGGAGGCCTTCGCCGCGTTCGAGGCGGCAGTGCGCCGGCTGGCCGACTCCGACGCGGCCTGGGGCCAGGCGTCGGTCGTGGATCTGCCGGAAGCTCAGCGCGAGCGCCGCGAGCGGGTCAGCCGAACGGAGCGTCCGCGGGCCGAACGGCTGCTGCACGACGCCGTCTTCGCCCAGGCCCTGACCACCCCGGACCGTCCCGCCGTCATCGCGGGCGACAGGCAGCTGACGTACGGTCAACTCGCGGCGGCGGCACGTTCGGTGGCCGCCGGCCTGGCCGCCGACGGCGACCCGGCCGGCCGGCTCGTCGGCATCGTGATGGACAAGGGCTGGGAGCAGATCGCCGCCGTCCTCGGCACTCTGCTGGCCGGCGCGGCCTACCTGCCGGTCGACACGGACCAGCCGGCCGCCCGACGCACCACCGTGCTGACCGACGCCGGGGTGAGCGCGGTGCTCACCCAGCCGTGGCTCACCGTCGACCTGCCCGGTGTCCGGACCCTGACGGTCGACGCCGTACCGGGCGCGGACACGCAGGCGCCCCCGCTGTCCCGGGCCACCCCGGACGACCCTGCCTACGTGATCTACACCTCCGGCTCGACGGGCACTCCCAAGGGAGTGGTGATCAGCCACCGGGCCGCGTGGAACACCGTGGCGGACGTCAACGAGCGGTTCGCGGTGGGCCCGGACGACCGGGTGCTCGGACTGTCCGGCCTCGGCTTCGACCTCTCCGTCTACGACGTCTTCGGACCGCTCGCCCACGGCGGCTGCCTCGTCCTGCCGGACGCCGGCCGTCACGCCGACCCCGCGCACTGGGCGGAGCTGGTGGACCGGCACGGCGTCACCCTCTGGAACTCCGTTCCGGCCCAGCTCCAGATGGTCGACAGCTACCTGGCCGGTGACACCGGGCAACGGCTGTCCTCGCTGCGCGTCGCGCTGCTGTCCGGCGACTGGATCCCGGTTCCCCTGGTCCACCGGATCGCCGCGCGGCTGCCCGGCTGCGCGCTGACCAGCCTCGGCGGGGCCACCGAGGCGGCCATCTGGTCGATCGTCCACCCCATCGCCCCCAAGGCGCTGACCGGACCGAGCGTGCCCTACGGGACCCCGCTGACGAACCAGGGCTGGCGCGTGCTGGACACCGCGCTGCGGGACTGCCCCGACCTCGTGCCCGGCGAGCTGTACATCACCGGGGCCGGGCTGGCGCTCGGCTATCTCGGCGACCCGGCGCGCACCGCCGAGCGATTCGTGACCCACCCCGGCACCGGGCAGCGGATGTACCGCACCGGCGACGTCGGCCGGTACCTGCGCGACGGCTCCATCGAACTGCTCGGCCGCGTCGACGACCAGGTGAAGATCCGCGGCCACCGCGTCGAACCCGGAGAACTCGCCGCGGCCATCGAGACGCACCCGGCGGTGGCCTCCGCGGTGGCCCTCGTGACGGGTGACGACCCCACCGCCCGCCGCCTGGCGGCATTCGCCACCACCGCCCCCGGATCGCGGCCGCTCCTGCCCGCCGACAGGGCCGCGCTCGACGCGGCGGCCGCGGCCGGGGCCGAGATCGGCGCGGCCGTCGACCCCGCCCTGCTCACCGCCTTCCTGGACCTGGCGGACGAGGTCGCCCTCTCGGCGATCGCCCAAACCCTGCGCGCGGCAGGCCTGTTCGCCGGTCCGGACGCCGCACACACCGTCCACGAGGCGGCCGCAGCCCTGGGCGCGCACACCCGGCACACGCGCGCCGTCCGCCGCTGGCTGCGCGCCCTGACCGGCGCCGGCCGACTGCGCCACGATGCGGCCGCCGACCGGTACGCCGGCCTGTCCACCGACGGATTCACCGACCCGCACGAGGGCTGGCGGCGGCTGGAGGAACTCGGAGAGCGCCTGGACTACGGCGCCGACCTGTTGAGGCTGGTGCGCACCAGCAGCGAGCACCTGCCCGAACTGCTGCGCGGCGAGGAGGACCCCCTGGCTCTTCTCTTCCCGCAGGGCAACCTGGACGTGGCGGAGGCCACCTACCGCGACAACCTGGTCAGCCGCTCACTGAACCGGGTCGCCGTGGCAGGGCTGCGCGCCCTGGCCGCCCGGCACGAGGGCGGCGAACCGCTGCGCGTGCTGGAGGTCGGCGCGGGTGTCGGCGGCACCAGCATCGACCTCATCCCCGAACTGGCCGGGTTCGAGGTCGACTACCTCTTCACCGACATCTCCCGGTTCTTCCTGGGAGAGGCGCGCAGACGCTTCGAGCGGTACCCGTGGGTGCGCTACGGGCTCTTCGACATCAACGTGGACGCCGCGGAGCAGGGGCTCGGCGCGAACTCCTTCGACGTCGTCCTGTGCGCCAACGTCCTGCACAACTCCAAGGACGCCGCGCAGACCCTGCGTCGTCTGCGCGAACTGCTCGCGCCGGGCGGCTGGCTGGTCTTCATGGAGGCCACGCTGGAGCGTCATCCGCTGCTGGTGTCGATGGAGTTCATCGACGGACTCAGCTCCGGCTTCGACGACGTACGACGAAGCGGGGACCAGACCTTCCTGACGCACCGCCAGTGGACGGACCTGCTGGCGCAGGCCGGTGCCGAGCCGGAGCTGTGCTTCCCCGCACCGGACGACGCACTGGCGCTCGCCGGGCAGCAGGTGTTCTTCACCCGGCTGAAGACCGACCGCGCCGCGCTGACCCACGCGGAACTCACCCGCCACCTCGCCCAGCGGCTGCCCGACTACCTGCTGCCGTCCCACCTGGAGATCCTCGACGACTTCCCGCTCACCCCGAACGGCAAGACCGACCGCGCCCGGCTGCGCCGCAGACTGCCCGCGTCCGGCCGGACCGACATGGGCACCGCCGCCGCTCAGCGGCCCGCCGACGAGCTCGAACGCCGACTGGCCGCGCTCTGGGCCCAGGTGCTGGAACGCCCCCACGTGGGCCGCGACGACGACTTCTTCCGCCTCGGCGGCGACTCACTGCTGGTGGCCCGGCTGGTCGGGCGCCTGCGCGAGGAGGAACCCGCGGCGGCCGGCATCGACTGGGAGCACCTGCTGCGGCAGATGCTCCAGTGCCCGACGATCGCCGCTCTCGCGAACTTCCTTCGCGAAGCCCGGACTTCGCCCGAGCCGAGTCCGCGGCCCGGCACCGGCGGCGCCCGGATGACGCCGACACTGCTCGCCGACGGCCCCGAGGACCGCCCCGCGACGGTACTGGTGCACGACGGCAGTGGCACCCTGCTGCCCTACCAGGCCCTGCTGGACGAGTACCGGCGCCGACCGGCGCGGGGTGCGCTCATCGGCCTGGAGGCGGGCTCGTCCGACCGGTATCTGGAGGTGGAACCGGCCCTGCTCATCAGCCGCCTGGGCGGCGAGTACGCGCGGACGCTGCTCGCCGACGGCCGGCGGCGCCTGCGGGTGATCGGCTACTGCATGGGCGGTCTGATCGCCACCGAGGTCGCCAGGGCTCTCGCCGAGGGCGGGGCCGAGGTGACCGACCTGACCGTGATCAGCTGCTACCGGCCGCCCTTCGAGGTGTATGACGACCTGATCGCCGAGTACACCTTCGCGCTGTCCCTGGGAGTCGATCCGGCCACGGTCGGCTTCCCGGCCGACTCGTACACCCTGGGCGAGGCCATCGCAGCCGTGCTCGAAACCACCCCGGGCCGCCTGGGCAACGGCGCCCTGGCCAGGCTCGGCGCCCCCTTCGACAAGGTCGCGCGGCACTTCCAGGACCTCGCCGGACAACACCCCGCGGAACGCCTCGACATCCTCGCCCGTGCCGCCGAGCAGTTCACCGGCCCGCTGGACCGCGACCGGCTCGCCCGGCGCTACGACGTCTTCAGGCACAGCCTCTTCGCGGTGACCCGCTACCGGCCCCAGCCCTACGCCGGCGACATCACGTTCCTGCGGCACACCGGACAGTACGGTTTCCTGCCCGGCCTCCAGCAGGACATGACCGCCTACTGGCAGGACGTCTGCCTCGGCGACCTGCGCGTCCACGACATCGACGGCGACCACTTCGGCTGTGTCGCCGGACCACGGGCGGCCGCGGTGCGCGATCTGCTCGGCGACGGTGCCCGGTGAACGGCTGCCCGCTGTGCGACTGCGGCGGCGCCGGCCACGCCGGTGACCGACCGGTGGTCGGCGTGCTGGGCGCCTCGGGTGTCGTCGGCGCGGCCGCCGTCCGGGCGCTGAGCGCCCTCGGCGTCGAGACGTTCCGGCTCGGCGCACGACGGCCCGGCGCGGTCGCGGAGGTCGCCCACCGCCTCCCGCACGGTGCCGCGGAGACCTGGGCGGTCGACCTGGACGACCCGGACCGGCTCGCGGAGTTCTGCGCCGGCTGTAGGGTCGTACTGAACTGCGCGGGCCCCTCGTACCAGGTACGGGGGCGGGTGGCCAGGGCGGCCCTCGCCGTCGGGGCCGACTACGTCGACGTGGCCGGGGACGAGCCCGCCCACGCCGAGCTGTCCACCATCGACGTGGCCGTCCTCGGCCGCAGTGCGGTGCTGTCGGCCGGCATGCTGCCGGGGCTGTCCGCGCTGCTGCCCCGCTGGCTGGCGGAGCGGGGCACCGGCGCGGACCGCGCGACACCTCCCGGGACCAGCCACGGGGAAGCCGCCGGCGGACGGCTCACTGCATGGACGGGCGGGCTGGAACGGTGCAGTCGCACCGTGGCCGCCGACCTGCTCCTGTCCATCGGCACCGGTGGGCCCGGGCGGGCCGCAGCGAGCGCCGGACCCGTGCCGTCGTACGGGGAGTCCCTCGCGGCCTGGCGCGACGGCCGCCGCGTCAGCCGGGCCCTGTCCGCCGAGGACGACGCCGAACTGCCCTTCTTTCCCGGGGCGGTGGCGGTGCGGCCCTATCTCAGCGGCGAGGCGGAGCGGCTGGCCCGGGCGCTGGACCTGGACGGACTCGACTGGTTCAACGTCTTTCCCGGCCACCGCGTCCGGGACGCGCTCGGCGCCCTCGGCGGCTTCCTCGCCGAGCGCGCCGGGCGGGCCGGGCGGGCCGAGGGGGAGAGCGCGGGCGGTCCGGGACGGGCGTTGGACGCCGCCGCCGAGCGGCTGGCCCGCGCCTGCGAACTGGACCTCGTCGGCCGCCGCGCCTACTACCGCATGGTGTTCGCCCTGGAATCCGCCTCCGGTGCCACCACCACCGCGGTGCTCGGCACCGGCGACAGCTACCGGCTCACCGCCACCGTCGGCGCCCTCGCCGTCGCCTCCTGCCTCGCGGGCCGCGTACCACCCGGACTGCACTACGCGGCGGAGGTACTCGACCCCGCCGAGACGGTCCGCCTGCTCGGCTCGATTCCCGGAGTCACCCTCGACGTGTCACACGCCCCGATCGAACTGGGCACCGCGGTGGGCGCCCTGTGAACGGCTCCGCCGCGCCGAGCGCCGCCGGCCGTGCCGACGGCCCCACCGGCCGCCCCCTGCGCACCATCGTCTGCGGTACGGTCTTCGGCCGGTTCTACCTCGACGCCCTGCGCCCCGCCCCGCCCGGTTTCGAACTGGCCGGCGTGCTCGCGTCCGGCGGCGCCCGGTCACGCGCGTGCGCCGAGGAGTACGGCGTGCCGTACTACACCGGCACCGACCAGCTACCGGACGACATCGACGCCGCCTGCGTGGTGGTGCGTTCCGCGGTGGCGGGCGGAGCGGGCAGCGAACTGGCGCGTGCCCTCCTCGCGCGCGGAGTGCACGTGCTGCAGGAACAGCCCGCGCATCCCGACGAGTTGGCCGCCTGCCTGCGGCTGGCCCGGGCACACGGTGTGCAGTACCGGCTCAACTCCTTCTATCCACATGTGCCCCCGGTGCGGGACTTCCTGACACGGGCCCGGAAACTGCGGTCCCTGCGCGACAGCCTCTACGTCGACGCCGCCTGCTCCGGCCAGGTGCTCTTCCCGCTGCTGGACATCCTCGGGCGCGCCCTGGGCGGCCTCGGCCCCTGGGCGTTCGCCGACCCCGCCCCCGTACCGGCCGTCCGGGCGGCGACGGGCGCGGCGGTGCCGTTCCGGCTGCTGCACGGCGCCGTCGCGGGGGTACCGCTCACGCTCCGGGTGCAGAACCAGCTCGATCCGGGCGACCCGGACAACAACGCCCACCTGCTGCACCGCGTCACCCTCGGCACCGACGCCGGGGCGCTGACCCTCGCCGACACCCACGGCCCCGTTCTGTGGAGCCCCCGGCTGCACGTCCGCCGCGAGCCCGGCGGACGGCTCGCCCTGGACGGTCCGGGTACGGAGCCGCTCGACCAGCTCAGCACCGCCGTCCTCGGCCCCGGGTCCCCGCGCTCCTTCCGGCACACCTTCGCCGCCCTGTGGCCGGACGGAGTCCGCCATGCGCTCGCCGAGCTGAGGGCGGCCGTGGACGACCCCCGCGGGCGGTCCGCTGACGCCCAGTACTCGCTGACGGTCAGCCGCATGTGGCTCGACCTGACCACGCGGCTGGGACGACCGGAACTGATCACGGGCGGCGCACCCTCACCCCTGGCTCTCTCCGCTCTGACCCTGGAGGCATCCCCATGACCGCATCATCCGCGCGGGCGACCGGTCCGACCGCAGAGGTGCCCCGATGACCGGCACATGGCTGCGCTGTCCCCGGCCGCGCCCGGGGGCGGCCCTGCGGCTGGTCTGCTTCCCGCACGCTGGCAGCGGCGCGGGCGCGTTCCGCGCGTGGCCGGACCTGCTCCCACCATGGCTCGAACAGCTGACGGTGCAGTACCCGGGCCGGGAGGACCGCTTCGGGGAGCCGCTGGTCACCGAGATGTCCGCCATGGCCGAGGGCGTCGCCGACGAGATCGCCCGGCTCGACGGCACACCGCTCGTCCTCTTCGGGCACAGCATGGGTGGCGCCGTGGCCCACGAGGTCGCCCTGCGCCTTCGCCGCCTGGGACTTCCCGAGCCCGCTCACCTGGTGGTGTCCGCCCGTGAGGCGCCCGAGCACGTCGTCGGCGGGACGGTGCACCTCGGCGGTGACGCCGCGCTGCGCGCCGAACTGACCCGCCTGGGCGGCACCAGCCGGCTGCTGTTCGAGGACCCCGAGCTGTGGCAGCTCATGGCGCCTGTGATCCGCGCCGACTACCAGCTCATCGAGACCTACCGGCCCGCCCTCGACCGCCGGTTGAGCTGTCCCGTGACCGCCTTCGCCGCCGAGGAGGACACGGAACTGACCGCCGGCCAGGCCGCCGCCTGGGCGCACGTCACCGACGGCCCCTTCGGCCTGCGGACGTTCCCCGGAGACCACTTCTATCTGATCCCGCACCGGGAACAGGTGGTGCGCACGCTCGCGGACTGCCTGCTCCCGGTACTGGCCGGCCGCTGAACTCCCGTCCCCCCAAAAGGCCTTTCCGCCCGCCCACGCAGCGCAACCCGCCCCTGGCACAGCTCATCGAGGAGCACCTGGCAGATGATCGACTACTACACCCCCACCGCCGAGTTCTACGACCTTGTCGGCGGCCAGCACTGGGCGCACAGCGACCCCGCCCTGGCCTCCGCGCTCACCGGAATCGACACCGGGCACGGCCCGGTCCTCGACCTCGGGGCGGGCACCGGCCGCGCCACCGAAGTGATCGCCAGGGCGCTGCCCGACGCGCACATCCTCGCCGTGGAACCCTCGCCGGCCATGCGCACCGCGCTGACCAGCAGGGTCGTGCGCAGTGAGGATCTGCGCCCGAGGGTCACGGTGATCGCGGCCACCGCACAGGAGGTCGACCTGCCGGAGCGGCTCTCGGCCGCCGTGATCTGCGGAGTGGCCGGATACCTCGACCGGGAGGAGCGGGGCGAGCTGTGGGGGCGTCTCCTGCGGCGGCTTCCCGCCGGCGCGCCCATCATCGTGGAACTCATGGCGCTGAGGACCCCGCAACCGGTCGCGCCGATGCGGATCGCCCGGCAGCGGCTGGGCGAGCAGGAATACGAGGCGTGGCTCACCGGTGAGCCGTGCGGCGCCGACCGCATGCGCTGGTCGGCCACCTGGAGGGTGCTGCGGAACGGCGAACTGGTGCGGGAGGTCGACGTCAGCCACGAGTGGTACACCTTCGGGATCGAGGACCTCGCGGCGGAGACGGGCCTCACCGCCAAGCAGCTCACACCCGAACTCGGGGTACTGATCCGCTAGGGGGTGTCGTTTGGATCAGCTCGGGTCCGCGGCGCCCGGCACGGCACCTCGCCGCGTTGTCGGATCAGCCGAGTACGTCCGGTACGCGGCAGATCCTCCGCCTTGCGAGGCACCGACCGGACGCCGCGGCCTGATCCGACCTGATCCAAACGACACCCCCTAGTGGCCGAAGGGCCACGACCACGACGGGCTGTGATGCCGGGGCGGCATCACAGCCCGTCAGTGTGAACGGCTGGTGGAGACTAGGCGGTGCGCGTGACCGCGAACGGGATCGTCGAGTCGCCCGACTCGACGAAGCCGTTGATCGTCACTACCTCATGCGTGCCGGCGGCACACGTGACGGAGACGCTGCGGTACAGCTCGGAGTCGACGCCGTTGAGGACGCCGGTGACCGTGTTGGCGTTGGTCCACTGCACACCGCTGGACGTGAGTGTGTAGTCGCCAATGCCCTTGCCCTTCCAGCCTTCGACGGACCATTCCGTCCTGACCGAGCCGGGCGCGTCGAAGGTGACCTTGACGGTGTCGCCGGGCGCCCTGTCGAACAGGCCCTGGAACGTGCCGTTGTAGTCCGCGACGTTGGCGCCGCAGGCCGCGGCACGCTCGGTGGTGGACTGGACCGCCACCGCGGGGGAGGCCGCCACTACCGCGGTGGTGAGCGAGGCGGCGCAGAGAACGGCCACTGACAGCCGTCGTGTGGACATCATGGGGGGAACACCTTTCCGGTGAATGACACATGAAACTACCGGCCGTGCGGGCTGCCCGGATGAAGAACGGGGATGCGCGCAAGGTCGGGAGCTTTCAGGACTATAGCGATCAAGAAAAGCGGGCGGCAATAAACCATCTGGTCCATTCGTGTGAAGCCGGAAAAAATCGGTCTCCAGCACGCCTGCGAGGCAATGCAGAATGCATTCTTCTGGATTTTTTGAAATGAAACGTTTCGTCACTCGAACAGGTCAACTCCGTGTGTGCGCACGTGCTTGCCGACCTCTATGGTGTGCTCGTCCACGGCGGAAGATTCCCGAAAGAGAGATTCGAGTGACGGTGGAATCAGGCAAGGTAAAGGTGCTCGTGATCGGTGGTGGACCGGCCGGCTCGCTGTCCGCCGCGCTGCTCGCCCGATCGGGCGTCGATGTTCTCCTGCTCGAAAAAGAAGTATTTCCCCGCTACCACATCGGCGAAGCGTTGGCTTCGTCCTGTCGATCCGTCCTGGAGCTCGCCGGAGCCGCCGAGAAGGTGGATGAATTCGGCTTCGTGGACAAGCACGGCGGCCTCTTCGCCTGGGGTGCGGAGGAGAACTGGGCCGCCGACTGGACCGAGATCTTCGGCCCCGATGTGCGGTCCTGGTCCGTGGACCGGTCCGAATTCGACCACCTGCTTCTGCAGAACGCCGGGGAACAGGGCGCACGGGTCATCCAGAACGCCACGGTCAAGCGCGTCGTCTTCGACGGCGAGCGGCCCGTCGCGGCCGAGTGGGTGGACGGCGCAGCCCCGGACCGGCTCCGCACCACCCGGTTCGACTTCCTGATCGACGCCTCCGGCCGGGCCGGCGTGCTCACCGCGCAGCACTTCAGGAGCCGCACCCGGCACGAGGTGTTCCGCAACGTCGCGATCTGGGGCTACTGGGACGGCGACAAGCTGCTGCCGGACACCCCCCGGGGCGGCAGCAACATCATCTCCTCGCCGGACGGCTGGTACTGGGTCATCCCGCTGCGCGGCGCCCGCCGCAGCGTCGGATTCGTCATGCACGAGAGCACGTTCCGGGAGCGGCGCCGGGCGCATGAGTCACTGGAGGACATGCTCACCGCTCTGGTGGGGGAGTCGGACACGGTCAGCTCCCTGATCGAGGGCGACCGGCGGATCTCCGGGGCGCGGGTCGAGCAGGACTACTCCTATGTCTCCAAGGGCTTCTGCGGCCCCGGCTACTTCGTGGCGGGCGACGCCGCCTGCTTCCTCGACCCGCTGCTCTCCAGCGGGGTCCACCTCGCCTCGTACAGCGCGCTGCTGGCAGCCGCGTCGATCGTCGCCGTGCAGGACGGGGACGTGACCGAGGACGAGGCGAGCGGCTTCTACGAGTCGTTGTACCGCAACGCGTACGAACGCATGCTCGCCATGGTGGCGCGCATGTACGACCAATACCAGGGACAGGCCAACTACTTCTGGCTCGCGCAGCGGCTGACCGGCACCTCCGCCGACAAGGCCATCCGCCCCAACTCGGCCTTCGTGGAGATCGTCGGTGGCATCTCCGACCTCTTCGACGCCATCCACGGCAAGGACCCGCACGACGACCCGGCAGCGGCCGCCGCGGACGCCCTCACCGCCACGGCAACCGCAACCGTCACCGGCGACCGTACGGACGCCGGAGCCCCCGCGGACACCGTCCCCGCAGGAGCGCAGGGGCCCGACGACGACTCCCTGGCCATCGTGAAGATCCTGCCACGCGACCTCTACGACACCGGCTCGCGGCTGCGCCTGATCACCTCGCCGCGCCTCGGCCTGCGACGGGAGCAGCCCGCGCCGGGCGGCGCCACGGTGCGGCCCCCGAGGCCGGCCGCGTCGGTCGAGCAGGTCGACCTGACGGCCGGCAGGTGACGCGGGCCATGTCCTTCCAGCCCCAACGCGCGGACCGGGATGCCGTGCTCCCGGCCACCGGACGCCGTCAGGTGCACCTCGTGGACCTGACCACGATCGCGGGCGCCGAGTACAGCCCCACACTCGGCTATCTCCAGGCGGCGGCCGAGGCCGCTCCCGACGTGGCGGCCCGCTGCACCTTCACACGCCATGCCCTCATGTCGCGGGGCCCCTTCTTCGAGGAGGCGTGCGAGCAGGTCCTCGCCTCGCTGGACGACCCTCTGGTCGTGGCCTTCACGGTCTACTTCTGGAACCGGGCGAACTCCGTCGAGCTCGCCCGGCGCGTCAAGGCCGCGTGGCCGCGCTGCCACATCGTCATGGGCGGCAACGACGTGAGCCACCAGCAGGACGCCCTCTTCGCCGAGGCGCCCTGGACGGACGTCCTCGTGCACGGCGAGGGCGAACTCCGCTTCGTGGAACTGCTCCGCTGCCTCCTGGACGACCGCGAAGGCATCCGCGCCATCGACGGCGTCAGCTACTGGACCGGCGGTGGCACGGGCCGGACCCTGGTCACCACCGAACCGGCCGCACGGATCGCGGACCTGGCCACCGTGCCGTCGCCGCTCACCGCGTACTCCGACGCCGAACTGGCCCGCACCAGCCTGCTGGTGTACGAGACCAACCGGGGCTGCCCCTACAGCTGCGCCTTCTGCTACTGGGGCGGTGCCGTCAACTCCAAGGTCCGGCAGTTCCCGATGGAGCGGATCGCCGCCGACTTCGAACGCATCGTCAAGCACGCACAGCCGCACATGATGTTCGCCCTCGCGGACGCCAACTTCGGAATCCTGCCGAGAGACGTCGAGATCGCCCGGCTCCTGGTGGACCTGTGCGACCGGCACGGGAAGAAGGTGGACTTCTTCGTCACCTGGGCGAAGAACTGCAACAAGCGGATCATCGAGACGGCCACGCTGCTGCGCGACGGCGGACTGCTCTCCCCGGTGACGCTGTCCACCCAGTCCTTCGACCCGACCGCGCTCAACCTGGCGAATCGCTCCAACATCCGCGTCGACAACTTCCGCAAGCTGCAGGCGGAGTTCCGTGACCTCGGCATCCCCACGTACACCGACCTCATCTGGGGCATGCCCGGCGAGACGTACGAGAGTTTCCTGAGCGGCACCGAGGAAGTGCTGGCCGCCGGCGGCACGCCGCTGGTCTTCCCCCTGCTGCTGCTCAACAACACGGACTACACCCGGGAGAAGTTCCGGCGGGAACAGCGGCTGGTCGTCCGGCACCTCCCGGTGGACGTCAGCGATCCCGAACTGACCGGCGACATGGTGGTCGCACACTCCACGATGACCGAGGAGGACTGGCTGCGCGGCCTGGAGTTCAGGCTCTGCCTCTACCTCTTCCAGAAGTCCCTGCTGCGCTGCACCCTCCGCCTCCTGCACGCGGCCTGCGGAGTGCGCATCGTGGACCTGTGCGAGCAACTGCGGGAGCTCCTGTTCGAGCGGTCGCCCGACGCCGTGGCCGGAGCCCTCGCCCGCAACTACCGCCAGGCCTGGCGGGAGCCAGGCACGATCGACTGCGCGCTGATCGAGGAGGAGCTGGGCGTCAAGGTCGGCAGCGGCGAGATCTACGGCCGCCATGAGATCCACTACGAAGCGGCCGTACACCGCCTGGTGCGGGACCCCGCGGTCCTGGAGCACTACGTCGACGAGGCGGTCACCGTACTCCTCCGGTCGATCCCGCGTGACTCCTGGCCCGACGACGAAGCGCTGCGGGCCGCACGAGAGCTGGACCGGGCCGCCGGCGCCGTCTTCCGGTCCGTCATCACCGGCGAGGCGGAGCCGGCCCCGTTCCGCGCCCGTCCCGGGCTGCTGGAGCTGCTCCGGGACGCCGGCGACCTTCCGTCCGACCTGGTCTGTCCGCCGGGAGCCGAGGTGGCCGGACGCATCAGCGCACCAGCCGCCCACCTGGAGGGCCTTGCGTCGAGCCACCGCTTCAGCCGCTTCGTGGGCCTGGTCTGGCGCGGGATGGTCGCGCCGCTGCGCGAGGCCGTGGTCGAGTGGGACGTTCCCCGCCCTCGCGCTCACGACCGCGAAGTGAGCCACGCGCGGGGATGAGGGGGCTGCCGCGCGGGGTCGAGGGGGCCGCCGCGCGAAGTGACGGTCGCGCCGTCCCGGGGCCGCTCCCGGGACGGTCCGCACCTGGCGGCGCCGGTTCCTCGATCGAGCTGGGTCCGGAGGGCATGCGCGATGAAAACGGGCCCGGCGTTCCGAGCGATCCGGCGACAAGGCGCCACCCGGGGATCAGTGAACACGCACCGTGCCGCCGGAGGGGGCGCCGGGCTCGCCTTCACGCATGGCCGGGCGGGCGCCCCTTCGCCGTGGTCGCGGCCGGCGGACGTACCGGACTCGTTCAACAAGCCGTATGACCGTGCGCGGAGGCCGCCATGCGGCGGGTCAGCTCGTCGAGCGGGACGTCCTCCACGGGCGTGGCGACGATCCACCGGTGGCCGAACGGGTCTTCCAGCATGCCGACCCTGTCGCCGTAGAGCTGGTCGGAGACGGGGAGTACGACCCGGGCCCCGGCCGCGAGGGCGAGCTCGAAGACCTCGTCGACGTCGTCCATGTAGATGCTGATGGCCACCGGCGTGCCGCCGACCGACTTCGGACCGCGCATGTCGTGTTCGGGGAACTCCTCGGCGAGCATGATCAGCGAGTCGCCGACCTCCAGTTGGACGTGGCCGACCCGGCCGTCGGGTTCGCACATCCGCAGGCGCACGGTGGCACCGAACACGGTGCGGTAGAACTCGATCGCCTCGTCCGGGGCGTCCACGAAGAGATGCGGGGTGATCCGTGGACAACTCGCCTGTCCGCGAACCGTCTTCACATCGCTGGTTTCTGTCACCCCGCCATCGTCGCGAGGGTCCCGTGGCCCGCGACCACGCGACGCGCAGGTCCGGGGCGCTATGACACGAAGGAGTGCCCCGGTCAACCGCCGTCGCGCACCAGCACCCCGGGAAGAACGTTCCGGCTACGCCGCCCTGTTGCGCGTCGGGCGGTTCGGCGCTGCAATCGACGGGGAACAAGCCCGGGCCAGTACGAACGGCAAGTCCCGTTCTGTGACGGTCACCGCTGACGGGAAGAGGTGATTGTCCTGGACCTTCGTCAACTCGCCGCGGGCTCCGGTGACGCCGCGACCGGACACGTGCTCGCCGGACTCGCCGTCATACTCGCCGCGGCGTTCGTCTTCGCCCGGCTCGCCAAGTCGATCCGGCAGCCGATGGTGATGGGAGAGATCGTCGCCGGAGTCGCCCTGGGTCCCAGTCTGTTGGGACTCTTGCCCGGCCACCTGACCGATGCCGTCTTCCCGGCGGACACGCGCCCCGTCCTCCAGGCGCTCTCCCAGTTCGGGCTGGTGCTCTTCATGTTCGGCATCGGCTACGAGCTGGACTTCGCCCATCTGCGGGGGAGCAGCTGTCAGGTGACCGTGGTGTCCCTCGGTTCCATGGCACTGCCGTTCGCCATGGGCGCCGGACTGGCGGTGCTGCTGTTCCCCTGGTACGACACGACGCAGCTCGGCACGGACGGCGTGCTCGCGCCGGCGCTGTTCCTGGGGGCGGCGATGTCGATCACCGCCTTCCCGGTGCTGGCCCGGATCATCGCCGAAGGCGGGATGCGGCGCAGCCGTATCGGCGCTCTGGCCCTCGCGTGCGCCGCCGTACAGGACTTTCTCGCCTGGTGCGTCCTGGCCGTGATCGTGGTCGTCGTCAGCGCGAGCGACCTGTGGTCACTGGCACGGATGGTCCTGGAGTCGGGTCTGTTCGTGCTTCTGCTGCTCTTCGTCGTACGGCCGGGGCTGCGCGGGCTGTTGCGCCAGGAGCGGCGGTGGACGGCCGGCGGCTCTGTCGTCCAGGTCGTTCTCGTCTGCGGACTGCTGCTGTCCGCGTGGGCCACCACGGAGATCGGGCTGCACGCCGTCTTCGGGGCCTTCGCCTTCGGCGCCGCCGTGCCGCGCGACCGCGTCGATGCGGCCGCCCCCCAGGTCGCCGGGCGCATCGAACAGACCAGCCTGCTTCTGCTGCCGGTCTTCTTCACCGTGACGGGGCTCTCGGTCGACCTTGGGCGGCTCGGCACACACGGCGTGATCATGACCGTCGCGGTGATCGTGGTGGCTTGCGCGGGAAAGTTCATCGGGGCCTCCGCCGCCGCCCGTCTCTCGGGAGCGTCGAGGCGTGAGTCGGCGGTACTGGGCGTGCTTCTGAACGCCCGGGGGCTGACCGAACTGGTGATCCTCAACGTGGGTCTCGGGCTGGGCGTGCTGGACAGGCGGCTGTTCAGCTGCATGGTCGTGATGGCGCTGGTCACCACCTTCATGACCGGGCCGCTGCTCGACCGCCTCGGCCCCCACGAGGAGACGCCTCCGGCGGCCCTTCCCCGGGAAGGCACCGAGGAACACGCCTGACCCCTCCGCCCCCGGGACCGGCCCCGCCGGCGTCCGCCTGGAGGCGCGCGCCCTCGGGGTGTCTCCCCGCCCGTACCAAGGGCCGGGCCGTTCCCCCGTGCGACATGCCGACGGCGGTCGGCATCGCCCATGACGTTCACTAAAACGAACGTATGGTTCATCGCATGGGGTCGTTTGGTATAGTGAACGCATGGTTCATTCAATCGGGCCTGTCCTGTCCCGCACCGCGACGTACAGGAGTCGCTGATGACGCCCCCACCGTCCGGCCGTCAGCCGGTGAGCAGTACCGCGGCAGCGGTCGGCGCGAAGATCCGCCTGCGCCGTCAGCAGCGCGGCATGAGTGCCGCGGAGATGGCCCGGCGCGCCGGGCTGAGCAAGGCCACGCTGTCGCAGCTGGAGGCCGGCAACGGCAATCCGACGATCGACACCCTGGACGCGATCGCGATCGCCCTGCGCATCCCGATCGCCGACCTGCTGGCGCGTGACGCCGACACCGGGCCGGTCTTCCGGCCGGCCACGGACGTCGAGCCCGGCGAGGTCTCCCGGGAACTGCTGCGCCGCATCAGCAGTGGCAACAGCCTGGAGATCTGGCGGCTGCGTATCCCCCCGGAAACGGAGCTGCCCGGCGTCCCGCACGCCACCGGCACGATCGAGCACCTGCTCATCGCCTCCGGGCACGTCACCGCCGGCCCCGTCGACGCCCCGCAGGACCTGGGTCCCGGCGACATGCTCGCCTTCGCCGGGGACGCCCCGCACTTCTACCGCACCGGCGCCGAGGAAGTGGACATCACCGTCGTCTTCGCCTCCCCGATCAGCACCTGAGACCGAGGAAGACCCCCTCCCATGAACACCGCCATCGCCGCCACCCCCGCCAGCCGTGCCTTCATCAGCGACAACATGGCCGGGGCGTCCCCGCAGATAGCGCAGGCCGTCGCCGACGCGGCCGTCGGGCAGGTCCTGCCGTACGGCAACGACCCCTTCACCGCCAGCGCCCGGCGCAGGCTCGGCGAGATCTTCGAGCGGGACGTCGACGTCTTCCTGGTCTCCACCGGGTCCGCCGCCAACGCCCTGAGCCTGGCCGCCGTCACCCCGCCGTGGGGCAGCGTGCTCTCCCACCCCGACAGCCACATCAACCACGACGAGTGCGGCGCTCCGGAGTTCTTCACGAACGGCGCCAAGCTGGTCGGCGTTCCCGGCGACGACAGCAAGATCGACCCCGACGCACTGCGGGCCGTCGTGCGCCGCCGGGCCGGTGACGTGCACAGAGTGCAGCCGTCCGCGGTGAGCATCAGCCAGGCCACCGAGAGCGGCAGCGTCTACACCCTGGAGGAGATCCGCCGCCTGTCCGCCATCGCCAAGGACGCGGGACTGCGCGTCCACATGGACGGCGCGCGCTTCGCCAACGCCCTGGACCATCTCGGTGCCGACCCGGCCGAGATGACCTGGAAGGCCGGCGTCGACGTCCTGTCCTTCGGCGCCACCAAGAACGGCGCGATGACCGCCGACGCCATCGTCTCCTTCGACCCCGCACTCTCCACCGAGCTCGCCTTCCGCGCCAAGCGCGCCGGCCAGCTCGCCTCCAAGATGCGCTTCCACTCGGCCCAGATCGACGCGTACCTCACCGACGGCCTGTGGCTGCGCAACGCCCGCCAGGCCAACGCGATGGCCACCCGGCTCGGCGACGGTCTCAAGGCCATCCCCGGTACCGGTCTGCTGGCCACGCCGCAGGCCAACATCCTCTTCTGCCGCCTGCCCCAGCACGTCACCGAAGGACTCCTCGCCGAGGGCTACGCCTTCTACCACGACCGCTGGGAACCGGGCATCGTCCGGTTCGTCACCGCCTTCTCCCACAGCGCCGACGACATCGACCAGCTCCTCGACGCGGTCCGCCGCCACACCCGCTGACCGGCGGCCGGGAGAAAGGCCGCGGTCGCACCGGCGCCACGGACACGGGGATCCGCGTGGCACAGGGTTTTCCAGGCGTACGCGTCACCGGCACCGGCACCGGCACCGGCACCCGCAGCGGCGGCGTCACCGGCAGCGGCGGCCTGGGCGGACACCGGGGCGGAAGCTCAAGACGGCCGGGCCGCGGCCATGTCGCCGCAGGACAGCAGCCTGCCTCCCACGAACGGCAGCAGTCGCTCGGCCTCCTGTTCCAGGGCCGCCCGATCGGCGGGACGGAGCGGCCGGAACGGGGTGAGCCGCAGCGTCCCGGCGTCGAGGGACCACGTGCCGTGCACACGGCCGTCCACCAGGAAGGTGGGCCGTACCCGCGCCTGGCCGGGCATCACGCGTTTACGGTCCTCGTCGCTGATGACGCGGGTCCGGTCAGCGTGGCCGAGCAGGGCGTTGTCGAACGCGGGCAGCAGCCGTACGGGGGCGGGGGCCTCGGGGTCGGGCATCTCCGCGTCGGCGAGATCGAGCAGTTCCCCGCCGTCGGGGCCGCGGTAGCGGCGCAGTTCGGCACGCATCTCCGCGACGACTTCGCCCAGGCGGGTCAGTCCGCACCAGGCCTGGACGTCCTTCACCCCGGCCGGTCCGAAAGCGGCCAGATAGCGGCGGATCAGCTCCTTGGCGGAGTCCTTGGCACCGGTCGCCGTCGCTGCGGTCACCATCGGCTGTCCCAACCACGCCTCGGCGGATGTGACGGAGACCGCCGACCGGTTGCCCCAGGAACCCCAGGCGCCGGTGGCCGCGCCGTGGACGAGCGGAGTGCGTAGTTCAACCTCCCCGGCCAGGATGCGCCCGTCGCGTCCCGGGTGACGTTCGGCCAGCCGCCGGGCCAGCTCCCTGCGCGACAGCGTTCCGCCTCCGAGCAGGCCGAGTCCCTCGGCCACCAAGGAGGCCGGGTCCAGGCCTGTGCTGTTCCGGGTGAAGTGGGCCGAGCCGGCGGTGCGGTCGAGCACGGGCTGCAGCAGCGGCCGCAGCCGGCGGAAGTCGTCGGCCGTGGCGAGGTGTTGGGTGCTGCGGAGCAGGCCGGAACGGACCACCTGCCGGTCCTCCAGCAGTGCGGTGAGCTGGGACTGCGTGAAGCCGTGGATCCTGCTCCACAGGCCTACGTAGGGCCAGTTGGGCTCCTGAGCCTGCAGTGCGACCAGTCGCCCGATCACCTCCAGCGCAGTGCGATCGGTGCGCGCCAGCAGGAACTGCCGTTCCAACAGCGATCTGTTCAGGGCCCGGAGGGAGAGCGCGGTCACGGCAGAAGCACCGAGACATTGCCCTGGTAGGAACCCTGAAGCAGCGAGAGGAACGCCCGCGGCACGTCCTCGATCCCACCCTCGACGACCGTCTGCGGGTAGACGAAGCGGCCCTCGCCCAGCCACGTGCTGAAGTGCTCCCGCCAGGCCGCGATCTGATCGGGTGTGTGGTAGCAGGAGAACGGCAGCAGCTCGACGCCCTTGGCCTCGGCCGCCGCGCGGTCGGGCTTCGGGAAGCGCTCCGCCGCGCCGCCGAGCTGGCTCGACAGTGAGCCGCACAGGGCGAAGCGCGCCCCGGGCCGGGCCGCCCGCAGCGCGGCGTCGTACTGCTCGCCGCCCACGACGTCGAAGAACACCGAGATGCCCTCGGGCGCGAGCTCCCCCAGCCGGTCGGCCGGGGCGCCGTCGTGGTAGTCGAACGCGGCGTCGTAGCCGAGTTCGTTCACCAGGTACTCGGCCTTTGCCGGGCTTCCGGCACTGCCGATCACGCGCGCCGCGCCGAGACACCTGGCGATCTGCCCGGCCAGCGAGCCGACCCCGCCCGCCGCACCGGAGACGAACACCACGTCGCCCTCACCGACGGCCGCCACGTCGGCCATCCCGTAGTAGGCGGTCGGCCCCTGGCCCAGGTGAAAGCCGGGGTCGGCGAAGAGCCCGCGGTCGAGCTTGACGTACCCGGCGGCCGGACCCGCCGAGTACTCGCTCCAGCCGGTCATCGACTGGACCAGGTCGCCGACCGCGAGTTCGGGGCTGTCCGACCGGACGACCGTACCGATGGTGGCCACTCCCACCCGCCGGCCCGGCTGCCAGGCCGGCACCGGGAGGGTGCAGTCGGCCCGCATCAGCTCCAGGTACGTCGCGGCGAGCCCCACCTGGTCGGTGCGCACCAGGACCTCGCCGTCCACCTCGGTCTCGGCGACGGTGAAGTGGCCGAGCGTCGGGACGCCGGTGATCTGCGCGGTCAGCCGGATCTCACGGGTGATCATTTCGTGGTCCTCACATCGGTCCGGTACGGCCTTCGATGTCGACCCTAGGGAGGCTTCCGGCCACTTCCTGACCGGAACCGGGGCAGTGTTCCGGCATGGCGGACACCAGCTCACGGACCTTCACTGGCCCTCAGGCTGCTTCTCCCTGCCGCGCCGCGGACCCACCGGCACCGGCCCGGCCTGGAACCGGCCGGCCGGCTCGGGGTGCCCGAGCGGACCGTGCGCGGCGACGCCGACCGGCTGCGCGAGCTCGGCCACCCGACCGGCTGCGCGAGCTCGGCCACCCGACCGGCTGCGCGAGCTCGGCCATCCGGTCGGCGTGGCCCGGTGCGCGGACGGCAGCTGCGGCGGCTACCGGCTCGCCCCCGGCGCCGACCGGAACGTCGTCACCGCCACGAACGCATCCCGTCGCACCCCGTCGCACGCCGTGCTCGACCGGTCCCACGCGCCCGGTCTCCGTGCCGCGGCGAACTCTGTCCACAGGGTCGGGCCCCGGCTGCCCGGCTTCCCGGACGTGCGGTGAAACGGAGAAACCCCCGAACGGGCACGAGCCGCGTTCGAGGGTGGACCGTGGGCGACAGGCTCAGGCTCGACGCTCGACCGTTGCCAGGGCGTCCTTGACCTCCTGTGCCACGCGGGCCGCGTCCTCGGGGTTGTTCACCACATCGGTGTGGTTCATGTCGATGACGAGGACCTCGCTGGCCGAGTAGTGCTTGTGCACCCAGTCGTCATAGCCGGACCACAGCGTCCGGTAGTACTCGACGAGGCTCTCGTCCTGTTCGAAATCGCGGCCCCGCAGCCCGATACGGTACTGCACCGTCTCGAAGTCCGCCTTGAGATAGACCATGAGATCGGGTGCCTTGCGGTACGGCAGGCCGTCGATCTCGCGCATCATCTCGTCGAGCAGACCCTCGTACACCTGCATCTCGAGGGAGCTGATCCGGCCCAGGTCGTGATTGACCTTGGCGAAGTACCAGTCCTCGTAGATGGACCGGTCGAGGACGTTGTCGCCCTGCTTGTACGCCTCCTTGATCGCGGCGAACCGCGTCTGCAGGAAGTAGAGCTGGAGCAGGAAGGGGTAGCGCTTCGCCTGGATCTCTTCGGGGCTCGCCGTGTAGAAGAGCGGAAGGATCGGGTTGTCGGCCACGCTCTCGTAGAAGACGGTGCTGCCCAGCTCCTTGGCGAGCAGTTCGGCCACACTCGTCTTGCCGATGCCGATCATGCCTCCGACGCAGATCACTGGCATACCTCATTCTCCCTGGGGGCTTCTGTCCGTGTGCGGCTGGGCTGGGCGCCCCACACCGCTGAGATGCAGGCCGGCAGTCACGCGATTCCCCGGGATCCTCATGATCAGCGTTATGCGGCCCTCGTCCGGACCAAGGCATCCGACACAGGCCGTTTCCCCGACCGGCCAGACCGTTCCGCAGTCGCCGCGCATAGGTGCGAGCCGCAGCTCCGCGGCCGCCCTGAATCATAAATGACGTTTCGCCTCACGCCTGCCGGAGCACCGGAACTCGCCTCAGCTTGCTCTGCGGCGCCGGACGCGTGGGCCGGTGATCGGGGCCCGCGCCACGTACCCACCCGGGCGGTGCGGGGCGGCTCCGGGTGCCGGGGTGACGCGGCCCCAGCAGATCTGTCGTTGTCCTGTGCCGGGAGGCATCAGCTGCTGGGAGCATCAGCTGACTCGAATGCCGGAGCGCTACCGCAGCGCGCGGACCGCTGCCGCGAAGACCGGCGGCAGCCGGGAGGCCGCGGGAACGATGAGCCGGGCGGTCCCGGGACGGCTGCTCACGGTCAGCAGCGCCCGGGTCAGGAGACGATGGCGCCGAGTCAGCAGAGTCCAGGCCCGCTCGTACCTTTCCGGCTGTCCGGCCGCGACGCAGCGCACGGCGGCCTCGGCCGTTGCCAGGGCGAGGGCGATGCCCTCCCCGGTCAGGGCGTCCACGTAGCCCGCCGCGTCGCCGACGAGCAGGACACGGCCGGCGACACGGCGCCGTACCCGCTGGAGCAGCGGTCCGGCGCCGCGCACCGCCGTCGCGGTGGCCCCGCGCAGCGTCGCGGTGAGAGCGGGGAAGCCGGCCAGATGCTCGTCGTATCCACGCCGGACGCGGCTGAGGACCGCGACCCCCACCAGGTCGTCGGCGACCGGTGTCACGTACGCCTCGCCCTGTCCGGACCAGTGGACCTCCACGAAGTCCGTCCACGGTTCGACGCGGTAGTGCCGGCGCAGTCCGTAGCGGCCGCGCGCGCTGCCGGGCAGCTCCAGGGCCAGCCCGCGGCGCACGGTGGAGTGCAGGCCGTCGGCGGCGATCAGCCAACGCGCCGTGATGCCCGCGGCGGTGACGGTGTCGGCGGTCTGCCGCACCTCGCCGACCTTGCCCGGCACGATCCGCACACCCAGGCCCAGCGCGCGCTCGTGCAGTGCGCGGTGCAGCACCGTGCGGCGGACGCCCAGCCCCGGGCCGTCACGGAAGGGCGCCTCGGCCATGGAGGTGCCGTCCACGTAGCGGATCCCGCGCAGTTCCCGGCCGGCGGCCTCGGCACCCAGCGCCCGCAACGCGGCGACACCGCCGGGCATGACGCCCTCTCCGCAGGCCTTGTCCAGGGGCGCGGCGCGCGGTTCGACCACCACGGCCTCCAGGCCGGCGAGCGTGGCGTGGACGGCGGCAGCGAGACCGGCCGGCCCGCCGCCGGCCACCAGGATGTCGATCACGCCGGTGCGGATGCGGATGCGGGTGCGGCTGCGGGCGTGGGCATGGCGGTCGCGGCGGCCAGCGCCCGGTTCTCGCAGCGGATGCGCACCGTCAGCACGACGGCGTCGAGCACCGTGAAGACGAGCGCGGTCACCCAGGCGGTGTGCACCAGGGGCAGTGCCACGCCTTCGGCCACGACGGCGACGTAGTTCGGATGCCGCAGGAGGCGGTACGGACCCCGTGCCACCAGCGGCAGGCCGGGTACGACGATCACCCGGGTGTTCCAGCGGGGTCCGAGTGTGCCGATGCACCACCAGCGCAAAGCCTGGGCGCCCACCAGCACGGCGAGCATGGGCCAGGCGAGGGCCGGAACGAAGGGCCGGCCGCCGAGCCACACCTCGACCGGGCAGCCGATCAGCAGACTCGCGTGCAGGGCGACCATGGCCGGGTAGTGGCCCTGCCCCGCCACGATCGCGTGGCGGGCGACGCTCCACCGCTCGTTGCGGCGGGCGACGACGAGTTCGGCGAGCCGCTCGGCCGCTACGGCGGCCACCAGCAGTGCGTACCAGATCATGTGCCCCGAATCCCGTGTCCGTGTCCCGTGTTCCCCGTGTCCTGTGCCCGGCGTACCGGTCCGATCGTCTCCTCGCCTCCCGCTCCGGAGCGCGCCTACCAGCGCAGAAGCACCAACTCGCAGGCGAGACCGGGTCCGACGGCGAGCAGGACGCCCGGTGTACCGGGCGGCGGGCGGCGTTCGGTCAGCGTGTCGCGGAGCACATGGAGCACGGAGGACGAGGAGAGGTTGCCCACCTCGGCCAGATGACGCCGGCTCACGTCGGTCGCCCCTTCCGGCAGGCCGAGGGCATCGGCGACGGCCTCCAGAATCCGGGGGCCGCCGGGGTGACACACCCAGGCGGTCACGTCCTTGGGCTTCAGGCCGTGGTCGCCCAGAAACGCCTCGACGTCGTCGCCGAGGTGGTGCCGCAGCAGCCGCGGGATCTCCGGATCGAGGACGACCTTGAAACCGGAGTCCCCGATGTCCCAGCCCATGACGTGGCCGGTGTCCGGATACAGGTGGCTGCGCGAGTCCACGATCGTGGGCCCCGCGGCCGTGGCCGCGACCGCACCCGCGCGGTTCGCTCCGCAGGCCACGACCGCGGCGGCACCGTCGCCGAACAGGCCGGTGGCGACGAGGTTGGCGACGGAGGCGTCGTCGCGCTGGAACGTGAGCGTGCACAGCTCGACCGACAGCAGCACCGCCACCTGGTCGGGGTGGCCGAGCAGATAGTCGTGCGTACGGGCCAGACCGGCGGCGCCCCCGGCGCAGCCCAGACCGAACAGGGGCAGCCGCCTGATGTCCGGCCGCATTCCGAGGCGCCCGGCCACGCGCGCGTCGATCGACGGGGCGGCGATACCGGTGACCGACGTGAAGACCAGCAGGTCCACGTCGGCCGCCGACAGCCCCGCCACGCGAAGCGCTTCCCGCACGGCCCTCGCGCCCAGGCCGGTGGCGACGTCGATGAAGATGTCGTTCGCGGCACCGAAGCCGTCCAGCGCCTCGTACTGGTCGAGCGGCAAGGTCATGTGGCGCGCGCGGACCCCGGAGTTGTGGTGCAGCCGGTCCAGCGCCCGACGGTCGGCGCCCCGGGGCAGACATGCGCGGGCCACCATCTCCGTGATCTCGGACTGGGTGTGGCGGTGCGGCGCGAGGGCACCGTGAACGGCGGCGATCCGCGTCATGTGGCTCCCGTCGAGGACAGACCTGGGGTGGGCGGCCCAGCAGGTCTTCCCTCGACCGGTACTCCGGCACCACAGATCGCCCGTCCGGCCGTTCGATCCGTGGCGCGCTTCAGCCGGGTGGCAGGATGCTCCTACGATCGGCGGATGACCACCCCCGAGCAGTCGACGACCGTCCGCTCGCCGGGGAGGCGGGCCCGCCGGGTGTCCGCTCTGGCCCGCGCGTGCCACCCCGGTCCCCTCGTGGCGGTCACCGGGCTGACGGCGGCGCTGGCCGTGACCGCCGGTCAGGACAAGGGGAGTTGTCTGCTGACCACCGGGGCCGTGCTGGCCGGGCAGCTGTCCATCGGCTGGTGCAACGACGCGTTCGACGCGCGCAGGGACCTGGCCACGGGCCGCCGGGGCAAACCCGTCGCCGACGGCGCGATCGGCACCACGGAGGTATGGGCGGCCGCGTACGCCGCGCTGGCCCTGTGCGTTCCGCTCTCGTTCGCCTGCGGCTTGTGGGCGGGCGCCGTCCACCTGACCGCTGTCGCGGCGGCCTGGGCGTACGACCTGGGGCTCAAGGCCACCGGCTGGTCCTGGGCGCCGTACGCGGTGGCCTTCGGCGCGCTTCCGGCGTTCGTGGCACTGGGGCTGCCGGGCCGGCCGTGGCCCGCCTGGTGGGTCGTCCTCGCCGGGGCGCTTCTGGGGATCGGGGCTCATCTGGGTGACGTACTGCCGGACATCCGCGGGGATCTGGCGACCGGAGTACGGGGCTGGCCGCAACGACTGGGTCCGGATCGCGTGCGGCTGCTGCTGCCCGTGCCACTGGTGACCGCGTCCGCGCTGCTGGCGCTCGGTCCCGCAGGACCGCCCGGCAGGCGACAGGCGACGGCGCTGGTCGTGGCCGGCCTGGTCGCGGTGACCGGAACGCTGCTGGGACGCCGATGGGAGCGGACGGCGTTCGCGACGGCGGTCGTGGTGGCGGTGCTGGACGTGGCGCTGTTGCTGAGCGGGAGCGCTATCGCGAGCGGGAGCGGTATCGGGGCCGGGGGCAGCTGACCTGATCGACCCGGCCGGCACGGGGATCGCCATCGTCCGCGGACCGTCCGGCGCGGCGTGCCACCAGCTTCCGGATGCTCCGGCCGGCAAACCATCCTCCGCCGCACCGTAGTTGGGCGGCCCAGGTGCGACCCTGCCTTGTCGTCCACGCCAGGCGCGCCGTGGTCGTGCGGTGGTGGTGCGGTGGTGGTGCGGTGGTCTTGCGGTGGCCTGATACTCCCCAGCCGCACCACCTGATCACAGAATCACCACCCGGTGCACACACGGGCCCGGTGGCCAGGCAAGATGCCCTGTCGGAACAATTCAGATCATGGGGGGACCGTGACCGCGCCCACGCGCCAGATAGCCCATTCTTTGGCCCACGCCCCCGGCTGGGTCATCCTTCCTGGCCTCATCGGCGTCATTCTGCTGCTCGCCGGCGACGCCGTCGGCATCCTCTGGCTGACGGTCACCGCCGTAGTGGCTTTGCTGGTCGGCCAGTACAGGGCGCGCCAAGCAGCCGAACAGCAGGTCCGAGCCGCCGAGTTGTACCGGATCCGGTCGATCCAGTCCACGGAGATCGCCCGCTACCACGCCATGAATCCGAACGAGTTCGAGCACGCGGTCGCGTTCCTGTGCCAGCGAGACGGCTGCACCGACGTCAGCGTGGTCGGCGGCGCGGGCGACCTCGGCGCGGATGTCATCGCGACCGGCCCGGACGGCCGGCGGATCGTGGTCCAGTGCAAGCGCTACGGTCCGACCACCAAGGTCGGCTCCCCGGACATGCAGCGCTTCGGCGGCACCTGCTACAGCGTCCACGGCGCCCATGTCGCCGTGGTCGTCACCACCTCGGTCTTCACGCGGCCCGCGGTCAACTACGGCCACCAGCAGGGAATCCGTATCGTCGATGGCAGTGCGCTGGCCGCATGGGCCACCCGCACCGGCCCGGCCCCGTGGATGTGATCCGGCCGCAGGCGAGGCAGTTCGGCTGCCGCAGGGAGTTCGCTCTCAATGGACAGTTGCGATGCCCCCGTTGTCGGCCACTTGACGGTAAGCCGTCTGGCCGCCAACGGTGACACTGCGTTGATGTTCTGGGGCACCTGCTCGATGGTCGCCCCGGTCGCCCCGGTCGCCCCGGTCGCCTCAGTCGCCCCGGGCTACGGGCGGAGCACGATCTTGCCGTGGGTGTGCCCCTGTTCCAGCTCGCGGAACGCGTCTCGCACCCGCTCCAGCGGGTAGGTGCGGGCGATCGGCACCTCCAACTCCCCGCACGCGGCGAGCCGCGCCAGCTTGCCCAGCACGACCGCGCATGCCGCCGAGCCTTCTCCGTAGGTCCGCGCACCGACTCTGGCCGCGGCCTGCCAATCACGGATCGTGTTGATTCGTTCCGGCCGCACGCCCAACTCAACCGCCAGCTCCACGTAGCCGTCGCCGAACGTGTCGATGAACGCGTCGACGTTCCCGCCGGCGGCCTGTTCGATCCGCTCGGCCACGCCTTCCCCGTACTTGACCGGGACGACACCACGGTCCTTCAGCCAGGCATGGTTTCGCTCGCTCGCCAGCCCTATCACCGTGGCGCCGTGCCGCCGCGCGAGTTGCACGGCGAGCGACCCGACACCGCCCGCCGCACCGGACACCACGACCGTGTCGGCCGGTCCGGGGTCCACCGCGAACACGGAGGCGTACGCGGTCGTGCCGGCCACGTACAGCGACCCGGCCACGTCCCAGGACAGCCCCTGCGGACGGGACACCAGGTTCACGTCGTCGACCACGACGAACTCCGCATGGCTCGCTCTGTCATGGGTGAATCCCAGGACCTCGTCGCCCACCGCGAAGCCGCGCACCTGCGTGCCGACCTCCACCGCGACACCGGCCAGGTCACTGCCCTGCCCGGAGGGGAACGCAGCCGGCCAGCGTTCGTGCCGTGCGCCCTTGCGGATCATCACCTCACCGGGCTGGATCCCGGCCGAACGGACCTCGACCAGCACCTGCCCGGGGCCCGGTCCCGGGCGCTTCACCTCCTCCACCCGCAGCACGTCGATCTCGCCGTACTCGTGGAACCGCACTGCCTTCATGGCGTGCACACCTCGTTTCGTCGTTCGGACAAGCCCTGGACGGCCACGCGCCGGATGTCACACATCGACCGTTCCACTCCACCGCCCTCAACGGCTCGGGAACGGAGCTGTCTTCCCAGGAGTGCCGCCGAAAGCGATGACGTCCGCACCGACATCGGCGGTGCCGACAACGCACCTGCGGTGTGACCTGCACCGGGCAACCCGAGCACGCGGGAAGTTGACGGTCAGTCACGGCAGGCATCGGTGACCGTACGCCGAAAATTCCCTATGGCCGCCGCCAGTTCGCCAGGCCACCGATGAAAGTGCGCGCCGTTGACCTGTGGTGACGACCTTCTGTCGTGTTGCGGGAGGCGGGTGAGATCCGCGTGCCGGGCAGCGATGGTGCGCATGCGGAGGATCTCGGCGTGGTCCGCGTGTCGCTCTCGACGGACACCCAGGCAATACGGCCTACTTCGGTGTCTGGAAGCCGCCGATCCGCTGCTCGAGCAGTTCGGCCAGCCGTAGCGGGGTGCGGTCCTCGAACATCGGACCGATGAGCTGAACCCCGACCGGCAGATTGTCGGGGGACCGGCCCGCGGGCACGGCGGTGGCGGGCAGACCGGGCATGGTGGCCAGACCGGCCCAGACGAGCTGGTCGAAGTACGGGTACTCGACGCCGTCGATGTCGATCCGGCGTTCCCTCGGATCGGGGTGGTGGTCGTGCGGGAACGCGGGAGTGGGGGTGATGGGGCACACCACGGCGTCGAACTCGGCGAAGAACTGCCGCCAGCCGTGGCGGTGGAACTCGCGACGGCTGTTGGCCTCGATCCAGTCGCGGTGGCTGAGCACCATGCCGCGCAGCCGCGCCGCGTCGAGACTCCGGTCGTCCGCGCCCAGTCCGGCGGCACGGGCCTGCAGTTGCTCGTACGCTTCGATGGGAAAACGTGCGACGGAGCTCGAAAACAGCAACTGCGTGTAGATCAGAGCGGCTTCGGCCAGATCGGGCAGCAGCGGACTGTGCCATTCGACGCGGGCGCCACCGCCGACAAGCGCGTCGGCCACCCGGTGCACGCCCGCCCGCACAGCGGACCCGGTCGGAATGAGCGGATGCTCGTCGAGGACCAGGACCCGGAAGTCGCAGAGCCGGTCATGGCGCGCGGGCGGCAGCGTCAAGTCGTGCGCCACACCGAGCGTCAGCGGGTCCGGTCCGGCCATCACGTCGAGCAGGAGCGTGAGGTCGCGGGCGGTGCGCGCCATCGGACCGACGACCGCGAGGTCGGGTTCGGCCGGCCACGCCGGCGCGTCCGGCGGGACCATGCCACGGTTCGCCGCCAGCCCGAGCGTCGGCTTGTGCGCGTAGACACCGCAGAAATGTGCGGGGGTGCGCAACGAACCGCCTATGTCGGAGCCGATGGACAACGCGCCGAATCCGGACGCCAGGGCCGCCGCCGATCCGCCGGAGGATCCACCCGGCGTGCGACCGTGATCCCAGGGGTTGTTGGTGGTGCCGTAGATCTCGTTGAAGCTCTGCACGTCTTGGAGCCCCACGGGCACATTGGTCTTGCCGAGCACCACCGCGCCCGCGGCCCTGAGCCGTGTCACCTGCACCGCGTCCTCGGCCGGCATGTAGTTCCGGTGCGGTGACATACCCCAAGTAGTGGGCAGCCCTGCGACGTTGTAGGACTCTTTGACCGTCACCGGAATGCCGAGCAACGGCCGGTCCTCACCGTGGGCGCGCGCCTGGTCGGCGCGGCGCGCGGCGACCCGTGCACGGTCGAAGTCCGGCACACAGATCGCGTTGATCGCCTTGTCGTCCCGCTCGATACGGGCGATCGCCTCGTCGGTCAGTTCCGCCGAGGTCACTTCACCGGCACGCAATGCAGCCGCGAGTTCTTCGGCCGCCAGTAAATTCCAGTCCATGAATCCGACCGTATAGGCCACCGAAAGAGGCCACGAAATGCCGCTTGGTACAAGGGGTCCAGCTCCGAATGACGGAAGGCGAAGGCGCCTCACCGGTAAAACTCCAGGTCAGGCGCCTCCTCTTGTACCTCTGGAAGAATCCGGGCTTGTTCGGGGGGTACGGCACCAGGAGGTTCCTCGTCTGCTGGTGGTACATCGCCGGAATGGGTCTGGCCAGCGCAAATGAGGGGAGAGAGGGGAAATCGGAGAATGCTGGCCCGGGTGTGGTCCGCATCTTGCTGATCGCCTTGCGGGCGGTCTCTTGGGCTCGGCGGATATTTCGGCTGGAACCTGGATGCTCTGGATGACTGCCTGATCGGCGGCTGGGGCGCCTCCAGGCCATTCACCTTGCACTGGGAATCCTCGGCCGGGGCTCGGGCGCGGTTGGCGGAGCGCGTGCCCGGCGGCGATCGCGACGTTTCGCTGTTCGACCTGCTCCTGGAGATCTTCGAGGACCGGGGTGTGAGCGTCCTTCGGTGACAGATGGTCGCCACCAGCCATGAGTCCGGGGAAGGTCATTCGGTACGTGCTGCACCACGACATCGCCTGACAACTGCCGTCCTGGAACTAGGGTTCGGCTCAGGACAGACCTGCTGGCGGCGGCTGAAACGGTGGCAGAAAGCCGGGGCCTTCGACCTTGCCGTCCGCTTGGAGCGCCGCACCGAACTCCACGACGCCTTCAGCTCTCTTGCCTGCAGTCGAATCTGCTGGAGACGCCTCAAGAAAGCCACCACGTGATCGTGTTACGAGCTCTCAGCAGGCACCCAGTCCGGCAACTACCTACGGGGTGCAACGGAGTTGAGGGGAACGGCAGACCAGCCTTTTCAGGCACCGGCACTGAGTACGGCGCGGCCGGAAGCGGCAGCATCGACGCCCTCGTGTTTCCCCACGAGCCGCCCGACACGGAGCAGTTCAGCGCCGGGCGGACGCCGGGACGCCCCCGGCGTCCGCCTTGACAGCGAACTCAGTCGCCCCTGGCCGGGCTTGTGACCTGGGCTGTCGCGCACCTTCCGAGTCAGCAGCCCGCAGGTCTCCCACTTGCGCGGTTGGCAGGTGGTTGGGAGACGAGCGCGGTGTCGGGTCGGCAGTGCGGGCACGCGTCGACGCCGCCGGCGAGGGCCTGGACGCGGGCTGCCGGAGCGGAAGTCGCGTGGACAGGCCTCCGGGTGTGTGCCCCACTCGATCGCGCCGTGCGGCAGACGAGTTTTTCCGGGCCCCGGTCGGGCGGGCGGATCAGCGCAGTCCGGCGAAGAGATCGTTCTCGGGTATGGCCGCGCCGGTGGCGTCCTGGACGCGTACGAAGGTCTCCATGCCCATCAACTCGCCGAACCTCTCCTTGCCCATCTTGAGGAAGAAGATGTTCTCGCCCTGACTGGCGTGCGCGGCCAGCGCGTCGAACTTCTGACCGCTGAACGCGGTGGTGTCCACCCACGTGGTGATCTCGTCGTCGGGGAGGCCGATCTCGGCCAGCGCCGCGGCCTCGGCGGGATCGGGCTCCGGCATGTCCTCATGGAACTCGCGCATGATCTCGCCGAACCGCTGCATCCCCGAGCGGGGCATCGTCGTCCAGTACACCTTCGGTGTCAGCCCGGTCATCTCCAGCGCCGCCATCGTGATGCGGTGGGCCTGGATGTGGTCGGGGTGGCCGTAGAAGCCGTTCTCGTCGTAGGTGACGACCACATCGGGTCGGTAGTGCCGCATGAGTTCCGCGAGTCGGGCCGCGCCTTCCTGTACGGGGGTCTGCCAGAAGGATCCGGGGGCGTCGTTGCCCGGCCAGCCCGCCATCCCGGAGTCGGCATAGTCCAGCATCTCCAGATCGCTGATCTTCAGGACGTCACAACTCGCCTCAAGTTCCTGACGACGCATCAAGGCGACCGCCGCCGGATCGTGCCCGGGACCGCCCGGCTTGACACCCCCCGGTCCGTCACCGCAACCGCCGTCGGTACACGTCACCAGAACCGTGCGGATGCCTTCCGCCGCGTATCGCGCGAGGACTCCTCCGGTTCCGGTGGCCTCGTCGTCGGGGTGGGCGTGTACTGCCATGAGCGTCAAGGGCCGGTCAGTCATGAAACAGTCCTCCTGTAGGAATACGTCTTGGTCCGAGTGCACGGCGGGCGTACCGCGATCTCGGGGCCCGGATCCTGGTGGGGCGGACGACCTTGTGTCTCCGTGCTCCCCGCCCGTGCGGCGCCGGTCCTTCGATCGATGCAACCGCGCGGGGCGGCCCGGCTGTTCCCGGCGCGGCCGCTTGGCCTTCGACGAGGTGAGGGACGAGGAGGCTGTGGCCCGGTTCCGCAGCGAGGCCCGGATCGACGCGCGGATACTGCTTGCCGGGTCTCCGCCCTTCAGTGGTGACCAGCACGTCCTGATGTACCGGCACTGCGAGGACACGGCACCTCCGCTGTTGCGGCGCCTGCGCGCCGACGTCCCCTTCGAACTGGACCGGCTCGTGGCCGCGCTGCCGCAGAAGGGCCCGGCCCGGCGCCTGGATTCGGCACGGGAGGTGTCGGCGGCGCTGTCACGGATCCGCTACCTGCCCGGCGTGAGTGTGCTCCCCGGTGACGGACACCAACTGTGCAGTGGTCAGTCCGGCTCGGATGGTGCAACGGCATCGCTGACGCGAGCAAGGACGTCCGGGTCCACCGCCTCCGCCAGGGCTATCAGCTCCGCGCGTTCTTCATCGGACAGGTGCAGCTCTGGGCGGTCGCCGAACCAGTCGCCAAGCCATGTGACGACCAGAGCGTCCTCGCCTTCCCGCAGGTCCGTGAAGACGGCTCGGCGGGTCTCGGCGTCGAGGCGATTCTCCAGCTGGTCCACCAGCGCCCTGACCCGCGTCTCCCAGTTCCTCATCTCTCTCCTCAATCCGTGTCGATCGTACGGGTCGGGGATCGTCGTGCGGTGTCGCCGGCTTCGGTGATGGCCCTGCAGGCCGGCCTGGCGTATCAGCCGGGCGACGCGGCGACGGCCGCACCGGTCACCGCGCTGTCGGAGGGCGGCGTGGACGCGCGGGGCTCCGTAGTTTCCCCGCGACTCCGCGTGGATCTCGGTGATCTTCTCTGTCAGGGCGGCGTCGCCGACTGCGCGGGGGCCGGGCTCGCCACTGCGGCGGGCGTAGAAGGCGGCACGGGAGACCTTGAGCAGCTCACCCGCTCGTCCCTGGTCGGGCCGTCCCGCTCGCCGGCGTCCACCGCGGCCGGCGGCGAGATCGGAGACTGCCTGGTGGACGAGTGGCTGGTCGACCAGGCCAAGACGCTTGCCCGCCATCGACCACGCCTGGCACGGCGGGGAGGCGATCAGCCCGAGAAACCGACCGGGGAAGATCCATACGGGATGGCAGGCCCAGCTATCCCACTCCCGGCCGATGTGCGGGGCCCCGGGGACGGTGAGGGCATGGCTCCAGTTGCCGGGGCCGGCGAACAGGTCGAGGGTGATCCGCCTCACGAGGCTGGCTCGGAGTTTTCCTGTACCGGCTCGGCTTCGCCACGGCAGGCCCAGGGAAAGCAGCCGTCGACCACCGCGTTCTCCAGCTCCTCCGCAGCGGCTCGGGCGTCCAGTTGCTGCTGGCGGGCGGCCGATTCGGTGGCAGTGACGTGGCCGATCGGGACCTGGGTGGTTCCCGGGAGCGGTGCAGGAACGCCTGCCCGAGCAGTCGACCCGCAGCACGAAGGTACTCGCCGGTGCGAAATACTCTCCCGATGAGGTCACGTACTTCCCCGACCAGCCAGCCGATCACGATACGCAGGGCCGTCGCGCGGGATGCCAAGCGGCTCACGCGGCTCGTGCGTGGCTCGGGCGCCTACGAGGGTAAGTACGCAGCCGCTGTCGCGGGCTACCGGGTCGGTCCTGATTACATCGAGGCCCATCGCGTCTTTGTGGCCGTCGACGCCGACGATCCTGGAGGCCGGGTCCTCGGGTTCTACTCGCTCGTCCTCGTTCCACCGGAGCTCGACCTGCTGTTCGTCGCCGACGAAGCGCAGGGGCGGGGTATTGGTCGGCTGCTCGTCGCGCACATGCAGTCCGAGGCCCGTGCCGCCGGGCTCGACCGTCTCAAGGTCGTGTCGCATATTCCCGCCGCGGACTTCTACCACCGCGTTGGTGCGGTGCGGACCGGGACCGCGTTCGCGAACCCACCCGCCGTGCCGTGGGACCGTCCCGAATTCGAGTTTCGCATTCCCTCGGAATGACGCGGTGTGCCGACTCACGGGGCACCGGCTTTGTCTGCAAGGGGCAGCGAGTAGGGTCCCCCTGGCCACTGCGCATGCGACCACCTCGTCCGCTTCGCCGAGCCGTGGTCGATGACCGACGAACTCCGGCAGATCGGGATCAGAGTCGAGGACGCGGCCGATGCCCTGGAAGCCGTGGCCGGACTGGCGCAGCGTGCTCAGGCTGCCGACCAGCGGCTGTATTGCTGGTGGGCCCTGTGACTCACCGGCGTCGGTGGCCGTTGTCCTTGCCCAGCACTTCGCGTCGCCGGCGGGTGCGGTAGGAGTCTCCCGAAGGGGTGAGGACCTCGGCGTGGTGGACCACGCGGTCGATCACCGCGGCAGCGACGACGTCATCGAATCATCGAAGAGGGTCTCTCCCCAGCGCCCACGTGCGCACCTTCTTCTTGTACCTCGGACAGCCCCCGGCGCCCGGCGTGGCCTCCCCGAAGAGAGCCGTGCCGGTTCTCCATGCGGCGATGGGCACCCGACCGGGCAACATGCCTGGTCGGGCGCCCCTTCACGTGCTCCTAGAAGAACCCGGGCTTCTTCGGCGAGTACGACACCAGAAGATTCTTCGTCTGCTGGTAGTACATCTGCTCGCGCGGCTCTGACCAGCGCGAATGAGGGCTCGTGAGCCCAGCGTCGGAGCCATCGGCCCGTGTATGGTCCGGATCTCGGTCGTGGGCAGGCCAGGGCTGGCGTGCGGGCACTCGTACGGATGTCGGCGCGGAGGTGGCCAGGAGCTCGGGAGCGGAGTCGATGCCCTCACCCTCGGCGGTGCAAAGAGCACAGGTCCGCGGGCACATGAGGTGCGACGACGCGACACCGTGGCCCTCGGCGGTGACCGCCGACCGAGACGGATCGGAGAGATCGACGTCTCCGCTGCCGCGAAGGCGAGCCGGTGACGTTCGTCATGAACTCGCCTGGGGGCGGGCGAGGACCTTCGGATGCGTCGAGCCGTCTTGGCCGCAGCCGCCCTGCCGTCCAGTTTGCGGAGGTGGCAGGCGGCGGGCGGAGAGCGAGGTGCTACGCGCGTAATTTTCTGCCGCCAATGGCTTGCCGACTCCCCCCAAACTCACGACACTTCAATAGTGGACTTGTCAGGGGCACGCCCAACCCCTCTGTAGGTGAGCTCGCGCTGTACCCACTCGCACCTCTGACCCGCATCCCCCCACAGGAGGAACGCGTGCGGATCACGAAGCCCAGCACCGCGAGACGCACGGAACCGACTGCCGCAGTGTCCGGCCCGTTCGCGGCAACCGCACCCACCAGCTTCACCGCTCCCACCATTTGGGCCACCTCCACGGCCGGCCCCTCACCGAGGACCCGCTCGACGTCCGCCGAACCCGAATCCGCCGCGGCGCGCGCCCCTGCGACACCGCATCCAGGCTCGTGACCGGTACGCCGAATACGCGCGATATCGGCACGCGCTGACGATCCGTCGGCTACACCTCCGCGGCACCCATGTCGCCCCCACCGGACCGCCGGGGCATCCCACCGCCTTCTCGCGGCGTCCCTGCGCATTCAGCCCACCCTGGCCCCATCCCCGTGAGACCAGGACGCGAACGCGGAGTCCAGCAAGAAGGCTGATCTGTCATGTCCACCTCAAGGTGCAGTGCTGCCGTCCGCCATTCGACGGAATCCGACATTCCATTTCTGGAGGTCTCGTGAGATCGACCAAGACGCTGTCATTACTCGCAGCGTTCGGCGCCGCAGTGCTGCTCAGCCTGGGCCTGGCCGCTCCGGCCCAAGCCGCCGGCCCCGTGTACGTTGCGCTCGGCGACTCCTACTCCGCCGGCAACGGCGCGGGCAACTACGACAGCGCGAGCGGCGGTTGCCACCGCAGCTTCAGCGCCTACCCCTACCTGTGGAAGAACGCACACGCCCCGTCCTCCTTCGCGGACACGTCCTGTTCGGGCGCGGTCACCACGGACGTGACGAACTCCCAGCTCGGGCCCCTGAACTCCTCCACCACCCTGGTCTCCATCACCATCGGCGGCAATGACGCCGGCTTCTCCGACGTCATGACGACCTGCGTGACGGGTTCGGACTCCGACTGCGTCAACCGGGTCAACCAGGCAGAGAGCTACGCGCAGAACACGCTGCCCGCACGCCTCGAAGCCACCTACAACGCGATCCGGGCCAAGGCCCCCAACGCAAAGGTCGTCGTGCTGGGTTACCCGCACATGTACACCCTCAACGTCTTCTGCGTCGGGCTCAGCGACACCAAGCACCGCAAGATCGACGAGGCCTCCGACGTCCTCGACAACGTCATCAAGACCAAAGCCGCCGCACACGGCTTCGTCTTCGGTGACGTCCGCACCACCTTCAACGGGCACGAGCTGTGCTCCGGCGACGACTGGCTGCACTCCCTCGTCGTCTCGCCGAGCTGGGAGTCCTACCACCCCACCGCCACCGGCCACGCCTCCGGCTACTATCCCGTCCTCAACGCCAACAGCTGACCCCCCTCCTTCCCTCCAGGGCCCCTGTGTGCGCCACACCGCGCACGGGGGCCCGCCCATCCCCCCCACACCTCCCCCGGACAGTGTCCAGGAGCTGTCACAGAAGAACAGACAGGACACACATCCGGCAGCCGGCACGACTATCCCCACTGCCGCAGGCCATGCGCGGCGCCGGACAGCCCGCCGGACAGCCCCGACTCGCACACCGGAGCCGTACTTGTGACGCACGATGCCCGCACGGGCCAGCTTGAGCGCCCACTCCACGTAGTGGGCGTTGTTCGCCTTGTCGGCGTCGATGAAGACCAGGTCGAAGGGGGCCGGGTTCTCGTCGGCGGGCTTGGGCAGCGACTCCAGGGCCGGCCCCACCCGCACGTCCACGATCCGGTCCAGGCCGGCGCGGGCGATGTTGCGGGTGGCCACCTCGGCGTGCCGGGCGTTGTACTCCAGCGAGACCAGCCTGCCGTCGTCCGGGAGGGCGCGGGCCAGCCAGATGGTGCTGTAGCCGCCCAGCGTGCCGATCTCCAGGATGGTGCGGGTGCCCTGGATCTCGGCGAGCAGCTGGAGGAACTTGCCCTGGGGGGCCGAGACGGCGATGTGCGGCAGCCCGGCCGCCTCGCTCTCGCGCAGCGCCGCCTGGAGTGCCTCGTCGTCCGGCGTGAGGTGGCTGCTGAAGTAGAAGTCGACGTCGTCCCAGAGCTGCGACCCGCTCATGCGTCTGCTGCCTTTCCCGAGTGCCGTCCGGCGCTCTTCCCGAGTCCTTGGCGCTTCCCTGCGGATGATCGCAGCTCGGACGGCTCGGCCCGGACAGTCTTCGCCGTGGCACGGCCGGGGCGCCGCTGGCCTCGCTTCGCCCGAGCCGCACAGCCGAAGGTCCGGCAACCCCTCAGGGGAGTGGCATGAGGCGGCAGGGAAGAAAGCCCACGTGGCATGCCGGGTGCGGGCTGGCCTGACTTCCTCGACGGACTCCGCGAGCACGCGGGCATGGACATTGCGCCTTTCGCCGATGAACCAGTCGCGCCGAGTTGACTGACCGGGCTGCCGTATCGTGCCTTTGGACGAGTGCACCCCGCGGCTCGCCCGTGCGCGACCGCATCGTTTCCCATGTCATCGCCTCGCCAGTGCACGCTCGAGAGCGGTGACGGCGTATGCGAGAGGACGGTGCGTTCCGAGGGCTGCCTGGGCGGCGTTGGCGCCGGGAGCGCCGTGGACGCCGCCGCCGGGGTGCGCGGAGGCCGAGGCCAGGTAGAGGCCGTGAATCGGTGTCTCGGGGCGGCCGGTGCCGGGGATCGGGCGGAAGACTGCCTGCTGGTGGAGGCTGGTGGTGCCGCCGTTGATGGCTCCCTCGTCCAGGTTGGCGTCGGCGTCCTGCAGGGTGGGCGGTGCCAGGATGCGCCGGCTCAGAACGCGGTCGCGGAAGCCAGGGGCGTACCGCTCGACCTGCTGCTCGATCCGGTCCGCCATAATCTCGCGTTCCGTCCGGTCCCAGGTGCCGGTGAGGTGGTCGTCCCCGGCGTCACCCCGGATGTCGCGGGGCAGATGGGTGTAGGCCCAGGCGGACTCGGTGCCCGCCGGTGAACGCGTGGGGTCGGCGGTCGTCATCTGTCCCAGCAGGAGGAACGGCCGGTCGGGGACGAGCCCCATGGCGATCTGCGCGGCGAACCGGGTGAGTTCGTCAACACTGTCGGCGAGATGGACCGTGCCGGCCCCCGCCGCCTCACCGGCCTTCCAGGGGATGGGGCCGTCGAGGGCCCAGTCGACCTTGAAGGTGGCGAAGTCCCACTGGAAGCGCCGCATGTCCTCGTGCAGGCGCTGCGGCAGGTGCTCCGGGGCGACGAGCCGACCGTAGAGAGCGGGCGCGGACACGTCCGCGAGGACGGCCCGCCGAGCCGGGATCGCGTCGCCGTCGGCCGTGCGGACGCCGATGGCCCTGCCGCCTCTGATGACGACCTCGGTCACCCGCACGTTGCAGCGGACAGTGCCGCCCCGACGCTCCAGACGGTGTACGAGTGCGTCGGTGAGGGCGCCCGCGCCGCCGACCGGTACGGGGAAGCCGTACTCCTGCCCGAGCATGGTCATCATCCAGCCGAAGCCTCCGCCGCCGGCGGATTCCGGGCCGAGGTCGGCGTGCAGGGCGGTGCCCGCGAGCAGAAGGCGCCCTGCCTCGCCGGCGAACTCCTCCTCGCCGAGGCGCCGTACGGGCAAGAGCATGCTGCGGGCCAGCCGCAGGGTTCCGCCGCCCCGCAGCCGCAGCGCCAGCGCCACGAGGGCTCTCACCGGAGGCATGGTCGCGAAGACCGCGTTGAGGAGGTCTCTGCCTGCCTGGTCCCATGTCTCGCACAGATCCCTCCACGACTGCCCGTCACCGGCGGCGAAGGCTTCCAGACCGTCCGCGGTGACCTCCCGGTCCCGGTCGAGGACCGCGCAGCGCCCGTCGGGCAGCGGGTGGGCCAGCACCCGGGGCGCGTGGGACCAGCGCAGTCCCTCCTGTTCGAGGTGGAGAGCTGCGATGACCGGAGAGGCGGCGGCCAGGGGATAGAAGGAGCTGAACAGGTCGTTGACGTAGTCGGGGTGGAGGGCGCGGTCGCTGCGTACGGCCCCGCCGGGGGTGTCCTGCGCCTCCAGTACTTCGACGGTCCAGCCGTGGTCGGCGAGGATGTTCGCCGCCACCAGGCCGTTCGGTCCGGCGCCGATCACCAGTGCGTCGCTCATGGCTCACCTCTTCCGCGACTGCGGATTCCCGGTGACCGCGGACGGTGGAGGGGCATCGCCCCGTTGACCGGCGTTCGCGGGCCGGGAAGCCGCGGCCTCTTCTTCGACCAGTTGTGCGAGGCGGCTGAGCATCTTGCGATGACGGATCTGGATCAGAGCGTCGAGGACGGTGTTGTGCAGCGAGCCGCTCAGCCCGCGCAGCGGATGCTCGTCCACGATGACGAGGGTGTCGTCGCCCCAGGGAAGGATGTCGAAGGCGATGCGAGCGCTCTCCTCGCCGGCGTGTGCCTCCAGTTCCAGGTACCGGGGCGGCTCGTAGCGGCGGACCACGGTGAACCCCTCGGCTTTCTTGCGGCCGAGTTTGACCGTGTAGGTGAGAGACGAACCGAGTTCGGGCCATCGGCCCTCGCGGGGTGCGGAGTTTGATGTTCCGACGACCCAGTCCGCGAAGCGTGACGGGTCCTTCAGCACGGTCCAGAGCGCGGTCGGTGCGCGCTCGATGAGCTGATGCCGGACAGCCATGGTCTCCTCCTCACGGACGCCGCCGTATGCGACGGCGGCCGTCGGTTTCCTCGTCGGTTCAGCGACCGAGCGCGCGAGCGAGCTGTCCGTGGCCATGGTGGAGCCGCCCTCGATGTCGCGCTTCCGCGCTTCTTCGTACAGCCGGCCGTCGGGCCTGTGCCCCGTTGTGTGTGCCTTGCCGACCGCGCGAGCCGCGGTCTGCTCGGCGCGGCTGGTGACCGGCCGAGTCCCTCGGTCGACTCTTCGATGTGCTCGTACCGGCGTCCTCTTTGCGCGCTCGATCCTCGTGGCATGGGTCTCCCCGGTTCCACCGCCTGCACCACCGTGGTGTCCCGTGTCAGGACCGGCCGGTCCGATCCGCCCGAACCCTGACCGCGAGCGGCGTGACGTGCTTCTTCCAGCCCTACGAGTAACCCGGTGAGCGAGGCTCACGCGCTTCGCGGCGAGATCGCCGTACGTGCTCAAGGGCGGCGTGGGTTGCCCTGGACGCCGAGGGCCCCTTCGGTGAACGGGGCGCGGTCAGCCGCAGCGGCATCTCGACCTGGCGGCCGTGCTGCCCCGGCGCGCGTGCTGTGAGGTGCCGTCGCGGCGCATATGCCAGGCATGATCACGGCTCCGGTCGGATCCGTGTGGGCTGCCACCTGCTCGGCCCAGTTGACCGGGCGGCCGACGTCCGGCGGTGGTCATCCCGGGCCTGGCCCGCTCCAAGGCCCCCAGGGGGCTATTGCGTACGGCGCGCCTTGTGATGGGCGACACGCAGTCGGGCGTCGGTGCCCATGTCCGGCCGGCCCGTGGACTGGCCGGCGGTGCGCAGCGGACCGTCGCAGAGTGCTTGCAGGGCGGCCTTCGGTGACCCCTGCGGGGTGAGGATGAGGTCGACACGGGTGCGAGGGTGGGCCGCACGTCCGGTGATGCGCACGTGGGCTCGATGGACGCCTGGAAGAGTGCTTGCTTCCGCGGCGATCGCGTCGCCGAGCGCCTGGCCGCGCAGTTCGATGCCTGCCTGCGGTGGTGTACCGCCGACCGGCATAGTGCCGGGGCGATGCCGGTGCAGTTGGGTGAGCAGCCACCACAGCGCGAGCAGGGTCACAAGGGCGAGGGCGGCGATGACCGCGGGCCACCACCACCAGCCCTGGCTGCTCCAGCGGGCACGGTCGGCGGAGCCGAGCAGGACGTCGCCGGGGAGGGTCAGGGGCCAGCCGGTGGGTGGCGTCAGGTGGTTGCTCCGGTAGACGTCGAGGCCGGCCGCGAGGACCAGCAAGCCGCCGCCGAGCAACACCAGACCGGCGAGGGCCAGCAGAATGCGGTTGAGTACGGGTCGCGGCGTCATGTGCGGGCTCCGGTGCGTCTGGGCTGGTTGCTGACACGAGATCGAGTGCGGTGAAGGGATCGGGCGCCGGGGCCCGGTGGCGGGTGTCCGGTATCGATCACGGTGTGCGTTGCCGTACGCGTACGACGATTCGGGGAGGGCGGGCGAGAGCGAGCTGGTCGCGCTCCTCGTCCAGGACGGCGGTGAGGTCGCTCTTCACCTCCTGCGCGCCGCGGAAGCGGACGTCCGCCCTGACCTTGACTCGGTGCCGGCGGACCCGGACACGAGCCGCGCCGACGCCCGGGACCCGCATGGCGGCGTCGCGCAGCAGAGCGGCGGCGGCGTCACGGTCCAGTGCGGCCCGCAGCCGGGGCGGCGGACAGCCGGCAGGGGAGCGCAGGGGCAGTTGATGGCGCAGCCCGGGGCTGAGTGCCAGAACGATCAGCCAGAGACCGACGGCAGCGGCCACAGCGGCACCGGTGAGCATCCACACGTCGTCCACCGGACGCGTGGCCAGCTCGTCGGCCAGGTGCCGGCGCCAGCCCGCCGCCCGGCTTCCCGCCCGTACGGCGACGACATCGAACAGTGCCGCGCCTGCCGCCACGAGTATCACCGAGGCCACCAGCGCAGCCGGCAGGCGGCGCGCGGACCACGGGCGGTGGGTCCGGCGCCGTGCGTCAGGATCGTCCGCCGCCGGCTGTGCCGGAGGAGTGGCGGGGTCGGATGGCTCGGGCTCTGACGGCTCCTGAGTCGGAGACACCGGGTCCTGGGGCGCCCAGGACGCGCTGCCGTGGCCGGGAGGGCCTGGTTCGGGTGTCATGCCAGTCCTCCTTGATCATCAATGTGTCCGGCGGCCCGGGGGGAGTGCCGGGTGGTTACCGGACCCGTCCCCGGCGCGCGTCGGAGGACGGCACCAGTCGCCGGACCGTGAGGGTGACCTCGCCCACGCGCAGACCGGTCAGCCGCGCCACCTGTTCGGCGACATCGTGCTGTATCCGCTCGCAGACCAGGGGAATGTCGATGGGGTAGGGAAGGTCCAGGTCCAGGTGCACGCGGACCGATCCAGTGTGGTGGACGGCCGCGGAGGCGCTTGGCGGCGCCGATCCGCCCGGGTCGGGCGGGAGGGCAGCGCGCTGGGACTGGGCCACGCGCGCCGCCCTGGCGGCGATCCGGCCGACCGCCTTGTCGCGGATCACGGTGGCGCCCCGCTCGGCCGGGGGCGGCAGCTCGATGCGTTGCGCCGGCGGGTCGGCGTCGCCGTCGGTGAACGTGACCGAGCCCGGGCCGGTGGTCACTGCCGCCTCCGGCTGTGGAGGTCGAGGTCGCCCTGCACGACGAGGCCGACTGTCAACCCCACCGCGCCCAGGACAAGGACCAGGAGAAACGCCCAGAAGCCGCCGAAATAGGCGGCGAAACCCAGGGCCATGCCGGCCCCGAGGCCCGCAGTCGCTGCATTCATCTCGCATGCTCCCAACTCGTCAGAGCCGCCTGCTGATCACCGCTTACGTGCTGATGCGGCGGTGTGCCGGCGGATCACTTCACGCGGCCCTCACCAGATGCGGACTCGTCCTCCTCGTCGGGCAGGTGAACGTCGTCAACGGCGATGTTCACCTCGACGACCTCCAGGCCCGTCATCCGCTCCACCGCGCCGATCACGTTGGACCGCACGTCACCTGCCACGTCGACGATCGAAACGCCGTACTCGACGACAAGGTCGAGGTCGACGGCGGTCTGCCGCTCCCCGACCTCGACCTTGACTCCCTGGGTGACGCTGCTGCCGGTGCCGGGGACACGGTCCCGCACGGCACCGAAAGCGCGCCCCATAGCCCCGCCCAGGGTGTGGATGCCCGGTACCTCTCGGGCGGCCATGCCCGCGATCTTGGCCACCACGCCGTCCGCGATGGTGGTCCTCCCCCTGGTCTCCGCCGGAGCCCCGGCTCCGGTTCGGCCCTTCAGCGCGCTCACGCCCGCATTGGGCCGGTTGCCGATGCTGGTGCTGTTCTCCGTCATGGCGGTCGCCTCGATCGGTAGGCCGGGCACCGGATGATGCCCGTCGAAAAACTTGGCACCCCCTCGGGGCCCTGAGGGCCGACTCATCCACACGCATGCGACGTGACGCGCACCTAGCAAGGTACGGGTACCCACGCATTCCGAGCCGCGAACAGGAACGCATGAACGAAGGCAAACAAACCGGCTTCCCGCCTTTGGTGCAGGACGCGTCGCCTCGTCCCGGGGATACCGTCGCCGAACCCGCGACGGGCGACGCGCCGGAGTGCGCCCGCCCACACGACGGAACAGGGCTTGCCGTCGACCTCGGCTGACGGTGCTCCAGTCGATCCGGCCAGCCAGATCGAGTGCCGCGGTGTAAGCGGCGGGGCACGCGGAGTACCCGCGTCACCAGCTGGGCGAATCGGTCCATCCCGGTATCGGAGGTGGCCGACAGACCGGCCAGACGCAACACCCGCTGCCGCGCGGCGCCGGGGCCCGGCTCCGTTTCGGGTTTCCGGATCTGCTCCACCATCTGTCCTCCGGCACCACCTCCCCGACGGCTCCCCAACGGCATCGTGGAACAGCGGGGCCGCCATGACCGGTCGTGCGCAGGCAGCAGGGGCACGACGTCGAAGACCGAGTCCGGTTCCACGCGCACGCGCGGCCCCGTACGCGGCGATGGCTGGTATCGCCCGGCTACGTCGGCAGGTACAGCGAACTCCACCGCGACCATGGCGGCTTTGGCCCGTCCGCGCAGCCGGGGGATGACCCAGGCGTGCGGATCCGCCTCCTTGAGGTGGTAAAGCGAGCGCAGCGCCGCGTATTTACGCAGCTGTCCGAGACTGCCCCGGTCCCGGAGGAAGTGGGAGACGCTGCCGTCGTCGCCGACCGGTTCGAGCTGGAGTTCGTCCAGTGCCTGCGTGGCCGTCGTCGTGCCGCCGACCGGCACGTCAGCGCGCAACGCGCCGAGGAAACGGGACTCGAGCGCGCCGCGGCGGGCCAGCAGGTCGTTGTTCCACTCGAGGTCGTCGTTCACACCCTCGAAGCCCTGGTAATGCAGCTCGTAGAGGTCCCCGTCGGCCGCAGGACGGCCGGTGCGGTGTCGCAGATGCGGTCGATCAACAGGCGGCCGTCCGCTCCGGCGTCCCATGCCCTGGACCGGCCCCGGGGCGCAACGTGGGCAGGAGTCGGCACGTAGGGCGGGTTCGTGACCACGAGGTCGAACCGGCACCCCGGGACGGCCGATGCCAGGTCACCGTGGTGCACGCGGACGGTCTGTCCGTTGAGCAGCGCGTTGAACCAGGCGGTGGCGACCGCTCCCCAGGAGATGTCCACCGCGGTGACACGGCCGCCGAGCCGGGCTGCCTCCACCGCGAGCACGCCGCTGCCGGTGCCCAGGTCCAGCACATCCGTCCGGCTCGTGATCCCCTCACGTCGCATCGCCCGCCCCAGGAGCCGGGTGTCAGCCTGGGGAGCGTACACGCCCCAAGGGACCCAGCAGCGGAGCCGCGGGAAGGCGGTGAGGGTTCCGGCCGTCATCGCAATGCCTTCGCAGCCAACGCAGTCATGACCCCGGCCGCGCCCGTGGGGGTGTTCTCGAGAGGGTGGTCGATGAAGCTGGTCTTCACGGTTGCTCCGGACACGAGGGACGTACGAACGGCGTGTCGGCACGGAACGGACACGTCGCACGAGTACCCGCAGGTGACAGACGTAGCGGGGGCCGGGACGGGACGGGACTTCACATGGCCGCCATGCCACCTGAGGGGTACGTCAGCGGACTCGTGGAGAGCGAGCTGAGCAGCTCCAGGTCCGTCGGCGCGAGATTAAGTCGGTCAGGTCGCGGTCACCACGCCGGGAGCGTCCAGCAGCGCGATGCCCGCCGCTTCGAGCGCCTCGTCCGCGCGACCCAGCCGCTCAAGGCGCTGCCGTGCCGGAATACTTCGGCCAGGCTGGCCGAAGTTGGGGGCGCCCAGCCTGCTGATCTGGATGTCCAGGCAGGCGACCTCGCCTCTGAGGTCCAGCGCCAGCCCGGGAAGAGAGGCCGCCACCGCGTTCAGTGACGGCTTCTCCAGGCCGAGGACGCTAGCCGCACTCCCCGCCCGGCGAAGGCGCGGGGCAAAGGGACTTGCCGCACGGTGGCTCCCGCGCAGTCACTCGTCTTCCTCTTCCTCGTCTTCCTCTTCCTCGTACTCATCTTCGTCGGGGTTTTCCTCTTCGTCGCGCTCTTCTTCCTCGTCTTCTTCCTCGTCTTCTTCCTCTCCGTTTTCCTCGACCTCTTCGCTCCCGTTCGCCGCTTCCTCTTCCTCCATTGCTTCCTCGTGGGACAGGACTACCTCGCCGTCGCGAATTTCCCCGCGCCATCCTTCGACGTCCTCGTCGGCGAAGGTGACATACCGCTGGAAGTTCTTGAAGTCCAGCCGCATGCGCCGTCCTTGGGCACGCCAGATGTTGCCGGTCTTCTCAAAGAAGCCCGAGGGGTAGTACTCGACGACGAGTACGATGCGTGTCAGGTTGGGCGTGAGTTCATGGAAGCTGACGCAGCCGTGGGTGGTGCCCTTCGCGCCCTCGGAGGTCCACACGATCCGTTCGTCCGGCACTTGTTCCTGAACGGTGGCTTTCCAGCCACGTGTCGAGGGACCGACCTTCACCTTCCAGTCGCTGGTGACCTCATCGCTCTGGGAGACACTGCGGACCCCCTTGGTGAACCCGCTGAACTTGTCGTACTGGGTCCAGTAGTCGTAAGCAGTGCGAATCGGCACGCCCACATCCAGCACTTCGACGATGTTCATCACCTTCGTGCTGCCGGACCCGCTCTTGCCGCCGCCGAAAACGCCCTTGACTTTGCCGAGCACGCTGTCCTTGATGCCCTTGGCCTTCTCACTGACGATCGCCTTCAGCGGGGAGTCCCCGTGGAGCATGCGTCCGCCGACACCGGCGAGGAACCCGCCGCCACCGCCCTCGGCTGTGTCGAGGAGTTGGTCGGTCAGATCCGTCAGTTTTTCACCGGCCTTGTCGACGAGATGCTCTGCCTGGGCGCCGAGATAGTCGACGAGCTCGTCGCGCAGCATGTCCAGGCCCGAATCCACTCCGCGGTCGGCGGTTCGGTCGTTGCCTCCCATGACCTACCTCCGCCGCGCAGCGGTCTTCTTGGCAGTTGACTTCCTTGCGGGAGCCGCCCTCTTGGAGGGGGTCTTCTTCGCTGCTGTCTTCTTGGAGGCGGCCTTCTTCGCGGGGGCCGGCGACTTCTTCGCTGCGCGCTTCTGCGCAGTCTTCTTGGCCGGTGCCGCCTTCGCAGCGGTCTTCCTGGGCGAGGTCTTCTTCGCCGGTTCCCTCGTCTTGGTGGGAGACGCCTTTTTTGCGGGCGCCTTGCGCGGGCGGGGTTCGGCCGCCTGTTTCTTCGCGGCGGCTCGCGCTGGGCGGCGGCGTGGCGGTTCCTCCTCCTCCGGTTCCTCCTCCTCCGGTTCCTCCTCCTCCGGCTCTTCCTCTTCCTCCTCCTCGAACTCCTCCTCGGCCTCTTCCTCGGGCTCTTCCTCTTCCTCCTCCTCGGCCTCTTCCTCGGGCTCTTCCTCTTCCTCCTCGAACTCCTCCTCGAACTCCTCCTCGAACTCCTCCTCGGGCTCTTCCTCCTCCGACTTCTCGCCGAAGTGCAGGGTCCGCTCATGGAGGGAACCGGCGAGATCGGCAAGGCGCCGATCGGCGGTGGCGACGAGCGCCTTGCGTCCCGCGCTCAGCAATTCGCCGCGGACCTGCTCGTTCAGCTCGGCGACCCCTGGAAGTTCTTTGACTCTGTCGAGGCCCTCGACCAGGAGCTGCTGAGGATTGAGCCCGAAACGGCGGCCGGCGAGATACGTCGCCAGAGCGAAGGCAAGACGTGCCTTCTTCGTGCGTCCGAGTACGTAGCCACCTGCGACCGCGGCGGCGAGAGCGATCTTGGTCGTGTCATTCATGAAGCGGTTCCCTTCGAAAAGGGCGCGGGCGGCGAGCCGGGCCAACACCTTCGGCCCAGAACGCGATTGAGAGAGGAGGGATCGCTCGCGGCGTGTCACGCAGCGCGCAGCGCCCTCTTTGGTCGCACATGCGCGTCGGGGACGGTTCAGATGGAGCCCACTGGCGCTAGTGCTGCTTATAACCCTATATGATGAAATGGTATGTTCGCGCGTGGAATCTGGCGTCCGCTCCGACCACCGGAGAGATCATGGCCGCAGCAGAAGAACCAGCTGGGCGGCGCTCCAGCAGCAGTCGAGTCACAGGTCGGCGCGCAACCGGCGACTCCCGGCGAGGCCCCGGTAAGGGGCACGCCGCCTGGGCCATGCGCAGTGCCGCCGATCAGCTGAAGGAACTGCTCGGGCGGCCCCCCGAGTCGGTCTCGGCGTTGAAACCGACGGATGACGGATGGGAGGCCGACGTAGAGGTGCTCGAACTGGAACGAGTCCCCGAAACCACCAGCGTGATGGCCAGCTACCGAGTCACCTTGGACAAGGAGGGCGATCTCGTGGCGTACGAGAGGGTCCGCCGCTACACCCGAGGACAGATCGACCGGCGAGGCTGAGCGACGTCGTTCGGCGGCCGGTGAAGGGAGGCACCATGACCTTGGTGCCGCAAAGTGGAGGTGCTGTCACCCGCGGTGGTGGCGGCAGCAGTAGCAGTCTCTACGACGTCCTGGAACTCATTCTTGACCGCGGACTCGTGATCGATGTCTTCGTCCGCGTGTCATTGGTGGGGATCGAGATACTGAAGATCGACGCTCGCATTGTCGTGGCCAGCGTCGATACGTATCTGCGCTTCGCCGAGGCGTGCAACCGGCTTGATCTCGAAACCGGGAGAAAGGCTCCGGCTCAGCTGACCGACATCGTCGGTGATTCGCTGGAGAGTGGCGCCAGGGGGAAGTCCAAGGGGGCCATCTCCGGCGCCGTGGAAGCAGTCACCGATTCCCTCAAGGGCGTAACCGACCGTGACGCCGAGGATGAGGGCGAGGCGGAGGAAGAGGAAGCGGAGAAGGAGCCCGTGGAGAGGAGACGGCGGCCGGCCCGGCGCGCCACCTCCGCCCGACGGGAGCGGGGATCGACCCGTGAGAAGGAATGAGCCATGGCCGTATACGTCTACACCATTACCGGCAAGCAGCACCCGTTGCGCCTGGACGGTCTGCACGGCGTCGGTGAGTCTGCGGCCGAATTGCGCGTGGTGACTGCCGGGCCGCTGTGCGCCGTGGTCAGTGATGCGCCTGAGGATCTTCGCCCCAAGCGCCGGGACATCAGAGCGCACGAGGAGGTGCAGGATCGGCTCATGGCCGACGGCACCGTGCTGCCTCTGAGATTCGGCCTTCTGGCGGCGGACGACGACGCGGTCCGGACCGCTCTGGAGGAGTGTGTCGATGACTACACGGACAGGCTTCGGGCACTCGCAGGTTGCAGTGAGTACCACCTGAAGGGGTCCCAGGACGAGGAGGCTCTCCTGCGTCAGATCCTCGAGGAGTCGAGTGAGGCGCGGCAGCTCAACGAGGAGATCCGCGCTGGTGCGGCGGACCCCGGCGCCCCTGTCCGCCTCGGTGAACTGGTAGCACGGGAAGTGCAGGTCCGTCAGGAGGCGCTGGCCACGGGTGTGATCGAGGCGCTGCGCCCGTTCGCCCGGGACATCGACACCTCCCAGCCGACCGGACCGGACTTCCTCAGCGTGTCGTTCCTGGTGCCTGATGACCAGGAAGAAGGCTTCCTGACCACGGAGTTGAGCGTCGCCCACCAGCTGGGGGCGGATTTCGACCTTCGGCTCCACGGTCCTCTTCCTCCCTACAGCTTCGTCTGATTCGTCTGAGGAAAACCTCATGGGACTCTTCACACAGCTCGTCACTCTTCCTCTGGCACCGGTGCGCGGCGTCGGATGGGTGGTGGAGCGCGTTCTGGAAGCGGCCGAGGACGAGTACTACGACCCGGCACCTGTCCATCGAGCCCTCGCCGACCTCGAGCAACGGCTGCTCGCCGGTGAGATCGACGAGGAGACGTTCGACCAGCGCGAGGACGAACTGCTCGACCGACTGGAGGAGATCCGGGCCTACCGGCAGGGCGAACAGCCCTGATCCGGCACGAGGGAACACGAGGCCACCACAGTGACTGATCCATTCGCCGGCAGGCTCGGCTCCCCTTCAAGGGCGGCGCCGCCGTATGCGCAGGGCTCCTCCGCCAACCTTGCCGACATTCTGGAGCGGGTGCTTGACAAGGGCATCGTGATCGCGGGCGACATCCAGATCAACCTCCTCGACATCGAACTGTTGACGATCAAACTCCGTCTGCTGGTCGCCTCGGTCGACAAGGCGAAGGAAATGGGCATCGACTGGTGGGAGCACGATCGCTACCTGTCGTCAGGGAGCAAGGGGGAGGGCGAGCGGGCACTCACCGAGGAGAATCGGCGGTTGAGGGCCGAACTGGATGCACTGCGGCACACGGAGGCACTCCCCCGATACGAGGAGGAGCCGCGCGACAGCCGCCGGGGACGTGCCCGCGATGAATGACCTCATGACCTACGTGTATGCCGTGGCGCGCGCCACCGATGGCTTGGAGGAGTTCTCCGCCTCACTTGAGGGCGTGGCCGGTGCTCCGGTCCGCCTGGTGCCCGACAGCCACGGCACCTTGGCGTTCGTGGTGAGTCACGTTCCCGCTGAGGACTTCCAGGAGGAGGCCCTCAAGCGACATCTCGAGGACCTTGACTGGCTCGAGGCGATCGCCCGCGCGCACCACGGAGTCGTCGAGGCCCTCGCCATGCACACGACCCTGCTTCCCCTGCGTCTGGCAACCGTGTACCTCGACGACGCCAGGGCGCGGGACGTCCTGGATGCCGGGCGGGCACAGTTCGCGCAACGGCTTGCCCGACTGGTCGATCACGTCGAATGGGGGGTGAAGATCTATGTGGAGCCGTCGGCGGCCCCAGCTGCGCCCGAACCCAGCCGGATGGCGGATCTCACCCCGGGGCGCTCATACCTGCGCGACCGCAGGCACCAGCGGAGTCTGCGCGACAGCGTCTACCAGGCGGCCCAGCAGGCCGCCGAGACGATCGAGGCGGCGGGGCGCAGGCTGGCCACCGAGAGGGCGTGCCACCGGGTGCAGCAGGGCGCCCTCGCCGGCCCGTCGGGTGAGAACGTCGTCAACGATGCATACCTCGTACCGAGGGAGAACTGCGAGGAGTTCCGCGCCGAGGTCACGCATGCTGCCGATGGGCTGCAGGGCGTTCGGGTGGAAGTTACCGGGCCATGGGCGCCGTACTCTTTCGTCTTGTCGCCCGCCGAGACGGACGACGCGTCGACGGGCACGGGGCCATGACCGCGCCCGGCCCGTCGTCCTCGGTAGATCCGTTGCCGCAGCGGCAGGTGGCTCTCATCGATCTGCTGGACCGCCTGCTGAGCGGTGGGGTCGTCCTCACCGGTGACGTGGTGCTCTCGATTGCCGACATCGATCTCGTGCGTATCTCGCTGCGGGCATTGATCGTCTCCATCAGCGCGCAGAACCCCTCACCTTTTCGCCGCGACGACGACGCGAGGTGAACATGGCGGCTGAAGAGACGGGGCGACCGGAACGCCGCTACGAAGAGATCGCGCAGGCCGCTGAGAGGGCTTTCCGCCTGCTGCCTGCCGCGCCTGGCGATCTACCGCCGCCGGGCGGTCGATCGCATTCACCGAGCCGGCGGATCAGCTGCGATCCCGACACCGTCGAGCGGGACCTCATCAGGCTGGTCCTCACCCTGGTGGAGCTCCTACGTCAGCTCATGGAGCGTCAGGCGCTGCACAGGGTCGACCAGGGAGATCTCACCGAGGAGGAGGAAGAACGCCTGGGAACGACGCTGATGGTCCTGCATGACCGAATGAACGACCTGTGCGCCCAGTACGGGCTGAGCATGGACGACCTCAATCTCGACCTCGGTCCGCTCGGCACGCTGCTACCGCCGGCCGACTGATGCGGTCGCGCCATGGGGCCCGTCCCGTGCCCGGTAGGTTGGCGGTGACGAGCCCTACTTTGGGGAAGACTTCCCCGGGTCGTCAGCACCGGCACTGCCGCCGCCACGGAGGCGTAATTGACGCGGAACGCACGGCCGAATGGGTTCGTTTCGGCCGGCATAGGTATTGAGTCGGAGCATGCGTAGAAAGCATCTCGGCGTGCACGTAGAGTGATCGTGATCTGACGGCGCCCGCCTTCGACTACGGCTTGAAGACGTCCTTCGCCTTGCGCGCACTGCCCTTTGCCTTCTCGCCGGCTTCGCGCAGATCTCCCTTGGATTTCTCGACATGACCCTTCGCCGTCATCTCCTCATTTCCGAGTGCACGGCCGGTTTCTTCCTTGATCTTCCCCTTGGTCTGCTCTGCCTTGGCCTTAATCCGCTTGCTCGTACTCATCTCGGATACGCCCCATCTGTAGGATCCCGACGCTGTCCAGTCTCCCTCATCCTCCGCGAAAAGTCAGGAGAGAGCCACCTGTCCGGTATGAGACATCTTGGCTTTGACTGTCGCGTTGATGGAAACTTGCGCTGCGGTGGGACGACTGCAACAGGGCGCCGAACCCCGACGGCGTAACCCATGTAGGTGAAGGCCGTAATTCTGCATCTCTAATTCGGTTACTTATGGCAGATTGTGTGCGGCCAAAATGGCTGGCCGTCGGCCTTGCACCCGTCGACCCACAGCCGATGGCGCTGGTTCCTGAGGGTGTCGTGTGTCGGCTCACGCCCGACTCGCCCGAGGTGAATCGTGGTGGCGCGAGGCACCCGCTGTCGACGAGAGCGGCGCTTGGGGTCGATGGCTCCGCGCGGCGGGCAGTGGATCCGTCAGCGCTTTCCGGGGGGGAGGGAAGAGGTCGCCCAGCTGGAGCAGGCTGTCACTCGTAGCCACCGTCGACCAGGTGATCGAGGTCCTCGTCGCCCTCTCTCACCAGGCATTCTCTTGGCGCCTGTCGGTCCATGCCGCTGACGGCACCTGACAGTCTGCCCCAGCACGCCCTCGTAGCTCGGTCATGGTCTTCACCTCTTCGCAGGCGAACCGTTTGTTCGACTTCCAGCGTTAAGATCGATTGATCGGTAAGTGAGGCAAGTCGGGGGCTTCGTCTCTATTCTGCTCAGCGGATGGCGTGCGCGGTCGGATGAGAGTTGGTTTCAGCGGTCTGGACACAGTGCGCGATACGGAAATCAAGGGTGATCACCGATGGCATCTGGCAGGGTGGCGGCGACCGTGCGGCAGCAGATTGGCCTGGGCCGTCTCCTCCCACTCGGCGGACCCGAGGACGGTGCTTGGATCACCGAGCGCGCGGTTGACGAGGTGCTGAGCCGCGCGGCTTGCCGAGTGTCGGGGATTCAGCTGGGCACGGTGCGCGTTCGCCTGGCCAACCCGGAAGCGGCGGCGGAGCCCTCTGTTCCGGCACCCTGGTCCGCATTGCCTCCAGGACCGCTGCGCATCGAAGCGGATTTCTCGGCTCGATCCTTGCAACCCCTGCCTGACTCCGCGGAGCAGCTCCGCCAGGCACTGCTCATAGCGGCCCACGAGCGCCTCGGGCTGGTGACGGCTTCGATTGACCTGCACGTGACGGATCTGCTGGACGACCGAGCCCCGGCAGCCGAGGTTACGCCACAGCATCCGTCCCCCGTCGCAGGTGCCGGAACCGGAGCATCTCAAGTCGCAGCTCCCGACCCCGTGCAGCCGTCACCGGGCCAGGGGTCGGTACGAGGACCGGCCGCGTTGCTGGCCAATGTGGCGGCGGCCGTGCCCGGCGTGACACGCCTGGCCACCGTTTCACCGCCCATGCCCCACACCGGGGCAAGACCCGCTCACTCAGTCCGCATCGAAGACAGCAACGACCCCCCAGGCAGACACGTCCAGGTCGAGCTGGCTACCGACGAGACTCATCGTGCTCTGGATGTCGCCCTCGCCGTCCGTACAGCCGTGACCACGGCAGCGGCGGCCGACGCGCCTGGTCCGGTGACCGTCGCCATCCTCGTCACGGCAGTAGAAGCGGCCAAGGGCTGACGAACCTGAGCGGCGAGAGGAACACAAAGTCGGCGGCTTTGCGGGCCTGTTCCATCAGCTCGGTCGGGTCGTGTTCCTCGCACGAAAGGGAGTATCCGAAGTCGGCCACCGCAGCTCCCAGCCGGTCGGTGAGTGCTTGACGCCGGCGGGTACCTGGCTGCCGGCACGTGAAACCGTTCTGCTGCGGCTGCGAGGCATGGTTCCGCACCCCCGCCGGACCCGGTTCGATCCTTCGCGGGAGGGGCACTCGAGCTGCGCGGCGGACCGGCTCGGAGCCGCCATCGGACTTCTGCTGCAGGTGTGACAATAGGTCACGGTGGGAACGTCATCGACGAGCTGGTCACTGACCACCAAGAAGTCGAGGAGATCTTCCGGCGCATTGCAGCGCTGCCGCCCGGCGACAAGGAGCGCAAGACGTACGCCGATCTGGCCACGATGGAACTCATACGGCACTGTGTCGCTGAAGAGGAATACCTCTCTCCGGCCGTGCGTGACTACGTAGCGAACGGGGGCGCCCTCGCCGACGAGGAGCTGAAGGACCACGCCAGGGCGGAACAGATCATGGAGGATCTCGCGAGCCACGAGGCCGTCGAGGCGCAATTCGACCGGCTCATCAGCGTGGTGATAATCGAGATCCGTGCGCACATGGCGGACGAGGAGGGCAGGCTCTTCCCGAGGCTGCGTGCCGCGTGCTCCGAGGACACCCTCGACGAACTGGGCGACAAGGCCCGGCGCGCGAAGGAGGCCGCCCTGATTCGTTCGCATCCATCGGCACCAGGCGCCTCCCCTGGGAACAAGCTGCTGGCCCCGGATACGGGGCCGATCGACCGGATGCTCTGCGCGCTCACGGGCCGCGGCAAGCAAGACTGAGGTCGAGGCGCTCGCGGGTACGAGGATTCCCAGGGCGAGCGGCCGGCCAGGTCTCAACCGCGTTCGGCAGCCCGCCGCAGAGGCATCGTGCCAGACGCAGCCGGCTGGTTTCGGTCAGGTCGCATTCGAGGTCGAGCGCATCGACGGGGCGTTCAGTCAGGGCTGGAGTGTTCTGGTGGGGGCATCCTGGCGTCTGCAGCGCCGCCTCCGTGCCGCCCTCGACGACGGCGGACAAGGCGACTGTGGATATGCAACGATCCCCACAGCATCACCGGGCGCCGCATCACTGTGCGACAGGGCGCTTCCGGCGCACTGAACCGGGGTCTGGACTCTCACCAGCAGTGTGGTGCCCTCTGGCCGCGTGCCCCACTGCGCCCAGGACCCAGAGGATGAGCCCGATGATCAGGAGGACGATTCCTATCGTCCGTAGGATGCCGATTCCGCCGAAGAATCTGACGACTAGCTGGATGATCCTGAGAATGATCATGATGACCTCCAGGGCGATGAGCCCCTCCTACGTGGCAGCTACCCCTCCAAGAGGGACGGCACACCGGTAGCAGGGGGACCCCCAGGACACATACAGCGCGTCACGTCGGTCACCGAACCGACGACGTCAGCGATCGGTTCGAGTCGTGCCAGTCTTGTGGCTCATGACATCCGAGCGGGCCTGCACCCCTGAGTGAAGGCATTCGCCGCTGCCGTGCGGCGCAGCGTTTCGAGCGTCTCAACCTGGTTCCGTGCGCGGACCAGCAGGTCCCTCAGCTGTGCCTCATCCAGCCGAGCGTTCCCCGGAGCCAGCACGAGCAACGTCTGCCACAGCAGTGTCTTTCCCTCTACTCCCAACCGCAGGGTCTCGAGCTCCTCCACCGCATCCAGGCCAGTGCTCCGGTGAAGGACACCACTCGGCTTCACACGTCGTGCCCGCCGTGCCCTCTCTGCCGCCCACCCTGCGTAGATCTTGCGGCGGCGGATGGGCACACCAGCTCCGTCCATGATGCGGAGAAGTATCCTTCGGTCCTCGGCGATCTCGCCTGCAATGCGCTTAAGGTCGGGACCGTGGGGAGTACGTCGATGCCGTCGAGCCAGGTGTCGGGCCAGAACGACACCAGAGGTGGCTACGGCCAGATGGTCGTTCATATAGATGCTGAGCATGTGGCGATGCACCGTCGTGAGCCCTCTCTCGGCTGGCGTCAGCCGCCTACGGTGTACCGGCGTCGGGCTCGAATTCAGCAGGATCCCGCTGACTGGGCGCATAACGGAGCATCTCGCCGCCGACCCGCGCAGGGCGACCTGTCGGCACGCAGGGTGCCCTGGCCCCCAGCCTCACCCAGACCGCTTTCCAACGCATCTGGACTCGGTACACCTGGCACCCTCTGCTGCGAGGTAACAATCATCTGCCCGGCACCCGGGATGAGGCAGTCCATGAGCTCGGACCAGCACATGGGCACGCTCGGGCTCGCCGAGATCGAGCAGGCGCTGTCCGGAGTCCACCAACAGGTCGGCGGGAGACATTCCTCGTTCACGGCCCAGGACTGTCAGCCACGACGTGGTCGTGGACAGCTGTTCGGGCGACCTCCTGAGAGCCATTACCAAGATCAACGATTACCGTGCCCGCGCTGTGGAGCCTGGTCCAGCCGGGTGCACGGCGCCTGTCTGCGGCTTCCTGCCGATCTCCCCAGCGAGGCACGGCACGTGGTGCTCTGCTTGCATGTCGGCGTTTCGCTTGCGCGGAAGCCTCGTGTGAGCGGCGGACTTTCGCCGAGCAGGTCCCGGGGCTGACCCGTCGACACAACCGATGGACCGAACGGCTGCGGTCCGCACTGACAATCTGCCCAGCATGCACACCTTCACCAATCGCGGGTCTCACTCTGCCCCGGAACTCAGACATCATCGAAGACCCAAAGATCAAATCAGCGTGTTGATTCCCGGCAAGCCCTTAGTCCGCGATCTTGAAAGCCGCCGTGGCGCGAGTCACCGTGGGTTCAAATCCCACGCCTTCAGCGCAGGTGGAAGGCCCCTGACCAGCAAACGTAGGTCAGGGGCCTTCGCCGTGCGCGATCCCCGTTGACGACCGCGATTCCCCGTGAGTTCCCGGTATATCGGGCACGGATGGGGCACGGCCGCGGACAGGCTTGGAGGTCGGCCGCACCCCGAGCTCTCGACACTGAACCTCGGCTGTCCTGCGGCGTGAGGGTGGTCCCTGGAGGCCGCCTCGAGCTGTCTTCGTCCGCTGCTGTTGGTGTCAGCCGCTGGTTCAGGCATCAGTGGGGCGCTTGGCGGTCGCCTGGATAGGGAGTAGCGGCTCAACGAAAGCGCTCGGCGCTGCCCTGCCACGGCGCACGACCGCCGGGGTTCCGGCCCCGCCGTGATCCTCGAGACCCGCGGGACCTCGTCCGTCCACGATCGCCGCACCGCGCAGGGTGGTTTTGCCCCCCGCCTCAAGGGCACACGACCAGTAAGACTCCGTGGAGGTACCGAGATGAGTGCCGGAGAAAGAGCCAAGGCAAAGGCCGAACAGGTCGTTGGGAAGACCGTGCGGAAGGCGGCCCACGCGGTGCACAAAAGAACCCTCGAAGCGAAAGGCGCCGCACTCGAAGCACGGGGCATGATGCGGGGCGCGAAAGAGCGGACCAAGGGGTCCTAGCGGTGGTTTGTTAAACGGGGGTGTAGAGATCAAGTGGGTGGCCTGCGCCGACGGCGTTGATCAGGGCTTGGAGTTCGGGTGGCGGGGGTGCGTTGGTCCAGGCTCGCCAGCAGCGTTGGAGGGTGGTCCAGGGGTCGAGCCAGGCCCGGACGGCGCGGATCGCCTTGGGCCAGCTGGCCGTTTGGGGCTGGTGGGGTCTGCCTTGGCCCCCTCTCAGCCGGTCCCGCCGGAGTTGCGGCCGGCGGGGCCGCGGGGACAAGGGCGAGTTCCCGGTCCGGTAGTTGAGCGAACCAGGTGTCCCAGCAGAACGAGAAGGCGCAGGTGACCAGGGTCTGGTGGCGGCGGATGGCGGTGTCAGAGCGGACCTGGAAGTCGGCCCAGCCGAGTTCGTCCTTGACCTGCTTGTAGCTTTGCTCGATCCAGTGCCGGATGCCGTAGATCCGGACGACTTCGTGCAGGTCAGCGGCAGGTTCGGGGCTGTCGGCCTCGCGTGGGCCGCCGGGGCGGGGCAGGTCGGTGGCCAGGTACCAGGTGGCTTGTGCGGGCAACGTGGTCGGGTCTGAGGTCGTCACGACCAGGCGGACGTTTCCGTCGGGTCCCCACCAGCCGAGGTGGGCATCGGCGGCCCACCAGTTCTCGGTGTGCCCGTCGCGGAAGGTGCGCTCGACCGGGGTCCAGTCGCCGGGATGTTCGGGGTCCGTCCAGGTCAGGGCGCGGGCGGCGTCGGCGGGGGTGTAGGTGTCCTTGCCGTAGGCCCAGGTGCCGTGGCTCGGTTTGAGGGCCATGACGAACGGCAGCCCCGCCGCGTCGAGTTGCCTGCGGAAGCCGTCCTGGTCGCCGTAGGCGCAGTCGGCGGCCACGGCTCGGAAGGCCACCCCGGCAGCCTTCGCGGTGCGGGCCAGCTCTGCGGCGATCTGCAGCTTCGTGCGGAAGTCAGGGTCGCTCTTGCCCTTGGGGAAGTGATGGGCGGGGCTGTAGGGCACGGCGTGAAGCGGGTAGTAGAGGTTCTCGTCGGCCCAACAGGTGGTCACCGTGACGATGCCGTTGTCGGTCTTGCCCAGCCGGCCCAGCCACTGCCGGCCGATGTACGCCGTCGCCTTCCCGTCCTTGCGGTCCCCCGAGTCGTCGATCACCAGCACCCCGCCCGGGTGCGGCGCGGTCGCTGGATCGGCCAGCAGCAACTCCACCCTGCGGGAATTGACCCGCTCGTGGTCCCACGTCGACTCGGACAGGAAGAACTGGAGCCGCTGCACCGCCGGGTGCTGGGCACCGACCACCGGCTCGGTGCCTGCCAGGCAGGTCAGCGTCTTGTTGCGGTCCCGCGGCAGCAGCAGCCCCGCGAGGTACTCCCGGAACCCGCGGCGCTGTGCCAGTGTGGAGAAGAGGTCATCGAAGCGTGCGGCGTAGGCTTCCAGCGGGCCCGGAGCAGGCGGACACGGCACACGACGGGTCATCACGAGCTCCCAGGCGGCGAGGCAACGTTCCTCTGCTACCGGCCTACTGCGGACCTGAGCCGCCGTCAACAAACCACCGCTAGCGGAAATCCGGATGAGCCCATCGGCCTTCTACCGCCTACGCGCTCGCGGTCAGGCACCCCGAATGATCAAGCTGCCCAATGGTGAACTGCGCTGTCGCCGCGCCGACTTGGATGCATGGCGGGATGTGTGCGAAAGGGATATGCGCGAGCGGCCCGACCGCCGCAAGGGATTTGAGGTTCGTTGGACGGTCAACGGGCGTGAGAAGTCCGAGTCCTTCCTCACCAAGGGACTGGCGGAGAGCCGTCGCGCCAAGCTCATGACCGCCGCTCGCGAAGGCGAACCCTTCGATACCCGGATGGGTCTGCCGGCCTCCGAACTCCGAGCCCTGAAGCAGCGGACCACTTGGTACGTCCTGGCCCGGGAGTACATCGAGCAACGGTGGGACCGAACACCAGGGAACACGCGACGCACGCTGGCAGATGCGTTGGCGACCATCACGCCAGCCTTCGTTGAACCAGGAGCCAGCTACCGGGAGCCCCGCGTGCTGCGGCGAGCCCTCTACTCGTGGGCCTTCAACAAGAACGCCTGGAAGGCCGATTCGTCAGAAGAGTGGCAGACGGCATTGGACTGGCTGCAGCGCCACTCCCTGTCTGTAGGCGAGTTGGATGATCCCGATGTGCTGCGGCGTGGCCTCGACGCACTGTGCCGGAAGGTCGACGGAACGGCCGCTGCCGCGAAGACCGTGAAGCGAAAGAGGGCTGCGGTCAACGAGGTGTTTGGTGTAGCCGTTGAACGCGGATACTTCGCGCAGAACCCGCTGAGCGGTCTTCGCTGGACGGCGCCGGAAGTCGCCGATGAAGTCGATCCTGACTGCGTTCCGAACCCGGCTCAGGTTGCCCGATTGCTTTCCGCAGTGAGAGCTCTACCCGGCCGTGGCCCTCACCTGTATGCCTTCTTCGGCTGCTGTACTACGCCTCCATGCGCCCAGCCGAGGTGATCCATCTGCAGAAATCCCAGTGCCGTCTGCCAGCGAGTGGCTGGGGCCTTCTGAACCTGAAGGGCGGCGTCGTGACTGCCGGTAAGGAGTGGACGGATGACGGCGCCGTCCACGAGATCCACTCCCTGAAACGGCGGGCAGCCAAGGCGACACGCCCGGTGCCGATTCCTCCAGTGCTCGTCCGTATGTTGCGCGAACACATACGAAGCTTCGGTGTTGCACCCGACGGACGCCTGTTCCGCAACGCAGCGGGGAACTACATCGACGCCTCGGCGTACGGCATCACCTGGGGGCGAGCACGTGAGACTGTTCTTACGATTGACGAGCACGCCCTTGACCTGGCGAAGCGTCCCTACGACCTGCGCCACGCCGGCATCTCGTTCTGGTTGGCCTCCGGCGTCGACCCCGCGGAGTGTGCGCGCCGGGCTGGTCAGAGCATCCAGGTCCTCTTCCGCTACTACGCCAAGTTCCTGGCTGATGCGCGGAACCACGCCAACACCCTGATCGAAGACTCCATGCGGCGATGGGAGGAGGCGACGGACGATGATGACGCGGAGAGCGCCTTAGCGGGATCTTGGCCCGGAAATGCCCCGGAACTGCTGGTCAGAGCCGGGATACGGGTGGGAGATATCGGGAGTAAGGGCGTGTTTCGACTCGCTGCTTAGATGTGCACCGAGAAGGGCGCCTGCCGGGCATCTGCCCTGGTCAGGCGCCCCTTTTCTGTGTCTAGAAGAAGCCCAGCTTTTTCGGCGAGTACGAGACCAGGAGGTTCTTCGTCTGCTGGTAGTGCTCCAGCATCATCTTGTGCGTCTCGCGGCCGATGCCCGACTGCTTGTAGCCGCCGAACGCCGCGTGGGCGGGGTAGGCGTGGTAGCAGTTGGTCCAGACGCGGCCTGCCTGGATGGAACGGCCCGCGCGGTAGGCGGTGTTGATGTCGCGGGTCCACACGCCGGCGCCGAGGCCGTACAGCGAGTCGTTGGCGATCTTGATGGCGTCGTCGAAGTCGTCGAAGGAGGTCACCGAGACGACCGGGCCGAAGATCTCCTCCTGGAAGATCCGCATGCGGTTGTCGCCCTCGAAGATGGTCGGCTGGACGTAGTAGCCGCCCTTCAGCTCGCCGTCGTACTCGACGCGTTCGCCGCCGGTGAGGAGCTTGGCGCCCTCCTGCCGGCCGATGTCCAGGTAGGAGAGGATCTTCTCCAGCTGGTCGTTGGACGCCTGGGCGCCGATCATCGTGTCCGTGTCGAGCGGGTGCCCCGGCTTGATCTGGCGGGTACGGGCCACGGCCGCCTCGACGAAGTCGGCGTAGTGACCGCGCTGGACGAGCGCCCGGGAGGGGCAGGTGCACACCTCGCCCTGGTTGAGCGCGAACATCGTGAAGCCCTCGAGGGCCTTGTCGCGGAAGTCGTCGTCGTGCGCCCAGACGTCGTCGAAGAAGATGTTCGGCGACTTGCCGCCCAGCTCCAGCGTGACCGGCTTGATGTTCTCCGAGGCGTACTGCATGATCAGCCGCCCGGTGGTGGTCTCCCCGGTGAACGCCACCTTCGCCACCCGCGGGCTGGAGGCCAGCGGTTTGCCCGCCTCCACGCCGAAGCCGTTGACGATGTTCACCACGCCCGGCGGCAGCAGGTCGGCGATGAGGCTCATCCAGTAGTGGATGGAGGCCGGGGTCTGCTCCGCGGGCTTGATGACGACGGCGTTGCCCGCGGCGAGGGCCGGTGCGAGCTTCCACGTCGCCATGAGGATCGGGAAGTTCCACGGGATGATCTGGGCCACGACCCCGAGCGGCTCGTGGAAGTGGTACGCCACGGTGTCGTCGTCGATCTCGCCCAGCGACCCCTCCTGCGCGCGGATCGCGCCCGCGAAGTAGCGGAAGTGGTCGATGGCCAGCGGGATGTCGGCCGCCAGGGTCTCGCGTACCGGCTTGCCGTTCTCCCAGCTCTCCGCCACCGCGAGCGGTTCGAGATGGGCCTCCATGCGCTCGGCGATCTTCAGCAGGATGTCCGAGCGCTCCGTCACCGACGTACGGCCCCACCCGGGTGCGGCCGCGTGCGCCGCGTCCAGCGCCCGCTCGACGTCCTCCGCGGTGCCGCGCGCGATCTCCGTGAACGGCTGTCCGTTGACCGGCGACGGATTCTCGAAGTACTGCCCCCGGACCGGCGGCACGTACTCACCGCCGATGAAGTGGTCGTAGCGCGCCTGGTAGGAGACGATCGCGCCCTCGGTGCCGGGCGCCGCGTAACGGGTCATGCTGGTCTGCCTCCCGGTGAAGCCGCTGCCCGCCGTTGGGCAGCTTTCGGCGCGAGGCTAGACAGGGGGACGTTGCAGGTACGTTGCACCGCTGGTCGTCAGGGGGCCGCACCCCACTGCCACCCGGTGCCGCGGCCCGCCGGGCACGGCCAGCTCCGCCTCCAGCGCCGCGAGCCGCGCTCGCACGGGTGGCGTCGGCCGCACGGCCGCGAGCGCCCGCCACACCTCCAGGTCGGTCTCGCCCCAGGGCGCGTGCGCCCAGTTCGCCAGCAGGTCCGGGTCGCCGTGGGCGATCAGCGCCCCACGCAGGGCGTCCGCCAGTCGGCGCCGGAGCCGTACGACCGCGGGCGCCTGGGATCCCGGCAGCAGCGGTCCGTCGTACGCTTCCGCCGCCGTCGTGAGCGCACCCGTCTCCAGCCGCCGCTCCACCAACGTGGCGTCGGAATCGATCGCCGCCGTCAGGCGGTACGGCCGTGAGGCCAGTAGCCCCGGCCCCAAGAGGCGCCGCAGTCGGGACAGTTCGGCGCGCAGCGTCACCGGCGTCACCGCTTCGTCCGCGTACAGCGCGCACAGCAGCTCGTCGCCGGTCATGCCCTCGGGATGGCGGGCCAGGAGGACGAGGATCTCGCTGTGCCGGCGGCTGAGTCTGATCCGCCTGCCGTCGTCCAGACGCAGTTCCGCCTCGTCACGTCCCAGCGCGCACAGCAAGTGTGTCGCCTCGGCCCCAGCCGGCGGGGTGAGCAGCGCCAGTTGTGACTCCGCGGCCCGCGCCACGGCCTGCACGAAACCCAGGCTGTGCGGGTGCGCCAGCCCGTTCCCGCCGGTGATGTCGACGGCACCGAGGACCCGGCCGGTGCGTGGATCGTGCACGGGCGCTGCCGCGCAGGTCCACGGCTGGACCCGCCGGATGAAGTGTTCCGCGGCGAACACCTGTACCGGCCGGTCCACCGCCATCGCGGTGCCGGGCGCGTTGGTGCCCATCGCGGCCTCCGACCAGCGCGCCCCCGGCACGAAGTTCATCCGGTCCGCCCGGCGCCGGGTCGTCGGATGCCCTTCGACCCACAGGAGTCTGCCGTGCGCGTCACAGACCGCGAGCAGATGCTCGCCGTCTGCGGCGAACGTGCCCATCAGCTCCCGGAACAGCGGCATCACCCGGGCCAGCGGGTGCTCGGCGCGGTAGGTGCCGAGGTCGCCCTCGGTCAGCTCCACGCACGCGCTGCCGTCGGGCCCCACGCCGGCCCGCGCGCTGCGCCGCCACGACTCCGCCACCACCGACCGCACCGGCCGCGGCACCGTGCCGCCCGTGGTGAACGTCTCGTGCGCCCGGCGCAGCACCCGGGCCCGCTCGGCGGGGTCGGCCCCCGGCTCCAGGGCCACCCACGGATCGGTCAACTCGGCCTCCCCGGACGGTGAAACGACGGACCCCATCGTCACGCGCCGTGTTCGCTCGGACAACCGGTTCGACGTCCGGCTAGGCGAAATTGACCATTCTGATGTAGCGGACCCAGTCCCAGTTCGGACCGGGATCGGTGTGATCGGTGCCAGGCACCTGGTAATGGCCGAGGATGTGCTCCCGGTCCTTGGGGATGCCGTGGCTGTCGCAGATCGCCGCGGTCAGCCTCGCGGACTGCTGGTAGAGGGCGTCGGTGAGATAGGCGGGCTGGTCCACCCAGCCCTCGTGCTCGATGCCGATGCTGCGGGTGTTGTAGTCCCAGTTCCCGGCGTGCCAGGCGATATCGGTCTCCCGCACGCACTGGGCGATGTGCCCGTCGGCCGAGCGGACCAGGTAGTGCGCGGACACCTTCTTCTGCGGGTTCTGGAAGATGGCCACGGTGTTGGCGTACGTCTCCTGCGTGATGTGGATGATCACACGGTCGACCGTGTACGTCGAGGGGCGGTTGGAGACGGTGTAGTTGCTCGTGCTCGCCGGCCGCCACTCGGCGGTGGGGAAGTCGACGGCCGCCCGCGCGGCCGCACGCGAGTCGGGGAGCAGTGCGTAGGGGACGGCCGCGAGGGCCGCTCCCGTCAGGAGCCGTCGCCTGCTGAGGCGCGGGCGGTCCCGGTTGTCGTCCATCGGCGGGTGCCTTTCGGGGTGGGGGATGGGGCGTCCACCAGACTGGGCTGCTGAGGTACGGTCAGAGGCCCAGCATCCGGACCGTCTCCCGCAGCCGTGTGTGCATGCCGCGGTACGTGTCCCGCGCGGGCAGCCACTCCTTGCGGAGCTTGGCCACGCATGTGTAGTTGGTGTCGCACACGTTGGCCAACGGTGATTCGACCGTCTGGGTTGCGAACTGGTACGCGTCCGGCGCACTGAATCCGTAGTCGCGCACCAGCCACTGCACCAGGTCGAGTTGCGATATCCGGAACGCGTCCTCCAAGGGGCGTGCCGAGCCGGTCGACATCAGATGCGTGTCCGACTCCAGCCGCGGCCAGGGAGTGGCGACGTCCTTGAGGAGTTCGACGATCACCACGGTGTTCATCGCGCACTCCACGGCCACCCCGCAGGTCTCGCCCTCGCCCTGCCGGGCATGCCCGTCGCCGAGGCTGAGCAGCGCACCCTCGACGTTGACCCCCAGGTAGCAGGTCACACCCGCCCGCATCTCCGGCGTGTCCATGTTCCCGCCGTGCGCGTCCGGGACCAGGGCGGAGCGCACCTCCAGATTGGCCGGTGCCACGCCCACCGTGCCGTGCATGGGGTCGAGGGGCAGCTCCACCTCGATGTCACTGTCCCGCGCCCGGAACAGGGCCGTGCGACGACTGCGGTCCAGCTGCCAGATCCACACCCGCTCGGCGAGGGGAGGCTGCAGCGTCGCCGTGGTGTGGGTGGAGGTCAGCGCCCCGAAGAGCGGCACCGTGGTCGACGCGGCCCAGTCCCGGGCCGGTTCGACGGACACGAAGTGCACGGCCACCGTGTCACCGGGCTCGGCGCCCTCGATGTGGAAGGGACCCGTCTGCGGATTGAGGAAGGGGAACTCGCAGACCTCGGACACGAGATCCTTCTCGGAGCGCACCCGGCCGTTGAAGCAGTCCTCGGTGTACAGATCGAGGACCGTACCGGGCGGGATCCGCGCCACCGCAGGAGCGCCGCCGAACGTCCAGGCGTAGGCGTCCGGCTCCGGACGGACGGTCAGGATCCGGGGATCGGTCATGGTCACATCGGCCTTTCTGCTCGGGCGGTCGTCAGCCGGGACCGGCGAGACGGTGACCAGCGGGGATGCGGTGATGCGGCGGTGCCTTGGGGGAGGGGAGGGGACGGGACGCCGGCCGTCGGTCAGCGCGGTACGGCTCCGTCCTGCCGGTCCTCGACCGCGCCGGCTTCGGCGACGTGCACCCGCGAGGTGGCGGCTATCCGCTCGGGATGACGTCGTATCAGCACGACCAGGACCACCACGCCGGCCGCCATCCAGACTCCGACGACCGGACCGGCGTACGACACCGGCGCCGTCAGCTCGGTCACGAAGTCGAACACCGGGAGACCGGCGGCCGTCAGGAGCGCCGGGACGAAGGCGGCGATGCCGAGCAGCGGGAACAGCAGATGCCGTACCGGCTTGAGCCGCTCCCTGCCACCCCGCAGGAAGTAACCCGCGCAGGCGAGGTTGACCACGATGTAGACACCCACGACGACCGTGACGATGACCGTGGCGAGAAGGAGGAACGCGGTCACCGGGTCGTAGGCGAAGCCGAGCCCCAGGACGGCGCCGACCGCGACGACGGTCTGCAGGGCGATGCCCGCCACGGGGGAGCGGTGCCGGGGATGGAGGGCGGCGAGCAGGCCGGGCAGCACCCGGATACGGGCGAGCGCGAAGGCCGTGCGGGTCGAGACGTTGGCGCACGCGTTGGCGTTGGCGATCGTGGAGTTGACCACCGCGAGGAAGACCAGAACCCAGAAGAGACCGAACGAGGCCCGGGCGACGCCCTCCCAGGACCCGGCGCCCGACGCGCCGAAGCCGGCGAACCGGTCCGGGTCGAAGTACACGGTCATCGCGTACGTCGTGATCACGTAGAACACACCGATACCCAGAGCCGCTCCGAGGACCGCGCGATGCATGGTCCGCCGGGGATCGCGCGTCTCCTCGGCGAGCGGGGCCGCCGCTTCGAAGCCGGCGAACGCCAGCACGGTGTAGACGGATCCGGCGAAGACACCGCCGACCCCGGCGTACCCGTCCGCGGTGTGCGACGTGCCGAACACCGACAGCGTGTTGGCGTCGCCGGCCTTGCCGATGAGCCAGCCGGCGAACACCAGGAACACAAGGATCTCGAAGACCCCGAGGACGGTGCCGAAGCGGGCCGAGGCACGCACCCCCAGGTAACCGGCGACCGCGATCACGGCCGCGCCCGCCAGTGACCACGGCCACCACAGGTCCGCCGGGTACGAGGACCACTCCTCGTGCAGCGTGCCCGCGGTGGTGAACCCGAGCTGGAGCAGCAGCAGTGGCGGGACGAGCATCTCGACGAAGACGTAGCCCCAGCCCACGAGGAAGCCGATCGCCGGATGGAGTCCCCGCGCGGTGTAGACGGCCACCGAGCCGGCGGCCGGTAACTCGCGTGCCAACTCCGCCACACAGGACGCGGTGAACAGGCACGCCACCAGGGCGACCAGCACCGCCAGGGGCAGACTGCCGCCCGCGAACGCGGCACCCGCCGGAATCGACGCCGCCACCGCGGCGGCCGGCGCCATCGCCGTGATGCTCTGGAACAGGACCTCGCGCAGCCCGATGGCATCACGCCGCAGCGTCCCGGTCGTCTCCTTGTGCATGCGTCCCCCGATACGTGTCAGCCTGCCGTCCTCGACGTGTGCGCGCTCCTTCGTCCCGCGAGCGCGCCGTCTCGCACGGCCGATGGCCGACGGCTGCGCCTCGCGTGATTCACGTTACGGCGCTGACGAGTTGGGCAGAAGGGTGCGCCACGGATCCGTGGACAACCGAGGGGCTGTGGACAACTCGGTCACCCGATCGAGCGGGGTCCGGTCACCCGGCGGGCCGTGCTCCGGCTACCGGCGGACCGGGTTGGGAGCTGGGAGACGGGGGCGAGGGGCGGGGGCGGGGGCCGGGAGATGGGGAGACGGGGGTGGGACGGGTGCTGTGCTCCCGGTTCTCAGGACCGTTCCGCCACCGATGCCGGATCGTCCAGGACGGCCCGGACGACCGAGTGGGCGGCGCCCAGGAGCGGGCCCTCCGGGCCCAGCCCGGAGACGGTCACCGGGCAGGCGGGACCCGCCGTACGCCCGCGCAACTCGGCTTCCAGGGGCGGCAGCAACCACGGGGCGAGACCGGCCAGGGCCCCGCCGAGGACGACCGTCTCGGGGTCGAGCAGATTGACCGCCCCGGTCAAGGCGATACCGAGGGCCGTACCGGCATCCCGCAGGGCCGCGCGCACGGCCTCGTCGCCTTTTTCAGCACGTGCCGCGAGCAGCCCGACCAGGTCCTCGTCCGGTTCGAGCCCGGCGGCGCGGAGCACCGCCTCCTCACCGGCGTACTGCTCAAGGCAGCCGCGCCCGCCACACGGGCACGCGGGCCCGTCGGGCCGTACGGGCACGTGGCCCAGTTCGCCCGCGAACCCCCGCGTGCCGCGCAGCACCTGTCCGTCCACGACCACCGCGGCGCCGATGCCGATTTCCGCCGACACGTGCAGGAAGTCGCGCGGCGTGCCGGCACCGAGCCACAGCTCGGCCAGGGCGCCGAAGTTGGCCTCGTTGTCCACGGTCAGCGGCAGGATGTCGGGCAGCAGGCCGCCCAGGTCCGCGTCGTGCCAGTCGAGGTTCGGGGCGCGTACGACCGTGCGGCCGTCCCGGGCCACCAGACCGGGCACGGCGACCGCGAGCCCGGCGGCCCACAGGCCCTCCCGCTCCACCTCGGACACGACCTGGCGTACCAGCGTCGTCAGTTCCTCGGTCACGGCCCCGGGGGCACGGCCGCGGTTCGCGCCGTGGCGCACGGCCCGTGCACGGACGGCGCCGCGCAGGTCGACGGCGCACACCGCGAGGTGGTCGACGCCGATCTCCGCGCCGATGCCGGCGGGACCGCGGCCGCTCACCGCGAGCGCCGACCCGGGCCGCCCCACCCGGCCCGGCCGTTCGGGGCCCAGCTCCTCCAGCAGACCCCAGCGGATCAGCTCCTCCACGAGGGTCGACACCGCCGCCCTGGTCAGGCCGATCGTCGAGGCGATGGCGGCTCGCGACAGCGGACCTTCCCCGCTGACGGCATGCATGACCCGAGCCAGATTGCGGCGGCGCATGCCCTGCTGGGTGTCCGGCAGGATGCGTCCCGTACCGGTCGGGCGCCCCTCGTGCAGCGGTGCGGTCATGCCTCCGTCAATCCTCGGTGTCGTCTGTGGGTGAACACGGCCGGCGGCTCGTTCTCAGGGCCGTCCCGGATACGTGCGGGCGGGGCGAGTGTCCCGTCCGTCCTCGGCGCGCGAGGTCGGCCCGGCCATCTGCCCGTCCTCGGTGCCCACGGCCGGACTCGGTGCTCCACCCGTCCAGGTACCCGCTCAAGGGGTCCGCCCAGGTAGCCGCTCAGGTGTCCACCCAAGGCATCCGCCGTACGGCTCAACGGATTTCCGGCCCCCGCTCCAGCAGCGGCCCCGCGTCGGAGAGTACCCCGGAGATACGCGCCAGCGCCGCCTCGTCCCGCTCCACCGCTTCCAGCACCGGTCCCGCGGCCGTGTTCCAGCGGCGAGCCACGGCCCCCGGGTCCTCGCCGGTCAGCAGGCCGGCCGCCTGTGCCGCGGCGCCGAGGGCGACCAGCTCCTTCGCCTCGGGCACCTGAACGGGACGCCCCGACAGCCGTCGTACCGTCTGCTGCCAGGCCGAGCCGCGAGCGCCACCGCCGATGAGGAGCAGCGGAGTGTCGCGGTCCGCGTCCTCGTCGAGGACAAGGCCGAGCGCGCCGAGCAGCGAGTGGACCGCCCCGTCGTAGGCCGCCTGCAACACCTGGCTGGCCGTGGTGTCGTGTCGCAGTCCGTGCAGCAACCCGGAGGCGTTCGGCAGGTTCGGGGTGCGCTCGCCGTCCAGATACGGCAGGAGCGTGACGGACGTTCCGGGTTCGACGGCCTCCCGGTCCAGGCCCAGCAGGGCCGCGATCCGGTCCACTGCGAGCGTGCAGTTCAGGGTGCAGGCCAGGGGCAGCCAGTCCCCGTGCGCGTCGGCGAAACCCGCCACCGTGCCGGTCGGGTCGGCGGGGCGGTGCCGGGAGACGGCGTACACGGTGCCGGATGTGCCGAGGCTGAGCACGGGGGTGCCCGCGCGCAGGCCGAGGCCGAGCGCCGCTGCCGCGTTGTCGCCCGTGCCCGGGGCCACCAGGGTGCCCCTGGAGAAGGGCAGGTCGTGACTGTCGCGCACGGTGCCGGCCACCTCGCCCGGCCGCACCACGCGGGGGAGCAGGGCCGGGTCGAGCCCCACGTGCGCCAGGATCTCCTCGTCGTACGACTCCGTCCCGGACGCCCACCAGCCGGTGCCGGAGACATCGCCGCGGTCCGTGGTGCCCTGGCCGGTGAGGCGTTCGGTGAGGTAGTCGTGGGGGAGCCGCACCGACCTGGTCGCGCGGACGGCCTCCGGCTCGTGCTCGGCCAGCCACGCCCACTTCGTCACCGTGAACGACGCGCCGGGCACACTGCCGGTGCGCTCGGCCCAGGCCTTCGGGCCGCCCAGTTCCTCGACGAGTCGACGGGCCTGCGGCGCCGAGCGGACGTCGTTCCACAGCAGCGCCGGACGCACCGGTTCGCCCCGCCCGTCCAGGGTGACCAGGCCGTGCTGCTGACCGCCGACCGACACCGCAGCCGCCTCGTGCGCCGCGTCCCCGCACTGGCGGAGCGCCTCGCACAGGGCATCCCACCACTGGCGGGGATCGCTTTCCCGGCCCGTTCTGGAGGTCACCGTGTGCGGCGCGTGGCCACTCGCCACGACCTGCCCGGTGGCCACGTCGACGACCAGCGCCTTCGTGGACTGCGTGGACGAGTCCACACCGACGACGAGTGGACCCTCGGCTGCTGACATCGGGCTCTCCCTCTCTCACGGACGGACACCGGCCGAAGCCGCTCCCGACGTCTTCGGCACACCTTCACTCTTCCCAGAGGTGCGTCCGCATACTAATTTGTAAACGGCCATGACGAAATAGTCGTACGCACCAAGGAGCCGCGGTATGAGCTACCAGCCCACCCCCGAGGACAGGTTCACCTTCGGCCTGTGGACCGTCGGCTGGCAGGGAAGGGACCCGTTCGGCGACGCCACCCGCCGTGCCCTCGACCCGGTCGAGACGGTGCGGCGTCTGGCCGCACTCGGCGCCCACGGCGTCACCTTCCATGACGACGACCTGATCCCCTTCGGCGCCTCGGACACCGAGCGCGAGTCGCACGTCAAGCGCTTCCGGCAGGCCCTCGACGCGACCGGCATGAGGGTCCCGATGGCCACCACGAACCTGTTCACGCACCCCGTCTTCAAGGACGGCGCGTTCACCGCCAACGACCGTGACGTGCGCCGTTACGCGCTGCGCAAGACCATCCGCAACATCGATCTCGCCGTGGAGCTGGGTGCCGAGACGTACGTCGCCTGGGGTGGTCGTGAGGGCGCCGAGTCCGGCGCGGCCAAGGACGTGCGCGCCGCCCTGGACCGCATGAAGGAGGCCTTCGACCTCCTCGGCGAGTACGTCACCTCCCAGGGTTACGACATCCGCTTCGCCATCGAGCCCAAGCCGAACGAGCCCCGCGGCGACATCCTGCTGCCCACCGTCGGCCACGCCCTGGCCTTCATCGAGCGCCTCGAACGCCCCGAGTTGTACGGCGTCAACCCCGAGGTGGGGCACGAGCAGATGGCCGGACTGAACTTCCCGCACGGCATCGCGCAGGCCCTCTGGGCGGGCAAGCTCTTCCACATCGACCTCAACGGCCAGTCCGGCATCAAGTACGACCAGGATCTCCGCTTCGGCGCCGGCGACCTGCGGGCCGCCTTCTGGCTCGTCGACCTGTTGGAGAGCGCCGGTTACGACGGGCCGCGCCACTTCGACTTCAAGCCGCCGCGGACCGAGGACCTCGACGGCGTGTGGGCGTCGGCTGCCGGCTGCATGCGCAACTACCTCATCCTGAAGGAGCGTTCGGCCGCCTTCCGTGCCGATCCGGAGGTCCAGGAGGCCCTGCGCGCCTCGCGGTTGGACCAACTGGTCCAGCCGACGGCGGCGGACGGCCTGCAGGCCCTGCTTGCCGACCGCGCGGCCTTCGAGGAGTTCGACATCGAGGCCGCCGCCGCCCGCGGAATGGCCTTCGAGCAGCTCGACCAGCTGGCGATGGACCACCTGTTGGGCGCACGGGACTGAGTGGCCACGCGCGCGAGACGCATTCCCCCCGGCGGCGGCGCGCACGCGCACCGATCGCCGTCTCCGGGGGTGCTGTCGGCGTGGCGCCGGTCCGCCGACTCCCTCGTGGGAGTGTGAACGGCGACGCCCGCGCGGGAGTGCGAACACGCGCTTCCTCCCGCAACGAACGAAGTCCTTCGCGTGGGGTGCGAAGTGAGCGTGCGGCCGTCGGTGCGAGCCGGTATCAGCTTCCGCGCGCGGGTCGCCCTGCGGCCGGGCGGCCGCGAGGCTGGACGGCATGTCCCTGCTGCCCGTACAGCCTCCGCCGCCCGAACCGCCGGGTGGTGCGTGGGGTGAGCCGGTCCGGCCGCGCCTTCCGGAGCCGCCCTGGCGGGTCCGTGGCTCACTGCTCGCCGTCCTGGCGTGGCTGGTGGCCACGGCGGCCGTCGTCGTGGTGGTGCTCACGGCCGCCGGGCATCCCGGCTCGCCCGACGGCAGATCCCCGGAAGGAAGCGGCGCGAGCGCGGGCGGCTCTCCGTGGCCTTCGGCCGGTCTCCCCGCCGAGGCGCCCGACCCGATGACGTCACAGCCGCCGACCGGGCTGCCGCCGGGTTCTTCGAGTGCGCTGCCCAGTGAGAGCCGGCCGCTCGTGTCGCCCTTCCCGGACGAGATGCTCTGAGAGGGCCTTCGCAGGACCTCGGTCCGGCCGCGCGGTCCGCAAGCCGGCGTCGCAGGCCTGACGTCGCAGGCCGGGCGCCGGACGTCGACGGCCGGATGCCGGATGCCGGATGCCAGATGCCGGACGCCGGACGTACGGCACGGTTGTCGTTCCAGCGCTTACTCTGTGACCTGGACCACTAGGGGTGCGCCTCAGGGATGTCTCAGGGTCGGCGTCTGGAACCGTGGGGCACGCGAGGCCGTTCTCAGTGCAGAGAGCGGCGGTGGGCCGCGAAGGAGGCGACGCACATGTCCAAGAACGCGAAGATCGCCGTCGGGGGTGTGGCGGTCGGGCTGATCCTGCTGCTGTGGCTTCCCTGGTGGGTGTCCTTCCTGATCGTGGTGGGAGTCCCGGTCGCCGCGTACCTGGCGCTGGACCCCTCGCAGCGACGCAGGCTCCGCCGGGCCACGCGCAAGGAACTCGGCCGCTGAGGCCTGCGGCCGGGAGCGGCTCGCCGCGGTGAGCCCGGCCGCGTGACGGAGCATGGCGAGCCGCGCCTCCGGAGGAGGCGCGGCCTCGCGGCTCAGCTGGGTCGTACCGCCATCTTGTCGAGTGCCTCCAGCAGGCCCGGCAGCTCAGGGCCCCGGCCCACGGGCAATACCTCGCCGGGCTCCTCGTCGAGCAGGACGAACGCGATGTCGTCGGTGCGAGCCACCATCGACCAGCCGGGTCCGTCGGCGCGCAGGGTGCGGGCGTCGCCGGGGGCGAACGACGAGCGCACTCGTCCCAGTGGCGGTGGCGAGTCGAGGTACGCGCGCACCTCCGCGAGCACGCGGCGAACCCCCCTGTGGCCGCTCTTCGACGGGCCCTCCTTGGCCTCGGCCGTGGCCGGAGCGACCGTCGCGGCTGCGGCCTCGGCGGGAGCGACGACCGCAGCAGCCTCGGAAGACACGGCATCAGTGGCCTTGTCGGCCGCAGGGGACTCAGAGAGCTCGGAAATCTCGGAGGGCTCAGTGGCCTCTACGGTTTCCGCAGCCTCCTTCGCCTCTGCCTTCGCCTCCGCCGCCCCTGGCGTCGCCCCGTTGGTGGAGAAGTCGTCGTCGGTGATCTGCCCGCGCCAAGCCGCCCACTGCAGGGCGATCTCGTCGGCGCCCAGGCGCCGCTGCGCGGGCCCCCAGGAGCTGGTGTCCGGCGGGGCCAGCGGGGGCTGGTCCGCGGTGTCCGGGCCGGGATCGTGGGGCGCGGGCACGCCGGGTGCGGCTACGGCGACGGCCAGCGGCCACCCGGGCAGGGCGGCCACTACCGTGCGCTCGTCCGGCGACAGTTCGTACTCCATGCCGCAGTCCCAGGAGGCGATCGCCACGGCGACCAGCGAGACGTCGTCGATGACGACCGTCCACCGTGCGCCCTCACCGTCCTGGCCGATGACCAGCCCGTACCCGTCGGCGCGCGGCGCGAGTTCCAGCGCCGCGCAGGCCTCCGGATAGTCGTCCCCGAGCACGCTCGGGAACTGCGCCGGCGTCAGCAGCACCGCGGTGAGTACGTACAACGCCTCGTCCGCGGCGGCGGCCTCGTCGTCCGTCCCGGCCATCCCAGCCTCCCCAGTGGTTCGTCCAACGGCGCGCACCCTAGTGCGACCGGATGGCGCTTGTCACGACTCCGCACACCGCGTGGAGCTGCAGGTTTCCACCTGGACGGGGGCGAAACACCTCCTTCCGAAAGAAGTGCCTCCCTCAGGCCGCCGGCAGCCCGAGCAGGTCCCGCGCCACCGAGTGCGGCGAGGTGTCGCGCTCCCGGGCGAGCGCGATGACGGCCCGGCACGCCAGCTCACTCACGCCGAACGACAGCGCCTCCGGCGACACCCAGGCCGACGCTTCGTCGATCCCGTCCTGATCGTCCTCCGCGCAGGCCGCCACATAGGCGGCCGCCGCTTCGAACAAGTTGTGCGCACGCCTTTTCGGGCCCTCCGCGGCCTCCGTACGTGGGGAGATGCGAAACCTGACGGCGTACTTGCGAATCGCGTCGAACACGAGAACCACCTTCCGCCCGAACGGGGTCGTTACCGATCGCCCATCTGTTCCTGTTCAACGTAGAGTTGGAGTTTCGGCAGCAGAAGGGGGACGCAGCGGTGAAGCGCTTCGACCGGCTCGAGCGGATCCGTCGGATGGACCCGGTGAGGGACGCCCCGGAGATCTACCGGCTCAGCGCGGCGTTCGAATTCCCCTGGGACTACGCACGAGCCCTGGAGCTGGCCCTCTACCGCACCTACGCCGTCCCCAGTATCGGGCGGCTGCTCGCGGAGACGGCGGAGCTGACCGACCGTACGCAGAAGCGGTACGACGACACCGTGCTCCTGCTGGACACCGTTGTGGAGCACGGCTTCGCCGCGGAGGAAGGCCGTACGGCGATCCGCCGCATCAATCAGATGCACCGCAGTTACGACATCAGCGACGACGACATGCGTTACGTGCTGTCCACCTTCGTCGTGATGCCCAGGCGCTGGATCGACGCCTACGGCTGGCGGCGCCTGTCACGGCACGAGATCGTCGCCACCACCGAGTACTACCGCACCCTCGGCCGCCACATGGGCATCCCCGACATCCCCGAGACCTACGAGGAGTTCGAAGCCCTCCTCGACGCCTACGAACAGGCCCACTTCGCCTGGGACGAACGCGCGCGGCAGGTCTCCGACGCCACACTCGGCCTGATGGCGTCCTGGTATCCGCGACCGGTGGCCCCCCTGCTGCGCACGGCGACACTCGCGCTGCTCGACGAACCCCTGCTGCGGGCCTTCCGCTACCAGGCGCCGGGCGCGGCCACCGCGTCCCTCGTGCGCCGCGCGGTGCGAGCCCGGGGCCGTGTCGTCCGGCTGCTGCCGCCGCGCAGCGCCCCGCATTTCGCCCGGCAGAACTGGGAGGTCAAGGGCTATCCGAACGGCTACCAGGTGGCCGGCCTGGGCACCCGTCCGGTCCCGGGCCTGGGTGGGTGCCCGGCGCGGCACCGGGACGCCTCATCGGCCGACGCTCTCGAGTGAGGTGAGTGTGTCGCGCAGCCAGGTCAGTTCGGCCCGGCTCGTGGCACGCGCGATCGTGAGGATGCCGCGCCGGAACGGGTCGTCCAGTTCCTCGGCGGGCAGCGGCCGGTCACCGTCGTAGAAGAAACTCGCGGGCTCCTCCAGGAAGGTCAGCCTGCGCCGCAGTACGGCCGCCTGGGCCGCGGGGGCGTCGTCCAGGTGCCGCAGGAACGCGAGCAGAGTGAACCACTGGTTCTCGTCGGTGATCTCGCGCTGCGCGGGCTCGGACAGACGCCGCCTCAGCTCCCGCCTGCCGTCGTCCGTGAGGGTGAGGACATGGCGCGGTGCGGCCACGGCGCCGGGCTCGGTGGCCCTGGCCAGCAGACCTGCCTTCTCCAGTCGCTTGATCGCCGGGTACAGCGTGCTTTCGGCGACGGGCCGTACGTGCCCTGTGAGCGCGGCGATGTGCCGGCGCAGGACGTACCCGTGCAGCGGGGTGTCGTAAAGGAATCCGAGGATGGCGAGTTCCAGCATGACCGCATTCTCTCGCAGCAACGCTGTACATCCATCCCGGAGTAGTGTGTTGACGTAATACATCGGCACCGATGTATTGTGCTGTGCGCGTCACCGCACACACGGAGGAGGGGCACGGTGCAGCAGGCCGAGTTCGATGACAAGGGGAGCCGGATCCGCTGGACGGAGGTTCCCGGCGCGCAGCCCGCGCGCGTGTATCTGCACGGGCTCGGATCGATGTCCGCCGTGTACCACGCGCACATCGTGGCGCGGCCGGAACTGGCGGGCAGGCGCAGCCTGCTGGTGGATCTCCCCGGGCACGGGGTCAGTGACCGGCCCGAGCACTTCGGCTACACGCTGGAGGAACACGCGGACGCCGTGGCGGTCGCGTTGGACCATGCGGAAGTCACCGGCGCCGAGCTGATCGCCCACAGCATGGGCGGCGCCGTCGCCGTCGTCCTCGCGCGCCGGCGGCCCGACCTCGTCTCCCGGCTGGTGCTGTCGGAGGCGAATCTCGACGCGTTCCCCCGGCCCACGGCGGGCAGCAGCGGAATCGCCGCCTACGAGGAGGAGGAGTTCGTGGAAAGCGGGCACGCACGCGTGCTGGAAGCCGTGGGCCCGCTGTGGGCGGCCACCATGCGGCTCGCCGATCCCCGTGCGCTGCACCGCAGTGCCGTCGGCCTCCGGCAGGGATCGGACCCGGTGATGCGGACCATTCTGGAAGGCCTGGAGATCGAGCGCGTCTACCTTCAGGGTGAGCACAGCGGTGAACTGCGCGGCAGAGAGCAGCTGGAAGCCGCCGGGGTCCGCGTGGTGACGGTGCCCGGCGCGGGGCACAACATCATGTTCGACAACCCCGACGCCTTCGCGGCGGCCGTCGCGGGACGGTACTGAGCCCCGCCGGCCCGCCGGCCCGCCGGCCCGTCCGCGCGATCGCCCCTCAGCCCGTCAGTTCCTCAGCCCTCGCGCACCGCCAGCGCGAGGAAGCGGTCGTCCTCGTCGACGTACGACGTCATGCGCCATCCCGAACGGGCCAGAAGAGGGCCCAGGTTGGCCTCGTCCCGCAGGTCCTCAGGGGTGAGCCGGCGTCCGTGGCGTGCGGCCAGGGCCGCCCGGCCGATGGGGTGGAACAGCGCGAGCACGCCGCCGGGGCGCACCACGCGGGCCAGCTCCCGCAGGTTCTCCACGGGCTGCGCGAGGTGCGCGATCAGGCCCGCGGCGAATACGGCGTCCAGGCAGTCCGGCCGCAGGGGCAGCGCGGCGACGTCGGCGAGCAGCAGCAGCCCGTCGCGGTCCCTGCCGGCCTCCGTGGCGGTCCGGATCATCTCCGGGGTGAGGTCGGCCCCGATCACCACTCCCGAGGGCCCCACGGCGGCACGCAGGGGTGGCAGGGCGCGGCCCGTGCCGCAGCCCGCGTCGAGCACGCGGTCGCCCGCGCGCAGGCCCAGCTCGGCCACGGCGGCGGCGTAGGCCGGACCGTCGTCGGGGAACCGGCTTTCCCAGCCCGCCGCCCGGGCGCCGAAGAACTCCTGGACGTGTGTGTGGTCGTCGCTCATACTCCGCATGATCTCTCACCGTCACGAGTGATGCGGCTGTGTGCACGTTCGCACAAAACGCGATCACTCTGTCACACCGCTGTGTCATATTGTGACACCTTTCGGAATGCGCCCCCTTTGTGCACCCATGCCCCGGCTAGCGTCCCGGGGTCATGGGACACCTGGACCACGCCGCCTTCGGCTGGCTGACCCCCGCACTGTCGTACGTGATGGCCTGCATAGGCGCCGCACTGGGACTGCGCTGCACCATGCGCGCGCTCACCGCCACCGGCCGCTCGCGCCGCAACTGGCTCGTCACCGCCGCCTCCGCGATCGGCACCGGCATCTGGACCATGCACTTCGTGGCCATGCTCGGCTTCCGCGTCAGCGGCACCGACATCCGCTACGACGTGCCGTTGACCATCCTCAGCCTCGTCGTCGCCATGGTCGTCGTCTGCGGCGGCGTCTTCGCCGTCGGCTACAGCCGGGACCGCAACCGGGCGCTCCTCCTCGGCGGTGTCGCCACCGGACTGGGCGTCGCCAGCATGCACTACCTCGGCATGGCGGCGGTCAGGCTGCACGGCCACGTGAGCTACGACCCCGTCCTCGTCGGCGTGTCGGTGCTCATCGCGGTGGTCGCCGCGACCGCGGCCCTGTGGGCGGGTCTCAACATCAAGTCGCCCGTCGCGGTCACCCTCGCGTCCCTCGTCATGGGCGCGGCGGTCAGCAGCATGCACTACACCGGCATGTTCGCGGTGAGCGTCCGCGTCATCCCCGCCGGCGGGGCGCTGCCCGGGGCCACCGCGATGCAGTTCATCTTCCCCCTCGCCGTCGGCCTCGGGTCCTATCTGTTCATCACCTCGGCCTTCGTCGCCCTCTCACCCACGGCGGACGAGCGCGAGGCGTCCGCCTCGGCCACACGGTCCGTCGAGAGCGCCGCCCACTAGCGCAGGCCCGGTCCGAGAGCCCCGAACCACGTACCGAGCGAGGAGGCCATGCGCCCACCCCGAAGCACACCGAAGGCCGGCCCCCCGGCACAGTCCCCGCCCCCTCGGCGCGGCCGCCGCGCGCACGCCGGACCCCCGGCCGACGAGGTCGTGGACCCGCTCCTCGGCACCGCGCCGGACCAGGCGCCGCCCGCCGCCGGACGCTGGCGCATGCGTCCCCGGACCGTGCGCGCCAAGGTGGTCTGCCTGCTGATGGTGCCCGTCGTCTCCCTGCTCGCCCTGTGGGCGTACGCCACCGTCACCACCGCCCAGGACGTCGCCCGGCTGCGTCAGTCCCAGCGCGTCGACGCCGAACTGCGCACCCCGGTGGCCGCGGCCGTGACCGCCCTTCAGACCGAGCGGGCCGCAGCCGTGCGCTATGCCACCGACCCGGGCCCGGCACGCGGGGACGACCTCGAAAGCCTCGCCGACCGCACCGACCGGGCCGTGGCCGAACTACGGCTCGGCGGCGACCACACCGTCGCCGACAGCCAGGAACTGCCTGCCGCCGTCGCCGGGCGCCTGGAAGCCTTCGTCGCCGGCGCCGCACACCTGCGCACGCTGCGAACGGCCGTACTCGACCGCGAGACCGGCTGGGACACGGCCTACACGCAGTACACGAAGACCATCGCGGACGCCTTCGCGGTGGACGGCGCGCTCACCGCCATCCAGCAGCACGACGTCGGATCCGACGCGCGCGTACTGCTCGAATTCTCCCGTGCCGCGGAGGCGCTGGCCCAGGAGGACGCCGTCCTCGGCAGTACGCACCCCACCGGCCGGATACCCGCCGACCGACTGAGGCTGTTCGACGCCGCCGTCGCCACGCGCCGCGCCCTCACCGACGCGGCCGTCGCCGACCTGCCGGAGTCGCAGCGCGCCACCTGGCACCGGCTTACCGACACCAACGCCTACGCCACCCTCACGGCCACCGAGGACAGGATCCTCGCCGCCGCACCCGGCGCCAAGGCGGTCGACACGTCACCCGCGGCCCCCTGGACCACCGCCCACGCGCGCGTGCGCGACGGCATGAGCGGCGTAGCGGCGGACGCCGGCCGTGCCGTCGCCGGCCGCGCCGACCCCTTCACGCGTGGACTGCTCACCCCGGCGGGCGCGGCCGTGCTCTTCGGACTGGCCGCCGTCATCGCGTCGCTCGTCATCTCCGTGCGCATCGGCCGCGGCCTGGTGGTCGAGCTGGTGAGCCTGCGCAACGACGCTCTGGGCATCGCCCGCCGCAAACTCCCCGCGGCCATGCGGAAACTGCGCGCCGGCCAGGAGATCGACATCCAGGCGGAGGCGCCTGCCGGACCACCCGCGGAGGACGAGACCGGCCAGGTGGCGGAAGCCCTGACGACCGTGCACCGTGCGGCCCTGCTCGCCGCCGTGGAGCGTGCCGAGCTCGCCAGCGGCATCTCCGGGGTCTTCGTCAACCTCGCCCGCCGCAGCCAGGTCCTGGTCCACCGCCAGCTCAACCTCCTGGACAGCATGGAGCGGCGCTCCGACGACCCCGACGAGCTGAGCGACCTGTTCCGGCTCGACCACCTCACCACCCGCATGCGCCGCCACGCGGAGAGCCTGATCATCCTCTCCGGGGCGGCACCCGGCCGCGCCTGGCGCATGCCGGTGTCCCTCACCAACGTCGTACGCGCCGCCGTGTCCGAAGTCGAGGACTACGCGCGCGTGGAGGTACGTCAGTTCCCCGCGGCCGCCGTCATCGGCACCGCTGTCGCCGACCTCACCCACCTGCTCGCCGAGCTGGTCGAGAACGCCGCCCAGTTCTCCCCACCCCACACGCGTGTGCGGGTCACCGGTGAACCCGTCGGTAACGGCTACGTGCTCGAAGTCGAGGACAGAGGCCTCGGCATGGGCGCCGAAACCCTCGCGGAGGCCAATCGGCGCATCGAACAGTCCGAGGCCCTTGACCTGTTCGACAGCGACCGTCTCGGACTGTTCGTGGTCAGCAGGCTCGCTGCCCGGCACGGCATCAGGGTGCACCTGCGTACCTCCCCCTACGGGGGCACCACCGCCGTCGTACTGCTGCCCACCGCCCTGCTGCACAACGGGTCCGCGGAACGCCCCGCCCAGGAAGCGCGGGAACACCCGGAGCGGGAAGACGGGTACGCGCGCGTACCCGACATACCCCCGCCGCCGGCCGCGGTCAGGGCACAGGCAGGCCGGCCCGCCCTGACGGTCACCGCCTCGGCCCCATCGGCCCCCACTCCCTCGGTTCCGGCCCCTTCGGCCCCGGCGCACGAGCCCCCGCCTCCGGGAGTCACCACGCTGAGGCTGCACCGGCCCCCGGACGATCCCGAGTCCTCCGAGGACCTCCCGCGCCGCGTGCGCCAGGCGAGCCTCGTCCCCCAGCTCCGCCGGCAGCGCCCCGACGAACCGGCGCCCGAACACGCTTCGCGCGACGACGACCGGCGCACCCCCGAACTCGTACGGGACCGCATGGCGGCCTACCGCGACGGCTGGGCACGCGGCGGGGGCAGACGGCCCGGTCGCGGCGCCGCCCCGGAACCCGGAACGGGCAGTGACAGTGATGAAGGAGACCCGGCATGATCCAGGACCCGAACATGAGAGGTGCCCAGCGGCCCGGTGAACTCGACTGGCTGCTGGACGACCTGGTGATGCGGGTGAGCGAGGTACGACACGCCGTCGTGCTGTCCAACGACGGCCTGGCCGTCGGCGCATCCACCGGCCTCGCGCGCGAGGACGCGGAACATCTCGCCGCCGTGGCCTCCGGCTTCAACAGCCTCGCCAAGGGTGCCGGCCGGCACTTCGGGGCGGGCGGCGTGCGCCAGACGATGGTGGAGATGGACGACGCCTTCCTCTTCGTGGCCGCCGCCGGCGACGGCTCCTGCCTCGCCCTCCTGACCGCGGTCACCGCCGACATCGGCCTGGTCGCCTACGAGATGGCACGTCTGGTCAAGCGGGTGGGCGAGCACCTCTACACGGCACCCCGCGTGGGTGCCCAGCCGCCCGCGGCCGGATGAGCCGGAAAGAACCGGCACGGATGACCGACATCCCGATCGACGGCCCGCGTGAGCAGGGCAGCCAGTGGTACGACGGCGAGGCCGGGCCGCTGGTCCGCCCCTACGCCATGACCGGCGGGCGCACCCAGCCGGGCCCCACCGGAGTGCGCTTCGACCTGATCGCGCTCGTCGCCCTCGACCCCGTCGCAGCGGCGGCGGACGACGACACCGCGCTCGGCCCCGAACACCGAACACTGATCGACCTGTGCCGCACGGAGACACAGTCGGTCGCCGAACTCGCGGCGGACGCGGACCTCCCCGTCGGCGTGGTCAGGGTGCTCCTCGGCGACCTCCTGGAGATGGGCCGTGTCACCGTCAGCCGCCCGGTCCCTCCGGCGCACCTGCCCGACGAACGGATTCTGCGCGAGGTCATCGCCGGATTGCGGGCTCTGTAGATGAACGTTCGCGCCCGAACGGGCGTCGCCCCACACGCCGATCCGCACGTATTCGGCAACCATCCGGGCGCGAGTCGGTCACATCAGATGCAATTCAGTCCGAGCCCGCGCCGTGGCGCCGGAGTTGTCATCATGCTGACTTCGTCCCCGGGTCCATCGACCGCAGCCGGCCCTCCCGAGAGAAGTGATCATGGCCTCTGAGCACTCCGACGCCGCCGGCGACACGTCCGCCCTGGCGCTGAAGATACTTGTCGCCGGCGGATTCGGCGTCGGCAAGACGACCCTGGTCGGGGCCGTCAGCGAGATCCGGCCGCTGCGCACCGAGGAACTGCTCAGCGAAGCAGGTCAGTCGGTGGACGACACGGACGGCGTGGACCACAAGGTCACCACGACCGTGGCCATGGACTTCGGACGCATCACCATCCGCTCCGGCCTCTCCCTGTACCTCTTCGGGACGCCGGGCCAGGACCGCTTCTGGTTCCTGTGGGACGAGCTGTCGCAGGGCGCCCTCGGCGCCGTGGTCCTGGCGGACACCCGGCGGCTGGAGGACTGCTTTCCGGCGGTCGACTACTTCGAACACCGGCGCATCCCGTTCGTCGTGGCCGTCAACTGCTTCCCCGGGGCGCGCTCCTACGGTGCCCGCGACGTCAACCGCGCCCTCGACCTGGACCAGGGCACACCCGTGGTCCTGTGCGACGCGCGCGACCGGGACTCCGGCAAGGAAGTGCTCATCAGCCTCGTCGAGTACGCCGGGCGGATGCACACCGCCCGGCTCCTCGACTCGGTCGGCTGAGCCCCGCCCTTCAGTCCGTCATGTCCTTCAGCGCCACCACACGGTCGATGGTGGCTCTGACCAGCAGTTCGCCCGGCACGCCGTTGCGGGCGCCGAACTCCTCGGCGCGCTCCTCGCCCATGTACCGTGCGGCGATCCGGGTGGCCCAGTGGCGTACCTCGTCCAGATCCTCCGACAGCCGGGCGTGGCCGTTCAGCGTCACGAAGGAGAACGGTGGCCGGTCGTCGTCCACACACAGGGCGATCCGGCCGTCACGGGCGATATTGCGCCCTTTCACTGTATCGGCGCCGGTGTTGAAGACCAGCTCGTCGCCGTCCAGCAGAAACCAGATCGGTGCGATATGAGGGCTCCCATCGGCCCGTACGGTCGCCAGCTTGCCGGTTCGGGTGCCGTACGAGACGAACGCCCGCCATTCCTCGTCGGTCATCTTCTGTGCCATACGTCCATCCTGCTTGCCCGGGCGCCGGAGGTGGGGAAGGCTGGCGGAGAGATCCTCCGGCCTGGGGGAGACGTCACACGGGGAGACGGAACATGGCGCAGAACCAGGGACTTGGCTGGCTCCTGGACGATCTGACAGAGCGGGTGGACCACGTACGGCACGCGCTGGTCCTGTCGAACGACGGACTGGTCACCGGAGCGAGCACCGGACTCCGCCGCGAGGACGCGGAGCATCTTGCCGCCGTCGCGTCCGGACTGCACAGCCTGGCCAAGGGCTCGGGACGCCACTTCAGCGCGGGCCGGGTGCGGCAGACGATGATCGAGTACGACGACGCCGTACTGTTCGTCACCGCCGCGGGCGCGGGCAGCTGCCTGTGCGTGCTGAGCGCGGCGGACGCCGACATCGGCCAGATCGCCTACGAGATGACCCTGCTCGTCAACCGCGTCGGCGAACACCTCGGTGTGGACGCCCGCCAGCCCGAACGTACTCCGATGATGGATCTCTGACCTGCGTGTTCCTCCCGCTCGGTGGAGTTATCCACAGGCTCGCCACGAGATGCGCCGATCCGGCTACCGTGTGTGTACGGCGATCGCACAGGGCGTGAGCCACCCACTCCACGGGGGAGTACGAGCATGCAGGGAAGCACTGTCGGCCCACTCCGCACCGACGAACCGCTCCACACCGATGCCCCACTTCGTGCCGAGGTCCTACTTCGTACCGGCACTCCACTTCGTACCGGCGCCCCGCCATCTCGCGCCGGCGTCGCGTCCCGCACCGGCGCCCCGCCATCTCGCGCCGTCACCAGCACGCCGGGCCGCGCGGCTCGGGAACTGGGGCTCAGGCGGAGCGACTTCGATCTGGCCGTTCGCCTCGGCCGCATCCGCACGGTGCCCGACGAGGGCGGCACAGGGAGCCGCAGGGTCGCGCGGTCCGAGATCGACCGGCTACGCGCCGAGGACGGCTTCCCGGAGACGCTCCGGCAGCGCGTGCGGATCGTGGGGACGGCGGAGGGCGCCGCGCTCATGGGTATCTCCGCGGGCAGGTTCACGCGGCTCGCCCGCCTCGGCCTGCTGGTGCCCGTGCGCTTCTACCTGAACCGCTACCGGGCCGTGGTCTGGCTCTATCTGGCCGAGGAACTGAGCCAGTTCACGGCCGGCGGCGAGAACGCGCACCTGCTGCAGGGGCGCACCCCTGAAACCCTGAGGAGCCAGGTGGCCGCGGGCGTGGATCTGCGCGCCCGCAACTGGCGGGGACGATATCTCGGATTCCTGCTCCGGGAGGCCGAGGACCCCTGGGCGCGAGCCGGGGCCGTGGCCGCCTTCCTCGAACCCGGCGAGGTCGAGGACATCGTCAGGGATCCAGGTGAACGGGCCCGGTTGAACCGGTCGCGGACCGCTCCGCCCGCGCACGGCGCCCCGGGCTCACCCACCGCGCGCCTCGCCGAGGACCTCATGACGGCACAGGACGCGGACGAAATCCGCTGGCTCCGTGCCGACTTGGCGCAGGCGGTGGAGGAGGCCCGCACCCGCCTGCCGGCACCGACCGCGGACGGCGACCACGCACCCCCACGCGATGTGCCTCGGGAGCGCCGCGGGCTGCGCGACTGGTGGCGCTTTCGTCCCGTCGGCCGAGCGCGATCAGTTCGAGCTGGACGTTGTCGGACGTCCGCGCCCAGGTATCCGGCGGTGTCGGTTTCGTCGGCCGCACCGGTGCGTTCCTGAACCGGCGACGGATTCTCAGTCCGCGGCCTTGACCGCTTCGACCAGGGCGTCCGCCGCGAGAAGTCCGAGACTGTTGGAGGCGAGTGGACTGTCACCGGTGAGGAGCCTCCGGTCCTGGTGCGTCCTGCCTGTCATGTCATCGTTGATGACCTTCAGCCCTTGCTCTCGCAACAGGCCGGCGACGAGCCACGGCAGGGAGGGCTTCGTACCTCGCCATGACCGCTTCGTCTTCTTCCGGCAGGGCCCACAGTTCGAGCTTCGCCGGGTAGCCGCCCACGGTGGCGACGTCGACGTCGAAGCCCGCCTCCATCATGTGGTGAGCCGGAAGGAGCATCTCGACCGGGTGGTTGCCCGTGGAGAACATCTTCTCGTTCTCCACCAGTACGTACCGCTCCGCGGCCGCGATCACGAGCACCTTCCACTTGCCTCCGGTGTAGGCGCCCTTGTGCCGCACACCGTCGAAGTTCGTCTTCGGTGACGTGTACTGGCTCGGTGAGTACGGCGAGTGCCCGGGCCCGGGGTGAGAGCGGGCCGACGACCGCCCAGGTCATGGACCACGTCCTCGCACCCCGGCACTTCCGCGTCCTGTTCGGCGTCGAGCCGACCGACGGCGCCTACGCCCGAGGGCTGGTGGACGAGATCCTCACCTGCTCCCCGGCCGCGGCAGGGGCTCACTGAGACACGGTTCAGAGGACTCGTGCCGGCGCTGGACGTGGGGCGCGGAGCGGTGAGCGCGCGGGCCCGCGGGTGCTTGTCCGTCGTTGCGGCACCGCACTACGGTGCCGGGGTGGATCTCTTCTCGGTGTCCTGGGCGGCGTTGCGCGCGGTCGTCGCCGCACTCCCGGACAAGGATTTCGAGCGGCCCTCCGGCTGCGGCGGCTGGCTCGTGCGGGACCTGGTGTGCCACCTGATCATCGACGCCCAGGATGTCCTGATCACCCTCGTCACTCCCGCCGATGCGGAACCGACCGTCGACGCGGTGGCCTACTGGCAGATCGAGGACCAGCCGCCGACCGGGCAGGACCCGCTCGACGCGCTCACCGTCCGGCTGGCCGCCGCGTACGGGGAGCCACGCCTGCTCAGGTTCCACCTGGACGACGTCGGCGGCGCCGCCGGACGCGCCGCCGCACTGGCCGACCCCGTAGCCCTGGTGAGTACCCGTGGTGAGGTCCTCACCGCGGGTGAATACCTCACCGCGTACGTCCTCGAATGGACGCTGCACCACCTCGACCTGCTGGCGCACCTCCCGGACGTGCCGGAACCGCCCGCCGAGGGCCTGGCACGATCCCGCGGGATGCTGGAGCGGATCGCAGGCGTCGCGTTCCCCGCGTCGTTCACCGACAAGGACGCGCTGCTGGTCGGGACCGGCCGCCGGGAACCGACCGGCGCGGAGACGGCCGAACTCGGCGGCGCGGCCACGAGACTGCCGGTCTACCTCGGCTGACACGGGTGACCACGGCTGACACGGCTGAACGGCGGCAGTGGCGGCCGCGGGCCAGCACCGCGGGCCGGCCGCGGTGTTTGTGGAACGGCTGTGCCGGCCGGTACAGCCGTTCCCGGCCGGCCGCTCCGACCGGCACCGGTGGGTCAGGTCGGGTCAGGTCAGGTCAGTCGAGCTTGCGGAACAGTCCCTCCTGCACCACGGACACGATCAGCTGGCCCTCGCGGTTGTAGATGCGGCCCCGGGCCAGTCCACGGCCGCCGATCGCGATCGGGGACTCCTGGTCGTACAGGAACCACTCGTCCGCGCGGAAGGGCCGGTGGAACCACATGGCGTGGTCCAGCGAGGCCAGGTCGAAGTTCCGCGGGCCCCAAAGGGGTTCGACGGGGATGCGCACCGCGTCCAGGAGCGTCATGTCGCTCGCGTAGGTCAGCGCGCAGGTGTGCACCAGCGGGTCGTCGCCGAGCGGCCCGACCGCGCGCATCCACACCGCGCTGCGCGGCTCGGCGCCCTGGATGTCGTCGGCGTTCCAGCGCAGCCGGTCGACGTACCGGATGTCGAAGGGCTGGCGGCGCGCCATCCGCTCCAACTGCTCGGGCAGCTTGCCGAGATGCGCGCGGATCTCGTCGGAGACCGTCGGCAGCGACTCCGGGTCCGGGACCTCGCGGGCCGGCGGCAGCTGGTGCTCGAACGGCCCCTCCTCGGGCTTGTGGAAGGAAGCGGTCAGATTGAAGATCGTGCGGCCCTGCTGCACGGCCGTGACCCGGCGCGTGGTGAACGAGCGCCCGTCGCGGACGCGCTCCACCTGGTACACGATCGGCACGCCCGGGCGTCCCGGGCGCAGGAAGTACGCGTGCAGCGAGTGCACGGGCCGGTCGCCCTCCGTGGTGCGGCCGGCGGCGACCAGCGCCTGGCCCGCCACCTGCCCGCCGAAGACCCGCTGCAGGGACTCCTCGGGGCTCAGGCCGCGGAAGATGTTGACCTCGATCTGCTCCAGGTCGAGGAGGTCGACCAGTCGCTCGGCCGGGTTCGTCATGGGGTGGTTCTCTCCTGTGTTCACAGCTGGCCGACCTCGGTGACGCGGACGACGGCACGGCCCTCGGCGTCGGAGGCGGCCAGGTCGATCTCGGCGCTGATGCCCCAGTCGTGGTCGCCGTTCGGGTCGTCGAAGATCTGGCGGACCCGCCACAGACCGTTCGCCGGCTCTTCCTTGATGACCAGCAGCTTGGGGCCGCGGGCGTTGGGGCCGGTGCCGAGGTCGTCGTACTCGTCCCAGTACTTGTCCATGGCCTCGCCCCACGCGTCCGCGTCCCAGCCGGACTCGGCGTCCATCTCGCCCAGTTCGCCGACCTGGTCCAGCGCGGCCAGCTCCACACGGCGGAACAGGGCGTTGCGGACCAGGACCCGGAAGGCGCGCGCGTTCGTCGTGACCGGCTTGACCTCGTCGGCCTTCTCCTGGGCCTGCTCGGCCGTCATCTCCTCCGGGTTGGCCAGCTGCTCCCACTCGTCCAGCAGGCTGGAGTCCACCTGGCGCACCATCTCGCCGAGCCACTCGATCAGGTCCTGGAGGTCCTCGGACTTCAGGTCGTCCGGGATCGTGTGGTCGAGGGTCTTGTAGGCGCTGGCGAGGTAGCGCAGCACGATGCCCTCGGTGCGGGCCAGCTCGTAGTGGGACACCAACTCCGTGAAGGACATGGCTCGTTCGTACATGTCCCGGACGACCGACTTCGGCGACAGCGGGTGGTCGCCGACCCAGGGGTGGCTCTTGCGGTAGGTGTCGTACGCGTGGAAGAGCAGCTCCTCCAGCGGCTTCGGGTAGCTGATGTCCTGGAGGCGCTCCATGCGCTCCTCGTACTCGACGCCGTCGGCCTTCATCGCGGCCACGGCCTCGCCACGCGCCTTGTTCTGCTGCGCGACGAGGATCTGCCGGGGGTCGTCCAGCGTGGACTCGACCACGGACACCATGTCAAGGGCGTAGGACGGCGACTCGGGGTCGAGGAGTTCGAACGAGGCGAGTGCGAACGTGGACAGCGGCTGGTTGAGCGCGAAGTCCTGCTGGAGGTCGACCGTGAGCCGGACGATGCGGCCCTCGGCGTCCGGAGTGTCGAGCTTCTCGACGATCCCGCCGTCCAGCAGGGAGCGGTAGATCGCGATCGCCCGCCGGATGTGCCTGAGCTGCTGCTTGCGCGGCTCGTGGTTGTCCTCCAGGAGGTGGCGCATCGCCTCGAAGGCGTTGCCCGGCCGGGCGATCACCGACAGCAGCATGGTGTGCGTCACGCGGAACCGGGACATCAGAGGCTCCGGCTCGGAGGCGATCAGCTTGTCGAAGGTGTTCTCCGTCCAGCCGACGAAGCCTTCCGGCGCCTTCTTGCGCACCACCTTGCGGCGCTTCTTCGGGTCGTCGCCGGCCTTCGCGAGCGCCTTCTCGTTCTCGACGACGTGCTCCGGCGCCTGCGCGACGACGAGCCCCGCGGTGTCGAAGCCCGCACGGCCGGCCCGGCCCGCGATCTGGTGGAACTCCCGGGCCCGCAGCGTGCGCACGCGGCTGCCGTCGTACTTGGTCAGGGCGGTGAACAGCACGGTGCGGATGGGCACGTTGACGCCCACGCCGAGGGTGTCGGTGCCGCAGATGACCTTCAGCAGACCGGCCTGCGCGAGCTTCTCCACCAGGCGCCGGTACTTGGGCAGCATGCCGGCGTGGTGGACGCCGATGCCGTGCCGGACGTAACGGGAGAGGTTGCGGCCGAACTTGGTGGTGAAGCGGAAATTGCCGATCAGCTCGGCGATCCGGTCCTTCTCCTCGCGCGTGCACATGTTGATGCTCATCAGAGCCTGTGCCCGCTCCACGGCCTGCGCCTGCGTGAAGTGCACGATGTACACCGGGGCCTGCCGGGTATCCAGCAGGTCGGTGAGCGTCTCGGTGAGGGGCGTGAGCCGGTACTCGTACGACAGCGGGACCGGCCGGGTCGCGGAGCGGACCACCGAGGTGGGACGGCCGGTGCGACGCGTGAGGTCCTTCTCGAAGAACGCCACGTCGCCCAGAGTGGCCGACATCAGGATGAACTGCGCCTGGGGGAGTTCCAGCAGCGGGATCTGCCAGGCCCAGCCGCGGTCGCCCTCCGAGTAGTAGTGGAACTCGTCCATCACGACCTGGCCGACGTCCGCGTTCTTGCCGTCGCGCAGCGCGATGGACGCGAGCACCTCGGCGGTGCAGCAGATCACGGGCGCGTCGGCGTTCACCGAGGCGTCGCCGGTGAGCATGCCCACGTTCTCGGTACCGAAGATCTTGCACAGCTCGAAGAACTTCTCCGACACCAGCGCCTTGATCGGCGCCGTGTAGAAGGTGACCTCGTCCCGGGCCAGCGCCGCGAAGTGGGCGGCCGCGGCGATCATGCTCTTACCGGAGCCGGTGGGCGTCGAGACGATCACGTTCGCCCCGGAGACCACCTCGATCAGCGCCTCCTCCTGATGCGGGTACAGGGTGAGGCCGCGCTCCTGAGTCCACGACTCGAAGGCTTCGTAAAGGGCGTCGGGATCGGCGGTCGCCGGCAGCTGATCGATGAGGGTCACGCACCCATCTTGCCTGGCCCGGGCGCCGAGCGGGGAATCGGCTGTGGGCAGGAAGATCACGGCCGCTACGCTGTGGCGCCGACGAAACGTCAGCGCACCAGGTCAACTGGACAACGGCACAAGAGGAATGGGGCGTAAAGCGGCCATGATGGGACCAGCACACTCACTGTCGGGGGCCGCGGCCTGGCTCGGCGTCGGAGCGGCCGCAGCCGCGGCCGGACACCCGATGCCCTGGCCCGTCGTCCTGGTCGGCGCCCTGATCTGCGCGGGCGCCGCGCTCGCCCCGGACCTCGACCACAAGGCGGCCACCATCTCGCGGGCCTTCGGACCCGTGTCCCGGTGGTTCTGCGAGATCGTGGACAAACTGTCGTACGCCGTCTACAAGGCGACGAGGAAGCCGGGCGACCCGCGCCGCTCGGGCGGCCACCGCACGCTCACGCACACCTGGGTGTGGGCCGTCCTCATCGGCGCGGGCAGTTCGGCCCTGGCCATCGCGGGGGGCCGCTGGGCGGTCCTGGCGATCCTGTTCGTGCACATGGTGCTGGCGATAGAGGGCCTGCTGTGGCGGGCGGCGCGGGGCTCCAGCAGCGACGTCCTGGTCTGGCTGCTCGCCGCGACCAGCGCCTGGATCCTCGCCGGCATACTGGACAAGCCCGGCAACGGCTCCCACTGGCTGTTCGAAGAGCCGGGGCAGCAGTACCTGTGGCTGGGGCTGCCGATCGTGCTCGGCGCGCTGGTGCACTGCCTCGGGGACGCGCTCACCGTCTCCGGCTGCCCGATCCTGTGGCCCATCCCGCTGGGCCGCAGGCGCTGGTACCCGCTCGGGCCGCCGAAGGCGATGCGGTTCCGGGCAGGCAGCTGGGTCGAGCTGAAGGTGCTGATGCCCGTGTTCATGGTGCTCGGGGGAGTGGGCTGCGCGGCCGCCCTCAACTTCATCTGATCATCGTTTGAACGTTGCCCGGGACACCGCTTCCCGCATCGGGGCGCCGCTCGCCACCAGGCGTGCGGCGCCCTGTTCTGTGTACGGTGCCTGGTCGTGCCTGCGGCGGCGCCCTGTCGTGCGTACGGCACGGCCGTCCTCGTCAGGCCACGCCGCCCGGCTCCGCCCCCGTCCCGTCGCCCGGCTCCGCCCCGCTGCCTCCTGGCTCCGCCCCGCCGTACCGGCGCTCGAACCGGGCGACGCGCCCCTCGGTGTCCACCGTGCGGGCCTTGCCCGTGTAGAAGGGGTGGCTCTCGGAGGAGATCTCCACGTCGACCACCGGGTAGGTCTCGCCGTCGTCCCATTCGATGGTCTCCTCGCTGGTCGCGGTGGACCGGGTGAGGAAGGCGTAGCCGGCGGCGCGGTCGCGGAAGACGACGGAACGGTAGTCGGGGTGCTTGTCCTGCTGCATGACGGCTCCTCGCTCGGGGCGATTGCGGTGGGGCGGCAGGGGAGTCCGGGGGCCGGGGCCGAGGGGCCCGGGGTGGGGGTCCGGTTCAGCCGGGGAGCGAGTCCTCGTCGACGACGTGCATCGCTGCCTCCTCGGCGGAGGCGGCGGCGCCGTCGATGCCGACGTCGGTGGCCACGAGCGCGCTCTCCTCGTCCTCGTGCGCTCCCTCGTCGGGGGCGACCAGCCGGCCGGAGCGCCGGTCGCCGACCTCGTCGTCCAGCAGTTCCCCGTCGGTGCCGGAGCAGTCGCCGATGCCGTCGCCGTCCGGCGTGGCGACGTCGGGCACCTCCTCGGCGAGCCGCTGGTCGAGCGTCTCCCCGGCGCTGCGTTCCGCCGCCGTCACACCGTCGTGCTCCACCGCCCACGGCCGCTCGGGCGGGGACCAGCCCCGGTCGAGAGGGTCACCGACGCCGTCGAAGTCCAGCGTGTCCTCGACGTCGAGGACTCCGGAGTCCTCCCGGATCTCTGCCGAGTCGGGCTGGTAGACGTCATCCCCCCATCCGTCGGAGCTGTCCACGGGAACCTCCAGGTGGTGAGCACGGCCGGATGCCGCCGCGAGCGGCGGCGGGCCGCCGGCACGCTGGGCACGGGTCACACGCGGCGGGGACCGAAAGGTCCCGCGGTGCTCCCCGAACCGGTGCCGCTATCCAGCCTTCCACCCCAGTTCGGCACTGCGCAACGGCACGGCACCTGGCCTGCGGCTGAGCGCTGAGCGGCCCAGCGGCTGAGTGTTCGGAGGGACGGGCGCCCGGACGGCAGGGGTGGGGCCGAGTGCCGGTGCGAGGACCGACCGCCACGGCCTCACCCGTGCCAGGACCGCCAGAGCGCCGCGTACGCCCCGCCCGCGGAGACCAGCTCGTCATGGCTCCCCAGCTCCTTGATACGGCCGTTCTCCACGACCGCGATGACATCCGCGTCGTGGGCGGTGTGCAGACGGTGGGCGATGGCGACGACCGTGCGCCCGTCGAGGACGCGCCCCAGGGAGCGTTCCAGATGGCGGGCAGCCCGGGGGTCGAGGAGAGAGGTCGCCTCGTCGAGGACCAGGGTGTGCGGGTCGGCCAGGACGAGCCGGGCCAGGGCGATCTGCTGGGCCTGGGCCGGCGTGAGAGCGACGCCGCCCGAGCCCACCTCGGTGTCGAGGCCGTCGTCCAGCGCCCGCGCCCAGCCGTCGGCGTCCACCGCGCCGAGCGCCGCCCACAGCTCGGCGTCCCGCGCCCCGATGGGGGTCCCCCCGCTCGAGCTCAGCCGGGAGTGGGGGAGGGCCAGCAGGAGGTTGTCGCGCAGGGGACCGACGAAGACGTGGTGCTCCTGGTTCACGAGGGCGACGTGCGAGCGGACGCGTTCGGCGGGCATCCGGGACAGTTCGGCGCCGCCCAGGGTGACGCGCCCGGTCCGGGGCGCGTAGATGCCGGCGAGCAGCCTGCCCAGCGTGGACTTGCCGGCGCCCGAAGGGCCGACCAGGGCGAGCCGGGTGCCCGGCGGGACCTCCAGGGACACCTCGCGCAGCACGTCGACGCCCTCGCGGTAGCCGAAGTGGACCCGGTCGGCGTGCACGTCCCGGCCGTCCGGGGCCAGGGAGCCGTCCCCGGCGTCGGGCTCGATGTCCCGTACCCCGACCAGCCGTGCCAGCGAGACCTGGGCCACCTGCACCTCGTCGTACCAGCGCAGGATCAGGTTGATCGGGTCGACCAGCATCTGGGCGACGAGGGCACCCGTGGTCAGCTGGCCGACGTCGATCCAGCCCCGCAGAACGCAGACACCGCCGACCATGAGGGCCGAGCCGAGCACGATGAGGTGGACGGCGTTGATGACCGGGAAGAGCACCGAGCGCAGCCATAGGGTGTAGCGCTCCCAGGCGGTCCACTCCTTGATCCGCCGCTCCGACAGGGCGATGCGACGCGCGCCGAGGCGGTGCGCCTCGATGGTCCGGCCCGCGTCCACGGTCTCGGCGAGGGCCGCGGCCACCGCGGCGTACCCAGCGGACTCGGACCGGTAGCCGGCGGGCGCCCGCTTGAAGTACCAGCGGCACCCCAGCACCAGCACCGGGACCGCGAGCAGGACGGCGGCCGCCAGCGGCGGAGCCGTCACGACGAGCCCCCCGAGCAGCAGCAGCGCCCATACGAACCCGATCGCCAGCTGTGGTACGGCCTCCCGCATGGCGTTGGCCAGGCGGTCGATGTCCGTGGTGACGCGGGAGAGCAGGTCGCCGGTGCCGGCCCGCTCCAGCACGCCCGGCGGCAGCCCCACCGAGCGGACGAGGAAGTCCTCGCGCAGGTCGGCCAGCATCCGCTCACCGAGCATCGCGCCGCGCAACCGCACCTGCTGGACGAACACGGCCTGCACGACCAGCGCGAGCAGGAAGAACGCGACCGTCTCGCCCAGGTGCAGGTCCCGCGCCCGGTCGGACACCCGCTCGACGAGTCCACCGAGCAGGTACGGGCCCACCATGGAGGCGATGACGGCCACCGTGTTGACGGTGACGAGCAGCAGGAAGGCGTGACGGTGGCGGCGCAGCAGCTCGCCGACATAGGCGCGCACGGTCGCGGCCGCGCCGACGGGCAGGGTGGTCGCGGTCGTCGGGGCCGCCGGGTCGTACGCCGGGGGCGCTACGCCGATCATGCGCTCTCCTCGATCTCTTCCAATTCGTCCAGCTCTTCCAGCTCGTCCAGCCCTTCCGGCTGGCCGAGCGCGCCCAGCACGGGGCCTCCGTCGGCGGTCTCCGACCGGTCCGCGGTGTTCTCGAGACGGCCCGCCGCCTGCTCGTTGCCGAGACCGGTCACCGTCCGCTTGTCGCCGAGACCGGTCGCCGTCCGCTCGCCCCCGAGACCTGTCGCCGCCTGCTCTTCCTCGGTCTCCCGGGTCACCACGGCCCGGTAGCGCGGCTCGGTCTCGATCAGTTCGCGGTGCTCCCCGACGGCCACGACCTTGCCCTCGTGGACGAGGGCGACCCCGTCCGCGCGGTCCAGCAGCAGCGGTGAGGAGGTGAACACCACCGTCGTGCGCCCCGACCGCAGCCGCCGCAGCCCGTCCGCGATCCGCGCCTCGGTGTGCGAGTCGACGGCGGAGGTCGGCTCGTCCAGCACCAGCACCTCCGGGTCCGTGATCAGCGACCGGGCCAGCGCGAGCCGCTGCCGCTGGCCCCCCGACAGGGACCGCCCGCGCTCGGTGATCCGTGCGTCCATCGGGTCGGGGGCGTCCACGGACCCCTGCACCAGGGCATCGAGGACGTCCTCGCACTGCGCGGCCGCCAGCGCGTCCTTCGCCCGTACGGCACCGGAGGCGGGGACATCGAGCAGCTCGCGCAGCGTGCCGGACAGCAGCACCGGTTCCTTGTCCTGTACGAGTACGGCGGTGCGGGCGTCGTCCAGCGTGAGGTCGTCGAGCGTCACGCCGCCGAGCCGCACCGAGGGTCCGGGCTCGGCGGGGTGGCCGCCCAGGCGTTCCGCGAGCCGCCCGGCCGCGTCCGGGTCTCCGCAGACCACGGCGGTGAACCGGCGGGCAGGCGCGAGCAGCCCGGTGGCGGGGTCGTACAGGTCACCGTGCGGCAGCGCTGCCGTCGGATCACTGCTCGCCGGCGTCGCCAGGCCGCCGTGGGGCACGGCTGGCCGGTGACTTCGCGGGAGCGCCGACAGATCGCTGTTCGACACGGCTGTCACGTCGCCGCAGTCCGGTACTTCGGCTGGTCGTGCCTGTTCGCAGTCCGGTACTTCGGCCGGTCGTACCTGGTCGTGGTCCTGCACTTCGGCCGGTCGTGCCCGTTCGCGGCCCGGCGCTCCGGTCCCTCGCGTCTCCTCGTCGCCCGTCGCCCGCCGCAACGAAAGCACCCGCGCCGCCCGTTTCGCCGACGGGCGCGAGAAGGAGTACGCCATCGCGATCTCCTCGAAGTGCCTCAACGGATAATTGAGCACCATCACCGCGCTGTAGACGGTGACGAGTTCACCGACCTCGATCCGGCCCTGGTCCGCCAGCCGGACGCCGTGCCAGACAACCGCGATCAGCAGCATCCCGGGCACCAGCACCTGGATCGCGGAGATCAGCGACCACATGCGGGCGCTGCGCACGGCAGCCTGCCGTACCTCCTGGGAGGCGCGGCGGTAGCGGTCCAGGAACAACTCCTCGCCGCCGATGCCGCGCAGCACCCGCAGACCGGCGACGGTGTCCGAGGCCAGCTCGGTGGCCCGGCCCGCCTTCTCGCGCTGGACGTCGGCGCGGCGGGTGGACCGGGGCAGCAGCGGCAGCACCGCGAGCGCCACGAAGGGAAGGCCCGCGGCGACGACCAACCCGAGGGCCGGCTGGTAGACGAGCAGACCCACGCAGACCACGACGACCGTCAGCGCGGCCGCGGTGAACCGTGAGACGGCCTCCACGAACCAGCCGATCTTCTCCACGTCGCCGGTGGACACGGCCACCACCTCGCCCGCCGCCACCCGCCGGGTCAGCGCGGAACCCAGTACGACCGCCTTGCGCGCCAGCAGCTGCTGGACCCGGGCGGCGGCCGTGATCCAGTTGGTGACCGCGGAGCGGTGCAGGAAGGTGTCGCCCACGGTGATGCCCACGCCGCACAGCAGCATCAGAGCGCCCGTCAGGGCGAGCTGCGCGCCCGAACGTTCGACGACCGCGTCCACGGCGAGCCCGACGCAGAACGGCAGCGCGGACACGGAGACGAAGTGGAGCACACCCCAGGCCAGTGCCTTGAGCTGGCCGCCCAACTGGTTGCGCCAGAGCCACCACAAGAGATGAGGGCCCGAACGCGCGTCCGGGACGCCCGGGTCGGAGTACGGAAGGTCTTGAATCTGCATGACGTCCCAGCGGCTCAAATCGGGGATATCGAGGGGATCAGCGGAATCGTGGAATCGGTGGGATGGGTGGAGGGAGTGGAGGCGATGGAGGCAGCGGGGTCAGGGGAATCAGGGCCCGGGGGGAGGGAGGCGGGCAGGTTGCGGCAGGCCATGTCATGTCGCGTCGCGCTGAAAGGGGCGCGCTGAAAGGGTCGCGTCGCGCGGCGGTGATTCTCAAACGGTTTTTCCGCCGACGTACCGAATTCACTGGCTTCGAGCCGGTCGCCGCAGCCCGCTGACACGGGCGTTCGGTAGATCCGTGGCCAATGCCCCGAGTGTCCGGAAACTGCCCGATCGGCCGGATCGTGGTGTCACCATGACCGGGTGCAGATCGATGGAGTACGGCGTGTGACGGTCCTGTTGGCGGTCTTCGGAACCCTTCTCGTCCCCCTTGGCGCGCTCTCCGCGTGCGGCGTTCCGGTCAGGCCCGGCGCGCAGGGTCCCTCCGGCGTGGAGGGCGCACCCGCCGACCCGGCCCGCGTCCCGGGCGTCGGTGACCACCTGTACCAGCGGATTCCCGCCGATACACGCCAGGTCGTGGCCGTCTACGGGGAAGGGAGGAACTCGCCCCGCTCCACGCTCGTGCTGTACACCCGTCACGGCGACGGCTGGCGTCGGGTGGACAGCTGGCCCGCTCACAACGGCCGCGGCGGCTGGACCACTGACCACTGGATGGGTGATGAACGCAGCCCGGTGGGCGTGTTCACCCTCTCCGACGCCGGCGGTGTCCTTCCTGACCCGGGCGCCAGGCTGCCGTACGACGAGGACGACGGCGCCTACGCCACCCCGGAGGAGTGGGGGGCCTCGCGGCGGCACGACTTCGACTACGTCATCGCCATCGACTACAACCGCGTCAGAGGGACTCCGCCGCACGACACCACCCGCCCTGAAGGCGTGGCGAAGGGCGGTGGAATCTGGCTGCACCTCGACCACGGCAGCGGTACCTCGGCCTGCGTCAGCGTGCCCAGAAGCGCGATGAGGTACCTCCTGCGGACCCTCGACCCCGCCCGGCACCCCGTGGTGGTCATGGGCGACCGGGCGGAACTGCGCACCTGATGGCGGAGGCCTCATTGCGGGGCGGGCCGTCGCCCCGTAGAACACCGGCCATGAGAAGACGGATAGTCATGTCCATGTTCGCCGGGGCGACCCTCCTCGCGAGCGCGCTCTTCGGCGCCGGTCCGGCCGCCGCCCAGGCGGGCGGTCGTACCGCCGACGTACCCGCCGAGTTCGGCACCGACTGGCACGACCCGTTGACCGCCGCCCCGCCCGTCGCCCGGCCGCACACCGCGTCCTGCCGAGTCACCCTCGCCGAGGCCCAGTTCCGCGGCTACACCCCCTACCGCGGAACGTACGCGCCACCCCGGGACTGCGGCGACCGCTGGAGCAAGGTCGTACTGCGCCTCGACGGCAAGGTGAAGGGGCGCCAGTTCGACCGCCTCGGCCAGCTGGACGTCGGCGGGGTCGAGATCCTGCGCACCTCGACCCCCGAGCCGTCGCCGGACGGTATCGAGTGGCATGTGGAGAAGGACGTCACCCGCTACAGCGACACCTTCCGCGGCCCGCAGGACGTCGAGATGCTCATCGGCAACGTCGTCGACGACACCTACACCGGTGTGATCGACGTCAAGGTGACGCTCACCTTCTACGCCGGCCGCCCCGAGACCCCCGCCCCCGACCGCGTCCTCACCCTCACCGACACCCCCGACGGCGCCACCCTCACCACCCCGCGCAACAGTGAGCGCATCGTGGCGGAGGTGTACGCGACAGGATCCGGGGGTGGCTGCGAGGAGTTCTGGTACCTGACGGTGGCCGACCCGGCGTCGTACTCCTGCAAGGCCGACCACGGGCCGTACCGCGAGGTGCGGGTCACCGTCGACGGTCGACTGGCGGGCATCGCCTCGCCGTTCCCGAACGTCTGGACCGGCGGGTGGTCCAACCCGTTCCTCTGGTACGTGGTCCCGGCCCCGCGCGCCTTCGACGTCAAGCCCCTCACATACGATCTGACGCCCTTCGCCGGAATCCTCGACGACGGCCGCCCGCACCGCGTCGAGGTCTCGGTGGCCGGTGTGCCCACCGGTCAGTCCGGCTGGAGCGCCCCGGTCAACGTCCTGGTCTGGCAGGACGCGCACCGCGCCCAGCTCACCGGCGCGCTCACCTCGGACCGGGCGACCGATGTCGTGAACTCCTCCGTGTACACGCCCGGTACGGAGAACCGCGTGGACACCCGCGCCGGGCACGCGCTCACCGTCTCCGGGTACCTCGACACCTCGCACGGCCGCGTGACCACCACCGTCACCCGCACGCTCGCGAACACCTCGGCGCACCGCTGGACCGACGGCGAGAACACGGACGGACTCGACGCGACCTGGACGGACGACGAGACCGTCACCACCCGCGGCGCACACGGCCCGGCGCACACGATCCGGACGCACCGGACCTACACGATGAACGGCGTCACGACCATCGGCGCGGACGACCGGCTGCGCACCGAACTGACCCTCGGTGACCGGGCGTCGACGGAGAATCGGCAGGGTGACCGGCGCACCGCCTGGTCACGGCTCGACGACACCTACAGCGGCGACGCGTCGTACACGCTGGGCGTTCCGCGCGACCAGCGGCACGCGGTCGGCACGTCCGGTGAGCGCTACCGCGTGACCGGCTCGGACGGCTGCTACGACCGGTCCCTGACCGTCGTCCAGGGCGTGCTGACGAAGGACCGCAGCCGCTGCTGAACCGCCTTCCGGCACACCGATGCCCGTGTGCGGGCCCAGGCCGGTCCGCGGCCGGCTCGCACACGGGGCACATGGGCGGACCGTGACCGGCCCGCACACGGGGTAGATTGCCGGTCCGCGGCCGGTGCGCGCACGGGGCACGTTGGCGGACCTGCGGCCGGCCCGCACGCGGAGCACGCGCCGGCGTGCGGCGGCAACACTGCGGGGGCTCGCCGCCGTTCAGCAGCCCTTGGCCGCCGACTCGCCGCCGTCGACCAGGGTGTCCAGCAGCACGCCGAGGACCGCCCGCTCCTTCTCCGTCAGCGGAGCCAGGATCTCCTCGGCCGCCGAACGGCGTGCGCCGCGCAGCTCGCGCAGGGTCGCCCGGCCCTCGTCCGTCAGCTCGATCCGGGTGACCCTGCGGTTCGTCGGATCCGGCGCCCGGCGCACCTGGCCGCTCGCCTCCAGCCCGTCGACCAGCGTCGTCACCGCCCGCGGCACCACCTCGAGGCGCTCGGCGAGGTCGGTCATGCGCGGCGGCGACCCGTAGTGCGCGAGGGTGCGCAACAGCCGGGACTGCGCCGGCGTGACCCCCAGGTCGTACCTCTCCAGATGGCGCTTCTGGATGCGGTGCACGCGGCGGGTGAGCCGCAGCAGCTGCTCGGCGAGCAGGCCGTCGGGATCCGGGGTGGTCATGCGGGAACAATATCAGGATGCCGTTCATTGTGAGTACAGGTAACAATGGGCTGCGATCCGTTTCTCGTCGGCGGCCGGCCCCGGGCCTGCCGCCCACCCACCTCGTAGGAGCCCATGCACCCCGATCGAGAACCCTCCTGGACCCCGCCCGCCGACGCCGGTGAACAGCCCCGGCAGGTGCGGCGCATCCTGAACCTCTTCCGCCCCTATCGCGCGCGGCTCACTGTCGTCGGCCTGCTGGTCGGCGCCGCCTCGCTGGTCTCGGTGGCCACGCCGTTCCTGCTCAAGGAGACCCTCGACGTCGCGATCCCGCAGGGCCGCACAGGCCTGCTGAGCCTGCTCGCGCTCGGCATGATCCTCAGCGCCGTCCTCTCCAGCGTCTTCGGCGTGCTGCAGACGCTGATCTCGACCACCGTCGGCCAGCGCGTCATGCACGATCTGCGCACGGCCGTCTACGGCCGCCTGCAGCGCATGTCGCTGGCCTTCTTCACCCGCACCCGCACCGGCGAGGTGCAGTCCCGCATCGCCAACGACATCGGCGGCATGCAGGCCACCGTCACCTCCACCGCGACCTCCCTGGTCTCCAACGCCACCAGCGTCGTCGCCACGATCGTCGCGATGGTCGCCCTCGACTGGCGCCTGACGGTCGTCTCACTGCTCCTGCTCCCGGCATTCGTGTGGATAAGCCGCCGTGTCGGCAACGAGCGCAAGAAGATCGCCACCCAGCGGCAGAAGCAGATGGCCGCGATGGCCGCCACCGTCACCGAGTCCCTGTCCGTCAGCGGAATCCTGCTCGGCCGCACCATGGGCCGCGCCGGTTCGCTCACCGAGGGCTTCGCGGCGGAGTCCGAGCGCCTGGTCGACCTGGAGGTCAGGTCGAGCATGGCCGGGCGCTGGCGCATGGCCGTGATCACGATCGTGATGGCCGCCATGCCCGCCGTCATCTACTGGAGCGCGGGCCTCGCCCTCCAGTTCGGCGGCCCCAAGGTCTCGCTCGGCACGATCGTCGCCTTCGTCTCGCTCCAGCAGGGCCTGTTCCGGCCGGCCGTGAGCCTGCTGGCGACCGGCGTCCAGATCCAGACCTCGCTCGCGCTCTTCCAGCGCATCTTCGAGTACCTGGATCTCCCCATCGACATCACGGAACGCGAACGCCCGGTCCACCTCGACCAGGTGAAGGGCGAGGTCCGCTTCGAGGGTGTCGAGTTCCGCTACGACGACAGGGGCGGCCCGGTGCTCGACGGCGTCGACCTCACCGTGCCCGCGGGCGGCAGCCTGGCCGTCGTGGGTCCGACAGGCGCCGGCAAGTCCTCTCTCGGCTACCTGGTGCCCCGGCTCTACGACGTCACCGGCGGCCGCGTCACCCTGGACGGCGTGGACGTCCGCGACCTCGACTTCGACACCCTCGCGCGCGCGGTCGGAGTGGTCTCGCAGGAGACGTACCTCTTCCACGCCTCGGTCGCCGACAACCTCCGCTTCGCCAGGCCGGACGCCACCGACGAGGAGCTGCACGCGGCGGCCCGCGCCGCCCAGATCCACGACCACATAGCCGCGCTGCCCGACGGGTACGGCACCGTCGTCGGTGAACGCGGCCACCGCTTCTCCGGCGGCGAGAAGCAGCGCCTGGCACTCGCCCGGACCATCCTGCGCGATCCGCCGGTCCTCATCCTCGATGAGGCGACCAGCGCTCTGGACACCCGCACCGAAGCCGCCGTCCAGGCCGCCATCGACGCCCTCTCGGTCAACCGGACGACCATCACGATCGCCCACCGCCTGTCCACGGTCCGCGACGCCGACCAGATCGTCGTCCTGGACTCCGGCCGGATCGCCGAGCAGGGTACGCACGAGGAACTGCTGGAGCGCAACGGGCGGTACGCGGCCCTCGTGCGACGGGACGCGCGCCTGGAACCGGCACGCTGACACACGAGCGGAGCCGACAACCTGACGATATGTCGGGCTTGCGGCGATATACGTATTACCGTGCCCGCATGCAGATGAACACTCCGTCACGGAACGCGATGAGACTGACGCGCCGGGGCAAGCTCGCCCTCGTCGCGGCCGGCGCCGTTGTGGCCGCTACCGCCGTGGCGGTGCCGCTGCTGAGCCTGGCCGGCGGTTTCGGGGAGGCGAAGCCCCCCACCCTGCTCATCCCGGAGGGCTGGCGCGCCGGCCAGATCTACGACGCCGTCGACAAGGCCCTCACCCTGCCCGCCGGCAGTACCCGCAAGTCCGTCGGCAAGGCCGGGCTGAAACTGCCGAACGACGCCGGGGGCAACCCGGAGGGCTACCTCTTCCCGGCGACCTACCCGCTGGCCAAGGGCGCCACCCCCGAGTCGCTGCTGCGGTTCATGGTCGACACCGCCAACAAGAGGTTCGACGCGGTGCCCGTCGCGGCGGGGGCCCAGCGCGACACGATGAACGCCTACCAGGCCGTCACCGTCGCGAGCATCGTCCAGGCCGAGGCGGCGACGAAGACCGACATGGCGAAGGTGGCCCGGGTCGTCCTCAACCGCCTCCAGCGTGGCATGCCGCTGCAGATGGACTCCACCATCAACTACGCGCTCAACCGCAGCACCCTGCGCACCAGCATGGACGACCTCAGGATCGACAGCCCCTACAACTCCTACCAGCGCATGGGCCTGCCGCCCACCCCGATCGACAATCCCGGCGAGGACGCCATGAACGCCACGCTTCATCCGGCGGCGGGCGACTGGCTGTACTTCGTCACCGTGAAGCCGGGCGACACCCGCTTCACCTCCGACTACACCGTGCACATGCGCAACGTGGCCGACTTCAACGCCGCGCACGCCGCCACGACCCGATCGCAGAGCCCGAGCGGGAGCCCGAGTGAGGGCCAAGACCAGGGCCAAGACCAGGGCCAAAGCCCGAGCGAGAGTCAGGACCAGAGCCAAAGCCCGAGCGAGGCTCAGGATCCCGGGCAGAGCCCGGGCGACGCGCGATAGCGCCGGCCGACCGTGGGACCGTCGGAGGCGGCGAGCGGCGTCTCAGGCGGCGATCGGATCCTCGGCCGCGAGCAGGCGCCTGATGTCCTGTACGGCCGCACGCCCCGCCCGGTTGGCGCCGATGGTGCTGGCCGAGGGGCCGTAGCCGACGAGGTGGATCCGCGGATCGGCGATCGCCCGGGTCCCCTCGACCCGGATGCCGCCGCCCGGCTCGCGCAGCCGCAGGGGCGTGAGGTGGTCGAGGGCGGGCCGGAAGCCGGTCGCCCACAGGATGACGTCGGCCGCCACATGCCGCCCGTCCTGCCACTCCACCCCGTCCGGGGTGATCCGGTCGAACATCGGCAGCCGGTCGAGCACGCCGTCGGCCAGACCCCGCCGGACGGCGTCGTTGAGAGGCAGGCCGGTGACGGAGACCACGCTCCTCGGCGGCAGCCCCTGCCGCACGCGCTCCTCCACCAGAGCCACGGCGGCCCGGCCCGCCTCCTGGTCGAACGGGCCCTCGCGGAAGACCGGTGGCCGCCGGGTGACCCAGGTGGTCGCGGCCGCGTACGGGGCCAGCTCCAGCAGGTGCTGGGTGCCGGACGCCCCGCCGCCCACGACCACGACCCGGGATCCGGCGAACTCCTCCGGACCCGCGTACCGCGCGGTGTGCAACTGCCGTCCCCGGAAGGTCTCCTGGCCCGGGTAGCGCGGCCAGAAGGGCCGGTCCCAGGTGCCGGTCGCGTTGATCAGCGCCCGCGCCGACCAGGTGCCGTCCGACGTCTCCACGAGCAGCCGCCCCGCCCCGGGACCTCCGGCGGCCTCCGTCCCGGCAGGACCTTCCTCGCCCGCGCGGACGGAGCGCACCTCGACAGGGCGCCGTACCCGCAGCCCGAAGGCCCGCTCGTACCGGTCGAAGTACTCGCCGATCACCTCCGCCGAAGGCCGCGCCGGATCGGCGTCCGTCAGCTCCATGCCGGGCAGCGCGTGCATCCCGTGCACCTTGCCGTACGTCAGCGACGGCCAGCGGAACTGCCAGGCGCCGCCCGGGCCGGGGGAGTGGTCCAGGACCACGAAGTCACGGTCCGGCTCGAAACCGGCACGCCGCAGGTGATAGGCGCTGGACAGACCGGCCTGTCCGGCGCCTACGACGACCACCTCGACCTCACGTACATCGTTCACGATTCCACTAACAGCGGACCGGCCGCCGGTCTTCCCGCGCGGCCACCCCGCAGCCTCCCGCCACCTCGTCCCCTCAGCTCTTGGCCGGTGTCGTGGACGGCGGGAGGTCGCCGTTGAAGCGCCTGTCCACGAAGTCGCCGAAGTCCACCTTCCCCGGGATGAGCTTCAGCGCGGTGAAGGTGTCGGCGATCTGCTGCTCGGAGGCGATGAGCGGTTTGTCGACGGCGACCGGGACTCGGGTGGCGTTGGTGCGCCTCACGGACGCCAGCGCCACGTCGTACGGCAGTCCGGTCTCCTTGGCCCACACCTTGGCCCACTCCTCCTTATGGTCGTACACCCAGGTCTGGGCGCGCCGCAGCCGGGCGAGGTAGTCACGGATGGCGCGTGTCTTCGCCGGGTCCTTCAGCGCGGCCGGCCCGGCCACCTGGAAGCTGAGCCCGTTGGTGATGCCGTCGCCGGTGGTGAGCACGCGGCCCTGCCGGGTCCGGAGGATCTGGGAGGTGTACGGATCCCAGACCGCCCACGCGTCGACCTTGCCGGAGGTGAACGCGGCGAGCGCGTCGGCCGGCTGAAGGTACTTGACCTCGACGTCGCCCAGACTCAGCCCGGCCGCCTTCAGAGAGGCGACCAGCTGGTAGTGCGCGGAGGATCCCTGCGCCACGGCGATCGACCTGCCCTTGAGCTGGTCGGGCCTGGTCAGCCTGGAGCCGCTCGGTACGAGGATGGCGTCGCCCTTGGAGGCGCCGTGCCAGGCCGCCACCACGGCGATCTTCGAGCCCGCGCCGGCCGCGAAGACGGGCGGGGTGTTGCCGACGCCGCCGATGTCGACGGCCTTGGCGTTGACGGCCTCCAGCAGGGGTGGTCCGGAGGTGAACGTCGACCACTTGATCTTGTAGTGGAGGTTCTTCAGCTCACCGGCGGCCCGGAGGATGGCTTCCGAACCGCCCTTCTGGTCACCGACGTCGAGCGTGACGGATCCCGAGCCGTCGGTGTCGGTGCCCGTACTGGCGGACGAGTTGCCGCCGCACGCCGTGAGCAGGAGGGCGAAGGGGAGCAGCAGTGCGGCCGGGACGAGGCGTCGTCGCATGGTGGTTTCCGTTCGTGTGCGAGAGGGGAGATGGCTGGGAAATCCGGAAGGCGGGGATGCCGGGAAGGGTGGTGCGTCAGGCGGCTTCGGCAGCCGTGTTCACGCCGAGCCGTTCCAGCAGCCCGGCGCGGAGCGAGGCGAACCGGGGATCAGTGATGTCCCGTGGCCGGTCGAGGTCGACGCGCTGCTCGTGGGCGATCCGGCCACCGTCCATCACCAGGACACGGTCGGCGAGCAGCACGGCCTCCTCGACGTCGTGGGTGACCAGCAGCACGGCACACCCGCGCCGCTGCCACAGCTCCCCGACCAGACGCTGCGCCTTGATCCGGGTGAGCGCGTCGAGCGCGCCGAACGGCTCGTCGAGCAGCAGCAGATCGGGCTCGCGCACCAGGGCGCGGGCCAGGGAGGCGCGCTGGGCCTCACCACCGGACAGGGTCCTGGGCCAGGCGTCGATCCGGTTGCCGAGCCCCACCTCGTCCAACGCCCGCTGGGCTACGGCACGTTCGGGTCTGCCGGGCAGGCCGAGCAGAACGTTGCGCCACACCCTCTTCCACGGCATCAGCCGGGGCGCCTGGAAGGCGACGGCCCTGCGGCGCGGGACCAGGGCGGTGCCCTCGATGTCCCGGTCGAGGCCGGCGAGGATGCGCAGCAGTGTGGACTTGCCGCAGCCGCTGCGGCCGAGCAGGGCGACGAACTCCCCCCGCTCGATGTCGAGTCGGAGGTCGTCGATGACGGCACGGCCGTCGAAGGAGCGAGTGAGCCCCTCGGCGTGCACGACCCGGGTGATACGGCTCGCGCCGGGGCTCAGCGGCCCGTGAACGTCGGTCGCCATTGCAGCAGCAGCCTTTCGAGGGAGCGGACGACGAAATCGGCGATCAGGCCGAGGAAGGCGTAGACGATCAGGCACACGACGATCACGTCGGTCCGCAGGAAGTCCCGCGCCTGCACCATCAGGAAGCCGATCCCGGCGTCGGCGTTGACCTGTTCGGCGAAGACCAGCGCGAGCCAGGCGATACCGAGCGAGTAACGCAGCCCGGTGAGCGCCCCGGGCAGCGCGCCCGGCAGCACGACATGGCGCACCAGTCCCCACCGGGACAGCCCCAACGACTCTCCCGCTTCAATGAGTTGAGAGTCGACGCCGCGAATCCCGGCGTACACGTTGAGGTACAGCGGGAAGGTCACCCCGAGCGTGATGATCGCGATCTTCGGGGCCTCGCCGATGCCGAACCAGATGATGAACAGCGGGATGAGGCCGACGAACGGCACCGTTCGCAGCATCTGCACCGGCGCGTCCACCAGGTCCTCGCCGACCCGGAACAGCCCCGAGACCAGGGCGAGTCCGGTCCCGGTGACCGTGCCGAACACCAGCCCCGCCGCGACGCGCCGGAGCGAGGTGCCCATCGCCGACGGCAGCGAACCGTCACCGATCAGATCACCGCCGACCTGTGCGATCCGGCCCGGAGAGGCGAGCACGTCCGAGGGCAACAGGCCGGTGACGCTGAGAAGTTGCCACAACGCCAGCAGGATCAGGGGACCGGCGGTTCGGCGCAGCCAGCGGGGGACGCGGACGTGACGGGTGGTGGCGGGGGTGAGGGGTTGAAGGTCGGGGGAGGCGTGGTGAGCCTGCCCCGCTCCGGCACTTGCGGACTTGGATATACCGGAGATATCGGGTTCGGGCGAGCTGGGCGGGGCATGGCTGATGCGCATGGATGCTCCACGGGACACGAGAGCGAGAGAGCGAGGGAATGCCGCAACCGCCGCCACCCCGCCTCGGACGTGCATCACTGGAGAGGCGGCGCGGGCGCGGGCATGCGGCAGGGCGTGGGAAAACGCCGGTCAGAGGCGGGAAGAGGCGTCAGCGGCCGCGGCGACACGCGGCGGAGGCCACCCGCAGCAGGTCGATGTGACCGCGCGTGGTGAGCAGTGCTGAACGCAACATGCGGGTGAAAGTAGCCAGATGGCCGCCCGCCGGTCAACGGTGTCTCGTCCAGTGGACCGCCGGCGCGGGGGAAACGGTCGCGCCAGGACGCGTGAAACCCGGCGTATGGGTCAGGATGGGGGCATGTCAGATGCTTTCACCACGCGAATGCTGCACGTGGCCACCGGTAGTCGCGAGCGAGTCGTCGACATCACCGGCGACTGCGAGGACTTCCTGGCCGAGGCGGCGGCCGGCCGCGACGGCCTGCTCAACGTCTTCGTCCCCCATGCGACCTGCGGCATCGCCGTCATCGAGACGGGCGCCGGCAGCGACGACGATCTCCTCGCCGCCCTGCACGTCCTGCTCCCCTCCGACGACCGCTGGCAACACCGCCACGGCAGCCCCGGCCACGGCCGCGATCACGTCCTCCCCGCGATCGTCCCACCCCACGCGACCCTCCCCGTCATCGCCGGCCGCCTGGAACTGGGGACTTGGCAGTCGGTGTGCCTGGTGGACACCAACAGGGACAATGTCAACCGTCAGGTGCGGCTGAGTTTCATGGGCTAACCAAGATCATCCTGGGTGTGGCCGCCACATCTCCGTACCTTGCGTGCTCGAAACGGAGAAGCGTTGCGCGGTACGGACCTGAACATGATCGAACGCCCCTAAGACGGATGCGGGAAGTGCCTGTTCGGCGTGCGCCGGCTGTCGTGGATGAAGCTCGCCACGTCGTCCCCGGAGCGGCAGAGGGAGGACGTACTCACCGTCGCGGCGTCTGTCGGCGGCCACATCATCGGCTGGGCCGACGACTGGGAGGTGTCGGGCGCCACCGACCCGGTGACCCGGCCGAAGCTGGGCCCGTGGCTTCGCGACGAGAGAGGCCCGGACGACGGACTGGTGGCTGCGGCCGTCGACCGACTCGGCCGCAACGTCGTGGACTGCCTCAACACTGGCTGCAAGATGCGGGACGAGGGGAAGCTGCTCGTCACCTACGGCCGTACTTCGCTGCCGTACCGCCTCACGCCTCGTGAAGAGTGGCCGCCGACGACTGAGACTTGAACATGTTCAAACCCTGTGCCAGGGTGCGGCGTGGGTTCTTGGGTCCACCGGTCGCGCACGCGGCCCGCGGAACCCACTAGGGGTGGAGTGTGTTGCGTTACTGTCGTACTGCGCTGATCTTGCTCGCCATGGCCTTTGCTCTCACGGCCTGCGGCAGGTTCACGGTCATGCCGCCGCCCGACGGCGAACCGGTCGTTCTGAAGCCGGCCGAACTTGCGACCACGTGGACCGATGCCGACGGCGGCACCCTCACGCTGAGGCAGGACGGGACGTTCATCGCCGATAAGGTCTGCATCGCCGTCGGCTGGTACGACAGTTTGACCTGGTCCGGAACAGGCACCTGGGAGCAAGGCTCCAACAAGAAGCAAAGCTTCGTCGGTGTGACCTTCGGCGCCGCTCACTCCTTCGACGCCGCTCACCCCGAAACGGGTGAGCGGGAGCCCGACCCCTACGCCGCCTTGAGGCGAGGCAAGGCCCTGATGCTCTGGGTCGCCGTCGGCGATCCGGACAACGATTATCCGAACTGCGTCCTGACCAGCCCGGCGAGCTGACCCGGCTGCCGCGCGGCCGGGTGAGCTGCACATGGTCAGACATCGCAAAAGCGCGGTTCCCAGTCCATCGTGTCCCCTGCCGTGATGCAGGGGATCAGCCCTCGGTAATGCCGGGGAGGGCCTCGGTGTCGACGGTGGCGTAGACGGTGGCCAGGCTCTCTTCGGAGAGGTAGCGGCGGGGGAATGCGATCCATTCGTCGTGCATTTCGGCCGGCACTGCGGTGGCCAGTCGTAGGACGGCCTCGGGGTTGGGGAAGGCCTGGACGACGTCGGTGAGGCGTTTGATCTCGCGGTTGATCCGTTCCAGCGGGTTGGTGGACTGGATCTCTTTCCAGTGCTGCTGGGGAAGTCGGCGAAGGCGGCGTGCTGTCCTCGAACGCCTTGCGCAGTGCCCGGTACACCGGTGCAAGCTGCACCGGTCCGACGTTTGCAGCTTCGATCTGGACGAGCTCGCGCGCATTCACCGCCCAGCAGGCATGGCCTCCACGTCGCTGCGCAGGGTCTGCTCCTCTGAGTCGGCCAGCCAGAAGAAGACCAGCGGCAGGCTGAGCTCGATCACCGCCAACGCGATCTGGAACCACTGCGGCCAGCCGTGCACAGCGAGCGAGAGCAGCCGGCCCACGCCACCCAGCAGGAAAACGCCGGCCAGCCACCGCACCGCCCGAGCCGGGATCGGACGCTGCCGCGCGGCCCAGAGCCACGCCAGTCCATAGCCGACGAAGCCGGCCCCCATGAATCGGCCCCAACTGTCGACCGTCGTGCCGGCGGAACCAGCCCCGGGAATCGCCGCGTTGCCGAGCGCCACGTGGAACAGGCCGATCGCTACAGAGGACCAGCCCATCAGCTGAGTCAGTATGCGCAGAACCCTGGCCATAATTCTCTCCAAGCCGTCTTGGCGGAGCCTAGTTGACACGGGTCTACTACGGTGAGGCTCTAGTAGACACATGTCAACTAGACTTCATTCGTGCCTCCCCGCCAGCGACTCACCCCCGCCGACCGCCGCACGCAGCTCCTCGCCGTCGGCGCACGGCTCTTCGCCGCACACTCGTATGCCGACGTGCTGATGGAGGAGGTCGCCGAAGAGGCCGGTGTCTCCCGAGCCTTGCTCTACCGTCACTTCCCCAGCAAGCACACCCTCTTCGCAGCCGTCTACCAGCAGGCGGCTGACCAGCTGCTCGCCGAGACGCGGCTCGACCCCGCCGACTCCCTGGTGGAACAGCTCATCCAGGGTATGGATGTCCATCTCGACTACTTCGTGGCGAACCGCAACGCCGTCCTCGCGGCGAACCGGGTCCTCGCGGGCGATCCGGTGATCCAGACGATCATGACGAACGAGCTGGACGTGCTCCGTGCGCGGCTGATGGGCGTACTCCCACTCGCGGGCGAGAGTGCCCGCGAGGCCGTGTCCGGCGTCCTGAAAAGCTGGCTGGTCTTCGTCCAGGTCCTCTGCGTCGACTGGCTCACCCACGAGATGTGTACCCGCACCCAGTTGCGCGACGTCTGCATCGGCGCGGTCCTCGGCGCCCTCCGGCCGCTGCTCGCCGAGGACCCCGCCCCCGACTGGCCACGACAAGGGGCCGACCCGGGCATCTAGGGCCTCCCGTATCACAACGCGCAGGGAGCCCGATACGCCGCCGGCGGGTCGGGCTCGAACCTTTGGAGGGGAAGTTGACGCGGTCGGCGGGGAATTACGTGATGTTCCACAGAAGAAGGCCGCGGTCACGAAATCCTTACTGCTACGTTGCGGCTGGTGTCTGAGTCAGGACTCCAGAGCCGACTACGCTGGCTGCATCGTCGACCCCTAGCCAGGCAAGCCGCGGGGCTGAATCAGGACACCGGGACACCCCTGCCCCACCCGCCCGAGCCGCGGTCCCTCGCGCCACAACGCGGGAAGTCGGCCGGGCCGCCTTCCTGTGCTGCTGCGGTTCCGCCAGCGGACGCTCAGGCCCGCAGGGACCGCGCCCGCCTCACCCCACCCGCCTGCACGCTCGCCGCTGACACCTGCCAGGCCGCCTGGCCCAGCAGCAGACACAGCGGGGTGTAGAGCAGCAGGTTGAGCCAGTAGAACGTGTCGCCAGGGTCCGCCCAGGCCCCCGCCACCCAGACCAGTCCGACCGCGCCGCGGGCCAGCAGTCCGGCGGCCACCGCCCGGCTCCCCCAGCGCGGCAGCACGGCGGGCAGCCGGCGGCCCAGGGCCGGCAGCCGTCCGCCGTGGACCAGCACCAACGTCGCGCCCGAGAAAAGCAGTCCCGCGAGCGGGACCAGCCCTTGCGGGGTGAACGGCACTTGGGTGTTGAGCACCAGCTGCGAGAGCCGGGTGGTGCTGTGCACCGGCCAGGTCCGCCCGGTGGCCCAGTACAGGTGGATCAGACCGTCCACCGCCAGCACCGCGCCGATCGCGATGGCCTTGCTGCGGGTGTTCGCCGACTTCACCGGCTTCATGTCGTCACCTCACGGAGTGTCAGGACGCTCGGACACCCGAAGGAGCGCCCCGCCCGTCGATCCGTTCCTGTGACGAGGAACACTGCGGCCGGGCGGAAATCGCAGGGAACCTTTCGCCGTCTCGGGGCCTCCATCCACGGACCCCTGTCACCGATCGACGGAGAAGGCGCCATGCAGGAGCCACCGCCCGGCCTTGCCGAGCTGGTCCGGGCCGCCCAGGGCGGCGACCAACTCGCGGTCGGCCGGCTGCTGAACCTGATCACCCCGTACGTCCGCCGGCTCTGCGGCCCGATCGCGCTGGACGACGGCGCGGACGCGACCCAGGAGGCGCTCATCGTGGTCTTCCGCAAGCTGCACCAACTCCAGTATCCCGACGCACTGTTCGGCTGGGTCCGGGCCATCGCGGTGCGGGAGGCGGTGCGGTACGCCACCCGATCGGCGCGCTCGCAGCCGGCCGAGCTCGGTGAACTCCCCGCGCCCGGCGACCCCCAACTCGCCGCGGACATCCGCGACGTGCTGTCCCGGCTCTCCCCGGAGCACCGCGCCGTGCTGCTCCTGCGCGACCTGGAGGGGCTGGACGAACGGCAGACCGCGGCAGTGCTCGCGATCGCGCCCGGGACGGTCAAGTCCCGGCTCTCCCGGGCCCGACTCAGCTTCCGAAAGGCGTGGCAGCAGTGACCGAGACCCCGATGCCGCAGTGGCCCGTCGCCGACTTCGACCCGGTCCGCAGCCTGCACGTGATCGCCGCGACCACGCCCGGAGCGGCGCGGATCGGCGAGGCCGTTCTCGACGCACCGTTCGAGCGGGTTTGGTCGATCGCCCAGGACCTGGAACGCACGATGCCACTCTGGATCCCCGATGTCCGCACGGTCCGTCTCCTCACCCCCGAGTCGACCGGTTCTCCGCTCCAGGCCCGGATCCACGGCCACACCCGGCTCCGTGCGACCTTCGCCATCGACCTCGCCCCCGGCTGGTGCCTGATGCAGAGCCGCCTCGTCCTCGGCGGAATGGCGGCCCGCCCCGAGACTGACCGTACGACCCGCTTCGCCTTCCTCGGCGGCCTGCGCTTCCCCGGCGCGCGCCTCCTCGCCCCCGCGCTGCGCCCGTTCACCGGGAACCCTCTGGCGCGGTTCGCCGCCCTCCTCGACGAGGAGTAGCAGAGACGCTGCGGGGCGGCCACCACCGTACGGTGGTGGCCGCCCTGCAGCGTCATTCCGTCCGGACTCGAGCGGCCCGCGATCAGCCTGGCCAGGCGCGCCAGTGAGTGCGGTGACCCCTCCACCTCGCGCCACACTCTTGCGATTGTCTTGGAGCGGAGGGGCCGTTGTGTCGTCTGCCGTCCCGAGTCGTCACTGCCGGGACGAAGACCGACGGCGCACGGCGTAACCCGCGGCGGCGACGGCGAACGCGACGGCCACTCCAACGCCGATCCAGGCGCCGCCCGGCAGTCCGCGGGGCGGCCCGGGTCAGGTTCCGCGGCGGCAGCCGACCGCTGTCCACAGTGCCTCGAAGGCGTCCTGCCAGGGCCAGCGTTCAGGCAGGTGGAAGGTAGTCGTGGGCAGGCCCGCCAAGAGCAGTCGGTGGCTCTCTCGCCACGCAAGTGCGCATCTACGCCGAGGGTTGTCTTTGCGGAGTTCGGCGGACACGAACACGGACAATCCCAACCGTCAGGTGCGGCTGAGCTTCTTTGGCTAGGGATTCGCTTCGGTGGGACTGTACGGGCGAGGTCCGGCCGCGCCGAACGACCCGTGGAGCGGTGAGGAGTGTCCGTCTTGAGGCGGACGTCATCGTGCACTCGAACGCGAGTGGCGGGCGAGGACTCTGCGCGGTCGGGTGGTGACGCTTGAACCCACGACCTCTTCGTCCCGAATGAGGTTCGCGTGGTGATCTTGCCAGTGCGGATGGCGTTTTACCTGTTCAGAGAGTCGGGCTGTCGTGGTCTCAGGTGGCCTCGAAGGGGCTCGGGGAGCGGGTCGGCTCCCAGATGGCTCCCGAGGAGCCACTCGTCCGGACCCCGCCGTTGACGTTCTCCATATACGTGGCGAGGCATTCGGGGATCATGCCCACGAGACTGAGGCCGATCGACATGGCTGCTGTCATCGTCCCGGCGGAGGCGTCGGCCACGCGGTCCCTTTGACTGCCGCGTCGAGGAGGTCGCCGAGCCGATGCCAGGCGCCCGGGCCGGCGTGCGACATGGGACTCGCCGCGAACCGCTGCCACGCCGCGTCACTGTCGCCGAGGGCCTCGGTGACGTAGGCGGCGACTGCGGGATGTGTGGTGTCGTAGTGCGGGCCGCGGGCCTTCAGCGCTGACCAGGCAGGCAGCAGCCGGAGCAACTCCGCAGGACACTCGGGCCGGGCCAGCATGATCTCGGCCCAGCTCCCACGAAGGTCTGGTCCGCCGCCCAGGCGCCTGCGCAGGTGCAGCGTGAGATCGAGCAGGGTCTGCTGTGGGGCGGAGTGGCGGGCCAGCACGTCGTCAAAGGTGAGGGACTTCCGGTAGGAGCGGGCGGCGAAGGAGAGCAGGGCCTCCTCGACGAGCGTGTCGTTGCCCGTGTGCCGGTCGAGGTAGGCGACGAGAACGTTCTCGTCGGCGTCCGCCAGCTTCTTGAAACCGATGCCCTGCGGGTCGCCGAGGGAGGCCGTGCGTCGGCCCGGCAAGGCGGGGACGGGATCGGTGATGAGCGGCATGATGGTGGCGATCAGTTCATTGGCCCGTCGGTTCTCCTCCCACGCGGAATGGCCGGAGGAGGAGTAGCCGTGCGCACCGGACCGGGCGGACAGAGCCCGCCGGGTTTCCTGCACCATGAGACGTGCTTTCTGCCGCGCCTCGTCCGGGACTTCGGGGAGATGCGCGAGGAGTGCGTGCAACCAGCCGAGATCACGCACGACCGGATAGCGCGAATCGGGGTCCGGCTCCCAGAGGCTCAAGGCAGTAAGGGAGATGGTCGCGAACCGGGTGCCGAGGGCGGCGACGAGTTCTTCGGACGCCAGCCATTCCCGGGGCCGTCCGAGACGCCGGGCCTCGCTGGGGTTGAGGAGGAACCGCCAGGTTTGCCTGCTTGCGCGCTCCACCCAGGCGACAGCAGAGCGGCAGGCCATGGTCTGGAGGTACCCGGACTGCATCTCCTCGTCGAGGAATCGCTCCACGTAGTCCCGCTCTTCCTGGGACGCAGCCGCCAGCTCCTCGGCGTAGCGCTCCCGTGCCTGCGCGGGCGTCAGCCCGTCCCGGCAGGACCGGGAGATCCGGGTGAGGAGGACCGCTCGACCGAAGTACTCCAGGTCGTGTGCGGCGACTTCCTCCAACAAGGCCGGTTCGACGTGCCACGGCAAGGAGCCCAGCAGGTGCTCGCGCACCACGCGATCGGCGGCGGGGTGCCGCGCGGACCAGGCCAGCAGGGGGCGGTGATGCTCCGTCTGCGCCCGGAGGATGCCGGACCACATGTTGTCCCAAGCGTCGGATGCGGCACGGTGGCGCTCCAGCCACGCCTCAACGTCTTCTTCGCCGTCATGCTTGTCCGGCCCGAATGGGAGGCAGTCGAGGGCTGCGACGAATACGTCCTCGTGCAGGCCGTGTTCACCGAGTACGAGCTGGGCGGGTGTCGGAGCCGTCAGCAGCTCGGGGGTGATGCTCAGGCCCGTTGCCGAGCGGCGGTGGAGCTCAGCAACGACGGCGCGGATGAGCGCTGCCCCACCGTCTCTCCGGCCAAGCACACCGAGTCGCGCCTCAGCGTACTCCCGCAGAAACCGCACCCTGTGTGCGTCCGGGCAGGCGGGGTGCGACAGGGCGACGCGGGTCAACTCCATTCCGTCGGTCGTCATGTACGGCTGCGATTCGCGATTCAGATCGCTCTCCACCGCCGTGGCCAACAGCCACTCGGGTGCCGACTGCGCGAGCGGTCCCGTGAGCAGGGCCATGAGCAGGCCGTCCCGGTCCGTGCCCTGGGGTGCCGTGCGTATCGCCTCGACAGCCATGCGCGTGGGCGGGGAGTCGTCGGACGCCTGTGCGATGACCGTACGCAGGAAACCGAAAGGTAGGGACGTACGTGATTCCGCCGCGGCCATCGGGCTCCAATCTCCGACACCGCACCCCTGGCCTCTGATCGGACCCACCCGGGCGCGGTGATGTACCAGGTGTGGGCGTCAATCATGTCGAAAGGGACTGACAGTGCGAGCGGTTAAGGACATACGGGTCTGGAGGGGGCTTGCGGAGCAGATTGGCTCCCGGAGTTCAGCACGGCGCCAATGTCTCTACGCCTGGCGTGACAGGTCGTCCACCAGGAGCTCGAGGGTCGCCTCCTCGTGGAGCGCGACGCCGAGGGCGGTCATGGCAGGGGCGAGATCCGGGTCCCAGTCCGCGCTGACCGGACGGCCGTCGAGCGCCAGTTGAGGTATGCCTTCAGCCTGGCTGCGAGCGGCCAGATGCTCGTAATCCGCCGTGCCCATACGCCACGGCACGGCGTCGTAGCGGCGGATGACCCGGTTGGCCAGAGCGATCCCTGGCCAGTCGAAGTCGCCGTGGTAGGTGAAGCGACAGCCTGTGGCGGCGAGGGCGTCGAGAAGCCTGAAGACCACCGTGGCGGCGCTGCCGGACGTGCACACGAGGGGCCGGACGCAGGCCGCGTCTGCCGCGGCTTCTACCACGCGCGGATTCTCACAGATGTGGATGAGCGTTCCGGCGGGCAGTTGCAGCCGAAGGTCATGCAGGTCGCGTGGTGTGACGTGGGCTTCGGCGTGATGCTCGGCCCGCTCCCGCAGGGCGCGCTCCCGCCAGCCCTCGCCGTCGGGTCGCAGTCCGTACGCCAGCACCGTGCTGGAGACCTCGTCCGGGGTGACGGAGACCAGCCGCCACAGAGCGCGTCGACCGGCCGCGTCGTCGGGGAACTCGGTGCCATGGGCGAGGGCGACACCCCGTTGGACGAGGCGTGCGAGCCAGGTGCCGTCGTCCAGGCCGTGCGCGGAGCCGGTCGCCATTGCGGCGAGTTCACCTCGGCCGCGTGCACCGCCCCGCTCGGGTCCGAGGAGGGTAGTGAGGATCTGGACCGCCTGCTGAAGTGTCCACACCGCCGCTTCAGGCGTCACTCCTCGCGGAACGCCGGCCCGCCGCAACAGGTCGTACCACTGCCGGGGCCATTCCTGATCGGCTAGCGGGGAGGCGTCCAGTGACGAAGAGAGGGACGACCACACTTGCTCCCGCCGTGCCGTTGCATTCGCGCGGGCGGCACGACGGTCGGTGAGGGGCGGGCCGAGTTCCTCCAGGGTTTGCCTGAGTCCGAGTCCGGCGGCCGAAGCGCGAAGTCGTGCGTCGAGCACGTCGAGCTGTACCGTCACGGCGGCACCGGTGAGGGGTTTGCCCAGCAGGAGTGACAGGTCGTTGCGTTCTTGGGGGTTCATCGCGGTGAGCCGGAGGGAGCCGGTGGCCTGTACGCCGTTGCTCTCCAGGCGTTTGCGTACGCTCTCCCAGAGCCGGGTGAGCCCGGGGCCCGTCAGCCATTCGCGCGTTGCGGAGGGCAGCCCGCTCATACGGACACCAGACGCCGGTGCCGACCGTTCCAGGTGTAGTGCAGGGTGGCCACCCCCCGTACGTGGGGATCACGGAGGCACTCGTAGATGTGCAGAGACGGAACCTCGGGCCAGTTGCCCATGAGCCGCTCGCTGGTGAGGACGAAGTCGAGATCGAGGTCGACGAGGATACGGCCCAGCCGCCCATGGGTGGGTTCGTCGACCTTCGCGAAGGCGTCGTCCAGGAGGATCAGCCGTGGCGCGTGCGGTGCCGACTCGGCGAGGCTGGTGAAGTGGGCGGCGGCTGCGGCGAAGAGCACGAGGTAGGAGAGCACCCGTTGTTCGCCCTGGCTGAGCCCGGTCCGGCCGGTCAGCTTCCTACGGCGGCCCGGAGCCGCGTCCTCGACCACGAAGGTGTGGAAGCGGAACCAGTCGCGGTAGTCCAGCGCGGTCCGAAGATGGGCGGCGTAACCGGCTGAAGGATCGGCCCGTCGGGCGTCCTCGATCCGGCGTTGCAGGACTTCGCGGAGCTGCTCGGTTTCCTCGCGCGTCCGGAGGCTCGACGGACTGCGCAGCAGATCCACGGCTGCCCGGACGTCCGCGTCCACGTCTTCGTCCAGCTTCCACAGCAGCTCGACGCCGAGACCGTGGGAGGTGCGCACGGTCCGCAGGGTGTCGTTGAGAGCCGCGACCAGGTTCGCCGCGGTGATGACCTGTGTCGAGAGATGGTCGCCGAGCTCGCCGGTCAGGAACCGCTGGAACACCTCGCGTTCGCGTTCGGTGAGTCGTCCTCGGGCCTCCGCGGCCTGGACTGCGATCCGCTCGCCCACGGCCGCGACGTCATGAGACCCGTGGTCGTCGACCAGGCGGCACACCTTGATCCCGTTGCGTTCCTCCAGCTGTGCGTCGTATCCGCCGGCCAGTTGGTCTCGCAGCGCGGTGTGCCGGATGAGCAGGGCGCTGTCCGACACCTCGCCCCTCGGGCGGCCGAGGGCCTGTTCCACGGCGTCGGCGAGGGCCCGCAGCGCTCGCAGACGGCTGCGGACGTCCACGCTCGGATCATCCGACACGTACTCGGGCAGCGAGGACCGATCAAGGCCGGCGCCGAGCACCACCTCCGGTCGGCCGAGAGCACCGCGAAGAGCGCTGCCGGTGTCGATGACCTCCGTCTCCTGGTCCGCCAGGGTCCCGCGCAGACGCTTCTCGTCCTCTTCCGCCCGCACGCGCAGGTCGTGGAGGTCGTCGCGGGCTCGTTGCGCCCCAGGCAAGGCGCGGACGGCGCTCGCAATGCGCTGCTTGGTCTCTTGCTCGCGGGTGAGGATTTCCTCCTCGGACGACCCGATGGCCTCCTCGCGGGTCCGCAGGTCCTGCTCCGCGGTGCGCAGTCCGTTGAGATGAATCCGGTAGCTCTCCTCCGCGGCCAGGCGATCCTCACGGGCACGCTCGTACCGTTCGGCATCCGTCTGATTCGCGCCGAGCCGCTCGCCCGTGCCGCCGACTGCCCTGCGTAGATGTCCCACACCGCTGAGCAGGGCAGCCAGTGCGGTGCGTACGCGGTCCAATGCGTCAGGGTCGCCGGGCAGGTCGTGGGCGGTCGCGGTGGCGTCCGCCTCGGCACGCGCCGACACCGCGAGAGCGCGGGCCTCCTCGGCCTGCCGTGCCGCCCGGGTCGCCTTGACGGTCAGGTCACGCAGGGTCTTGTCGGCTGATTCGGCCCTGCTCCATGCGTTCGCGAGATTTTGCGCCCGGGGGAAGTCCCGTTCCGCGAGTGTGAGTGCCCGACGCATGGCATCGGTTACGGCGAGTTCCTCGCGGACGCCAGCCAGCCGCTGTTCCGTCAGCGCGATCCGCTCCTCCAGCTCGGCGAGGATGCGCCGCCGGGTCTCGGCGCGTACGGCGGCCCCCACGTACTCGGTGTCGCCCTTGTCGTGACGCCCGCTGAGCACGCCCAGACGCCAACTGCCGTCGTAGTACACCGCGTTGTGTGTGGCGGTCTGTGCTGCCGGTGTGAGCGCGATAGCGGCCAGCAGACCCTCCACGCGCTCGGACGTCACACCGCACCCCGGTTCAGGGGCCGGGCGCAGGGCCGAAGCGAGAGTCGGTCCGTCGGACAGAGCGGGACCGGGCTGGAGGAGGGTGTCCCGGGTGCGAGGGTCGAGAAGGACGCCGTCCGCGCCTACCCACGCGTCCAGGATTCCGCTCGCTTCCAGCGCCCCTTCGAGACCGGCCCGGTCGACCGGTGCCAGGTCGTCCGCGAAGTCCACGAGCCGGTAGAAGGGGGCTCCGCTGCCCAACCTCCTCTCGGCGACGCGATGGTGCGGGGCCGACGGCTCAGGGTCGGTACGTTGCTCCCAGTCCCGCTTCTGCTCCGTCAGGCGGTCGAGTTCCTCATCGAGTCGGCCGACGCCGAGCGCCAGTGCGTCCCGGCGTCTGGTGAGTTCTTCGCCGTACGGTTCGAGCGCGGCCTGAGCGGTTCGCCACGCCTGGCTGTCGATGTCGGGCGGCAGCGTGCGGTCCGCGAACGGTGCGTCGGTGGAGGTCTCGTGGCCGACCGTGGCATGGACGGCGTCCAGCGGCGGGCAGTCGGGCCCCAGCACGGTCCGCGTGTGCGCTGTCCACTCGGCGACACTGCCCGCATAGATGCTGCTCTCCTCGGCCACGTTCTGGCGGCTGAGGTCAAGACGGCCGGCGGCCTCTTCCGCCTCGCCCTCCAGCCGTTCCCGCTCGGCATCGGCCTGAGCCGCTCCGGCGCGGGCCGCATCCGCCCGTGAGATGAGGCGGTTAACTTCCTGGACCATCCGGGCCCGGTTTTTCGCGACCCTCTCGGCGTCCTCCAGCTGGTGCTGCCAGGACCGCAGTGCTTCCCGCGTGGTGGCTGTGTCCGCGCGGGCTGCCGACCGATGCCGTACGGTGCGCGTCCCCCCATCTGGAGTCGTCGACTCCGTCTCGGTGGACTGGGACAGAACGGTGCGTGACAGAGCCACCGCCTCGCCGAGATGGCCGGTGGGGAGCCCGGCTTTCTCCGCCTGCGTCAGCAGCTCGCGGTGTTCGGTTCCAAGCTCGGCCAGCCGACTCCCTAGGTGTTCGACCCCTTCGGCCAGCCGCTCCGCCGTACTCTCCTCCGCGTCATGTGCGTTGTGCAGGGTGGTGAAGGCGGCCTCGGCGGCGGTGTGCAGCGCCTCCACCGTGCCGCGGCGTTCCGACAGTTCGCGCAGGCTGCGGTAGGCGTGACTGGCGTGCAGGGCGGCCAGGTCGGTCCGGGCTGCCTGTTCCTCCTCGCGCAGGGTCTCCAGCCGGCCCTCCGACTCCTCCTCCTGCGTCCGCAGGTCGCTCGTCCGCTGTGCGGCGTCTCCGGCCGCCCGGCGCCGCTGCGTGAGGACGCCCAGCTCGTGGCTGACTCGCTGCGCGGAGGTACGCAGGACTCCGGCCAGGTAGCCGCGGTAACTGGTGAGGAACGTGCGCAGTGCCGTGTCGGTGCGTTCCAGGCGGCCGAGTTCGTCGCGTACGGCGTCGAGGTCGTGGAGGTTGCGTGCCACCTTCTCGACCACGTCCTCGTCGAGCCCCGGCAGGGTCTCGCTCAGCAGGGAGGCCAGGCCCCCGTGCTCGATGCGGTCCCCGACCGTGGGGCGCCGCAGCCGGTGGAGGAGCTGGGTGAGGTTGCGGTAGCGCGTCGCGTCGGTGATGCCGAACAGGTCTCGGGCTACCCGGGAGCGGTGCATGACGGCACGCTCGGTCGTGTTGTCGGAGCCGACGAGCTCCTTGAGTCGGTCGACCGGCAGCGGCTTTCCGCCTTCGACCAGGTGCAGGTCCTCGCCGATCCGTAGCGGAGTGACGAAGAACGTCGGCAGCGCCTTCTGCGTCGACTTCGAGGCACGGATGGCGACACCGAGCGTCAGGAAACGGTGGCCGCCGTCTTCGGCCGTGCCCTGGAACTCCACCCACAGGTACCCGAGACGATTGGTCTGCTCGAACCCGTCCAGCATCAGCCAGGGGAGCGTGGTGCGGCCGGTGCCGGTCGCGTCCAGCGCCCGGGAGTCGCCGTCCAGAAGATATGGGAGCAGCATCTCCAGGGCCTTGGACTTGCCCGCGCCGTTCTTGCCGCGCAGGAGCAGCCGTCCGTCGCCGAAGGAGAACTCCTGAGCGTCGTACTGCCAGACGTTCTGGATGCCTGCCCGGTGCAGTCGGAAGCGGGTGCCGGTGGTCGTCGCGGGGCCGGAACGCGGCAGCGGAACGAGGCCACGCGCGTCGGTGGTCATAGCGGCAACTCCTCTTGCACATCGGTTCCTTGGCGAGCTTTGGCAGCCGGTCGCACGGTCACGAGGGTGGCGTAGCGCGCCGCCGCGGCCAGCAGCACCCAGCCCTCGCCGCCGGGCCGTGCGCCATGGACATCGGTCACCGTGCGTCCTTCCGGCGCCTCTTCGGCGTATCCCTCCGGCAGACCTTCTCCCTCGGCGCGCAGTCGCCCGGTGCGGGTCATCAGCCGCATGCGGACCAGCAAGTCCAGCACGGCCTCTCGCAGGGAGGGAAGGTCCTCCAGATAGCCGCGTTGCCAGTTGCTGCGCTGCCCGTACTCGGCGATGAGCTCGGCGAGCACCTCGTCCACCAGGCCGTCCGGGACGGCCACCCCGATGACGAGCGTCCCGCCGGTCGCCGGATGCCCCGGTTCCTGCGGCCGAAGCCGTTCCACGAGCCGTTCCACCAACAGCAGCGCGGCCTGTGCGATGGTCCCGGTGCCCGGCAGGTGCAGATCCGTCAACTCCTCCTCGGGGTCAACCAGCGCCACGCCCTCGGCGCGGATCTCCATCTCCAGACCCAGGAGTTCGGAGAATGCCTGGGCTTCCCGGCGCTGCCGGGTGCGCAGCCAGTCGCGCTCGGCGTCGGTCAGCTCGTCGAGGTGGACGACAGGTGTCTCTACGAGCATCCGGCGCACGTAGGTGCGCGGCCCGCTGAACCCCGGGTCTGCTGCCCGTCGGACCAGGTCGGCGCCGTCCCGGGCCTGCGCGAGCGGGCCGGCGACGACCACGCGTGCCAGCTCCCGGTCCACCGTGATCAGGGCTTCTCCGCCCGCCTCCTGCGCGATCGCAGCCACCTGGCCCTCGGTCTCGACGAGGACGCCCCACTCGACGAGCCGGCGCAGTGCCGCTACCAGGGTCCGCTTCCCGGCCGCCCGGCCCGTCTCCCCCAGCTCGATCCCCGCGTCGGCGGCAGCGGCCCTGATGTCGGCGACCAGGTGCGACAGCAGCATCTGCTCGGGCGCGGTGACCAGCACGGACAGGGCCAGCGCGAGGCAGGCGTACGTGTGCGGGGTGAAGGGGGTGCCGGTGGAGCGTTCCAGGCGGTGACCCGATCTCGCCCCCAGCCCCGCCTTGAACAGCCGGGCGAAGGAGCTGTCGACCAGCAGGCGGTAGCCGAGCACCTGCTGGAACCGTTTGCCCAGCCAGTCGGCGTGCCGGCGGATCAGCGGGAAGAGGTCGGCATGCGGGCCGTCGGACGCGACCAGGGGGTGCGCGAGCAGCAGCCGGGCGGCGGTACGGCGTTCGGCCGCCAAGGCCACGTCGTGAGTCGAGGGAAGGGTCATGACACGCTCACCTCAGCCTCGCCGTCGACAACGCTTTCACCGTCGACCGCGGCGGCGATACGGCTGATGTCCAGCTCCAGGTCGTCCAGCAGCAGGTCACCGTCGGCCGAGTACAGCACCGTCCGCGCGCCCGCCGTCCGGAGCACGGTGAGCCGGATGCCCAGTTCGGCGTCCTCGCTGCGCGCCGAGTCGAGGCCGAAGCCCGCAGGCCCCTCCCCGTCCGTATCGGCGAGTCTCCTGAGCTGAGCGTTTCCGAGTGCCGTGGCCAGCAGTTCCAAGAGCAACCCGAGCGCCGCCGAGGTGAGCCGTACGTCGGCGAACCGGCCCGACGCGCTGCGCAGTTCGTCCGCCGCCGCTGCCCTGGCCGCCGCCTGCTGCCGGGCGGCCTCCCGTAGTCGCTCCTTCTGCGCGGAGTGGTCCTCCACCGCGGAGGCCCGGCCCCGCTGGGCACGGCTGCCCCTCTCCCGCAGGGCCACCGGCACTTCGACCACCGGACCGGTCCACCAGCTCGTGTAGGCGGGCACCACCTCGTCGGTCGCCGGGGGTATGCCCAGATGGCGGGCGCCGTACAGACCGAAAGCGGCGACGGCGATGTCGTGCGCGTCCTGCGGCGCCGCTTCCTCGAACCAGCGGGCCAGCCGCAGCAGATCCTTACGCCGGGACATCTCCCCGGTGGCCGACCGCAGCATCCGCTTGGCGTTGGCGAGCAGCGACTGCAACGCGCGCAGCGTGGCGTCCCGCAGCTGATCGACCTGGCTGCCCTGGCCGTCGGTGTCCCTGAACCAGCCGCGCAGGCCCTCCCAGTCCGCGAGCTCGCGGCCCCGGCTGCGCTGGACCCGGACCTCCGGGCGTCCTTCGCCCTGCGCCGACAGCCCGGTGAGCCCCTGGACGTGGGCGTCCAGCCGATCCAGCAGAGCCGGTATGTGTGGCCACAGGGTGTCCAGCGCGGCCGAGATCCGGGGCGCGCGGAACGCCACGTCCTCCGTGATCGCCTCGACGTAGTCCAGGAGCAGCTCCTTGAAGCCCTGGTACTCGGCGCTGTCCAGGTCGTAGCGGGACAACACCTGGCCGAGATAGGCGTAGAAGTCGCGTATGGAGTCCGCGAACTCGCTGAACTGCACGAACAGCGTGCTGATCCGCTCCAGCCCGTCCTGCGGCTGGATGCCCCCCGGCGCGGTCACGAGGCCGGCCAGCTCCCGCAGCCCGCGTTCGACCAGGGCCAGCAGTTCGTTGCTCACCTCGCGGGCGGCGTCGGCCTCGGCAAGGACCCCGTCGGCATCCCGCTGGATGCGTTCGCCCAGTTTCGACAGCTGGTAGCGCGAGCGAGAACGCTGGTACTCGCTGATGCTGGACGCCTTCACAGTGTGGCTGCTGCGCAGTAGGTTTCCCCAGGTCACCAGCTGTTCCAGCCGGACCGTGAGACTGTCGGCGTCGAGCCTTGCGGCGGAACCACCGCTCTGGCGTAGCTTCGCCATGATGTCCGGGACGGCAAGGTCCGCCAGCAGCGTTCCGCAGAAGACCCGCATGATCGCGAGGTGCTCCAGTCGCTCGGGCGCGCTGAGGTACGTGTACGCGTCCAGCCGCCGTCGCGCCCCCTCGCCGACGCCCTGACCTGCACCGGATGCTGATGCCCCCATGTCCGTGAGGTTACGCGGCGCAGCCGGGTGCCGCCGGCGAGTGGCCGAAAATGCCACGGACGTGTGCCAGGCCCCCTGAATGGATCCCTCGGCTTCTGCGCCGAGTGGCTTCCAGGAGAATGGGGTACGTTCCCCATGGGAAGCGATGCTGGGAAATGACGCGGCGCCGCCGACCGGTCCCGCTGCCGCCTGTCGGGCGCTTTCAGGGCGTCGGTCTCCGCCAGTTCCAGTTCCAGGCCCACCGTGTCGCGCAGGTCCTGGTGCAGCGACGCCGGGAAGTGCAGATCCAGCAGCACCCTGGCCATGCGGCCCAGCAGTGACGGTTCCCGCCGGAGCGCCACCTGGAGATCCGGGGCCAGCCGCCCAGTGGCCCGGCTTGCCCGCAGTTCCCGCACACCGGTGCCTGGGCTGCCGACGCCGTGCTCGGTCCGCACTTCCCACACCCCGTCGCTGACCAGATGGTGGAAGGGATAGGCGGGCGTGGTCCCGCGCGGCGGACCGTACTCCACCAGCAGTTGCTTCAGATCCGCCTCCACCGCGCTGTACGGCAACTCGTCCGCGGCATCCGCCTGAAAACGGCCCAGCGCGTACAGCAGCAGCAACGGCTTGTGCGGCGCCCGCACCCCGTCCCGGCTCCACTGCCTCAGTTTCGCGGCACGCTCCAGCCAATCCATGACCGTGATCGTAGTGATGCTCGGTCGCACATCATGCTGTCCGGGCTGCAACTCCTCCTGCGCCTGCGACGGGCGCACCGGCTTCGCCCATGCGTCTGCCGGCCCGCCATTCCAGCGCCTGGGGTTCCTCGGTGAACTCGATCAGATGCTGTCCGGCGAAACGTTGCAGCGCGTTGCGCACCTCCGCCGGGGTGGCATAGAAGAACTCCTTCCGGCTGTTGACCTGGTTGACCCGCTGCGAGGCGAACTGCCGGTGGAGTTCCGTCTCCAGGCCGACCGCGTCCTTGCTGAAGATCAACGCGTGTACATCGAAACGGAAGGGCACAGCCGCGCCACTCAACTCGTAGACACGCTCCAAAGGTTCGAGTCGACGCGTCATGCCGATCTTCACCATGCGATCGCCGAAGGCGCCGATGTTCGAGATGACGTACACATAGCCGGCGCGGACGTTCGCCGCGCGGGACTCGACGTCCTGTAGAGCGTTCTCGATCTCGGTCAGTTTGGCCTGCATCTCCGCCACAGCCGCCTCGTCACCGCGCTCGCGCAGGCGGTCAAGTGCTGTTTGATAGTGGCCGAGTTCCTTGTTCAGCTTCTCATGCTGCCGGTCGAGTTCCCGCTGGACCGCTGCCTCCTCACGCTCCCGGGCGCGTACCTCGCGTTGAGCCTCCTTCTCCTCTTCCTTCTTCTGCAGGAAGTCGGCGGTGAGTTCCAACTCCCGTACGCGCGCGTTGTGGTACTCGTCGGTGATCCGGATATGCATGGTGGCACCGAGCCGGGCGATTGTTTCGCGGCTCTTGTAGAGCCGGTCGACGAGGGAGCTCAGCCGGTGCGGCCGCATGGACCGCACGGCGTATTCGGCTTCGGCGTTGTAGGCGCGCAGCATGAGCTTGGAGAAGTCGCGGACCATCTTCTGGCCCTCACGTTTGGAGCCGTTGACCGTCCAGTCCGTGGCAGCCTGGACAGCGCGGCCCGCACGGGCGAGCGCCTTGATCTCGTTCTGCAGCGTGTCGAGCCGGCTTCGGTAGGCAATCGCGTCGTGCAGCGCATGCCGGTAGGCATAGATCCCGGCCTCCTGCAGCATGGCGGTCTCGTCGGCGTTGACGATCCGGTCCTGCAGTTCAGCTAGCCGCCGCTCGGCGTCGAAGACGTCCTTGCGGTGTCGGTCGGCCTCCTTGCGGACCCGCTCGGTCTCCTTCGCCGCCCGGCGCGCATCGCCGAGAATCTCCTTCGCCGTCTCACGGGCGTCCTTGAGGATCTCCTCGGCTTCCTCGGCGGCTTCGGCGGACGTCCGCTCACGCAGTGCAGCGGCCTCCGCTTCGACCTGCCGTACGAGGCCGGCGACCTGCGCGGCATCCAGCCCCTGTGTCCTTGCGATCCACGCCCGCAGTTCTTCGGCATCCGAACGCCGACGCCCGAACAGCCCTCCTTTTCGAGGCGCCGGCACCGCGGTCGTGCTCCCGGCGGCGGCCGTGGCCGGCACTGCAGAGGCTCCCGTGGCAGGGCCGACAGCGAGGGCGTCAGTGGTGGACTCGGCCTCAGGAACCCATAGCTGCCATCCCGCCGGCATCGGGGGCCACGAGGGGTCGGGCCGCCAGTCCGGCGGCGGCATCCATCCCGCGGGTGGCACAGGCCAACCCGGCGGCGGATTGAAACGGTAAGTAGTCATTCCCCACCCCCTCGCCACTGAGGCTCCCCAGCACACAGGGCGCCGGATATTCCCGGCAAACGTAGAGTGACATTTTCTTGGTGATCAGCCACTTGATCACCCGCATATTCCACCTCGTGACCATCCTGTGACTATGTGTGAGGGTCTCTCTGGAGGAGGGCCACGGGTTCCAGGTGGAACGCGACCAAGTCCCCGACCGGTGAACTCGTCGACGAGCCACTGAGTCTCGTACGTGGAGGGAGCGTCGTCCGGTGAGAAACGCTGCGAGGGACAGCGCGGATGGCCGGACGTGCCCCTGTGCCTCCTTGCGTCCCTGCCGGGAAGCTATTTCGCGCGATGCTTCGCAGAGCGGCGTCACCTTGGTGATGAGGAGCTTGCGCCTGTAGTTATGGCAAACGCCCAGTGATGGGTCCAACAGACCTGGCTCAATAGGTACATGGAGATTGGCGAGCGCTGGGCGTACCGCGCGAGGCCGAAGGATCTGGGTAGCGCGGTGCGCCAGGTGGAGGTCGTTCGAGTGGGCGGCCCTGGCAGGTCTGGCTGGATCCACGTGCGGTTCCTCGAAGGCGATGCCGCCGGCCTGCAGGAGTGGGTCAGTTCCGGCTCTCTCGTAGCACCGTGGGCGGATGTCGATACGTTCCGCGCGGACGACGCGGCGGAGTTGACACTGGTGGAGTCCTCTCGCCACGTCCGGGGCAGCACGGATTTTGAGGCCGCCCGCATGGTTCTCGGATTCGTTCGCCCAAAGAACAGGCTGCGCCTGCGCCGAACGGTGGCGGACGCAGGCGTTCTGGAGCTGAGCCGCCTCGACGAGACTGCACCGCTCATCGGCATGGACGCCGCCGAACTCCGCGGTGACACCATGGTGTTCGAGAACCGCCACGGCATGTGCCTGGCCGGGTGGCCGGTCACCGAGCGCATCGCCCGCCACTTGGCCGGCCGCCTCGCCGACGAGATCCTTCCGGAGGTGGACCGCAAGCAGCAGGACATCGAGCAGGAGCGTGCGCAGCCCTCCTGGTACTCCTACAGCCGGCGGGACGAGCGCAAGTTGGACGCGGAGGCGGCCGTCCTGCGAACCGTCCGGGCGTGGTGCGGCCAGGACAAGGCCGACCGCTACGACGAGTTGGTTGCCCTACGCGCCGAGGTCATCCGGCTCGGAGAGCTGGTCGAGAAGGCGGTCAAGGCCCTACGCGACCGCGGTCACGGCGTCATCGCCTCCACCATTGAGCGCGACCTTGGCGTCCATATCGCCAGCCTTGATCCTGACGTGCGTCGATGAGACCGCGCCACGGATCTGGATCCACCTTGGCCGGTGCCGGCTGTGTAGCGGGCTTCTTCTCCTTCTCCGGCCGGTGTGGGTGCCAGCCGTCGAGGAACGGCCGCAGTTGATCTCCCGTCGGCTCCGCATAGAAGTTGAGGGAAGCCAAGCCCTTGCCGCTGAGGGTGGGGTCGAGTCGGTCGGCCTCCGTCTTCCCCCAAGCCGACCACTCTCGCAGCCTCTCGGCTTCGAGGCTGTCTTCCGACGCCGCGGCGGCTTCATCCAGAGCGGCACAGAACGTCCGGATCTCCCCTGCCGCCTGCCACCGCTCAAGGGCCGTACCGAAGTGTTCGGCCCGTACTGCGTGAACCGCCTTGATCGAAGCCACGCTGACGGCGGCCTCCCACTCGCGCCGCTCGCGTTCCTCCCGCTCAGCTTCTAGGCGCCGATGCTCTGCCTCCTGCCGCTCCCGCTCCTCTCGCAGGCGCTGCTGCTCCGCCTCACGTTCCAGCCGAGCCCGCTCCTGCTCCTCCGCACGAGCCTTCAACGCCCGCAAGACGGAACCGATCTGATCCTCCAACGGCTTCTTGGCCGTGTCGGCCCATTCCTTCTTCCAGCCGTCGCTGTAGCCCGATTGCTGGCTGACCAGCAGCTCCAGTTCGCCGGACGGCTCGAACTTCTGGGCTGGGGTGACACGCTGCCAGTCGTACGTACGGCGGCCCGGCTGCTTGGGGACGTACCGGACCGGCTTCTGCCGTTCTCGGAAGCCGACCTCGTACGTCCTGCCGTGGACGGTGAGCAGCGGCCTCGGCTGCCTGCGCTTCTTCGACACCGCGATCTCGCCGTGGCGTGCGAGGGCTTCCTCGGCGAGGAGCCGGAGCAGCGAGAGCACCCGGGGGAGGGCCTCCTCCGAGATCTCGAAGGCGCTGTGGTCCGCGCTGACTGCGGCGATCACGTCCTCGACATCGGTGATCACACGGCTGCGCGCCAGCCGGATACGGTTCCACTCGGTCTCGTCTTCGCCGGTCACCCGGAGCAGGCCGAGGAAGAAGTCCCCCTTCGCCCGCCCGCTGTACTTCAGGCTGTATGCCTCGGGGGCACACTGCCGGGCCGCGTCGAACGCCCTGCGGTAGCGGGCTCGCTCCTGGTCGCTGGGGTTGGGGATCCGGAGGAACCGCCCAGCCTGCTGTACCTCCGCGATCAAGGCGGCTCCGATTTCCGCCGGCGACGGCTGTGGGGGCTTGGCGGCGCGCTGCGGCGCAGGCCTCGTCGGGGACGGGGCTGTAACTTGCTTCTGCGGGGGAGGGGCCAGTCGTGTCCGTTGGCCGGAGTCTGTTGACCGCTGCCTGCGCTGAGCTGTTTCAGGCCGGTCCGGGTGATGGCCGTGTTCCAGGTAGAAGCGCCCCGCGTCAGTGATCTCCGCCTGCCACTTCCCATCCTGCTTGGGCAGGGTGATCAGGCGCCGCTCCTTGAGCGCGCGGGCGGTGAGAGCGAACTCGGGGCTGTCCGACGTGACAGGGTCAGCTCCGTCCCCGATGCGGGTGAGGAGCGCGAGTTGCCGGTCATTTAACGGAGACCATCGGTGCATGTCGATCGTCGTACCGTCTGTTCTCTCCTCGGCACAAGCCGTGGGGTGACTCTTGCGGAGCGCACGGTGTACTCGAAGGCGGAGCACCTCTCGCTGGGAGCCGCTCCCCGAAGTCGGCTCCCAAAACAGGGCCGCAAAGCAAATCAGGCCCGGCGCTGATCTCTCAGCACTGGGCCTGACCTGGTGTTTCTCTGTCGGGGTGGCGGGATTTGAACCCACGACCTCTTGGTCCCGAATGAGGTTCGGTTGCCGACCATGCCGGTACGCATCGCGTCTGCGCTGGTCAGGGGCATGATTCCGGGTGGTCTCGTGTGGCGCCGGAAGGGGTTGGGGAGTGGTTCGGCTCCCGGATGGCTCCCGAGCGTCTGCCACTTGACGGGCCCGACCAGGGGTGCGGTTTCCTGCTGCTCTTCCTGGTCGAGGGCAGCGGTCCGAGGGGTGGCGGGGAGTTCGAGGCTGGGGAGGGGTGAAGGCGGCGGGGCGGCTGTGCGCGAGTGGCAGAGCTCGCCCCGGGGACCCGTCGGCGTCTCGGCGTGCTCAGTCGTGGTCGACCGAGGCCAGGAAGTCGCGGATCAAGGTGGTCAGGACCGCGGGCTGTTCGAGAGTGCTGCTGTGCCCTGAGCCCTGCACCACCTCCAGCCGGGCCCCGGCGATGGCGGCCGCGATGCGCTCCGCCCGGGCGGGCGGTGTGGCGACGTCGTCGGCGCCGACGACGACCAAGGTGGGCGCTGACACGCGGTCGAGCTCATCGTGGACAGGGGGCCGGTCGGCGACGCCGAACACGGCCTTGCGTATGCCTGCCCGGTCGCAGCGCCGCAGGCGTCGTACCCACTCGTCGATGACAGGCTTGCTCGTGGGGGAGGCGAGGAAGGTGGGGCCGAACATCATGGCCTTCACCTTCCCCAGGACCGGCCGGGCTCCGGTCAGCCGGTAGACGTTGGCCAGAAGGCGGTACTGGCCGAGCTTGGCGGGGTTTTCCTCGTCCGCGCTCGTGTCGAGCAGCGTGAGCGAGCGGAGCAGTTCTCCGTGGCGGGCCGCGATGCGCTGGCCGACGAAGCCGCCCATGGAGAGGCCGACGTAGTGGACGGGCCCGAGGCCGAGCCGTTCGATCAGGGCGACGGCGTCGCCGGTGAGGGTGTCCATGTCGTAGCCGGAGGGTGTCGCCGGCGTGTCGCCCTGGCCGCGCCAGTCCACCGTCACACACCGGTACTCGTGGCGGAGCGCCTCGACCTGCGGGTGGAACATCCAGCCGCTGAAGAGCAGTCCATGACCGAAGACGACGGCGGGGGCGTCGGGCTTTCCGGGGGGTGCCCCGGTGTCGGTGTAGGAGATCGATGCGCCGTTGACGTCGGCAGTGGGCACGTGCAGCTCCTTCACGGCGGAGGCGTCTTCGCCTGCGGGTGGCAGCTGAGCATAGGGATGCACTGAGCGATGCTCAATAGTCTTGTCGAGCATTGCTCAACAAGTTAGGGTCGCGCCATGACCGCCAAGTCCGTACCGACCCGCGTGCGACTGAAGCCCGAGGAGCGCCGGACGCAGCTGATCAACATCGGCCTGCGCCTGCTGGTGACCCGCCCCATCCACGAGATGTCGATCGACGAGGTGGCCGCCGAGGCGGGGATCTCCCGTGGTCTGCTCTTCCGCTACTTCCCGACCAAGCGGGATTACTACGTCGCGGTCGTACAGGCGGCCGCACGTCGGGTGCTGTCGCACGCCGAGGCTCCGGCGGAGGGTGCCGCGACGGAGCGGATGCGGGGTATCGTCGACGGCTTCGTGTCGTTCGTGCAGCGCCGGAAGGGCAACTACGTGGCGCTCGTACGGGCTGGCGCGGGCGGCGACGAACTGGTCCTGGAGGTCTTCGAGGACACCCGCAACACGCTCGTCGACCGTGTCCTGGAGGCGGCGGGCGTGACCGACCCCACGCCGCTGCTGCGGCTGGCTGTGCGCGGCTGGCTGGCCATGGCCGAGGAGATGGCCGTCGACGCCACCGACGAGGTGGTCACCACGGCCGACCTGGTCGAGCTGCTCGTGGGCAGCCTGGAGCGGGTCGTGGAGCAGTTCGCCGGCACACCTCACTGAGCGCCTGTCGGCCGTCGCGTAACAGACCCCTGTCGCAATTACTGAGCATTGCTCGATAAGAATGGGAAGCACATGGACTTCGCCCACTCACCCAAGGCGCGCGAGTACGCCGAACGCGTAAGCGCCTTCATGGAGTCGGAAATCCTGCCGCGCGAGCGGGAGTACCTCACGGCACTGCATGCCCAGGAGGACCGCTGGTCGGCCGTCCTGCCGGTGATCGGCGAACTGAAGGCGAAGGCGCGGGCGGCAGGGCTGTGGAACCTGTTCCTGCCCGACACCACGTACGGCGCGGGACTCACCAACGTCGAATACGCACCGCTCGCCGAGCTGATGGGCCGCTCGCTCATCGCACCCGAGATCTTCAACTGCAACGCCCCCGACACCGGCAACGCCGAAGTCCTCCTCCACTACGGCAGCGACGCACAGCGCCGCCGCTGGATGGAACCGCTGCTGCGCGGCGAGATCCGCTCGGCGTTCTGCATGACCGAGCCCGAGGTGGCCTCGTCGGACGCCGCGAACATGGCCGCGACCGCCGTCGTCGACGGGGACACGGTCGTGCTCAACGGACGCAAGTGGTGGAGCACCGGGATCGGGCACCCCGACTGCCGGTTCGTCATCTTCATGGGGCTGACCGACCCGGAGGCGCCCCGCCACGCCCGCCACTCCATGGTGCTGGTCCCGCTCGACACCCCCGGCGTGCGCATCGAGCGGATGCTCCCGGTGTACGGCTACCTCGACGAGCCCTACGGCCATGGCGAAGTCTCCTTCACCGACGTCCGGCTGCCGCTCGACGCGGTGATCGCCGGGCCCGGCCGCGGCTTCGAGATAGCCCAGGGCAGGCTCGGCCCCGGCCGCATTCACCACTGCATGCGACTGATCGGGCTCGCCGAGCACGCCCTCGAACTGGCCTGCCGCCGCTCGCTGTCGCGTACCGCCTTCGGCAAGCCGCTGGCCAACCTGGGCGGCAACCGCGAACGCATCGCGAAGGCCCGGATCGCGATCAACCAGGCCCGGCTTCAGGTCCTGCACGCCGCGTGGCTACTCGACACCGCCGGAGCCATCGGTGCGATCAGCGAGCTGTCCCAGGTCAAGGCCGCGGTCCCGACGATGGCCTGCGAGGTGATCGACATGGCGATCCAACTCCACGGCGGCGCCGGCCTGTCCGACGACTTCCCGCTCGCCGGAGCCATGGCCACCGCCCGCTCCCTGCGCCTGGCCGACGGCCCCGACGAGGTGCACCTCGGCGTCGTGGCCCGCACCGAACTCGCCCGCCACCGAAACCGGGAGACGTCATGACCGAGCGCATCTTGATCACCGGCGGTGCCTCCGGCCTCGGCCGGGCCCTGGCCCAGCGGTACGCCGCCGCCGGGCGCCGAGTCCTGATCGCGGACCTGCACGCGCCGAGTGAACTCCCTTCCGGCGATGTGTCGTTCATCCGCCTGGACGTACGCGTGCCGGACGACTGGGAGCAGGCCCGGCGGTGGTGCGAGACCACATGGGGCGGCCTCGACATCCTGGTGAACAACGCCGGAGTCGCGGCGGCCGGGCGGGTCGAACGCCTGCAACCCGAAGACTGGGACTGGATCCTCGACATCAACCTCAAGGGCACGGTCAACGGATGCCGCGCCTTCGTCCCGCTGTTCAAGCGGCAGGGCAGCGGGCACGTCGTCAACGTCGCGTCCATGGCTGGGCTGTTGAACCTGCCCGGCATGGCCTCGTACAACGTCTCCAAGGCCGCCGTGGTCTCCCTCTCGGAGACCCTGCGCCAGGAACTCGCCCCCTACGGCATTCACACCACCGTGGTCTGCCCGGGCTTCGTCCGCACCAACCTCGGCGCCGGGATGCGCAGCCCCGACCCCGTGCTGGCCAAGCTCGCCGACCGCATGATCCAGGGCGGCAAGCTGAGCGCGGACCAGGTGGCCGAGCGGGTCGCCGCTGCGGTGGCGGGGGGCCGCTTCCTGGTCCTCACCCACCCGGAGGGCCGACGTGCCGCACGCCTCAAGCGGTTCCTGCCCCGGCTGGTGGACGGCCAGATCGCCAAGGTCTGGCGGCGCACCGCGGCGAAGCTCGACGCACAGGACCGGCAGGAACTCGACGCACAGGACCGGCAGGAGGCGGGAACGGTATGACCGTCCGGAAGAAGATCCTGATCACCGGGGCGAGTTCGGGACTCGGCGAGGGCATGGCCCGCGCCTTCGCCGCCCGGGGGCGGGACCTGGCCCTGTGCGCCCGGCGCACCGACCGTCTGCACGTTCTGCGCGAAGAACTGCTCGCCACTCACCCCGGCATCAAGGTGACCGTGCGGGAGCTCGACGTGAACGACCACGACCAGGTCTTCGAGGTCTTCCGCGGCTTCCGCACCGACCTGGGCGGCCTGGACCGGGTGATCGTCAACGCCGGCCTCGGCAAGGGCCAGCCGATCGGCACCGGCCGTTTCGACGCCAACCTGCAGACCGCCCAGACCAACTTCACCGCCGCGCTCGCCCAGTGCGAGGCGGCGATGGAGATCTTCCGCGACCAGCGGGCGGGCCACCTCGTGGTCATCTCCTCGATGAGCGCGATGCGCGGCATGCCCCGCAACCTCACCACGTACGCGGCCAGTAAGGCCGGCCTCTCCGCGCTCGCCGAGGGCATCCGTGCCGAGATGGCCGCGACCCGCACCCCGATCGCCGTCACCACCCTCCACCCCGGCTACATCGCCACCGACCTCAGCGCGGGCGCGGCGAAGACGCCGCTGATGACCTCCTCGGAGAAGGGCGTACGGGCCATGGTGAAGGCCATCGAACGCGAGGGTGCCGACGCGAAGGTCCCGGCGTGGCCCTGGGTCCCCGTGGGCTTCCTCATGCGCCACCTGCCCCTGCGACTCGTGACCAAGGCGAGCTGATGAACCACACGAACCACCCCGACATTGCTAACGACAAGAACCGGAGCGCGGTCCGTGCCGAGGACGCCTTCGACGTCGAACGCGTGCACACCTGGCTGACGGAACGGATGGACGGGCTCCCCGATAGGCTGCCCGAGGTCACCCAGTTCACGGGCGGCGCGTCGAACCTCACGTACCTGCTGCGCTACCCGGACACCGACCGTGAGCTGATCCTGCGCCGCCCACCGGTCGGCAAGAAGGCGTCATCCGCCCACGACATGGCCCGCGAGTACCGCGTACAGCAGGCGCTGAAGCCCGCCTTCCCGCACGTCCCCACCGTTCGCGCCCTGTGCCAGGATCCGTCGGTCGTCGGCGGCGACTTCTACGTGATGGACAAGGTGCCCGGACTGATCCTCCGTGGCCGCCTCCCGCACGGCATGACCCTGCCCCCGGACAGGGCCCGCGCCCTGTCGGAAGCCTACGTCGACACGCTCGTCGACCTGCACCAGGTCGAGCCGGTCGCCGCGGGACTGGCAGACCTGGGCAAGGGAACCGGCTATGTCCGCCGCCAGGTCGAGGGCTGGACCCGCCGCTACGATCAGGCCCGCACCTGGAACACGCCGAGCTTCCGGCGCGTGACGGCCTGGCTCGCCGACCACCAGCCCGACGACGTGGCCACCTGCGTCATCCACAATGACTGGCGCCTGGACAACCTCGTCCTCGACGAGACGGACCTGCGCGTCACCGGTGTTCTGGACTGGGAGATGGCCACCCTCGGCGACCCGCTGATGGACCTCGGCAGCGCCCTCGCGTACTGGGTGCAGGCCGACGACGACCGCATGGCCCGCGCCACCCGCCGCCAGCCCAGCCACCTGCCCGGCATGCTCACCCGCGCCGAGATCGTCGAACGGTACTGCGACCGGATGGGTCTGCCGGCCGACAACTGGGCCTTCTACGAAGTCTTCGGCCTGTTCCGGCTCGCCGTGATCGTCCAGCAGATCTACTACCGCTACCACCACAAGCAGACCCGCAACCCGGCCTTCCGTCACCTCTGGCTCGCGGTCAACTACCTGGACCGCCGCTGCCGTTCGACGATCCGCCGCGCCGGCAGCTGACAAGAGGGGACACCCGCATGCCACTCATCTCCCTGGTCCGGCACGGCCAGGCGTCCTTCGGAGCACAGGACTACGACGCCCTGTCCGACCTCGGCCGCGAACAGGCCACCGCCGCCGGCCGGGAACTCGCCCGTCGCGGCCTGCGCGACCCGCACCTCATGACCGGCACCCTCACCCGCCAACGCGACACGGCCCAACTCCTCGCGGAGGCAGCCGGATTCACGGATCCCGTGCGCGAAGATCCGCGCTGGAACGAGTACGACCACCTCGCCCTCCTGGCTCGCTACACCGACCCCGTTCCGGCGGGCCAGGCGGACTCCCGCGCCGTGCAGGGATTGCTCGACCGGGCGCTGGAGGCGTGGATGGAGGACACGGAGGAGACCGGCCCCGCCGGATGGGCCACCTTCGAGAACGGGATCACAGCCGCGCTGACCGAGCTGACCACCACGCTCGCCAAGGGCCGCGACGCGATCGTCGTCACCTCGGGAGGTGTCCTCGCCGCCCTCTGCGGCGCCCTGCTGTCCCTGCCGCCCACAGGGGTCGTCGCCCTCAACCGGGTCACGGTCAACGCCGCCGTCACCACCCTCGTCGTCGGCAGCTCCGGCACCAGCCTCCTCACCTTCAACGACCACACCCACTTCACGGGTGAACGGCGCCGACTGCTCACGTACCGCTGAGCGCGCCGAACGCACGGGAGTCCTCAGTCGGCAAAGCACGGCTGAGGACCCGGGGTCCGGCCGTTCCTCTCGTGATCGAGGCGCCCGATCGAACGGCCCCGACAACGGCCCCGACAACGGCCCCCGAATCCACTCAGGGGCCCTACCCGCTTCAGCGGATCAGGCCCCTGACCCAAGGGCTCAACTCGGTCCGGTTCATTGGGTCGCTGGCGAACCACGCTTTCCCGCCGGGTTTTTGTAGCCGGGGTGGCATGTTGCTCAGGAACGCGATCAACGCGCCGATTCCCTGAACGGAGCGGGAGAGCACAGTGCCCACATGGGCTCGGCACTGCAAGCCAGGGCGGCAGGTAGGCCGACTTCCGTTCCAGGTAGGCGCGCGCCGACCCCCTCAGGACCGAGCTCGCGGCTCAGGGCGCCCCCACGCGAGACGCATCCGCTTCGTCCCGGACAAGAGAGTGACGGTCAGCACGGGCCTGCCCCGTGGCGCTCGGAAGGGTTGTGTGGATCGGTTCGGTACTGAATGGATCAAGGGGCCGTCCAGGACCGCCGGGCAGCCGTTCGAGTGGGACGTTCCTCTGAGCAAGCTAGGGCCTGTTCGACGGGTCATGTCGGGAACCCAGCCCCTGGTCTTCTGGCTGCAGGGCCGGCCCTAGGCATGTAGCCATGCTGTTGATCTACGACGGAGAAGCCGCCGCTGACGCGCCCGTGCTGCGTACCGGTGGTGTCCCGCTGGTACCGGATGAGTTCGTCTGGCCGGGGTGCCGTGAGTGTGGTGGGAGCATGCAGTTCCTCGCCCATCTGCCGCTCGGCACCGGCGTGTTCTCGGTGTTCGTCTGCCAGAACGACCCCGGCCTGTGTGACGACTGGGATGCCACGGCCGGTGCCAACGGCGCCTTCCTGTTCAACGGCGACCTCTCCCCAGCCGCTGTCCCTGCCGAGGGCACGACACTGCTCGGTGCGGTCACCGCGCTACGAGGCCATCCCGCTGACACGCCGACTGAACAGCCGGTGCTGGGCCGGCTGGGCGGTGAACCCGACTGGATCCAGGACGACGAGACCCCCGACTGTCCGACCTGCGCCAACCGCAAGACGTTCACGGCCGAGCTCGAAGAGGGCCACGACTTCGCCACCAAGGCGAACTTCGGCGGCGGGGGCCGCGGTTACCTCTTCAGCTGCCAACCCTGTGGTGAGGCCGCGTTCCTCTGGCAGAACTGAACACTGCCCTCAAGGGTCATGACCGAAGCCACAGCCGGATCGCTGCGACGGTGACGGTGCCGTGAAAGACGTACGCCCGCTTGTCGAACCGCATCGCCACAGCGCGGAATGCCTTGAGCGTGTCGTTCGTTCGTTCCACTTCATTGCGGCGGGCATACCGCCCACGGTCAAAGCCGGTGGGTCTCCCGCCGCTGCTTCCGCGGCGCCGGCGGTTGGCCTTCTGGTTGGCTGGCTCCGGGATGGTGTGCTTGATCTGGCGTCGGCGCAGGTAGCGGCGGTTGCGGCGGGAACTGTAGGCCCGATCGGCGCAGAGGTGTTCGGGCCGGGTGCGCGGGTGCCCGCCACCTGGCCGGGACACGCGGATGCGGGCCAGGACCTCGAGCATCTGTGGGGCGTCGCCCCACTGGCCCGGGGTGATGACGAAGGCGAGCGGACCGCGACCGCCCTCACCGGCCAGATGGATCTTCGAGGTGAAGCCGCCGCGCGACCTCGAGGTGAAGCCGCCGCGCGACCTCCCCAGGGCCTCATCCGACCGGTGCTGGGCCGGACGGCGTCGTCTGCCCGGCACGAACGGCGCCCTCCTACGGGGCCCCGGCGGCGTGTTGGTGGGCGCGGCAGACGGTGGAGTCCACGCTCACCACGGACCAGTCGATCCGCCCCTCGGCATCAGCCTCCGCCTGGACGGCTCGAAACACCATCTCCCATGTTCCGTCCGCTGACCAGCGGCGATGCCGGTCGTACATCGTCTGCCACTCCCCATCACTGACATCACCCCGCCCACACCAACCCTGGACGAGCGACCTTCTGGTCCGTCACCGACCTATCAGACACGTTCCAGGCAACGCCGGCCAAGATGGGGTGGCTCAGCAGGGATGGTAGCCGCCTCAAATGTGTCTCTCGACGGCGAGATAACCCATAAGTGATCAGAAAGGACTGGCTTCAAGATGTCGGACACTCTTCCGTTCTACGGGGAAGTGCGCGTGCTCCGGGCCTCCGACGGGCCGGATCTGGAGGGCAAGCTCGGGGGCATCCTCGGCATTACAGATCCGCCCGACGACGCGACTCCTCCTGCCTACGGCGTGCTGATCGACGGAGAGGAGGAGGTGTACACATTCCTCCGTGAGGAGATCGAGCCCACGGGGCATATGCGAAAGCGGGAGGACTACTACTGACGGCGGTCGCCGATGGTCTGGACATCACGGTCAACGACGCGGGTCTGTGGTGATGCGTGAACGTCACCGAGGAGCTGTGGGGGGATCTCACCTACGAGGTGCCTTGCTGGTTGGGCCGGATGGAAGTGCAGGAACTGGCCCGGGCCACAATTCCGGACCGTGGTACCCCACAGGCCCGCTCTTCGGGGATGCGTATGACCACGGCCAGAGGGCACGGCATGGTTCCGCTGGATCACCCATGCGCCTATCCGGGTGTGTCCCGAACGTCACGCGAGCGAGAAACGAGTGGTGGGGGTATGTCGCTTCGCGTGAGGTGACCTTGGGATCCGTGAGGAGATCAGCCATGTATGCAGTAGTCCGGCGGTACGAAGGGGTGACCGATCCGGCCGAGGCGGGACGCCGAGTGGCCGACGGATTCGTTCCTCTGCTCCGCCAAGTCTCCGGATTCGTGGCCTACTACTGGGTGGACGCGGGGGATGGGGTGATGGTCTCCACAAGCGTCTTCGAAGACCAGGCCGGGGCCGAAGAGTCGGTCAAGAGGGCGGCGGAATTCGTACGGGACAACCTTGCGACACTGCTTCCCGGCACTCCTCAGGTCACGGCCGGCCGGGTTGTTGCTGCCGGGTAGCACAGAACTCCGGCCAGCCGACCGTGGGCGAATTCAGGCGCATGCCCGAGTCAGTGCCGCCGCGAGCGGGGTCTGCTGGTAGAACACTTCGCGGCCGCGACGTTCAGCAGTGACAAGGCCGGCGTCGCGGAGAACGGCGAGGTGCTGGGAAACGGTCGCCGGGGCCAGGTCCACCCGACGGGCGAGGCCGCCGGTCGTGCTGGGGATGACCGTCTCCACCAGTACGGCCGCGCGCCCGGCGCCCAGCAGCCGCGCGATCGCCGGTGACCGCGCGGCGGGGTCCCACAGCCGCGCGGCGCCGAGCATCGGGTAGACGAGGGCCGGGGGTGTGGCCGAAGTGGTGCTGGTGGGTCCGATGCCCAGGTTCGGCCAGCCGAAGGCGGTCGGGACGAGGACCAGGCCGCGGCCGCGCAGGTCGAGACGCCCGCGGCGGAGACCGATCAGGTGCAAGGCGTCGCTCTCCCACCTGGCCCGCCGGTGCAGGTTGGCGAACAGCCCCTCCAGGCCGCCGTCGGCCAGCTGCCGGGCGCGCGTGGTGATGTCCGCGTCGAGCAGGCCACGGACGCGGTCCCACAGCGGTGCGACCAGGGTCCGCCAGGCCTCTCGCTGGTGCGCGACCAGCTTGTCCCGGGCTTCCACGGGGTCCCCGGTGAGGGCGCGGTACAGGTGCGCGGGCACCGTACGGGGGTCGAGGCGGCGGGCGTGCTCGGCGAGTTCGGCGGCGACGACGTCCGGATCGGTGGCCTGGACCTGGGCGAGATCGTCCTCGATGGTGGTGAGCGGGCCGGTCGGGCTCGGCCACAGGAAATCCGGCCCGTGCCCGCGCACCGGCACCGCGACGCCGAGCAGTCCCAGGTCGAGCTCGGCGACGACGTCCTGGACGTCACGCAGCCATGGCAGGTACCAGGCGTGACGGCTCGGCGCGTTCAGCACCAGCAGCGCGGACATCGTTTCCTGCAGCGGTGACACCGCGAACCGGCACCGCGCGGCGTCACCCGACCCGAACCTCAGCACCAGCGTCATACGGCTCACGATCGCAGGCCTGGATTCGGTGTGCACCGAATCCACGTCCTCCCGTCGCCGGGTACGGCACCCTGACGGTCATGGTCGAACCTTCGCCGGTACCGGTGGCGTCTCCACCACGAACCCCTCTGCTGCGGGGAAATCCGGCTTTTCGGGCACTGTGTGCCTCGCGGGCGGTGTCGTTCGTCGGCGACGGAATCACCACCACGGTGCTCGTGTTGCTCGCCGCCCGGCAGGACGGGCCGGTCGGGGTGAGCCTGCTTCTGCTCGCGAACGCGCTGCCGAGACTTGCCGGCCCCCTGGCCGGGGTGCTCGCCGACCGCGTCCCGACCCGCCGGTTGATGGTGCGCTGCGAACTGGCCTCGGCGCTCGTCATCGGCGTGATCGCCGCCACCCTGCCGCCGCTGCCGATCCTGATCCCGCTCGTCGTGTTCGCCGGGGCGCTGGCCACCATCCGGAACCCGGCCGGACGCAGTCTCGTCCCGGTCCTGGTCGACGCCCCCGATCGCGCCCCGGCCAACGCCCTGTTCGGGCTCGCCCGGACCCTGCAACTCGCTGTCGGTCCCGGCCTCGGCGGACTGCTGGCGGCCGGACCCGGAGGCATTCGCACCGCGCTGGCAGTCGACGCCGCGACCTTCGCCGTCTCGGCACTGCTGCTCACCGGACTCCCGGTGCTGGAGCCGACTCGCGACCCCGCCGCAGTCACCGGAGTCTGGGCCGAAGCGACCGCGGGTCTTCGTTATGTCGCGGCGGACAGACAGGTCAGGACCCTGATCCTCACCCTGTTCGTCATCGTCGCCTTCGCCGGCGTGGACAACGTGGCGCTGGTGTTCCTCGCCGGCGATCAGCTCGCCGGCGGCCCGGCCGGGTACGGCCTCGCCGCCAGCGCGTTCGGCTCGGGAATGCTGCTGGCGTCGGTCGCGTGCACACGACTGGCCCGCGGGCGTTCAGCAGTGACTCTGCTGGTTGTCGCCATCGCCGCGAGTGGCGCCGGCACGGTGCTCACCGGTTTGGCTCCCGCCCTCGCCGTCGCGCTGGTGGCACAGTTGCTCGCCGGCGCGGGGAACGCCGGGGAGAACATCGGCTACGACACCGTCATCCAGGACGTCGTGCCCCGCCCGATGCTCGGCCGCGTGTTCGGCACCCTCGGGACCGCCGCCCAACTGGGTGCGGGCTTCGCCTATCTCGCCGGTGGCCTGTCGGTGAACCTGGTCGGCGCACGCGCCACTTTCGTCCTCGCCGGCGCCGGGACACTCGCCGTCCTACTTGTGCTCGTGCCCGTGCTTCGCCGTCCTCCGCACCCTGGTCCCGGCTGTCCCACTGACTGAACCTCTCTCCGGGACATCGATTCACAAAACGGATATTGGCGACACTTGAGGATGGCTTGATGCCACCCTGTGCAGTGGACCGAAAAGGGCGGCCATCTTGACTGGAATATGGGCAGTTGTTAATTTGCGTGCTCAGTCAAACTAGCTGGGAGGCGATGTTTCGATGGCAACCGAAACTTTGGAAGCTACCCGCAATGCGCGAGTGGCGACAACGCTGAACGCTTTGCTGACCCGGGAGGCGCCGGTCGCTGCGACAGCTCCGGTGGACATTCTTTCGGGAAGCGACAATGAAGCGGTCAACTTCACCTCGGCGTGGGAGACCGAAGACTGATCTTGCTCGGCGGTGCGCGCGAAAACTGAAAGCCCTTCGCGCGCGCCACGCACACCGCGCTGGAGTCTATTTCCTGGGGATGCTTTCATACTATGGAAAATAGTGGGCCCGACGAACAGGTCTGGCGCGGCGTCTCGCTGATGCTTGATCAGTACATCCATCTCGAGGATCACGATCGAGTACTCCTGCTGTACGCGCGCAGCGCTCGTGAACCGGCCGCCTGGGTCGCGACTGAGCTGGACATCCGCGGCATTCCCGCCATGGTCATGGACCTGGAAGGCCTGTCCGCCGCCGCGATCGAACAGTCGCTCAGCAGTGCGAAATTCGACCTCGACCAGATCACGGACCGGCTTGTCGTGCTCTGCATCGAATACGACATTGTCGCGCCGTCGGACTCGATTCGCGACGCACTGGAGCCGTTCTCCGGGAAGAGGATCGAAGTCTTCCGGACGGTGATGACCGGTGCGGAATTCTTCAAGCAGGCCGTGACGACGTCGCCGGCCACCTTGAACAACATCAACGCCGGACTCCTGCACGGTCTCCGGTCCGCCGAGCGGTTCAAGGTCAGGACGTCCTCCGGATCCGAGCTGGATGTCGTGCTCGACCCCGCGCGCTACCGCTGGGTGAGCAACCGCGGGCTCCACCGGGAGGGAGCCTTCGTTCTCCTGCCCGCAGGTGAGGTGGCGACCTACCCCGCGCGGATAAGCGGCACGCTCGTCGCGGACGGTGCGTTCAATTCGACCGCGTACACCACGCTCGACGCACGACTGCACGAACACCCCGCCGTGTTCGAGATCGAAAACGGCATCATGATGGACTACAAGTGCGACAACCCTTCCGTCAACAAGTTGATCGAACGCTGCCTGCGGCTGCCGAACGCCGATCGGGTCGGCGAACTGGGATTCGGCACGAACGTCGGCATCGAGCGGTTCATCTCCCTGAACTCGCACCTCAACGAGCGATTCCCGAGCGTGCATATAGGCTTCGGGCAGAGCAATCAGGTACGAGGCCTGGTCCACTCCTGCGACGTGCACGTCGATTTCATCACCTCCGACTGCGTGATCGAGATCGCCGGCCGGCCACCGCTGAGAAGTCAGGACTTCAAGGATCTGACCGGAGAGCATCCAGCCATCGAGGAAGGCGTGTTCGACGAGGACCTGGACGGAGATTGCTGCGGTCTCTTCTCGCCGCACAACAACAGCCAATGCCTTACCTAGGTGGCAGGGGCAATGACACAGACTGAATTTTCCCTCTCCCCCGACGGCTCTCCGGTGGAGTTCTACGCCCGCCTGCCGGCCGGCTCGAGCCCGCGCCTGATCCACGATTCGATTCCGGCGGGCGCGAGCATCCTGGAGCTGGGGGCGGGCGCGGGGAGAATCACCCATCCCCTTCTGGAATTGGGCCACGAAGTGGTCGCGGTCGACGAATCGCCCGCCATGCTGGCGTACATCAAAGGTGCGGAGACCGTCGAAGCCAGGATCGAAGACCTGGCGCTCGGTCGCCGATTCGACGTGGTTCTCCTGATGTCGCATTTGATCGAGAAACCGGATGTCGAGCAGGCCCGGGCATTTCTCAGAATCTGTCGGGCCCACGTGAAAGACCAGGGGCAGGTGCTCATCCAGCGGGACCCGCCGGAGCGGAACTACGTCGACGAGCCGCCGTTCGTACGGCAGGTGGCGGACGGGTGCACGATCAGCATGCGCGACCTGCGCCAGGCGTCGTCCGAGATGCTGACCTTCACCCTCGACTACGAGATCGACGGCTCGAAGTGGTCGCAATCGGTGGTCACCAGGCCCGTCGACGACGACTCCCTGGAGCACGAACTGGCGTTGGCGGACCTGGAGATCGGCAGCTTCCTGAACCCGAGCCGGTCCTGGGTCAGTGCCCGGCCCGGAACCGCGTCTCCGGCCTGAACCCGTACACCCTGGTAATGCTGTGAAGGCCCCGCCGCAACGTGTACCCGCGCGTCCAGACCGCCCAGCCGTCGGCGCTGGGCGGCAGGCCCGGCGGGTCAGCGCACCAGTGGCACCGTCCGGGGTGACCGGACTCTGCCGCGCCGCCAAGCGACTCACCTCGCGGCCCCAGGCCGGGAAGTCGGCGAGCCGCTTGGCGGGGAGGGCCGTGCGGATTACTGCCAAGCGTCCTGCTAGGGGCGGACGTAGGGCCTGGTCATGATCTCCATGTTGTGGCGGTCCGGGTCGTCGAAGTAGGCGCCGCGACCGCCGAACAGACGGTTGATCCGGCCGGGTTCGGTGTGGCTGGGATCGGCGTAGTAGGTGACCCCGATCGCCTCCAGGCGGGCGATCACGGCGTCGAACTGCTCGTCGGGCACGAGGAAGGCGTAGTGCTGCGACTGGATCGGCTCGTCGCGCTTCTCGTAGTAGTCGAGCGTCACGCCGTTGCCGAGGTCGACGGGCAGGAACGGCCCGAACGGGGCGCCGACCTTCAGGCCCAGGATCGCGGCGATGAAATCGGCGGACAGGCGCCGGTCGGCGGCGTAGACGGCGGTGTGGTTCAGCTGGACGGCGGTCGCCGGCAGTTCGGATTCGTGCGGGTACGGCGAGTCGTAGGACATCAGTGGTGTGTCTCCGGGGCTTGGGATCCGCTGGGAGGGGCGCCGCGCGCGGGCGCCGGGAGCAAGGGCACGGAGAAGGGGGCGGGCTTCTTGCCCGCCTCGCGCTCACGCCGAGGCCGGGAACCTCACTCGTGCATGGCCCATGGCCGACCCGGCAGTCACCCGGCCGACCTTAATGACCACCGCGGACTGAGGCAACGCCGTTCCTCGGCTGCCCTCCGCCGGCAGGTCAGCCGCCGTTGGATTCCGTCGTTTCGGTCACGAGCCGAGCCAGATGACGAGGGCGGCGGCTGTGACGGTGCCGAGGTGGACGTGTCCCCGCCCGCCACCGGCACGCCGACCACTTCCGTCAGAACACGTCCCGCCGTTGAGCGCGTGCTCCCGACCGGGGGACAGTCGCGCGAGAGGACCTTCAGGCGCTGCCGCCGTCGCGTCGGCGGTAGGCGTCGGCGAGATTGTTCCGGAAAAGCACGGTGTCGGGATTGAGGGGACCGAGGACCTGCTCCGCGTGGGAGACGGTCACCTCCCAGGCCCGGATGGCCTCGTTCAGTCGTCCCGCCAGCATGTAGCCGCCCGCCAGATTGCTTCGACCGATGAGCGTGTTCGGATTGGCGGGACCGAGCACCTGTTCGTACTGCGCGACGACCGTCTCGAGCAAGGGAACGGATCGTGTCACATCGCCTGCCGTCTGGTAGATGATGGCGAGGTTGTTGCGGCTCTGCAGGGTGTCGGGATGCAGGTCCCCGAGCAGTTGCTCCCGCTGTGCGAGCACGGTCTCCAGAACCGGGAGGGCACTCGCCAGGTCGCCCATCTCCGCGTAGCCGAATGCCACATTGTTCCGGAAGGTCAGAGTCACGGGATGCGTCTCCCCGAGGACCCGCTCGCTCTGGGCCACGACGGCTTCCAGCAGAGGGAGGGCCCGGTCCAGACGCCCAGCCGACTGATACGCCGTCGCGAGGTTGTTGCGCGTATTGAGCGTGCTGGCATGATCCTCCCCGAACAGTTTCACCTTCTCGGCGAGGATGTCCTCGTACATGGGGACGGCCCGCCCCGCCTGTCCGGATACTCTGTAGGTGTACGCCAGATTGTTCCGGATCGTCAGTGTTTCGGAATGGTTTTCGCCGAGCACTCGCTTGCACTGGTCATGGACTTCTTCGTACAACGTGGTGGCGAGCGCCAGGTCTCCCGCGGTCTCATAAGCGCCGGCCAGGTTTCCGCGAGTCATCAGTGTGTGGGGATGCTCGTGCCCGAGCGCCTCTTCGCACGCGCCGAGGGCGTCTTTGTAGAGCGAGATGGCGCGAGACGTGTCTCCCGCCGATTCGTGTGCGTGAGCCAGTGCGCAACGGGCGGAGATCGTGTTCTCGTGTGAGATCCCTTCGGACTGCTCACGGTACGAGAGGACCGCTGCCCGAAGGGGAATCGTGCGCGCGACGAGCCCCTGATCGCTGAGATGGCGATCGGCGATGAGGTAGGCGCTGACGGCCTGTCGCTTCTGTCTGCTCGCCGGGGCAGTGCCCGCGAGGGCTGTCAAATGGGGCATCAATATGTGCCATTGAACCGGCAGCCCGGGCCCCGAGGGGATCGGCAGCGCATAGAGCAGCGCGTCCTCCGCTTCGGCGCGGCCCTCCGGCCGGCCGTCGGCGCCGGTGGTGGTCGAGCGGCGGAGCACTGTCTGGACGAGACGGTGCATGCTGACGCTGTCGCCGTTTCGCGACAGGCTGACCATGCTGTAGGCGCGCAGCAGGCCCAAGGCTTCGGCAACCTCGTCCGGATCATTTCCGGGCGTCTCCAGCAGGGCCACGGGAATGCTGTCGGGGGCCAGCCAGGCCAGCGTACGCAAGACCCTTACGGCCAAGGGGTTTCGCCCCTTTATCGCACTCAGGGTGTGGGTCCAGACGCGCGCGATGGTGCGTTCAGGGTCGATGCCGTCGGCGGCCTTGTCGAGCTTCTTGGCCAGACGCCGGCGAAAGGCGCTGATGCCGATGGTGGGATTCTGGTGGAGGTAAGCACCGGCTTGTTCCAACGCCAGTGGCAGGAAGCCCAGTTCATCGGCCAGTGCGCGAGCCTCCTGGCGCTGACCGGCCGTGGGCGCGTCGCCGTCCAGCGCGTGAGCGCACAGGACGTCTGCCGCCTCGTCGGCGGACAGAACACCCAGCGGCCGCGTGGAAACCGTGCGCGGCCAGCCCACGGCGCGCCGGCTGGTCGCCAGGTGATGCCCCCTGTTGAGCGCGCCGGTGCAGGGCGCCAGGTCCTGCGGGTTCTCGACGTTGTCGTACACCAGGAGCCAGCCCGGGTGCCATTGCAGCCAGTTGAGCGCCCAGTGCATCCGCTCCTGGTCCGATGCTCGCGCAGCCCACGTGGGGAAGAGGCGAAGTGCGATGCCGGCGAGGGACTGCTCGATGCGGGCCGGTGAATCGGCCGTGATCCACCAGACGAGCGTGTACGCGGAACGGTACTGGTGGGCGTAGGCGAGGGCCACGGTGCTTTTGCCGATGCCGCCCAGGCCGCACAGCGCCGCCGTGTGCGCGTCGGCGTTCTCGTCACCGTCCGCCAGCGTCTCGCGGACCCAGGCGAGTTCGTCCTCCCGCCCCAGGCACAGCCGGCGCGGAGGGAGGTTGCCGGACCCGGGGGCGGCCTGGATGTCACGCGCCGCGTTCAGGGCGTCCGCGGTCAGTACGACATCGCCGGTGATGGCGGTGCCGATGGTGCCCGCGGCGATGGACCTGGGGCCCGATGCCTCGATGTGGGCCTGTGCGGCACTTCCTTCGGCCGCGGTCACTCCCCGACCCGCGCGTCATCACCGGTCACAGCGGTGCCGATGTGCTGGGCGGCGATCGACCGGGTGCCCGACGCGGTGATGACCACCGTCCCGGAAGGAGCGGGCAGTAGTTCGGCCAGTTCCCGGCGCAGCTCCTCGTCGTCCCGGAGCGCTCGCTTGATCAACTGGCGTAGGGCGGCCATGGCATCCGGGTCTTCGGCGTCCTGCAGCGCTTCGTCGACCGCGACCTCCAGCGTCGCCTGCTCACTCTCGTCGCCCCGGGACCAGACGGCCCGCAAGATCCTGCGTCCCAGGTCGGCGGTGGCGTCGGCGGCCGCCTCCTCCGCCCGGCTGAGCACAGTGCCGCCGTACGCGCCCAGCGCGGCGGTCAGATACGGACCGGCCTGCTGCACCAACTGAACGATCTCTGCGCCCACTTCATCGCTCCCCGCACGCCCGGCCCTCATGGCCGTTGTGAGGCAGCATAAGTCGCGTCACGGGCCGGCGCACTGAACGAGTCGTACGGAAGAGGGTTTTGTGCGGTCCAACTGGCCCGTGTGAGGCGTGTGCGCACGCCCGGTCCCGCACGGTGCGGTGTCCCACGACGCGACGAAGTCCCGCCATGCTCCCCTTGGCAGGGCTTCGACGTGCGCGGCAGGGGAGCAGCTCTGGGCTCCCTGTTCGTCACCCGCTTCGCTGTGCCGTACGACCTTGCGGCTAGTTTGTGTGCAGGACAGGTACGCAGGCCCGTGGTGACAGAGACGCACGGGGTAACGGGAGGTCGGGAACGGTGTCGCTGCGCGAAGGTGATCCAGCCGAGATCGGCGGTTACCCACTGGAGGCGCGGCTCGGCTCGGGTGGCATGGGCACGGTCTTCCTGGCCCGTACGGGTTCGGGGCGGCCTGTCGCGGTCAAACTGATCCACCAGCAGTTCGCGGAGGACGACGAGTTCCGCATCCGTTTCCGTCAGGAGGTGGCTGCGGCGAGGCGGGTGAGCGGCGCGTTCACCGCCGCCGTGGTGGACGCTGCCCCTGAGGCCGAGCAGCCGTGGATGGCGACGACCTACATCGAGGGGCGCACGCTCGCCCAGCACGTCGCCACGAAGGGCCCGTTGAGCGGGGTGGAGTTGAGGCGGCTCGCCATCGGGCTGGCGGAGGCGCTGCGCGACATCCACCGGGTGGGGGTCGTCCACCGTGACCTGAAGCCCTCGAACGTCGTGCTCTCGCCCGAGGGGCCGCGCGTCATCGACTTCGGCATTTCGCGCGCCGCGGACCAGGAGACGCTGACGATGACGGGGCGGGTCATCGGTACGCCGCCCTTCATGTCGCCGGAGCAGTTGCAGACACCGCGTGGTGTGGGGCCGGGGTCGGACGTCTTCTCGCTGGGCACCCTGCTGGTGTACGCGGCGACGGGCCACGGGCCCTTCGACGCGGACAGCAGCTATATGACGGCGTATCAGGTGGTGCACGGGGAGCCGTCGCTCGGTGACGTGCCGGCGGCGTTGCGCGCGGTCGTCGAGACGTGCCTGGACAAGGAGCCGAGCGGGCGCCCCTCGGCGGACGAACTCCTCGTACTGCTGCGGGACCTGCCGGCCGACCTGGGCGGGACCGCCGCGAACGGAGTCGCCGCGGGCCGCACTCGCGACATGATCACCCAGCAGCACTCCGCGCCGCGGGCCACTCCGGTGCCGACTGCCCCGACCACCGACCCGGCCGGTCCCGACGCGGAGAGCGCCGGCACCCTCATCGGCCGCCGCCTGCACGGCAGATGGCGGCCCGTGCTCGCGGCCGCGGTAGCGGTGGCGGCGATCGGCGGGGGAGTCGCCGCGCTGAATGCGGGCCGCTTCGGGGGAAACGGCGGCGACAAGGGCGACGGCGTCGCGGCGTCGGGAGTCGCGCTTCCGGACGGCTTCAAGCCGTGGCGCAAGACCGTGCGGGGCGGCCGCGAGGACATCCCCGACGAAGTGCGTTGCGTCGCACGCGGCGACGCGCTGTACTGCGGGGGTGGCAGCGTTGTCGCGACCCGTATCAGGGCCGTGGACGGCTCGCAGGTGTGGACGGCGAAGAGCCCGGGCGTCCCCGTCCAGGGCATGTACCTGGTGGGCGCCACCGACGACACGGTGCTCGGCTACCGCTTCGCCGCCCAGGACACCCCGCAGGACCCTCCCAGCGAGGTGGTGGCCATCGACGCGAAAAACGGCCGGGAGCTGTGGTCCGTGCCGTCCGGCGCCCAGTCGCAGGCCGTCACGGGCCGGACTCAGGACGCCCTTGTGGTCGGCTCCTCCGTCGTGACGGTCGACGCTTCCAACTCCCGCCTCGAGGCTCGGGACGCGCACAGCGGTGCGGTCATCTGGACGACGTCGTTTCCCGCGGGCACGCAGTGCGCTCCCGTCCCGGTGGGACCACGGCTCTTCGCGATGTGCGCGACGGACGGTGAGATGGATGCCTCAGAGGTGCGCCACTCCACCCTGTACCCGGTCGACCGGGCCTCGGGGACACTGGGCTCACCCATCGCGGTCGACGGCCCCGCAGTGCCGATGGGCGTCGCCGACGGCAGGCTCGTACTCCTTCACGTGCACATGGAGGGAACGGCGCCTGCCGGGTACGACTGTGTGGTGCGGGTCGACCCGACCTCACGGAAGGTCACGTACTCCCGACTGGCCCGGACTTACGCGGGGACGCCCGGCATGGTGGACGGCACCGTCTACGTGAGCGGGCAGACCGGTCTCGTCACGGCGATCGACCCCGCGACCGGCCGGAAGAAGTGGTCGCGGCAGACGAGCGTGGAGGGCGCGTCAGGTCCCGTGGCAGGAGCCGGCGCGCTGTATTTCAGCTCGGCCACCGGCCGGGTGGTCGCGCTGTCGCCGTACGACGGCAAATCCCTGTGGACGACGGATCCGCGGGTCGACGGTCTGACGGGCGAGCAGGGCGCGAGTCCGCGCGTGACCGTTGTGGGGCGTGTGGTGGTCGTGGCCGCGGACAAGAACACGCTCTTCGCCTTCGACACGCAGAAGCCGCCGAAGGCGGGCTGACCCCGGCGGGGGCCACCGGACGCCGGGTTCCGTCTCGGCACGCTATGCCCACGTCGTCCCTGGCCTGAGCGAGCGCCTCATGGCCGGGCTGACCGAGCAGTGGGAGGCAGCGCTCGATGCCCGCCTGGCAATGAGCCCTCGCTCGCCGGTGAGTGTCCGACCGGGCGGGGAGGCCGAGCGTTGCCTGAGCCGACGGACCGGGGGACACCTGCGGGTGCTGGAAGCAGCATGAGGAGCGATCAGGGATGCTCGGTGCGCTCAGTCCCTTGGAATCCCGCATCGAACACCGGGTCAGGCGGCGGTCGGGCGTGGGCTGCCCTGGAACACCTGGCTGGTGTGCCAGGAACGGTGGGCTGCCGCGATGGGCGGGATGCCGGGTTGAGGGCCTATGAGCGGACGGCCCGCGAGAGCCGTGACATGCTCGCGGGCAGTCTGGCTGCGGCCGATGAACTGCTGCGAGACCAGGATGCGGTGGCCGTCGCCTATGCCGAGGACGCCCTTGTCGAAGAGCTTGTGGTGCAGCGAGCACAGGCACAGTCCGTTGTCGACGTCGTCCGGGCCGTCGAACGCCCACCAGCGCACGTGCGCGGCCTCCAGCCCGACGGGCGCCGAGCCGATCATGCCGTCGTAGCCGCAGAAGGCGCATTGGTACTCGTACGCGGTCAGCACCATCGCCCGCATCCGGCGGTCCCGCTGCCGCCTTTCGGGCGCCTGCAGAGCGTCGGTCTCCGCCAGTTCCAGTTCCAGGCCCACCGTGTCGCGCAGGTCCTGGTGCAGCGACGCCGGGAAGTGCAGATCCAGCAGCACCCTGGCCATGCGGCCCAGCAGCGACGGTTCCCGCCGGAGCGCCACTTGAAGGTCCGGGGCCAGCCGCCCAGTGGCCCGGCTTGCCCGCAGTTCCCGCACACCGGTGCCTGGGCTGCCGACGCCGTGCTCGGTCCGCACTTCCCACACCCCGTCGCTGACCAGATGGTGGAAGGGATAGGCGGGCGTGGTCCCGCGCGGCGGACCGTACTCCACCAGCAGTTGCTTCAGATCCGCCTCCACCGCGCTGTACGGCAACTCGTCCGCGGCATCCGCCTGAAAACGGCCCAGCGCGTACAGCAGCAGCAACGGCTTGTGCGGCGCCCGCACCCCGTCCCGGCTCCACTGCCTCAGTTTCGCGGCACGCTCCAGCCAATCCATGACCGTGATCGTAGTGATGCTCGGTCGCACATCATGCTGTCCGGGCTGCAACTCCTCCTGCGCCTGCGACGGGCGCACCGGCTTCGCCCATGCGTCTGCCGGCCCGCCATTCCAGCGCCTGGGGTTCCTCGGTGAAGAACTCCTGCCGTAGACGGTGGGTCAGCCGGTCCAGACGGCAGGGCGTTTTTCGCAGAAGGCGCGGGTGCCCTCGGTTGCGGAGGTGGTGGTGAAGACGGGGTCGCTGAGGGGGTCCTGGACGGTGAAGGCGGTGGTGTCGTCCAGGCCGCGGGTGGCCTGGACGATCCGCTTGGTGGCCTGGACCGCGAGCGGGGAGTGGGCGCGGACGCGGTCGGCGAGGTCGAGTGCGCCCGCCATTGCCTTTCCAGGGGCGGTCAGTTGGTTGACCAGGCCGTGGCGGGCGGCTTCGGCGGCGGGCATGGGGTCCGCGGTCAGCAGCATCTCCATGGCCAGGTGGTAGGGCAGGCGGGCCGGGAGGCGGATGGCCCCGCCCTGGGACGCGACCAGGCCGCGGGCCACCTCGGGCAGACCGAAGAACGCGGTGTCGGCGGCGACCACCAGGTCGCAGGCCAGAACCAGTTCGAACCCGCCCGCGACGGCGGCGCCCTCGACTGCGGCGATCACGGGCTTGGTCAGGCGGGCACGGGCCAGACCCGCGAGGCCGCGGTCGCCGACCACCGGCACACCCTCGGTGGGGAACGCCTTGAGGTCCATCCCGGAGCAGAAATGCGTTCCGGCTCCGGTCAGGACGCCCACCTGGAGGGCCGGGTCCGTCTCCAGGGTGGTCACCGCGTCGTCCAGGGCGGTGGCCAGGCGCCGGTCGATGGCGTTGCGGACCTCGGGCCGGTTCAGGGTGATGACCAGGACACCGGCGCGTCGTTCGGTCAGAACCACGTCCATGCTGGGCTCCTCGGGGGGTGGGGCGAATGTGGCGGACGGTCAGCAGCGGACGACGGGCAGTGCGGCCAGGCCGCGCATCACCCGGGCCGGGCGCCAGGGAAGTTCGTCGAGCGGCTTGGCGAGCCGGACCGGCCCCAGACGTTCGATCAGCAGGGGCAGGGCGAGTGCTGCTTCGAGGCGGGCCAGCGCCGCGCCGATACAGAAGTGCGGGCCGTAGCCGAGCGCGAGATGCTCGTTGGGGCGCCGTGCCAGGTCAAGGCGGTCGGCGTCGGGGAACCGGGCTTCGTCCCGGTTCGCCGAGCCGATCAGCAGGCTGACGATGTCGCCCACGGCGATGGTCCGCCCGTGGAGGCGGATCGGTTCGGCGGCGCAGCGGAAGGTGGCGTCGCGCACCGGTGAGTCGTAGCGCAGGAGTTCCTCGACGGCGGTGGTGGTGAGGGCGGGGTCGGCGGCGAGGCGATCGAGCTGGTCCGGGTGTCGCAGCAGCGCCAGGGTGCCGTTGCCGATGAGGTTCATCGTGGTGTCGTGGCCGACCAGCAGCAGGAGGTAGGCGGTGGAGCGCAGTTCCTCCTCGGTCATCGCGCTGCCGTGGTCGCGGGCGTGGACGAGCGCGCCGAGCAGGTCGGAGCCCTCCGTCGGGCCGTGGGCGCGCTTGTCCGTGATCAGCGCGTCCAGCAGCGGATGCAGGTCGCCCTCGTGGCCGCGCGTGTCGTGCGTGAGAGAGGCCATGAGGGTGTCGCGGGTGGCGGCGGTGTCCAGGTGGTCGGGGACGCCGAGGATGGTGCAGATCAGGCGGAAGGTCAAAGGCGCGGCGAAGTCCGCGATCACGTCGATGTGCGCGGCCGCTTCCAGCTCGTCGAGCAGGCGGGTGGCGGTGTCGGTGACGACCGGGGCCAGTCCGGCGATGCGCCGGGGGATGAACGCCGCGTTGACCAGGGTCCGCAGCCGGGTGTGATCGGGCGGGTCGGCGTGCACCAGGTGCCGGTTGAGTCCGGCGGGCCCGGGAACGTAGCCGGGTACCCGGGCGGGGTCCTTGCTCAGCCGCGGGTCGGCGAGCAGGGAGCGCACGTCGTCGTAACGGGAGATCTGCCACACGCTCGGCCGGCCGGGCCTGCGCTCCTCGAAGGCCGGTGCGTTGCGGCGCAGCCACGCGAAGTAGGGGTAGGGATCGTGCACGCGAGCGCGCACGAGACCGGCCGGCGGGCCGGAGACGACATCGGTGGGCACAGCGGAACTCCGGTCGGGCGGCGGGGCGGACACCGCGTCAACGACCCACCGTGGGCGAGGATGCGGATCACTGCGGCAAACGGTGTGCCGCCTCGTGCGGGGTGGTGCTGTGGCGCTGTGGTGTTCGTGTGTCGCGGCGTACGGGACGGCTCGGCTTCCAGGCTCCGCTGTGCACCTCGCGCGCTGACGGCGGGGCGGAACACTTCGCAGTCGGCGAGTGCCGCGTCCCACGTGGTGCGGGCTACCTGGAGCACAGCTACCGGGACGACATGCCCTCATCACGCCGGTTCCGACGCGCAGGACGCAGGACGCTGGACGGGGGCCGGGGGCTGGGCGACCCGTCGGGTCGGTCGACGCACCGTCACTGTGGTGGGGCTGGGCCGAACACCTCGTCGGCGCTGCGCGGCTCAGTGCGTGGCTGCTGGTTGAGCTTGTGGCGCTCGATGGAGGAGTGCCGGTAGACCTCCTTGCGGGCCCGCATGATGTTGCCCAGGGGCGCGTGCTCGGCGGTGACCCGCCAGGGCGTGAAGGACAGCGCGTCCATCTTCTCCAGGTTCTCCGGGCCGGAGATGTCCTGCTGCGGCAGCCGCAGCCTGGCTACGGTGACCGGCGGCGACAGTTGCTCGGGCCACTCCACGGTGGTGTCCTCCACTGGCATGCGCTCCAGGTCGGTGCAGAGCTGGATCTGGATGTCGAAGGCGTAGGGGCGCTCCTGCAGCTCGGCCTGCAGGGCCGGCCGGAAGACCTCCGGCGCGGAAGCCGGGTCGATGACGCGCCGGACCACCGCGGCTGCGCAGTCCGGGTCGGGGGTGATGCGCACCTTGGCGATGTAGTCCCCGTGCCGGACCGCGCCCATGGTCCAGTAGCTCGACAGCAGTATGTTGACCGGGGGAATCTTCGACAGGCGGACGAAGGCGAGGAACTCGTCCCACGCCCAGTCGTCCTGGCCCAGCGTGCCCTTTCCGGTCACGAAGTCGGCGTAGAAACGGTGTGCGCCGGGGCGGCCCTGGGCGAAGTAGGCCGGGGCGTCCAGGAACAGCTCCTGGATGAACAGGTAGTGCTCGACCGTGTTGCAGAAGAAGACCGGTGCGTTGATGTTGGCGTAGTCGAAGGTGCCGGTGTCCGGTTCGTCCTCCAGCAGGGTCGGACCGTCGATGCCGAACATCTTCAGGGCCAGTCCGGTGGCGGCGCCCAGTCGTGCGTCGGCTCCGGCGTGCGGCGAGCCGTTGGAGAAGCGGATGAGCGCGTCGTGGGTTCCCGGAGTCGCGTAGATGCCCTGGGCGTACTCGGGGGGAAGGCCGTCCAGGATCTCCACTTCCCCCCGGACCAGTCCGTAGCCCTTGGCGTGGGCGTCGCGGAGGGCCTGGCCGGTGCCGCCGGCCTGGACCGACTCGGCGATGTAGCGCTCGGTCTTCTCGATCACCGTCCGCAGGTTCTGGTCGAAGTGCGGGTCGTCGACTTCGACGTCCGGCGTGTAGGGGACGAACTGCGCTGCCATGACTTCGACCTCTCCTCGGAGAGCGTGACGGACTCGGGGGCGGAAGCTGCCGTCAGTCCTCCAGTTCCGCGAGCCAGCGCAGGGCGCGCAGGCCCGGCAGGAAGCAGTACTCACCGCCGCGGGTGGCCACGAAGCTGGGCAGGTTCCGCAGGCGGCGCCGGACCGGCTTCTCCGGGATGGTGATGCTGCCGGTTCCGTCGTGATGCCCGGCCACCGGGTCCTGCTCGCCGGGGTATCCGATGAAGTTGCCGTCGTTGACCCACTGCGCCTTGATGAACTCGAACTGCCGCTCCAGATGGGCTCCGATGAAGACTCCGACCAGACCCCGGTCGGCGCCGTCGTCCTCCAGCACCCCCTCGGGCAGCGGCGGGCCGTAGGTGGTGCCGCGCCGGATGAGGCGGTGCATCCGTGCGTCGCCGACGATGGTGGCGTCGCGGGGGTTGGTGCGCCGGATGTGCGCACCGGCGGGGCAGCGGAGGCCCCGGTCGTCGTTCTCCCGGTACAGGAAGTCGTTGACGCGGTGCGGATCGGCCGCCAGCTCCGGATCGTCGTGCTCCGGCGCCAGCTCCAGCGGGGCTCCGCTGGGCCAGCGTCCGACCATCTTCGCCGCCAGGAGTTCCTCCTCCTCGGCGCCGGAGCTGTTCGCGCGCAGGAACCGGCGCCAGGCCGCCACGTCGGTGTGGACCTTGCGTACGGCCACGTAGGTGCCGTTGCGTCCCAGCACGTCGGGACTGGGCATGGGCGGCACGCCGCCGGTTTCGTCGGGGTAGCCGAGGATGAACTCGCCGGCCTTGATGGGGGCTTCTTGCGGGTTGGAGCCGGGCAGTCCGACGCCCTCGATGTTCGGATGGCTGATGCCGTCGCGGAAGCCGAAGGTGGTGCGGCCGGTCGGCAGCTGGTGGACGTCCTGCTCCCAGATCACCCGGACACCGGGGGTGTCCCGGAGGACGACGCGGGCCCGCTCCAGCTCCTTCTCCAGCTGCGCCGCGTCGGAGGACAGGGCGCTGAGCGCGATATGGACGTCGCCTGTGCCGAACGGCGTCTCCCAGCGGTCCGGTCCGCTCGCGCCCACGTCACCGATCCGCTCCGCCCGAGCGGCCATGCCCTCACGGAATGCCTGCGGAAAGCTGTCCAGCGACTCCTGAGGCACCCCCAGGGCCCGCAGCCCCTGGTAGGTGAACGCCACAGCGACCCAGGCGTCCTGACCCGGATCCACGTCGGGCAGACCACCCGAGGTCAACGGGAGCAGCCGTCGCAGCAGGGCGCGTCCGGCGTGGCGGTCGTCGACGTGCAGGAAGATGAACTTCCCCTCGTACGGCACCGGTCGGGGACGCAGTGCCCCGCTCTGGACGTCGTCGATCTCGACGTGCACGTCGGCCGTGCCGCCGCTTGCCGTCGTGTTCATAGGCGCTCTGCCTCCAGGTCGGCTGTGCCCGGCGTCCAGGTCCTGTCGTCAAACTCCCGTCGTCCGCCCGGAGGCAGGCGGGAGTTTGACGACAGGGCCTACGCCGAGGCTTCCTCCAGCAGCCTCTGGAAGGCCGGCGTGGCCACCAGCCCCGCGTTGGCCGGATCGTCCAGCGCCGCCCGGAACTCGTCGGTGTCCAGGACCTCTTGGAACGCGTCGTCCACGCGCTGGTCCTTGTAGATCTGCTGAACGGTCAGATCGGGATAGGCGCTGACGAAGACGCCCGCGGGCTCCTGGTGGGCGACGAACCACTCCTTCGCGTTCGGATCCTTGACGCCGGGGAACCCTTTGCTGTGCGAGAAGACCTTGTCGAAGCGCTCCCCGACCACCGTCTGGGCGAAGTCGTCGATGTAGGCGTCCCAGGAGCCGTCGAAGACGCTGGCGAACATGAACCGGGTGTCGTTGTCGAAGATCACGTGCCGGGCGTCATGGAGGGTGCCGATCTGGCGCACCGCCGCGTGAACGTTCTCGGCAGCCTCCGCGTCGGCCATCGCGGCGAGATCCTCACGCAGCGCGTCGGCATGGCCCGGCTTGATCTCGGTGAAGACGGTGAATTCGTTACAGACCCCGTCCGACCTGCCCGGGCGCTCGGGGGGAGTCGACTGGGGTGCACCTGTCGTTGCGGTCATCGTGAGATTCCCCTGCCACGGATCAGTGCGAGGGGCGCCAAGCGCCCCGACATGGGGCGCCATCGCCCTCACCTCTTCATCTTGGCCGCATACGCGCCGCCTCGCATCCCCGGTCAGGGGTGACGTGGTTGCCCGGGATCGCCGAGAGGCTCCGGTGCCGCGGGGTCAGCCCGATCGGTTCGTATTCCCCGGAACCGGGCGGCTACGGTTCGTGCCCGCTGCCAAGACCCTCGCCCTCCGAGAAGCTCCCGAGGACAGATCCGGAAGGGCGCAGGAACATGGAATGAAGGGCGCAGGAACATGGAATGGCGAGGCGCTCAGCAGTCCGGACCGGAACCTCCGGCCCGGCTGTGCGACGGTGCCTGCCGACCGCTGAGGGCCGTCGTCCGGAAGGACCGCTTCCGGGGAGGTGGCGACCCGGTTTCCGGGGCCCTTTCCACACGCCCCGGAAGCGTCCACGACAGTCCCACGGCGCCGCGTGCGGGCAACCGGGTCACGGACTCCCGTTCTCGGCCCTGCTCATCTCGATCGCCACCCCGACGGTCACCTGGAGGCAATCATGGGCAAAGTTCTCGGTGACGTACTGGGTTTTGCGGCCGGCGTCGCGATCAGCCCGCTCCCGATCATCGCGATCATCCTCATCCTCGCCACGCCTCGGGGACGCCTCAACGGGCCCCTCTTCGCCATCGGCTGGATCCTGGGACTCTCGGCACTGGGCGCGGTGATGCTGGCGATCGCGCCCCCCGCCGGTGCCTCCACCCACAATCACCCGGCCACCTGGGTGGGAGCCCTCAAGCTCGCTCTGGGCGTGCTCCTCGTCGTCTTCGGCGCCCGGCAATGGCACCGGCGCCCAAAGGATCCCTCACAGGCCAAACTGCCGAAATGGATGGGCGCGATCGACGGCCTCACGCCGGTCAAGGTCTTCGGACTCGGACTGGCCCTGGCCGCGTTCAACGCCAAGAACGCCCCGCTGACCATCGCCGCGGCCGCCTCCATCGGCTCGGCCGGACTGCCGCTCGGGCAGCAGATCGCATCGCTGGCCATCTTCGTCCTGATCGCCACCCTCGGCCTCCTGGCCCCACTGGGCGTCTACCTACTGGGGGGAGAGCGGGCGAAGACCACGCTGGGCAACTGGAAAGACTGGGCCGCTCAGCACAACGTCGCCGTGATGGCGGTCCTGTTCCTCGTCCTCGGACTGAAACTGCTCGGAGACGGCATCGGCATCCTCACCTCCTGACGGGCGTGTCCATGCCGCGTCGAACGGCAGTCCGTCCAGCGGCACTTCGCGGTACCCGACGGCCCGCGAGCACCAGCGGACCCTGAACCGCGCGTACGCTCCGGGTGCCGCGACTAACCGCGCGTACGCCCCGTTGCTGCGAACAACCGTGCGCACGCCCCCCGGTACCGCGAACTCCGCCCGCGCCGTTCGTTTCCGTCTGCCCGAGACGCGTCCCGCGTCCCGCGACTCGCCCGTCGCTGCCCGTCAACAGCTTGAAGGATGTCCGAATTGGTGCAGTCTGGCGGCCGCAACAGGTGGCCCACCAGGGACGTTCAAGCTGAGAGGCTGCTGGAGATGGGCAAACCGACGCGGCGCGATCTGCTCAAGGAGGCGGGCGCGCGAGGGCGGTGGCGGCGTCGTCGTGGACGGCCCCGTGCGCCCTGCCGCAAGACGAGCGGCAGGGCGCACGGGGCCTGACACCACGCTAGGACGCGGAGTTGCGGCGGGCGCCTCGGCGGCCGGATCCACGGGCAGCCTGGCCGGAGGCGGCACCGGTCGCCGATCCGGCCCCGGTCCGGCGGTCGGAACCACGGCCGCCCGAGCCCGCGGTACTACCCGTGGCCCTGCCGGCTTCCGTCCGGCGAGCGGAACCGCGCCCGCCGGTCGCGGAGGAGCCGCCGGCCGTCGCCGTCCCGGCCGCGGTCCGGCGCTCCGAGCCCCGGCCCTTCGTGCTGCCGGCGGCACCCGCCGCCGCACCGCTGCCGCCCTGTCGGCGACGGCCGGACCGCTTGCCGGGCTCGCCGCCGGCCTTCCGGTCCCGGCGGGGGGCCGCCGGTGCCGTCGGCTGGGGGACCTCGATGGTGACGGGAACGCCGGACGGCTCGCGGGCGCCGGTGATCGTGGCCAGTACCGCGTCGCTCGACGTGACGCGGGCCGTCCGGGGGCTGATGCCCGCGTCCGACATCAGCCGGGTGATCTCCCGCTTCTGCTCGGGCAGGACCAGCGTGACCACACTGCCGGAGCCGCCGGCGCGGGCCGTACGGCCGCCGCGGTGCAGGTAGTCCTTGTGGTCGGTGGGGGGATCGACGTTCACGACGAGGTCGAGGTCGTCGACGTGTATGCCCCGGGCCGCGACGTTCGTCGCCACCAGCGCGGTGACCTGTCCGTTCTTGAACTGTTCCAGGGTGCGGGTCCGCTGCGGCTGGGAGCGGCCTCCGTGCAGTGCTCCGGCGCGGACCCCGACGGCCAGGAGCCGCTTGGCGAGCCGGTCGGCGGACCTCTTGGTGTCGAGGAAGAGGATGACCCGGCCGTCACGGGCGGCGATGCGCGTGGTGACGGCCTTCTTGTCGGTCTCGTCCTGGACGTGGAGCACGTGGTGCTCCATGGTGGTCACGGCTCCCGCGGACGGGTCCACGGAGTGCACCACGGGGTCGGTCAGGAACCGCTGGACCAGGCGGTCGATATTGGCGTCCAGGGTGGCCGAGAAGAGCATGCGCTGTCCGTCGGGCCGCACCTGCTGGATCAGCCTGGTGATCTGCGGCAGGAAGCCCATGTCGGTCATCTGGTCGGCTTCGTCCAGCACCGTGATGCGGACGTCGCTGAGCACGACGTCCCCGCGTTCCACGAGGTCGTTGAGCCGACCGGGACTCGCCACGACCACTTCGGCGCCGCGCCGGAGGGTGGCCGCCTGCTTGGTGATGGACAGGCCGCCGACCACGGTGGCCATCCGGAGGTTCACCGCGGTGGCGTAGGGGGTCAGCGCGTCCGTCACCTGCTGGGCGAGCTCACGGGTGGGCACCAGCACGAGGGCCAGGGGTGCCTTGGGCTCCGCGCGCAGCCCGGCCGTACGGGCCAGGAGCGCGAGCCCGAACGCGAGGGTCTTGCCGGAGCCGGTGCGCCCCCGTCCCAGCAGGTCACGGCCGGCGAGCGAGTTGGGAAGCGTCGCGGCCTGGATGGGGAACGGGGAGGTCACGCCCTGCGCGGTGAGGGTCTTCAGCAACCCTGCGGGCATGTCCAGACCGGCGAAGTCCTCGACGGCGGGCAGGGCGGGCGTCGTGTTTTCCGGCAGCCGGAATTCCTTCGGCGACGACGCGGACGGGGTGGGTGAAGAGGCGCGCCGGTTCGACTTCTGGGGCCTGCGGGACATGCGGTTACTTGCCTTCCTGGAAACAGCACAAACCGGGGTCCGCACCATGACGGTGCGGACCCCGGTAAGCGGATACGCGTCCGGCGATCAGGCGGGGACGATGTTCTCCGCCTGCGGGCCCTTCTGGCCCTGCGTGACGTCGAAGGAGACCCGCTGGCCCTCCTGGAGCTCACGGAAGCCCTGGGTGGCGATGTTCGAGTAGTGGGCGAAGACGTCCGGGCCGCCGCCGTCCTGCTGAATGAAGCCGAAACCCTTTTCGGCGTTGAACCACTTCACGGTTCCCTGTGCCATGACCTTCTCCTTCTGTAGGCAGAGGCCCCATCCGGAGATGCCGGAAAAATAAATAATGCGCCCGAAGGAGAAACATTCCTGTCAGGCGCACATAGTTTCATGGGTACCACAACTGCAACTTCGAAACCATAGCACAGCTCCGCGGCCCGTCGCGCTCACCGGCCCACGGGCACAGACGCAGCCCTGAAACTCAGGAGGCATACGCGGTCGCCCGGAAGGACAGGCGCACGGCAGACAGTGGCGTCGGTGGAACGTGTCTCCCCGGCGCGTGGAGGGCTCTGTGCTTGCGGGGCGGCGATGCGGTTCAAAGCGAGGGGCGGGAACATGGGCGAGGGCGGGTTCGACGAGCGGCTCAGGGCGGCGGTGCGGGCGGGGGACGCCGAGGCGGTGCGGGACCTGCTCGACAAGGGCGCGGATCCCGACGCGGTGGACGCGAACGGGCTGCCGGTGCTGTGCGTGGCGGTGGCGGCGTACGACGCGCCGGTCGCCGAGGCGTTGGTGGAGGCAGGCGCGGATTGCGACCGGGCGCTGCCGGACGGGACCACGCCGCTGCGGCGCGCGATCGACGGCGGTTCCCCGGCGGTCTTCTCGGCGGTGCTGGGCAAGGAGCCCCGGCTGCGGCTCGCGGAAGCCGCCCGTGAACGGCTGCTCGCCCTGGCGCGGAGCTGGTACGAGACGGGTGCGGCCGAGGAGCTGCGCCGCAGGACGGGCGCGCCGGGTCCGGCCGAGACGGCCCGGGTTCAGGACGGCGAATACGACTGGGTCGATCAGGGCTCGCGCGGCGGCCTCGTGGTGCGAGCCGGGCACGGCGCCATTCTGACCTCGCTGGAGTGGGCCTTCCGCGTTCTGACCCCTGTCGACGAACTGATCACCCGCGCTGTCGTGCAGCCCGACGAGGGTCATGTGGACTGGTCCACGGTGTGCTGGATCCTCACCTCTCGCCGCAGCTTCGAGACCTGGTCCGCCGTGGTGGCCCACCGCCACGCCCCGGACCGGGCGCGTCGCCGGTTCGTGGCGGATTACCTGCGCATGCGGAGGCTGACCGATCCCAGCGTTCATCACGGGAAGAAGGAGAGCGAACTCCTGGCCGCCTGGGCCGCGGAGGAGAGGGACGCCGAGACACTGGCGAAGGTGCTCGACGCCTTCGCCGGGCACGACCATCCGGACCAGGAGGCCATCGGCCTCCGCTGCGCCGGCCATCCCGACCCGCGGGTACGGCGCGAGGTGCCCTACCTCCTCTGTGCGGACGACGTTCCCCGCACGCCCGCGGCCAGGTCGGCCCTGCGCACCCTCCTGCGCGACCCGCACGCCGAGGTGCGGCTCCGGGCGTGCACGGCGAGCATGCGGGACGGCGACCTCCTCCCGGAGATCACCCGGGCGCTGACGCTGCTGACCAGGGTGCCGGATACCGATGCGCGAGGTGAGGCCGCGGCGGCGCTGGCCGGCTCCCCGGACCGTACGCACGCCGTCGCCGACGCCCTGGCGGCGTTGCTCGGCGACGACGACCAACGCATACGTCTGGAGGCCGCCTACGGACTCGCCCTGCGCGACGACCCGCGCACCGCCGAGGCGATCGAGCGGGTGGGGCCACTCGGTGCCGGGTACGAGGACGACCACCGGGCCGACGAGTTCTGGCGGTGGAGGCGGCGGAAGGAGACCCCGGCCGGCGAGTGACGACCGGGCGGTGTGAACACCCGCCCCGACCGGGGACCAAGGGCCGGGCCCTGGTCGGGAGCCGGTGAGGTGCTCGCGCGCCACGACGGACGCGGGTGGCGCGCCGCGTCCTCCGGTCGTACGGCGTGCTTCTCCGCGCCGGTGGTCGTCAAGGGGCCCGGTGCTCGGTACAGGCCGCCCGCTGTGGCCGGTTCTTCGCCTCCTGCTGGTACGCCCCGCAGGCCAGGGCGACCCGCGGGCCCTGTTCCGTCTGGCGCAGGAGCACCAGGGTCTTGTCCCGCGGGGGCATGTTGCTGCCCTGGCCGTAGGAGACGTAGCCGGTCGCCCCGTCGAAGGTGATACCGCTCCTGAGGGCCGTGAGCATGGCGTTCGGGTCGACGCCGCCCTGGCCGGAGAGGGCCATGTCGGCGGCCCGGGAGAGTACGTGGAAGGCGTCGTAGGAGACCGCGGAGTGACCGTCGTCCCGCCAGGGGTCGGCGTGTGCGGGGCCGGCGACGAACGCGTCGTACGCGGCGGCGAACTGTCTGGTCTTGTCGCCGGCGGCGGCGTCCCCGGCCGGCAGCCGGTGCGCGGAGTAGTACAGGCGCAGCCAGTTCTTGTCGTTGAACTCGCCGGTCAGCGCCACGTTCGTGAGCTCGTTGCCGCCCAGCATGGTGATGTCGTGGTGGGTGCAAGTCCCCTGTGTGTCCAGGGCGTTGACGAAGGCGACGAAGTCGCGGGCGCGCGCGGTCCAGTACACGACGGTCGGCCCGGAACCGCGCAGCGCGTCGCACACCGTCGCGGCGAGGTCGTGCGCGCTCCTGATCTTCGGTGTGCCGGCCGGCGCGCCGGTGAAGTCGCTCGTCTGGGAGAAGTTGACCAGCTGCGTGGTGCCGCGGAAGTCCTTCAGGAACTTGTCCGCGAGGCTCTTGCTGTACAGATCCGCCGAACTCTGGATCACCACGGCCTGCTGGGCCGCCTCGCAGCCGCCGGAGGCGCGTGCCACGACGGGGGAGTCGTTGGCGAAGTTCGCCTCGATCCGGGCTTCGGTGCTGTTGAGCGGTGTGAAGGGCCAGTAGTCGGCGCTGACCAGCATCTCGTCCGCGGTGGCGGTGGTGCCGATCACGGGGAGTTCGGCCTTTTCGAGGATCTTCAGGGCACTGCGCGTCGACTCCTTGCTCTGTGCGAAGCCGAGGACGCCGATCACCTTCTCGTAGTCCCTGCCGCCCTTCCCCGGCGTCCCGTGCTTGATCTGGCCGACGAGTTCCCGGGCCTTCTGCTCGGCGTTCTCGAAGCTCTTGCCGGTCGTGCGCACATCCACCCGCAGCGGCACGCGGGAGTCGTCCGAGACCGCGTCGTTGTTCAGTTTCAGCTGCCACAGGGCGATGCCGCGCAGCTCCGGAATGGTTCCGTCGAACAGGGTCTCCGTCTCGGAGGTCGGGCTGTTCGAAGCGAACACGACGACGGTGCGGACGGTCTTTCCCTGAGCCGCGAAGCGCTCGGCCCGCTTGTTCTGCGCGCGGATCTCCGTGAGCGTGGCGTCGTACCACTGCTTGGGGTGCAGCGGGACGGGCGCGGCGTACTTGCTGCCGGCGACCGGCGTGTCACCGGCGACACAGCTGGTGGACGTCCGCTCCGTCGGAGTGAGGAGGACCACCCCGCCGATCCCGGCGAGCGCCACCGCCAGCGCGGTGCCGCCGGCCACGCCCGCGGTCACGGGCCGTCCGCCCACGCGGTACGACGTCGGCGACGTCGGCCGGATGTACAGCCCCTCCCTGGAGAAGGGCTCCTCCCTCAGCCGCGCCAGGACCACGTCGGGGCCGGACTGGTGAAGCAGCCGTCCCGCCTGGGTGAGGCTGCTCTCCACGGGGTCGCCCAAGTCGTGCAGCAGCCGCTCCGACGGTCGGCCGACCGCGATGACCAGGGGACCCGGGGCGTGTGCGGTGTGGTGGCGCTCCTGATGGAAGGCGCGCAGGAACCGCTCCGCCGCCTGAACCCCCGGCCTTCCCTGGCGGGGCAGCGGAACGAGCAGTACGGGGCGGGCGGTGCGGCGGCGCCGCATGGGCCGCACCGTGCCGACCGCAGGCGTCTTCAGGTCCTCCAACAGGGCGCGCGTCAGCAGTTGTTCGAGGGCGAACAGTGACTCCTGATGCCGGGGGTGGTCCAGCGGAAGCACGAGCCGCGACATCTGCCGGTCGGCCACCTCGTCCATGACGGCGAACAGCGTCCCGGTGTCCCCGGACATCCCCAGCACACTCCCGAGCCAACGTTGGCGCGCCTGGCGGAGCGGACGCGGGGCGCGCACCAGCCTGCGGGTCTTGCGCCGCTCCCAGCACCACCGCGGAAAGGTCCGCGTGATGCCGTGCCAGAGAGAGCCGAGCAGCCATCCGCGGATTCCGCCGACAGGAGGCGACTCACTGCCGCCAAGGGCCCACAGGAAGACCTGCAACCGCCCCTCGCGCCGCTGCCGCCGGTGGGTCCGCACCTGCTCGTGCGCGTAGTCACGCAGGACGTCGGCGCCAGGTGCCCGTCGCTCCTGCGCGTGCTCCCTGATGTAGCCGATGGAGTCCCACAGCGGCCAGAAGCCGGGCAACCGGTCCGGCGTCATGTGCTTGGGCGGACCGAGCCCCAGGCCGCGGGCGGCCGCCCCCGTGAGCAGGTCGGAATCGTCCTCGGCCGCGGGGAGGGCGTACGGGACCGTCTTCACGTCCTGCTGGCCGCGCAGCGCGCACTCCAGCGCGCCGATCAGCCGCCGGACGCGACCGTCGTACTCGGGGCCCTCGCCCTCGACGTCCAGGATCACCAACGGCGGCGTGTGCGCGAGCGCGTCCCGCTCGGCGGGGACCACCGCCTGCCGGAACTCCCGGACGAAGTCGTCGGCACCCTCGTCGTCCGGAAACCCGCTCGGCGCACGGTGGGGTACGGCCATGGAAGATCCCCCTCAGGTCCTCCTCGGCAGGTCAAGTCATCTGGCCCGCGGTTTCCATGCAATGAGGGGGAGAGGTTACTTGCGGTGTCCCTCACTTCATGTCAGTTCGCGGAAAACGCTTCAACTCCGCATCTTTCATGCTCATTTGCAACTCGACTTGCCGCTTTTGGCGCGTCGGCGGTTCGGGCCTGCGGGGTTCACGGGGATCAAGCGGAGCGGTTCGCAGGGTACGAGTCCATGACCTTGCGCGCGGCGTCGCGTACGTCGCTTTCCTCGTCCGCCGCGAGGCGTTCGAGCGTGGCGCGGACCGTCGTACCCGGCCGACGGGCCAGGGACCACGCGGTCTGGAACCGGACCCAGCGGTCGGGGTCGTCGGCGCAGGCCACCAGGAGGTCGGTGACCGTCTCGTCGCGCGACGAGCCCAGGGCCGCGACGGCGCTGAGCCTGACCTCGGGCGCGGGATCGCGGGTGCCGGCGATCAGGACGGCCCGGGCCCGTGGGGGATCTCCGACCCCGAAGATGGAGCCGAGGGTGCTCATGACGTCGGCGCGCACCCGCGGGTCCGGGTCGGACGCCGCGTCGGCGACCATCCCGAGGTACGTCGACCCGCCGAAGTCGAGGACGGCCAGGCCCCACATGCCGACCAGCCGCGTCCTGGGGTCGGCCGAGCCGAAGCAGTCCAGGACCAGTCTCGCCGATTCCTCAGGCCACGCGGAGAACAGGTCGAGGAGGTCGTGCTCCAGGGTGTCCCCGTCGTCGTTGCGATCGCTCTCCCTCGCGCGCAGCAGTGCCGGCAACGCCGCCGCGCCACAAGCACCCGCCAGGACATGCGCGATCCGGTCTCGCGCGAAGGAGTCGCCGGCGTCGACGTGACGGGCGAGCCGGTGCTCGAGGTCGGGCCGCAGGAAGGCGGCCGCCGGTGTCCGCAGTCGCTCCACCAGGGGTTCGTACCGGAGGCATGCCCCGGGCCCGCGCGCGGCGGTGTCCGCTAGGCGCACGTCCAACTCGCGCAACGCGGCCCGCAGTGCCGAGCGTTCCGCCGTCCCGTCTCCGTCACTCGCCGCCGTCATGCCGCTCACCTTACGGCTGTGGGGTGTCACCGGACGTGGGCGAGGGGCGTGGGTGGGCTCGGTGGGAGCTGCTGTCCGGGCTCCGTACGGACGTCTTCGACGCGGCCGTCGCGCCGACGCACACGCCGGACGTGGCTGCCCGGGCAGGGGCAGGGGGAGGGCAGGGAGCAAGTGGGTGCAGCGGGGCCGCGAGGTCGCGAGGTCGCGGTGCTGCGCTGCACCCGCCGACGTCACGGGGCCAGGAGCGCCTGCCAGGTGGGCGGGCCCACGATGCCGTTGCCCGTGAGCCCGTGGCTGGTCTGGAAGGCGCGCAGGGCGGAGGCTGTGAGGGAGCCGAAGACGCCGTCCACGGTCAGGCTCGCTCCGCGTGCCTTCAGCTGGCTCTGTGCCGCCGACACCGCCGGACCGGTGCTGCCCTGCTGCACCGTCAGGGCGAGCGCCTGCCAGGTCGGCGCGGCGGCGACGCCGCCGGCCGCCAGCGCGATCCGGGACTGGAAGGCGCGCAGGGCGGAGGCCGTGGCGGTGCCGAAGACGCCGTCCACCGTCAGGGCCGCACCGCGCGCGTTCAGCAGGTACTGCAGCGTCCTGACCCGCTCACCGCTCTGCCCCTGCTGGACCACGGGCCAGCCGACACCGGGAAGCGGCGTGCCGGCGCCGGACGAGATGGTGAAGGGCGCCGGGATGAGCAACTGCGTGTTGCGCAGTTCCGGGCTGCCGCGGCGGATGTCGATGCCCCTGCCCACTTCCTGCGGGTCGTTGGCGGCGAGCTCCCGCGCCAGGGAGGCCAGCGCCGCCGGAGAGCCGGTGTCCCCGCCCGCCGACACCGGCGCGTCGACGTCGACCATGGTGGTGAACACGGACAGCAGGCCGCCGCCCTCGGCGATCTCCAGGACGCGGCTCTGGATGGGCCAGTCGATGTGCGAGGCCGTGTTCACCTCCCAGAAGCCCTTTCCGAGGGTGGAGGGGAACGCGGCGGGGTGGGGCGTGATGTCGTTGGCGTGCGTGTGGCCGTCGACCATGAGGATCACGTTCGGGAAGCGCGTCAGAAGGTCGCGCAGGTCGTCGCCGCCGTACGGGTGGTCGTCGTCCGTGTTGTCCATCGAGTCGATGGTGTGATGGCAGAAGACGACGAACAGTTTGTCCGTGACTCCGGCCTGGGTCACGACCGTCCGGGGCCGGGTGCCGTCGGAGTCGTCGAGCTCGTAGCGGGAGCTGTTGGCCTTCAACTGGTTCTGGAGCCAGGTCCACTGGGCCTGGTCGAGCGCGCCGTCGGCACCGCCGCCCTCGTTGGTGGTGTCCAGGACGAGGAACTTGACGAGGTCGTTCGCTGCGGACGGTATCGCGTAGTACGCCTTGTCACCGCCCGAGGTGAAACCGTGGCCGCCCGGCAGCCCGGTGGTGCTGAAGTGCTCGGAGATGAACTCCTGCCGCGACAGCAGCCGGCGCCCGGGGTCCTTGGTCACCGTGGCGGTCTTCAGGGTGAAGTCTCCCGTGATGATGTCCTCGAGGAACTCGACGTAGTACGAGGGGTCCGTGTGGTCGAAGACGGCCGGGACCCCGGTGACCTGCGTCAGCTTGGTCGAGCCGGTGGCGATGCTCCTCAGCGGGTCGAAGGGCAGCGCGTCGGGCGGGACGTTGCCCTGCACCATCGCGTCGTGGTTGCCGTAGGCGGCGTACCACGGCATGCCGAGGCCGGTGGCGGTGTACGGTCCGCGGGCGGCTGCCAGCAGTCCGGGGATCACGGGGAAGCCGTGGAGGTCGTTGCTGTCCGGCGGGTTCTGGTGCGCCTCGGGGTGCCAGTAGCCGGTGTCCGGCCCGAAGACGCCGCTCGACACGCTCTCGTCCTTGGCGAGGTCGCCGGAGTCGGGGCGGACGGTGCCGCCGTCGAGCAGGTTGATGTACCAACGGGTCTCGTTGTACTGGCAGTTGTCGACCGCGTCACCGGTGACCACGGTGAAGGCCAGCGGGGCGCCGGTGCGCGGGCCCCGGCCGACCGCCCTCAGGGCCCGGCACATGGCGTCGGTGGAGTGCGTCGAGAGGAACTCGTGGGCCCGGTAGGCGGAGGCGGTCGGGTAGGAGTTGTAGTGCGGGGCGCCGAAGTCCGCGAGCCGGTCGAGGCACTCCACGCGCAGCGCTGACTGGTCGTCGACGATGTGCAGGTCCGACATCTGGGCGAACGCGGCCAGCGACCGCGTGATCTGGGGACCGGCGACGTCGGCGAGGTCCCGGCGGACGATGTGCGGCTCGCCGGGACCCGCGACGATGCCGTGGTAGCCCTCGCCCAGGTCCGGCCCGCGCTGCACGGTCACGTCCACCGTGGTGAGGCCGAAGGCGGCGCCGGTGGCTGCGGCCGCCTGGACCGCGCCTGCCCGGATCGTGCCTGCCCGGGTTGCGGCGCCGGCGGTGGCCCGCAGCCCGCCGACGTCGACGGCGGCCGCCACCACGCTGGTCGCTGCCGCCATGAGGAGTCTTCGCCGGGAGATTTCCATGTCGTGTCCTGTTCAATCGGTGGGGTGAGCAGTCGTGCGGTCGGGGGCGGTGCGATGCGGGGCGGTGCGAGGCAGTGCGAGGCAGTGCGAAGTGGTCCGCAGGTGGGGGTCGCGGCTTCGGGCTGGGGAGGACCTGATGGGGAGGGGTTGCGACGGGGGTGCTGCCGGACGCGGTGAGGGTGCTGCGGGACGGGGAGGCCGGGAGACGTCGGCCGGCGGGCCGCGCCAATCAGGCCGTTTTCGGGCCGAGTTCAGGCAGCGGCGGGAGCGATGACGCGGCGGCGCCGGTCGTCGGGCCTCCCGGGTGCGCCGCCGGGCGACCTGGACGCTGCCGACCTTGGGACAGGCCGATACGGCACTGGGCTCCCCCTGGACAATCCGGAACGAGGGTGGGTCGGTCCTGCGGCGAGGCCGGACCGACCGGCGGCAAGCCTCGCCAAGAGTGAGGCACGTGGACCCTGTGCTGCAAGACTCGCGCCGCGACTGAAGGGGCGGCGGTGCGAGCCGTACGGCGTGAGGGCGAGAGGGCGAGAGGCACCGGGATCACGGCCCGTTCTGCCCGCGCCGGCGGCCCGTGCGTGGCAGTTGCCGAAGCCGTGGGCGACGGCGTCCCCCGCGGCCAGGGCTTCGGCGGCGCGCCGCACAGCGCGGGGACTGTCGAGGCGAGCAGGCTCACGGACTGTCGGTCGGCTCGACGGGCGGTCACCGCCCGCGGAACGCCGTTCGCCCCGTGCGGACTCCGTGCCCGGGCTCCCCGTCACCTCCGGATCACGGTCAACTATCTTGATCGTCCATGCCGTTCGACGAGCCGCCGTACCGGCAGCCGACAGAGGGGGACACCCGCATGCCGCTCATCTCCCTGGTCCGCCACGGCCAGGCGTCCTTCGGGGCGCAGGACTACGACGTACTGTCCGACCTCGGCCGCGAACAGGCCGAGGCCGTCGGTCACGAACTCGCCCGCCGCGGCCTGCGCGATCCGCACCTCGTCACCGGCACCCTCAACCGCCAGCGGGACACGGCCCGTCTGCTCGCGGAGGCGGCGGGATTCAAGGACCCCCTCCGCGAGGACCCGCGCTGGAACGAGTACGACCACGTTGCCCTGCTGTCCCGCTACACCGGACCGGAGCCCGAGGGCCAGGCGGACTCCCGCGCCGTACAAGGGCTGCTCGACCGGGCGCTGGAGGCGTGGATCCAGGACGCGGAGGAGACCGGCCCCGCCGGCTGGACCGCCTTCGAGAACGGCACCACGGCCGCGCTGACCGAGCTGTCCGCCACCCTCGGCAAGGGGCGCGACGCGGTCGTCGTCACCTCGGGCGGTGTCCTCGCCGCGCTCTGCGGCGCCCTGCTGTCCCTGCCGGCCGCCGGAGTCGTCGCCCTCAACCGGGTCACCGTCAACGCGGCCGTCACCACGCTCGTCGTCGGCGGTTCCGGCACCAGCCTCCTCACCTTCAACGACCACGCCCACTTCATCACTGACCGGCGCGCCCTGCTCACCTACCGCTGAGTTGCACCATCCGGCGGCCCGACCGGCGGCACTACCCGACCGCCCGCACCACCCGACCGGCCGCACCGCCCGACCCGCGGCAGTGCCGCCCGCACCGCCCGCACCGCCTGTATCGGCCACGCCTGCTGCGAGCCGGGCGCGCGTCGGGTGCGCGTCGGGTTCGTGCGGGCGTGACCGCTGCCGAGGCGCCTCTGCGCCGGCGTCCCGCTCCGGGCGCGGGTGTGCGTGAGGTGGGCCGACCATGGGACGTGAAGCGAGCCGGTTTCGAGAGGGGGGCGGAAGGAGCGCTCCCATGGGAACCGAGCAGGTGACCGCCCGACTGCTGCGCGAGTTCGGGCGGACCTACGCCGACGAAGCGGGCATCACGCTCCGGGACGAGCCCGCTCCCCTCTATCAGCTCCTGGTGCTGACCGTCCTGTGCTCGACCCGGATCAAGGCGGAGGTGGCGACGGCCGCGGCGAGGGAACTGTTCGAGGCCGGGATACGCACGCCCCGGGCGATGGCGGAGTCGAGTCGGCGGGAGCGGGTGGTCCTCCTCGGACGGGCGCACTACGTCCGGTACGACGAGAGCACCGCGACCGCGCTGGGCAGGGGTGCGGAGCTGGTGATCGACCGATACGACGGCGACCTCCGAAAGCTCCGAGAGCAGGCTGCGGGCGATGTGGAGCGGCTGCGCGAACTGGTGCGGGAGATGCCCCGGATCGGTCCGGTGGGGGCGGACATCTTCTGCCGGGAAGTCCAGGCGGTGTGGCCCGAGGTGCGTCCGTTCTTCGGGGAACGAGCCTGCGCGACCGCCGCCGAACTCGGTCTGCCGCACACCCCGAAGGGCCTCGCCACGCTGGTGCCGGGAGACGACCTGGCCCGGCTGGCGGCCGCACTCGTGCGCGTCGGCCTGTCCAAGGGCGGGGCCGAGGCGTTGCGGAGCGAGTGAGTGATAAAATGTCCGTCTTTTAACGTTTCGCACCCTGATAGTGCCTGCGTGAGGGCGGTGAGGGCGGCATGAGGGATTCCCCGACCGACGCCGACGCCGACGCCTCCGGCCGTGTCCGACGCGACTGTGTCCGCCGAAGGGGAGCCGGAGCCGGTTCCGGGCTGTCGCGCGCTGGCCGCCACGCGGCCGGGCCGGCGCCCTGGGTGGCCCTGCTGCTCGTGGGCCTGGTCCTGCCCTCCGCGCCGCCCACTTCCGAGGCGGCGACATCGGTCACTCCCGCCACGACCGCGAGGGCCTACGACTCCACTCCGCCGGCGCTGAAGCCCATCGACCCCGCCGTTTTCCGGTCCGCCGTGGACCGTGCGGCGAAGAAGCTCATGGTTCCCGGTGCGGTGGTCCTGCTCCGTACCCCGCAGGGAACCTTCCGGGCGACCGTCGGCACGACGGAGCGGGGGACGGCCGAACCGCCCACCACGGCCGACCACTTCCGGATCGCCTCCAACACCAAGACCATGACCTCGGCGCTCGTCCTGCTCCTCGCACAGGACGGCAGGCTCAGCCTGAGCGACCCGGTGTCCGCGTACGTGCCCGGAGTGCCCGACGGCGAACACATCACCATCGCCGAGCTGCTGAAGATGCGCAGCGGGCTCTACAACTTCACCGACGCGCCGGAACTCGCGGCGTCCCTCGACGCCGACCCGGGGGGCGTCCGGACCCCGCGAGAGATGCTGGCCCTCGCGTTCCGGCACCCGCCGGACTTCGCGCCCGGCGCGTCCTACGAATACAGCAACACCAACTACGTGCTGCTCGGCCTCGTCGCCGAGAAGGCAGGGGGGCGGCCCTTGGCCCGGCAGTTCCGCGACCGGCTGTTCGCCCCGCTCGGACTGCGGGGGACGTCGCTGCCCGCCCCCGACGACAGGTCCCTCCCCGCCCCCTTCTCGCACGGCTACATGTACGGCGGATCGGCCTATGCGCTCGTCGACCGGCCCTACCCCGCCGACGTGCGGTCGGCGGCACGGTCGGGGGCGCTCCAGCCCGTGGACTACACCCACCAGAACCCGTCGTACAGCGCGGCCGCCGGCGCCGCCGTCTCCACCGCGGACGACCTGGCGGCATGGATCAGGGCCCTGGTGACCGGCAAGGTCCTGAACACCGCGTTCCAGCAGAAGTGGCTGAACAGCCCGCAGGCCGAGGATCCGGCCGCACCCGACGGGAAGAGGTACGGGTACGGCATCGCCTTCCAGCGCTTCGGTCCGAACGCCTCGATGTACTACCACGGCGGTGAGCTGCCCGGCTTCAACTCCTTCATCGGACACGACCCGGACAACGACGTCACGCTGGTGATCTGGGCCAACCTGACCCTGACACCCGACGGCCTCACCACGGCCAACGCCCTGCTGCCCACCGTCCTCGACCAGGTCTACGCCGGCCTCGCCCCTCCCGCGGGCGCCGGGCGGAGCGGCTTCCGGGCGGTCCCGGCAGGGGAGAGGTCCACCGCTTGACCTTGTCGTGCACAATCCCGGAATTGGCCGTTCGCGAGTATTCGAGTGCGTGCGGGATTGCGCCGCCCGGCCGGTGCTCCCGCCGTGGTGCGGGGGGTGGGCGAAAAGTCGTCCGGATGCATGTACCGTGCTAGGCTCGACCACAGTTGCAGTTGTGGTTCCCGAAACTTCAAGTGCCTCGACGACTGTAAGTTGTCGGGCATTTTTGTTTCACCGGTGCTTATCCGGACGGGGTTCATTGTCGCAACGCGGAGATTCACACGGTGTGAGCTCCTGGGCACTGCCCCGAAGGAGATGTGAACATGGCTACTGGCACCGTCAAGTGGTTCAACGCGGAAAAGGGTTTCGGTTTCATCGAGCAGGACGGCGGCGGCCCTGACGTCTTCGCCCACTACTCGAACATCGCCTCCCAGGGCTTCCGCGAGCTTCAGGAAGGTCAGAAGGTCAGCTTCGACGTCACGCAGGGCCCGAAGGGTCCGCAGGCGGAGAACATCACTCCTGCCTGACGCTGAAGCGTAAGAGCGAGCTGGGGCTCCTGCCGCAGGGCAGGGCTCCAGCTCGCTGTTTGCATATCCCGGTTTTATTTTTTTCCGTATTACTTTCGGCTCGTGCTTGCAATTCATCCGGCCCTGTTTCTGCCGGGAATTCCTCGATGCGTGCCCTCTCGAGGAAGGTTCTTCATGAACCGTTCAGCTCGCACGAATGACCGTTTCCGGCCCTATGGGCAGCGACCCGCCGGGGGCGGTTCGGGCGGCAATGGGCGTCGCCCCTCCCCGCCGCAGGGGGAGTTCGCGCTGCCGGACACCGTCACCCCCGCCCTCCCGGCGGCCGCCACCTTCGGCGAACTGGGCATGCCCGCGGAACTGCTGAAGCTGCTCGCCGACCTCGGCGTCACCGAGCCCTTCCCGATCCAGGCCGCCACGCTGCCGAACTCCCTCGCGGGCCGCGACGTCCTCGGCCGTGGACGCACCGGATCCGGCAAGACGCTCGCCTTCGGCCTCGCGCTCCTCGTGCGTACGGCCGGGCAGCGCGCCGAGTCGCGGAAGCCGCTGGCCCTGGTCCTCGTCCCCACCCGCGAGCTGGCCCAGCAGGTCACCGAGGCGCTCACCCCGTACGCCCGGTTGCTGAAGCTGCGCCTCGCCACCGTGGTCGGCGGCATGTCGATCGGCAGGCAGGCCGGCGCGCTGCGTGCCGGAGCCGAGGTGGTCGTCGCGACCCCCGGCCGCCTCTCGGATCTCATCGCGCGCAAGGACTGCCGCCTGGACCGGGTGAAGATCACCGTTCTCGACGAGGCCGACCAGATGGCCGACATGGGCTTCATGCCCCAGGTCACCGAGCTGCTGGACCAGGTACGGCCCGACGGCCAGCGCCTGCTGTTCTCGGCCACCCTGGACCGCAACATCGACCTGCTCGTCCGGCGCTACCTGCATGACCCGGTGGTCCACTCCACGGACCCGGCGGCGGCCGCGGTCACCACGATGGAGCACCACGTGCTCCAGGTGCACGGCACCGACAAGTACGCCACCGCCACGGAGATCGCCGCACGCGACGGGCGCGTGATCATGTTCCTGGACACCAAGCACGCTGTCGACCAGTTCACCAAGCACCTGCTCAGCAGCGGTGTGAAGGCCGCGGCGCTGCACGGCGGCAAGTCGCAGCCCCAGCGCACCCGCACCCTGGCCCAGTTCAAGGACGGCCACGTCACGGCGCTGGTGGCCACCAACGTCGCGGCCCGTGGCATTCACGTCGACGACCTCGACCTCGTCGTCAACGTCGACCCGCCCAGTGACCACAAGGACTACCTGCACCGCGGCGGACGTACCGCCCGCGCCGGCGAGTCCGGCAGCGTCGTCACCCTGGTGCTGCCCAACCAGCGCCGGGACATGGCCCGTCTCCTGACGACCGCGGGCATCCGGCCGCAGGTCACGCAGGTCCGCTCCGGCGAGGCCGAACTGAGCCGCATCACCGGCGCACAGGCCCCCTCCGGTGTGCCCGTCTCCGGTGCCGCGCCGGTCGAGGAGCGTCCGAAGCGTGGCGGCGCGCCCTTCCGCGGCATGGGCACCCGGCCGGGGCGGCCCGGTCGCGGCGGCGAATCCCGTCGGGCCACCGAGGCCCGCCAGACCGCCGAGGCCCGCAAGGCCGCCCGGGTCCGCCGCGGCGCATAGGCCTTGACGGGCCGACGCTCCCTCGCCGGGCACGGCCACACGACACCTCGACGTGGATGTCCACCACCTCGAGGTGTCGTATGCCCGGCCTGGAGGCCCGTGTGCCCATGGTCGGGCCGGGCGTCGGTCAAGGCGTCCTGGCCGGCGGCGGCGAAGGCGCGGGATGCCCCCCCGAGACTGCCTTCGGGGGAGCGGGCGATACGGTCACCGGCATGCGGTCCTGGTACGAGCAGGGCCGACGGAACCGGTGCGGGGGTCGGATGAACGGGTGGCGTCGGTTCGAGCGGCAAGGAGACGCGCTCGCCTACTGGGAGATCCGCCAGGACGGGATCCGCTGCTTCCTCAGGTGGGGCTCCGACCGGACGAGCCGCAAGGCGAGCACGTCGGTGCTCGACGACGAGGAGCAGGCGCGGCGCCACGCGGCACGCAAGATCGCCGACCGCCTCCGCAAGGGCTTCACCGAGACCTCGCCGCTCCGGGACGAGGCGGAGGCCGACGCCGGGACGCCGGTCCTCGACGTCGTCAGGGCGAGCGCCGGCCCGCACGCCGCGCCGCCTCGGTTCCTGCCGGTCGACGGCTTCGACCAGGTCCACAGCCGCGTACACGCACCCGGCCATCCCCGCGGATTCCACGAGTACTACGTGCTGCGCGACCGGGGCCGCGGCGCGGTTCGCTTCACCGTCCGGGCCGGCAGCCACGAGACCGGTGCCATCCGCGGCTTCCTGGAATTCCTCTGCTCCAGGCGCGACCTGGCCTTCGACGGCCGCTCCCACCACAAGGTGCGCCTCCCGGGCCCGGTGGGGCCCTTCAGCCACGCGCTGTTCTGCTCGCCGGCTCTGGGGCGGGCGGACGCCGCACACCCGGCCATCGCCGGGCGCGTCGCCACGGCCTTCCCCGTCCACGACTGCGAGATCGGCGACGACGATCCCGAGGTGCTGGTCGACGCCCGTATCCACGGCCATGGCGCGCTGTCCTACAGCGACTGGGGCCGACCGCCGCAGCCCGTGGTGGACCTGCGGTTCGACGTCGAGCCGTCGTTCTACCGGCGCACGCGGACGTTCAAGGTCTTCCGGCCCGACGACCTCGAGAAGCTCATGGACCTGCTGCCGGGCGCGACGCCCGTGAGCTGGTTGGAGATCCGCTCCTTCCGGGGCGAGATCCGACGCTTCGAACCGGCCACGTCGCCGGCCTTCGCCGACGTGTGGCCCTTCCTGCTCGGCTGAGACGATCTCCACCGACTACTGTGCCTGGCCGGCACAGGGCCGCCTCCAGGCGTCCACCCCCGCTTCGCGCGGTCCGGTGCGCGCGGTGAAACCGCGGTGGGGCCCGTCGCCTCCGAAGAGGTGCGCGAGCCCCGCGGCCCTCAGCCGCGCGGACGCTCGAACGTGAGGAGCAGGCCCTCGACCGCGCCGGGACCTATGCGGCCCTTGACGTCGGCGGACGTGATCGCCTTGAGGGCCCAGCCGTCCTCGGCGTGCTTGTTCAGGACCTTTTCCAGCTTGTCGCTGTCCAGTGCGTCACCGATCAGCGATTCGCGGAACGTGACGACTTTGTACTCGAGCGTGGAGGAGTTGCTCACGGCTGGGCCTTCCCATGGATGAACTGTCCGACGGAAACGAGGACAGCCAATCACCGTTCGGCGATGCCGTACACAGCGGGGTGGGGCACCGTGTCCGGGCCGCTGACCCGGGGAAGGAAAAGGCGCCCGACCCCGCGGAGGGGAAGGGCGCCCGAACCCGGAGAAAGGGTGTCAGTCCTGCTGGGAGCCCTTCTCCTGCTGCTCCTTCTTCATGTTCTTGACCCGCACGCTCTCCTTGCGGACCTCGGCCTGGGTGGCACGCTCCTTCTCCAGCCACTCCGGCCGCTCCTCCTTGAGCGCCTCGATCTGCGCGGTGGTCAGCGCCTCGCTGACACCGCCGCGCGCCAGGCCCGCGATGGACACACCGAGCTTGGCGGCGACGACCGGACGCGGGTGGGGGCCGTTCTCCCGAAGCTCGCGCAGCCACTCCGGCGGATTGCTCTGCAGCTCGCTCAGTTCGGCGCGCGAGACGACACCCTCCTGGAAGGCTGCGGGGGTGGCGGGGAGGTGCACACCCAGCTTCTTCGCCGCGGTGGCGGGCTTCATCGTCTGGCTGCTCTGCTGCGAACTCATGAGGTCAAGGGTATCGGCCGCGTGCGAGGGATCCGACCACGGCCGGTAACCTGGCCTGGTGACAGGCTCGGAGGAAACACCGTCGTTCCGGCTCGCGTACGTACCCGGAGTGACCCCCGCCAAATGGGCGCGGATCTGGAACGAGCGCCGGCCGGACATCCCGCTCGCCCTCGTTCAGGTCCCGCCGGCCGAGGCGTCGGAGCTGCTCCGCGCGGGCGACGCGGACGCCGGGTTCGTACGGCTGCCCGTGGACCGTACGTTCTTCAGCGCGATCCCCCTCTACACCGAGACCACGGTGGTCGTCGTCCCCAAGGACCACGTGATCACGGCGGCGGAAGAGGTGACCCTGGACGACCTCGCCGACGAGGTGGTCTTCCACCCGCTGGACGACGTCTTCGACTGGGACAGCCCGCCCGGCGAGCCGGCCTTCGAGCGTCCCGCGACGACCGTCGACGCCATGGACCTGGTCGCGGCGGGCGTCGGCGTCCTGCTCGTGCCGCAGTCGCTGGCCCGACTGCACCACCGCAAGGACCTCACCTACCGCCCGGTCGTCGACGCCCCCCAGTCGAGCATCGCCCTGTCCTGGCCGGAGGAGGCGACCACCGACCTCGTCGAGGACTTCATCGGCATCGTCCGCGGCCGCACGGTGAACAGCACCCGGGGCCGCACGCAGCCTGCCCCCGAGGCCGAGGAGGGGCGTAAGCAGGCCGGCGCCCGCCAGAAGCCGTCGGGCGCGAAGTCCGGGGGCGCGAAGTCGTCGGGTGCGAGGGCGGGCGGATCGAAGCAGACGTCCCGCACCGCGCGGGGCCGCTCCGGCTCCTCCGGTTCCTCGGGCGCCAAGCGCGGGAAGCCGCGCCGGCGGTCCTGAGGGGACCCGCGGGTGAGCTGCCGATGGCCCTCAAGAGCGCCACAGGCGCCTTCAGAGGGTTTGCGGCCGCTCTGAGCCGGGCGCGGAGCCCTGAGCCGGGCGCGGAGCCCTGAGCCGGGCGCGGAGCCCTGAGCCGGGCGTGGGTGTCCTGAGTCGGGCACGGACGCCCTGAGCCGGTCGGTCGAGGCCTCGGCGCCCTGGTCAGGGCGCCGAGCGTCCCTCACCGCTCCTGCGTCGCGCCCCGCACCCCGTCCACCGCTCCCGCCGGTACCGGCTTCGTCGGGGCCGTCGGCTGCGCGGGTGTCTGCCGCTCGCGCAGGTCGGCGACGGCCAGTGCGAGGGCGATCAGGATGACGCCCACGGCCGTGAGAAGGCCGAGCTGGAGGGCTGCGGTGGGGCTGCCGCGGTTGGCCAGGTGGGCGAAGTACACCGCACCCACGACGGCGATACCGGCCGCCGAGCCGATGCGCTGGGCCGTGACCATCACCCCGCCGGCCGCACCCGCCCGTTGTACGGGCACACGGGTGAGAGTGAGCGTGGTGTTGGGGGAGATCGTCACACCGGAACCGATGCCGGCGACCAGCAGCGGCAGCACGGCGGCCCACGCCGCCCCCTTGCCCGGCACCGCCTGCACGGCCACGACGACCCCGAGCAACCCGACCGCGACTGCGACGAGGCCCAGGATCACCAGTCTGCGCCCGTGGCGCACGACCAGCCGGCCGCCGGCGGCCGCACCGGCGGCCGATCCGACCGCGAAGGGCAGCGACGCGAGTCCGGCACCGAGCGCGCCGTACCCCAGGCCGTTCTGCAGGAACAGCGTGTAGACGAAGAACACCGCGGTGAAGCCCGCGAAGTACACGAGGTTCAGCAGCACGCCGAGCGAGAAGGAGCGCAGGGAGAAGAGCGACAGGTCCAGCAGCGGGGCCTTTCCGTGCCGCCCCTGCCGCCGCTCCCACGCCCAGAACAGCGTCAGCAGCAGTACCGCCACCGGCATCAGCGCCCACTTCTCGCGCCCGGTCCACTGCTGTTCCTGCACCAGGGGCAGCATCAGCGCGAGTACACCCGCGCCGAGGAGCAGGACGCCCGGCAGGTCGACGCTCTCCCGCCTGCCCGCCGACACGGGCGTACGAGGCAGCAGCCGCAGCGCGGCGCAGAAGGCGGCCACGCCGATCGGCACGTTGACGTAGAACACCCAGCGCCAGCCGTCGTCGACGCCGAACGCCTCGATCAGCAGACCGCCGGCCGGCGGTCCGACCGCCGTGGAGATCCCGACGACGCTGCCCAGCATGCCGAACGCCCGGGCGCGTTCGGCGCCCTGGAACATCTGCTGGATCAGCCCCGTCGTCTGCGAGGCGACGACGCCCGAGGCCGCGCCCTGCACCAGCCGGAACAGCACCAGCCAGCCCGCGCTGGGCGAGAGCCCGCACGCGACCGACGCCAGCGTGAACAGGGCGAGCCCGAACAGGAAGGCCGTGCGCCGCCCGCGCATGTCGCCGAGCCGGCCGGCCGGGACGAGCGTGAGTCCGAAGGTGAGCGCGTATCCCGAGATCACCCAGGACACGTCGGCGGCGTGGGCGCCCAGTCCGCGTTCGACCGAGGGCAGTGCCACGTTCACGATCGAGCTGTCGAGGAGCGTCATGAAGCCGCCCGTCAGACAGACCGCGAGGGCCTTCCAGCGACGTCGGTCGGCAGCGGCCGGACGCGTCTCGACTGTAGTCATGGGGTCACGCTATGCACGCACCGTTCCCACCGCATGCCGGGAGACGCCCGCATCGGCCTCCGCCACACCGCACGAGGGCCGCGCCGCATGCCGGGTACGCGCAAGGCACCCCGCCGGGTACGCACACGGGGCCGCCGCGTACGCGCAAGGCACCCGCAAGGTGCAGGCGCGGCCACCCCGCGGCCTCAGGTCCGCGACGCCCGGCCCACCGACTCCACGAGCGGCAGCATCCGGTACGGCACACGCTCGCGCAGGGCGACGTCGGTGCGGGTGCGCACCACCCCCGGCAGGCTGATCAGCTTCTGGATGACGTCCTCGAGATGGGCGTTGTCCCGCCCCACCACGCGGGCCAGCAGATCGCCGCCGCCCGTGATCGAGAACGCCTCGACGATCTCCGGTACGGCGGCCAGCGCGTCGCCGACGTCGTCCAGATGGCCCTGGGTGACCTCGATGTGCACGAACGCCAGCACCGGGTGGCCGAGCGCGGCGGCCGAGAGCGAGGCGCTGGTCCCGGTGATCACGCCGTCCCGCTCCATGCGGTCCAGGCGGGCCTGGAGGGTGCCGCGGGCGATGCCGAGGACGCGGGCGTACTCGCGCACGCTGGTGCGCGGCTGCTCCAGCAGCAATCGCAGGATGCGGGTGTCGAGTTCGTCCACAGCCATGGCGTTCCGGTCTCCTCGCGCGCGTTGTCGATCGACGCGGACTGTACCAATGGCCCAGCATGCCGGATCCGCCGAACAGCCCGCGAACTGGTCCGTTGGCTCTCCGCGGGACGGGCGACGGTCGTCTTCGCTGGTCCAATGGTCCAGCGATTCGGACCACGGTTGAGCCAGTCGGCCCCGCGATGCTCTCATGGGCATGTCGATGGCGCTGCGGATCCCGCGGCGCCTTTTTTCGTGGTGGACGGTCACAAGGGGGCGGGCAGCAGTGCTGAAGAGGATGTTCGTGGCGCCGGACCCGGGGCGTACGCGGCTGCGGTTCGCCGTACGGGCCGTGCTCGGCATCGGTCTGGCGGTCGTCGTGTGCGGGCTGGCCGGGCAGTCGCTCGTGGGTGCGATCGCCGGCGGACTCGCCGCCCTGCTCACCCTGTTCACCGTCGCCGACGCCACCGTGCGCGGGCAGGCGGTCACCACCGCGCTGCTGCCCGTCGTCGGCGTGCCCGTGCTCGCCGCGGCGGCCGAGCTGCACGCCTACCCGGTGGCCCGGGACCTGGCGTTCCTCGCCGTGGTCGGGGCCGGCGTGTACGCGCGACGCTGGGGCCCGCGCGGCCACAGCCTCGGCGTGTTCGGGTTCATGACCTTCTTCGCCGCCCAGTTCCTGCACGCCACCCCCGGGCAGCTGCCGGAGCTGTACACGGCCGTCCTGCTGTCGGTGCTCACCGCGGCGGCGGTGCGGTTCGGCCTGTGGTGCTACGAGCGCCGGCTGCCCCCGGCCGTCGTACCCGCGCCGCCCGCCGGCACCGGACTGGCCCGCGTGACCACCCGGCAGGCCGTCCAGGCGGTCGTCGGCGCCGGATTCGCGCTGGGGCTGGGACAGCTGGTGTCCGGGCAGCGGTGGTACTGGGCGGTGGGCGCCACCTGGTGGGTCTTCGTGAACACCGCCTCGCGCGGCGAGACGCTGATCCGCGGCTTCCGCCGGATCCTCGGCACCGTCATCGGTATCGTCCTCGGGCTGCTCGTCGTCGTCCCGCTGCACGGAGCGCCGGTCCCCACCGTCGTCCTCCTCGTGGTCGCCGTCTTCGGGGTCTTCTACTCGGCCGCCGTGTCCTACACCTGGATGATGCTCAGCGTGACCCTGCTCGCCGAGACGCTCTACGGCCTGCTCGGCGTCCTCAGCCCCGGCCTGCTCGCCCTGCGCGTCGCCGAGACCGGGGTGGGCGCCCTCGGCGCCGCCCTCGCCGTGCTGTGCGTGCTGCCGGTCACCACCCACGCCATCACCGACGCCTGGATCCAGCGGGCCCTGCGCTGCGTGCACGCCTGCACGGCCGAGGCCGCCGCCCTGCTCGCAGGGTCCGCCGCGGCCGACCCGGCGCGGTCCGTCGCCGAGCTGGAGGGGCTGCTCGGCCGCGTCCGGCTCTCCGTCGCGCCGCTGGTCCACCCGCTGAACCCGATGCTGGGCCGCAAGCGGCGCGCCCGCCGGGTCCTCGCCCTCCTGGACGACTGCGCCCGCGAGATCCGCGGCCTGGCCGCGGTCGCGGCCGACCCCGTGGCCTCGCACGACGCACAGCTCACCGCCGCGTGCCGGCGGGTGGAGGCCGCGGTCGAGGCCCTCACCGAGGGCTCCGGCCGTGTCCACCGCCCCGCCGAGACCCCGGCCGAGCCCGCCCTGGCCCACCTGCACGGCCTGGAACGCGCCCTCGCCGACCTGGCCGAGCCCCTGCGGGTGCCGGCGGGATCGCCGCTGGTCGGCGCCTGACACCCCGCGCGGAAACCCGCGTCCTCCATTTGGTCTAGACCGAAGGTGACCGACTGCTACCGTCGGCACTGGCGCGGACCGAAAGGGGACAGCGGTGGCAGAAACCGGCAGGCGGCACAAGGCGTTCATCGGGTCGTTCACGGCGGCGGGCGGACCCGGACTGGTCACCGCGGACGTCCGTCCCGGAACCGGCGCACTGGTCCTCACCGGCAGTCTCGGCACCGTGCCGGACCCCTCGTACCTCGCCCTGTCCAGGGACGGCGAGATGCTCTACGCGGTCAGCGAGACCGCCGAGGGCGCCGTGGCCGCCTACCGCCTGCGCGGCGACAAGCCCGCCCCCGCCGGGCCGCCGGTACCGGTCGGCGCCAGCGGGCCCACCCACCTCGGTCTGTACGACGGACACGTCCTGACCGCCAACTACGGCTCCGGCAGCGTCACCGCCGTACCGCTGCGCCCGGACGGGACCCTCGCGTCCTCCCCCTCCGGACTGCTCCAGCACACCGGCTCAGGGCCGCACGACCGGCGCCAGCGCGGCCCGCACGCCCACCAGGTGCAGGCCGACCCCGCCGGCCGGTGGGCCGTCAGCGTCGACCTCGGCACCGACTCGGTCCGGGTGTGCACCCTGGCGGACGGCGCCCCCGTCCTGCACCGCGAGATCGCCCTGCGCCCCGGCTCCGGCCCCCGCCACCTGGCCTTCCACCCGGACGGCGAGCACGCCTACGTCGTCAACGAACTCACCCCGACCGTCACCGTGTGCCGCTGGGACGAGGAGCGCGGGTCCCTGAAGCCGCTGAGCGAGGTCCCTGTCCTGCCGGGCGCCCCGGCCGGCGACGCCTACCCCTCGGGTATCGTCGTGGCGCCCGACGGCCGCCATGTGTGGACCGCGACCCGCGGTGAGGACGTGCTGTCCGTGTTCGCCGTGGAGGGCGACGGACTCCGGCTGACCGGCACGGTGCCGTGCGGCGGCCACTGGCCGCGCGCCCTGGGCGAGCACGCCGGTTTCCTCTACGCGGCCAACGAACGCTCCGGCGACGTGACCTGGTTCGCGGTCGACGAACGGACCGGCCTGCCCCGCTACGACGGCTCAGTGCGGGTCCCCGCGGCCTCCTGCGTGGTCTTCCGCTGAGCGTCCGGGGCCTACTGGACGCTCTGACCTCCGGGGACGAGCCCCCAGAGCCTCAGGGGCGATCCTCAGGGGTGTGCCTCAGGGGTGTGCCACCCCCGGACGTGCCCGTACGGGCGAAGGGCCCGCTCCGAATCCCGGAGCGGGCCCTGTGTCGTACGGGAGCCTTGGTGTGTCAGAGCGCGGGGGCGCCCTGCTGCTGCGGCGGGGCGATGCCCAGAGCGGTCGTGTACTTCGCGAGCGCCAGCTTGCCGATCGCCGGGTAGGCGCCGAGCGCCTCGGACGCGGCGCAGTCCGCCTCCTCGGCGGCCGCAGTCAGGAGCGCGGCGTCGATCTCCGGGCCGATCAGGTACGGCGCGAGGGCCAGCTGCTGCGAGCCCGAGCCGCGCAGCTGCTCGGCGACGGAGGCGATCGAACCCTCCTGGTCCAGGGCCGCGGCGATCACCGGCACGGCCAGGCGCGCGGCGAGCAGCATGCCGGTGATCCCGGCGGCCTGCACGGCCTCCTCGCCGCCCACGGACGCCAGGATGATGCCGTCCGCGGCGGTGGCCACGGTGAACAGGCGGGCGCGGTCGGCGCGGGCCAGGCCCGCCTCGGACAGGCGCACGTGCAGCGCCTCGGCGAGCAGCGGGTGCGGGCCGAGCACATCGGCCAGGTCGGCGGCGACCCGGCTGTCCATCACGGCCTGGCGGATCTGGCGCAGCAGGGCGTTGTCCGGGCCGGCCAGCAGCGGCACGACCACGCCCACCGGTCCGTCCGGCTTCTTGACCTCGGCACCGGCGGCGACGGCCTGCTCGTAGCGGGCGGTGCGCTCCTCGGCGGCATGCGCCAGGACGGAGCGGAGGGAGGGGAACTCGTCGTCGTCCCCGTCCAGGTAACCGATGCGGGCGTCCAGGCCGGGCAGCTCGGAGCGGGCGATGCTCACGACCTCCTCGGCGAGGCTGCGCGTGGCGGCGCTGGGCACGCCGGGCACCGCGAGGACGAGCGCAGGGGCGTCCTCGGGAGCGACCATCGGTTCCGGTCGGCGGTGCCGTCCGGGCTGGCGGGGTCGCGGCATTCGTACTGGCAGGCCGGACTCGGGCCCAGTGGAGGAGCTCATGGCGCCGCATGTTACTGGCTTCCTGAGCTGCACTGTTCGGGGAGGGTGCAGGTGAGCGGTATCCGTCCGGTTTTGTCTGATGACTTGCGGGCCGACATCCCATGTTCCCGCCACATGACGGACACTTCGGCCGACGGTGCCCTCAATCCCCTTTTACGGTGACCACATGGAGCATGGCCGGATCGCGCGGCAGGGTGAGCCGTCCCGCCGCCAGTTCCGCCGCGAGCCGGACGCAGCCGTGCAGCGGATCGCCCTCCGCCGGAACCTGCCTGGCCTGCGGCAACAGCCGCCCCAACTCCTCGCGCAGCGGTACGAGAAGAGGGTCGCCCATGGCGAAGAGACCCCCCGTGAGCGCGACTTCGGGCTCCCCCGACTCCGGGCAGACGGCCGCGGCCGACTCGGCCATGTTCCGGGCCGCCGCGCGCAGGATGTCGGCCGCGACCGGGTCGTGCGCGGCCGAGGCCGCCACCTGGGGTGCGAAGGAGGCGAGTACGGCGGCGCGGTCGGTGCGCGGGTAGAGCAGTCCGGGAAGCCGGGGTGCGGGACCGAACCGCTCCTGCGCGCACTCCAGCAGCGCGGCCGAACCTCCGTCGCGGCCGTCGTGCGCGCGCAGCGCGGCCTCGAGTCCGGACCGCCCGATCCAGGCCCCGCCGCCGCAGTCGCCCAGCAGGTGGCCCCAGCCGTCCGCCCGCCGCCAGCCGGTGAGGTCCGTGCCGAGGGCGATCAGACCGGTGCCCGCGGCGACCACCGCCCCCGGGCGGGGCCCCAGCGCGCCGACGTAGGCCGTCACGGCGTCGGCGGCGATCGCCGCGGTCCGCACCCCCAGTTCCCGGGCGAGAAGGCCGGGCAGTTCGGCGCGCAGGGCGTCACCCAGGCTGGCGAACCCGGCGGCCCCGACGACCGCCGTACCCAGCCCGCCGACCCCGGCCTGCGCGGTCAACGTGCGAGCCAGGGGCAGGAGTTGCTCCATCAGATGGTCGGGATCGATGCCCCGCGCACCGGTGCGGACCGGCTCCCGCGACTCCCCCCGGGCCGACGGCGCGTGCCCGGGAACGCCGACGGCGACCCGGAGGCCGGAGCCTCCGGAGTCCACGGCGAGGTATCCGGGAAGGGTCACGCCGGTCGCCGGCCCTTCGACGGCCCACGGTGCCGGACCGGTGGGTGGCCGGGCCGGCCGGACGGACGCGCCCCGGACAGGGGTCCGGACAGCGGACCGCGGCCGGTGCCCGGACCGCCCGCGACCACGGCGGTCGCCCCTTCCGGCAGCGGGCACGCCTCCGGTGCGCGCGAGGAAGGCGGTCCGGCCGCGTGCGCGGACGTCCGGGAGGCCCGGTCGCCGAGATGAGGGGGCCGCCCGGCAACGCGACGGCGGTGACAGGGGGAGGAGGGTCGACCGGCAACGCGACGGCGGTGACGCGGAGACGGGGTCGGCCCGACAGGGTGACCGCGGCGGAGTGGTACGACCGCTGGGCGCAATCGTCTCCCCTCCTCCTCGATGACCGGCCGCCTGAGCCGTCCGGCCGTTCGGTCCGGCCGTTCGGTGACGTCGACGGGGAGGAAGACTAGCGCCCGACGGCGGCCGCCGCGTAGGGCTGGACGCACTGGATCCGCCGTGGGGGAGCTGGTCTGCTGATATGGCTTGTCAGTGGGGGCCAGTAGAGTGACGCGTTGTGGCACCAAGACCGTTGAACGAACTTATCGAGACCGGCTGGGTGAAGGCCCTGGAGCCGGTGGCCGGACGCATCGCGGCCATGGGGGACTTCCTGCGCGCCGAGGTGGCGGCCGGCCGGAAGTACCTTCCCGCGGGAGCGCATGTCCTGAGGGCGTTCGAGCAGCCCTTCGACGATGTGCGGGTCCTGATCGTCGGTCAGGACCCTTATCCTACGCCGGGAATGGCGATCGGCCTGAGCTTCGCGGTGTCGCCGGAGGTGCGGTCGCTGCCGGGCAGCCTGGAGAACATCTACCGGGAGCTGAACGCCGACCTGGGTCTGCCCAGGCCCTCCAACGGGGATCTGACCCCGTGGACCAGGCAGGGCGTGCTGCTGCTCAACAGGGCGTTGACCACGGCCCCGCGTAAACCGGGGGCGCACTCCGGCAAGGGCTGGGAAGAGGTCACCGACCAGGCCATCCGCGCACTGGTCGCCCGCGACAAGCCCCTGGTGTCCATCCTGTGGGGCCGTCCCGCCCGCACCCTGCGTCCGCTGCTCGGTGACTACCCGGCGATCGAGTCGGCGCACCCCTCGCCGATGTCCGCGGACCGGGGCTTCTTCGGGTCGCGCCCGTTCAGCCGGGCCAACGATCTCCTGGCCCGGCAGGGCGCCGAGCCGGTGGACTGGCGACTGCCGTAGGCCGTAGGCCGTTGCCGACGGCGGAGCGCCCGCGCGAACCATGACCGCGGAACGCGCGGGAACGCTCCGCCACCTGTCGGCAGGAGAGGCGCCCGAGACCTTGGGCCGGTGACGACCGTCCGCTTCAGCCCCGTGAGCGATCCGTCCCCGGGGGCCGGCAGGGCGCACTGACGATCACTCGATCGGATGAAACTTCCCCCCGGACCCGACCGCGCCCCGCCGTCGCTCCCATCCCCCCGGCGCCCTTTGGCGCCCCCGCGCCCCTTCCTCATCCCTGGGCGCCCCTTCCGCATGCCCCCGCGCCCATCCGCATCGCGTCCCCCCGGCATTCCGCTCTCGCTCTCGCCCTCCCACGCGCCGGATCTTGACCCTCCGCCCCGCCTTCCCCGGATCTCCCTGTCCGGCATCCGTTCGCTGCCCGGCTCCGGAAGTACTGCGTGAACAGAACGCGCACAGACCTGCCCGGCCGGGGCGGGCCGGCAGACCCGTGGACCGGACGGCGCGGGCGGATCCGGTTCGAGGAACGGCTGCCCTTCGGCCAATCCGCCTGAGCCGCGGCTCCGGATTACGCGCGAGATCAGCGTCAGCGGCCGAGCGGGAGGAGAAGCGATGTCGCGCGTACCAGGGAGAGACGCACGGACGGGGGAGGGGGCCGCCACGGGCGGCCGTGCCCAGCGGCCGCGTACGGCCGTCGTCGGCAGCGGCGTTGCGGGACTGAGCGCCGCGTACGTCCTGCGCCGTGCGCACCACGTCACCCTCTACGAGGCCGACGACCGCCTCGGCGGACACGCCCACACCCACGAACTGCCCGCACCGGGCGGTGCGACGCGGCACGTCGACTCGGGATTCATCGTGCACAACCGCCGCACCTACCCGCATCTCCTCCGGCTCTTCGGCGAACTAGACGTCGCCACACAGGAGTCGGAGATGAGCATGTCGGTCCGGTGCGAGGGGTGCGGCCTCGAATACGCCGGCGCCCGGGGCCCCGCAGGACTGTTCGCCCAGCCGCGCAACGCCCTGCGCGGCGCCTACCTGCGGATGCTCGCCGAGGTTCCCCTCTTCCACCGGGCGGCCCGCCGTCTGCTCGCGCGAGATGGCCAAAGCACCGTCACCCTGGGGGAGTTCCTGGACCGTGCGGGCTTCTCCCGCTATTTCCGCACCCACTTCATCACCCCGCTGGTCTCGGCCGTGTGGTCCTGCGACGCCGCCGTCGCGCAGCGGTACCCGGCCGCCTACCTGTTCCGCTTCCTGGAGCACCACGGCATGCTCTCCGTCGGCGGCTCACCGGTCTGGCGCACCGTCACCGGCGGCTCGCGCACCTACGTCGACCGCGTCGCGGAGACGGTGGACGAGGTGCGCCTGTCGACCCCGGTCCGCGCCCTGAGGCGGCACCCCGACGGCGTCGACATCACCGCGCACGACGGCACCACCGAGTCGTACGACTCCGTGGTCGTCGCCGTCCACCCCGACCAGGCCCTGAGCATGCTGGCCGACGCCACCCCCCAGGAGAAGGAGGTCCTCGGGGCGTTCCGCTACTCGCGCAACACCACGCTCCTGCACACCGACACCGGACTGCTGCCGCGTGCCCCCGCCGCGCGCGCCTCGTGGAACTACCTGATGCCCTCGTGCGCGGCGGGCGCCGACGAGGTGCGGGTCAGCTACGACATGAGCCGGCTCCAGCGCCTGGACGCCCCCGACACGTACGTCGTCACCCTGGGCGGGGAGGACCGCGTCGCCCCGGACCGGGTGCTCGCCAGGATGGTCTACGAACACCCCGTCTACACCCCGGAATCGGTCGCCGCGCAGCGCCGGCTGCCCGAACTGGACACCGCCGTCACCGCCTACGCGGGCGCCTACCACGGCTGGGGGTTCCACGAGGACGGCTGCCGCTCCGGCGTGACGGCCGCCGCCGTCCTGGGGGTGGCGTGGTGACGGCGCCGCCCGCCCTGTATCCGTGCACGATCACCCACGTGCGCACCGCACCCCTGCGCCACACGCTGCGGCACCGCACGTACATGTGGCTCGTCGACCCCGATCACCCACCCGAACTCCCCTTCCCGCTGCGGCCGCTGGCCCGCTTCGACCCGCGCGACCACTTCACCGGCGAGCAGCCCACCATCCGGGCGGGACTCGACGCGTTCCTCGCCACCCACGGCGTCCACCTCGACGGCGGGCCCGTCGTGATGCTCACCCACGCGCGCGTCCTCGGGTACGTGTTCAACCCGTTGACCCTCTACTGGTGCCACGACCGCGACGGCACACCGCGCTGCGTCGTCGCCGAGGTCCACAACACCTACGGCGAACGGCACTGTTACCTGCTGCGCCCGGACGCCGCGGAGACGACCTCGCCCGCGCCCGCGTCGCCCGAGCCGGTCTCGCCGACCGGGTCGCGGTGGAACTCCGCGACTACCGCGAGGAACAGGGCACCTACGACGCCGTCGTGAGCGTCGAGATGATCGAGGCCGTGGGCGCCGAGTTCTGGCCGGAGTACTTCCGCACGCTCGACGAGCGCCTCGCGCCCGGGGGCCGGGCGGCGCTGCAGGCCATCACCATGCCGCACGACCGGATGCTGGCCACCAGGAACACCTTCACCTGGATCCAGAAGTACGTCTTCCCCGGCGGCCTGCTGCCCTCCGTCGAGGCCGTGGCCGAGACCGTCCGCGCCCACACCCGGCTGGACGTCGCCCACCGGCAGGCCTGCGGTGCGCACTACGCCGAGACGCTGCGGCTGTGGCGGGAGCGGTTCACCGAACGCGCCGACGACGTGACCGCGCTCGGCTTCGACGAGACCTTCCGCCGCATGTGGACCTTCTACCTCGCCTATTCCGAGGCCGGATTCCGTTCCGGATACCTCGACGTCCAGCAGTACCTGTTCACGAAGGAGGACTCCGTCCGATGACCACCGCCCGAACCGTCCGGCCCGGAGCCGCCCACCGGATCGCCGCGCTCGCCGAGGACGCGCTCGGCGGTCCCCTCCCGGTCCGGCTGCGCGCCTGGGACGACAGCGAGACCGGCCCGGCCGGCGGCCCCGCCGTCGTCGTCCGGTCCCGGCGCGCCCTGCGGCGGATGCTCTGGCAGCCCGGCGAACTGGGCCTGGCCCAGGCCTACGTGACCGGCGAGATCGACATCGAGGGCGACCTGGCCGAAGGGCTGCGCGTCATGTGGGCCGCCGTACGCGAGCGGGGCCTGCACGCACCGCGGCTCGCGCCCGCCGCCCAGGCGCGGCTGCGGGGCGGGCTGCACACCAAGGCCCGCGACCGTGCCGCCATCAGTCACCACTACGACCTGTCCAACGCCTTCTACCGGCTGCTCCTCGACGACACGATGGCCTACTCGTGCGGCTACTGGGCGAGCGAGGACCCCGGCTTCACCGCCGCCGACGCCCAGCGCGCCAAACTGGAGCTGATCTGCCGCAAGCTGGGCCTCGTCCCCGGTGCCCGGCTGCTCGACGTCGGCTGCGGCTGGGGCTCTCTCGCGCTGTACGCCGCCGAGCAGCACAAGGCACAGGTCACCGCCGTCACCCTGGCCCAGGAACAGGCCGCTCATGTCCGGGAACAGGTACGCGAACGCGGCCTGGAACACCGGGTGGAGGTGGTGTGCCAGGACTACCGGGACATCACCGGCGGCGCCTACGACGCCGTCTCCTGCGTCGAGATGGGCGAGCACGTCGGGGATGCCGAGTACCCGGCCTTCGCCGCCGCCCTGCACGCGCTCGTACGGCCGCGGGGACGGGTCCTCGTGCAGCAGATGTCGCGCGGCGCCGACGCACCGGGCGGCGGGGCCTTCATCGAGGCGTACGTCGCCCCCGACATGCACATGCGGCCCCTGGGCGACACCGTCGGGCTGCTGGAACGCGCCGGACTGGAGGTGCGGTCGGTGGAGTCGCTGCGCGAGCACTACGTGCGCACGGTGGCCGCCTGGCACCGCACCCTCGAAGAACGCTGGGACGACGTCGTACGGCTCGTCGGCGAGGAGACCGCGCGCGTGTGGCGGCTGTACCTGGTCGGTGGGGCCCTCGCCTTCGAGGAGAGGCGGATGGGCGTCGACCAGCTCCTGTGCGTCCGGCCCACGCGCGACGGGGGCAGCGGCGTACCCGTGACGCCGGAGGACTGGTACAGGGGGCTTGACCTGCCATGAACGGTTCTCACGGTTTTCCCTGGGAAGCCTTCACCGCGAACCTCGGGTGGGCCGCGGCGGCCGCCCTCGGCGTCATGCTGGTCACCTTCCTCGTCGCCCTGCGCGTCGGCGTGCACCGCGTCGTCGACGTCGCCTGGGGGATCGGCTTCGCCGCGGTCGCCGCGGTGACCTGTGTGGCCTCGGCCGGCACCGGCGATCCCGGCAGACGCGCCCTGGTTACCGCGCTGACGGTCCTGTGGGGTTTGCGGCTCGCCCTGCACATCGCCCGGCGCGGACGCGGACACGGCGAGGACCCCCGCTACCGGAAAATGCTGTCCCGAGCCCCCGGCAACCCCGACCTGTACGCCCTGCGGATGGTGTATTTGCTGCAGGGCGCACTGGTGTGGCTGGTGTCGCTGCCCGTCCAGGCCGCGCAGTACGTGCCCGGCCCGATGACGGCGGCGGCCGTGGCCGGCGCGGCCCTGTGGGCGGTCGGGTTCCTGTTCGAGGCGGTCGGGGACGCCCAGCTCGCCCGGTTCAAGGCGGATCCGGCCAACAAGGGGCGGATCATGGAGAGCGGCCTGTGGCGCTACACCCGGCACCCCAACTACTTCGGTGACTTCTGCGTGTGGTGGGGACTGTTCCTGATCACCTGTGACTCCGCCGAGGCCGCCGCCGTGTCCGTCGTGTCGCCCCTGGTGATGAGCGTCCTGCTGATCAGGGGCAGTGGCAAGCGGCTGCTGGAGCAGCACATGGCCGGGCGTCCCGGCTACGCCGCCTACGTGGCCCGCACCAGCGGCTTCTTCCCGTTGCCGCCCCGGTGAGGAGCGGGCCCCGCCGCTCTCGGCGGGGCCCGCTCACGTCAGGCGGGGAACTTCAGCAGCGCCAGCGGAGCCGAGGTCGGCTGCCGGGAGCCTCCCGCGGGTTCGACCGTGATGCCCATTCCCGTGGCCCGGTCGACGGCACCCCGCAGCAGGACCGTCTGACCGGCGCGGCCGGGGTTCATCAGGCCGGCGGACCGCATGGCGCCGCCGTCGTCGAACCACAGCTGGTAGACCCGCCCGCGAGGCGGCCGCGCCATCCCGGAGGCGACGAACACGGCCCGGTCGCGGCTCCGTGAGACGACGACGGAGCCGGACGCCCCGCCGGCCAGCGCGGCGGCCCGGGTCCTGGCGTCCGGCGCGGTCAGCACGGCGGCGATGTCGTCCGCCCCCCGCTCGGCCCGGCGCGCCTGGTCCACGGCGTCCTCGGCCCGTCGGTGCTGCCACACCGCCGTGCCGCCGAGCGCCGCGGCCGCCGCGACGCACGCGGCCAGCGCCCACCGCGACAGCGGGCGCGCCCACTGGACCCGGCGGCCCGGGCGGGACAGGACCGGGCCACCCGGTGTCTCCTGCCGGACGGTGGCGACGCGGCGCAGTACCCGGTCCCGCAGCTCCGGCCGGGCCGTCACGGAAGCGGCGAGGCCCAGGCGGGCCGCGGTGGCGCTCAGTTCGGCGACCTCCTGCCGGCACGGCTCGCACTTCGCGAGGTGACGTTCGAACGCCTCGCGCTCGTCGTCGCAGAGAGCGTGCAGGGCGTACGCGCCCGTCATCGTGTGCAGATCGGCGGTGATCACGCCGTCACCCCCAGGCAGTCGCGCAGCCGGATGAGCCCGTCACGGAGCCGGGTCTTGACCGTGCCCAGCGGCAGCGTCAGCGCCTCCGCCACCTCGCGGTAGGTCAGCCCCCGGTAGTACGCCAGGGTGACGGCCTGGTGCTGAAGGCCGGTCAGGGTGCGGAGACAGCGCCGTACCTGCTCCCGTTCCAGCCGGGCCTCCACCTGCTCGGTCACATGGTCGTACTCGGGTGTCCGGTCCAGCAGGGCCGCCTTGCGGTCCCGGGCGGTCGCGGCGTCGACGGAGCGCACCCGGTCGACCGCCCGGCGGTGCGCCAGGGTGAGGATCCAGTTGATGACCGTTCCCCGGTCGGAGCGGTACCGCGGGGCGGTGCGCCACACCTCCACCAGAACCTCCTGGGCCACTTCCTCCGACTGCGCCTGATCACGCAGCACGGCGCGGACCACACCCAGGACCGGATTCACCACGACGTCGTAGACGGAGGCGAACGCTTGCTCGTCGCCGAGGGCCACCTGGTCGATCAGCTCCCGCAGATCCGGCTCCGACGATGGATTTCTGCCGATATGAACGGCTTCTTTCACTGAATTCCTCCGTGGTGATGGCGACTGCGTGCGTAATCCGGTCCCGAGGAGACCGCGGATTGGTCCCGGACAGGAGAAATCGCAGGGCCTAGCGTGGGCGACGGATCGAGGGACGCGAGCGGGCGCGGACGCCGGTCCTCGCGTCGACCACTTCCGCCGACCGGTCTGCTCCGGATGAGCGGAGAGCGGCCGACCGCCCCGACGAGAGCGAACTCACAGGAGGACAGCCCATGACAGGCAGAGCATCCGCCCCCGGTGCCGACGACGGGCTCGCCGCACTGGCGGTGGTGCGCTCCGCCGCCCGGCCGGCCCGCGCGGCCGTGCTGTTCCTGCACGGCGGCAAGGCCGACAGCCGGGCCCCCGCGCGGCCCTGGCAGCCGGCCGCCCTGCGGATGCGGCCGTTCGTACGCGCCGTCTCGGCGGCGGCGGACGGCGACGTCCTCGTGGGAGAGGTGCGCTACCGCGTCCGGGGATGGAACGACGGCGACGCCGACCCCGTGCGGGACGCCCGGCGGGCTCTCGGTGAACTCGCGCGTCTCGTCGGAGACGTCCCCGTCGTCCTCGTGGGCCACTCGATGGGTGGCCGCGCGGCACTGCGCGCCGCGGCGGCGCCGGAGGTGCGGGCCGTCCTGGCGCTGGCCCCCTGGTGCCCGGACGGCGAACCGGTGGCCCATCTCCAGGGCAAGCGCGTCGTCGTGCTGCACGGAGACCGCGACCGGGTCACCGACCCGCGCGCGTCGGTGTCGTACGTCCGGCGGGCCCGGGACGCGGGCGCCAGGGCCGACGTCGCGCTGCTGCCCGGCGGTGACCACGCCATGCTCCGCCACAGCGGCACCTGGCACCGTGCCGCGGACTCGACGGTGGCCGAGCTGCTGGCGGCCATGCGAGCCGTCGCGTAGCCGCCGGGCCGGCCGTCAGACATCCCGATCGGGCCGATCGATCCCGGTGTGCAACCGAATGACCTGATCCGGGTGAAGTGTGAGTGACCGGATCGGGTGCCCCGGCAACGGAAACGGGACGGGTGGCCGGTCCGCGCCCAGCCTCGCGGAACGACTGAGGAGAAGGCGAGGTCCCGTCCATGACGATTGCCGACCTGGTTCCCTACCACGACCTGGTTCCGTACCAAGTGGTCCTCGCCGCCGCGGACCCCGATCAGCTGCTCCCGGCCCGCGAGCAGATGGCCTTCACACTCGGCTTCCACATCATCCTGGTGCCCTTCGGTGTCGCGCTCACCAGCCTCATGCTGATCGCGAACTACCGGGGGCTGCGCAAGGGCGACAGCACGGCGCTCCTGCTGGCCCGTCGGTGGTCGAAGGTGGCCGCCGTGCTGTTCGCGGTCGGTGCCATCACCGGCACCGTCCTCTCCTTCGAGCTGGGCATCCTGTGGCCGGGGCTCATGAAGACGTACGGCTCGGCGTTCGGATTCCCGTTCGCGATCGAGGGGCTGTTCTTCTTCCTCGAGGCCATCTTCGTCGCCATCTACATCTACGGCTGGGACCGGATGCGCCCCTGGGCGCACTTCTGGTCGGGTGTCCCCGTGGCCCTGGCGAGCGTCGGCGGAGCCGCCGCCGTCATCGCCGCCAACAGCTGGATGAACCAGCCCGGCGGCATCACCATGCGCGACGGCAAGGTCGTCTCGGTACGGCCGGCCGAGGTGTTCTTCAACAACGCCTTCTGGCTCCAGTTCTGGCACATGCTCCTCGCCGCCTACATCGTCGCGGGATTCGTCGTGGCGAGCGTCTACACCGTCGGCATGCTCCGGGGCAGGCGAGGCCGCTACCAGCGGCTCGGATTCCTGATCAGCTTCGTGACCGCCGCCGTCGCCCTGCCCGTGCAGATCTTCGTCGGCGACACGATCGCCCGACAGGTCTTCGACGACGAGCCCGCCAAGTTCGCGGCGATCGAACTGCTCCCCACCACCGGCAAGAACGTGCCCGAGACGCTCGGCGGAGTACTGATCGACGGCAAGGTCCGTTACGGGATCTCGGTCCCGGACGTGGCCTCCATCCTCGCCGGATTCAAACCCTCGACCACGATCAAGGGACTCGACGCCGTCCCCCCGGACATCAGACCCACCACCGCGCAGGTCAACATCGTGCACTGGGCGTTCGACATCATGGTCGGCACCTCCATGCTCATGCTGGCCGTCGCCGTGTGGTTCCTCTGGCTGTGGTGGAAGCGCCGCGACACCCTGGAGACCAACCGCTGGTTCCTGGGCGCGGCCTCCGTCTGCGGCATCGTCTCGATCCTCAGCCTGGAGAGCGGCTGGGTCGTCACCGAGGTGGGCCGTCAGCCCTGGATCGTCGTGGGACTGCTCAGGACCAGGGACGCCGTGACGACCGTGGGCAACCTGTGGCCGACGTTCGGGGTCGTGGTGGTCCTGTACGCCGCGGTCGGCACCGGCGCCCTGTGGGTGCTGCACTCCATGAAGAAACGGTGGCAGGAGCAGGGCGACGAGAGCGTGCACGTGCCCTACGGACCGGAAGACGCGCAAGGCACACCGCCCGAGCGCTCCGAGGGGAAGGTGTCGTAAATGGCCGATGTCGTGGCGGTGTTCCTCTTCATCGGCGTCATCGCCTACGCCGTGCTGGGCGGCGCGGACTTCGGCGCCGGCTTCTGGGACCTCATCGCGGGCGGAGCCCGGCGCGGGCACGCTCCCCGCAAGCTGATCGACGCGTCCCTCGCCCCCGTGTGGGAGGCCAACCACACCTGGCTGATCTACTGCCTCGTCGTCCTGTGGAGCGGATTCCCCACCGCCTTCTCCGCCATCACGACCACGCTGTACATCCCCCTGGTGCTCGCCCTGCTCGGCATCGTGCTGCGCGGGGCGGGCTTCGCGTTCCGCAAGGCGTCGATCCGCACCCCCGAGCAGCGCCTGTACGGCGCGGCCTTCGCGCTCTCCTCGGTCCTGACGCCGTACTGCTTCGGCTCCATCGCCGGCGGCCTCGCCTCCGGACGCGTGCCGACGCAGGGCGGCGGCGACGCCGTGTCCAGCTGGGTGAACCCCACCAGCATCCTCGGCGGCGTGCTCGCGGTGCTCTCCTGCGCCTACCTCGCCGCCACCTACCTGGTGGTGGAGGCCAAGCGCCGCGACAAGCCCGTGCTGCGCCGCTACTACCGCTACCGGGCCCTCGCCGCGGGAGCGGTGACCGGTGCCGTCAGCATCGCCGGCATCTTCGTCCTCCAGGCCGACTCCCCCCGGCTGTTCGACAAGCTCAGCGGACCCGCGCTGCCCCTGATCGTGCTGGCGGCGGTCGGCGGATTCCTGGGTCTCGCCCTGCTGGCGCTCGACCGGACGCGCGGAGTGCGCGAGAGTGCGGCGGCGGCCGTCGCACTGGTCGTGTGCGGCTGGGGCGTGGCCCAGTACCCCTACCTCCTGGGCACCCACCTCACCATCTCCGAGGCGGCCGCACCCGACGCCACCCTCGCGGTCGTCGTCGCCGTCGCGTGCGTGGCGGCGGTCCTCATCCTGCCGTCCCTGATCCTGCTGTTCCGGCTCAGCGGACGCGGCAGCGTGGGGGTCGGGGACCGGCCGCCACCCAGCACCCTGTGACCCCGCCGCTCAGTCGACCACCGCCGCCCGCACGCACAGCACGTCCGGCAGGTGCGAGGCGAGCTGTTGCCAGCTGTCGCCGTCGTCGGCCGAGGCGTACACCTCGCCGTTGCGGTTGCCGAAGTAGATACCGGCCGGGTCGGCGTCGTCCGTGTGCAGGGCGTCCCGCAGGACGGTGCCGTAGTGATCCCCGGCCGGCAGCCCTGTCACCAGCGGTTCCCAGTTCTTGCCCGCGTCGGTCGTGCGGTAGACCCGGCAGCGGCGGTCGGCGGGCACCCGGTCGATGTCGGCGTTGATCGGGAAGACGTACGCCGTGTCGCCCCGGTGCGGATGGGCGGCCACCGCGAAACCGAACGTGGACGGCAGCCCCGCCCCGATGTCGGTCCAGTGCGCGCCCCCGTCGTCGCTGCGGTACACACCCCAGTGGTTCTGCAGATACAGCCGGTCGGGGTCGACCGCGTCCCTGGCGACCTTGTGCACGCACTGGCCGAACTCGGGGTGCGGGTCCGGCAGGAACACCGCGGCCACACCGGAGTTGGACGGTGCCCAGCTCGCCCCGCCGTCCGTGGTGCGGAACACGCCGGCGGTGGAGACCGCCACGGTCACCGCCCGCGGGTCGCGCGCGTCCGTGAGCACGGTGTGCAGGCCCTCACCGCCACCGCCCGGCACCCATCGGGAGCGGGTCGGGTGCTCCCACAGCGGGCGCACCAGCGCGAAGGTCTCCCCGCGGTCCTCCGAGCGGTACAGCGCCGCCGGTTCCGTGCCCGCGTACACCACGTCCGGCTCGGCGGCGGCCGGGTGCAGCTGCCAGACCCGCTCCAGCGAGGCGCCGGTGTCCTTGGGGAACCTGACGGCGGGGCGGGCGGGTTCGGTCCAGGTGCGGCCCAGGTCGTCGGAGTGGAACACCGACGGGCCCCAGTGCGCGCTGTCGCCGCCCGCCAGCAGCCGCACCCTGCCGCCCCGGGTGTCGATCGCGACCGAGTGGACGGCCTGCGCGTTGAAGTACGGACCGTCGTCGAACTCCCAGGTGCCGTCGCGCCGGCGCCCGATGAACAGACCTTTTCGGGTGCCCACGGCGAGCAGTACCTCGGTCATGCCGATCACCTCCGGGACGTCTGTGTCCAGGTAGTCGTCAGATATCGGCCAGTGTGCACCTCGCCACTGACAGTCACGTGAAGACTTGGCGTCGCCGCAGGTCAGAGCGGTTTCCGTCGGCCTGTCGCCAAGCTCGGGCGGGCACGTTCCGGGATGTGCCTGCGCGAAAGGGGTGTCTCGTGCGACCGTCGGGAGGACGGCTCGGCGTGAGCAACGGGGCGGCCTCGTCCGTATGGGAGGGCGGTCCCGTCGGTCGGTGCGGCTCGTGAGGAGGATGCCCTTGTCGTCTCTGTCGGTGTTCCGTGGGCCGAAGCTGTGGCTGTGGCGTTGGCGGCGTAATCCGCTCAGGCGCCGGGCCGACGTGGTGGAGGCGTGGGTGGTGCTCGGCGCCTGGCTGCTGACCGTCCTGACCGGTGTGCTGGCGGGTCTCGCCGGAGCCCGGTCGGTGGAGCACGGGCTGGCCCGGGAACGCGCCACCTGGCACACCGCCGTCGCCCGCGTCGTCGCCGACGCGCCCGGCAGGTCCTCCTCGGCGGCCAGGGACGGCGAGCGGCTCTGGGCCGAGGTCCGCTGGACCGTGGCCGACGGCTCGGCGCACACCGGTCAGGCCAGGGTCGCACCGGGCAGCAAGGCCGGTACCCCGGTCACCGTCTGGACCGACCCGCAGGGGCATCTGGTCACCCGCCCCACCACCGCCTCCGAGGCCGCCTTCCGCGCCACCCTGATAGGCGCCCTGGTGGGAGTGAGCGCCGGCGCCGTGCCGTTCGTCGGCGGGCTCGTCCTGCGCGGGCGCCTGGAGCGCCGCCGCATGGACCGCTGGGACGCGGAGTGGGCCCGCCTCGGACCGCAGTGGGGTCGCACCACGGGCTGAGCCTGCGGCTGCCGCCCGCTGCCGGGAGCGGCAGGCATGCGGCCTCCCCGCCCGAGCCGGTGTTCCGTTCACCCGCGGGGTGGCGCGCGCCGTCGGTGCAGGGGCGAGGCCCGCGCCGGGCTCCCTGCTCGCCGTCAGCGCCTGGCACGCCGTCAGAAGCGCCTCGTCGTCGGCGATGTCCTGGCCGCCCGGCGCACCCCCGCGTCCGGGTCGCCGGCGGGCGAGGCGAACACCGCGGCGCCCGCGCGGACCGCCTCATGGGCGCGGGGGTCCCCGCTCTCCGCCCCTGTGCCGACCAGCGGTTCGGCGATGCCACCCCGTCCGGAACCTCCTCGCGGGCGGCGAGGCGGAGCGGTCCCGGTCGGGCGCACAGGGAGGGAGGGGGATGCCACGGTCGGGCGTCCGGGCCGGGGATCAGTCCCGGGCGGGCAGCGCCCGCTCCAGGATCGTGTCCAGGTCGGCCCCGGCGGGCAGCGTGCCGAACGCGTGCCCCCAGTCGCCGCCCAGTCGGGAGGCGCAGAAGGCGTCCGCGACCGCGTGCGGGGCGTGCCGGACCAGCAAGGATGCCTGGAGGGCGAGCGCCATCCGCTCCACCAGCCGGCGTGCGCCCGCCTGATCGGTCTCGGCCAGCTGCCGCTTCAGGCCGGTTACGGCCGTGTCCAGGCGGGCGTCGGCCCCGCGCGCGAGGGCGAGTTCGGCGAACAGGGCCTCCGCGGTCTCCGGGTCACGGCCGAGGGCGCGCAGCACGTCGAGTGCGTTGACGTTCCCCGAGCCCTCCCAGATGGACAGCAGTGGCGCCTCCCGGTAGTGCCGGGGCATGCCCGAGTCCTCGACGTACCCGTTGCCGCCCAGGCACTCCAGGGCCTCCGCGGTGAACGCCGGACCCCGCTTGGTGACCCAGTACTTGCCGACGGCGGTGGCGATCCGCCGGAAGGCGCGTTCGCCCACGTCCCCGCGCACCGCCCGGTCGGCCGCCCCGGCCAGCCGCAGCGTGAGCGTGGTCGCCGCCTCGGACTCCAGCGCCAGGTCGGCCAGGACGTTGCGCATGAGCGGCTGGTCGAGGAGCCGGGCGCCGAACGCGCTGCGGTGGCGTGCGTGGTGCCCCGCCTCGACGAGTGTCTTGCGCATCAGCGTCGCCGAGGACATCACGCAGTCCAGCCGGGTGCAGTTGACCATCTCGATGATGGTCTTCACCCCCCGCCCCTCGGGGCCGACCAGCCAGGCCACCGTCTGCTCGAACTCCGGCTCCGAGGAGGCGTTGGACCGGTTGCCGAGCTTGTCCTTCAGCCGCTGGATCCGGAAGGTGTTGCGGCTGCCGTCCGGCAGCACCCGCGGCACCAGGAAGCAGGACAGTCCGCCCGGCGCCTGGGCCAGCACCAGGAACACGTCGCACATGGGCGCCGACGTGAACCACTTGTGCCCGCGCAGCGTGTACACGCCGGGTTCGGCGGTCGGGGTGGCCACGGTGGTGTTGGTGCGGACGTCCGAGCCGCCCTGCTTCTCCGTCATGCCCATCCCGGCGAGCAGGCCGGGCTTCTCGGTGGGCACGCGCAGCTCCGGGTCGTACTCCCGGCTGGTGAGGAGGGGCTCGTAGATCTTGGCGAGGTCCGGCTGGGTGCGCAGGGCGGGTACGGCGGCGTACGTCATCGACGTCGGACAGCCGTGCCCGGCCTCCGTCTGGCCCCACACCAGCCCGCCCGCGGTGCGCGCCACGTGCGCACCGGGCCGGTCGTCCGCCCACGGGGCACCGGCCAGACCCTCGGCCACGGCGGTCCGCATCAGGTGGTGCCAGCTGGGGTGGAAGTCGACCTCGTCGACACGGTGGCCGTAGCGGTCGTGGGTACGCAGCTCCGGCTCGTGCCGGTTGGCCAGCTCGCCCCACTCCTGCGCCTCCCGGCCACCGGCCAGCAGGCCCAGGTGCCGGACGCCGTCCTCGGCCCAGCCGGCCCCCTCCCGGCGCAGCCCCTCCAGCAGCGCGCTGTCGTCGGACGCGTCGTACGGGGCCAGGAGCGGGGCCTGGTTGGTGACGTCATGCGTGGCGTGCGGCGGCTGCGCCGCCGGCCGCTCGGGTATCGAGACCATGACGCCATGTTGCACTCTTCCTACGACTGTCGCAATGATGCAACAAGCCGCTCCACGTACAGTCTGTGCTCATGCGCATGAACGTGCCGGCGGCGCCGGACGAGGCCGGAACCGGGCTGCGGCCGCTGTCCGCGCGATCGGTCGTGCTGAGCCTGCTCCTCGGCACGCATCCGCCGCGCCTGCCCGTGAAGGACCTGGTCCGGCTGGTGGAGCCGTTCGGCGTGGGCGGCTCCACGCTCCGGGCCGCGCTGAGCCGGATGGTGGCCGCCGGCGACCTCAGGCGCACGGACGCCGTCTACGGACTCAGCGACCGGCTGCTGGCCCGCCAGCGCCGTCAGGACGACGCCGTGCGCCCACGCACGCGCGCGTGGGACGGCGACTGGGAGATGGTCGTGATCACCGCGACCGGCCGCGGGCCCGCCGAACGCGCCGACCTGCGTGCCCGGCTGACCGCCCTGCGCCTGGCCGAACTCCGCGAGGGCGTCTGGCTGCGCCCGGCCAACCTCGCCCGGCCCCTGCCGGAAGAACTGCACCGAGTCGCCCTGACCTGTACCTCCCGCCCCGACGAGCCCGCCCACGAGCTGGTCGGCCGCCTGTGGGCGCCGGACGACTGGGCGGCCACCGCCCGGACCCTGCTGACCCGATCGGCCGCATCCCGGCACCCCGCCGACCGCCTCACCGTCCTCGCCGCGGTCGTACGCCACCTGCTCACCGACCCCGTCCTGCCCGCCGGCCTCCTCCCCGCCGACTGGCCCGGCGAGGCCCTCCGAGCGGCATACACCGCATACCAACGCGAGCTGGCCACGTCGGTCGGGCTGCGGGGGAACGCGGATTGACCGCACCGCCGTACACGGCGAGAGGCCGCGCGCACGGGCGCCGCGGTACGGGTTCGAGGGGCGTCCAACGGAGACGTGCGTCCGACGGTGACGCCGAGAGCCGTACGGCGGGTGTGCGTGGCGGCTGGGCGCGGGTGTGTGCAGGTGACCGGCCGGGCGCGTGGGGGCCGGTGACAGTTCGCGTGGGCGTCCGTGCGACCGACCGGCCTCGTGCCTCCGTGGCGGTTACCGACCCCGCGGGCGCACGCGGTGCGGAGGCGTGAGCCCGGCGGTGACGCCGAGAGCCGTACGGCGGGTGTGCGTGGCGGCTGGGCGCGGGTGTCTGCAGGTGACTGGCCGGGCGCGGGCGGGCCGGCGACCGCGTCCGTTCCGCCGACCGGCCTCGACGCTCTCCGGCGTGGCCCGAAGCCTTCGCGTGCCGGCCCCAGGGGAGAGGGCCTTCGCCCGCCCCCGCGGAGGCCCCCGCTCGCCACGCCGGGTGCGGGGGCCGAGTGGCGAGGGTGCGGTCGGTGGCGTTCCCTGGGAGAGGGGGATGACCCAGCGCGGTCGCGGGCCGTCAGTGGGGCCCGGCAGGCGATCTCACCCGAGGAGAGTCATGACTGACCAGAAAACGTCGTCGGTCCTCACGGCCCCGCTGCACGCCGCGGCCTCCATGCTGCGCAAGATGCCCGGCGCCGAAGCGGTCGGCAGGGCCGCCGAAGGGACGCTCGACAAGGTCGGCGCGGTCACCGGGGAGGCACTGGGCAAGGTGGAGACGGTCACCGGGGAAGCGCTCGGCAAAGTCGAGACGGTCACCGGGGAAGCGCTCGGCAAAGTCGAGGCGGTCACCGGGGAGGCGCTGGACAAGATCGGCGCGGTGTCGCCGCGCGGCCGGCGGATGGCGGTCTACGCCGGGGCCGGAGTGCTCGGCGTCGCCGGCGTGGTGGAGTGGCCGGTCGCGCTCACCGGCGCGGCCGTCGCCTGGCTGACCCAGTCCCGTTCCGGAAACGGCGCCGACGGGCACGACGCGAACGGCGAGCAGCGGGCCGCGGCCGAGGACAGCGATGCCACGAGCCCGCCGCCCCCGCACGACATCGGCTCGGCCGCCCTGCGGTCGGGCACACACCCCGGATCCGGCGGGGCCCAGGAACCCCCCGGACCCGTCCACTCCTCGCACGCGAAGGGTTCCTCCGGTCGTCTCGGTCCGACGGCACGGCCCGAACGCACCAACCTCTGAAGGCCGGTATGGAGTCGCTGCTGCTGACAGGACCGTCGGCCGCCCTCCGGCTGCTGCCCGCGGCGCCCCGGCTTCTGGCCCGGGGCGCCGCTCCGGTGGTCGGAGCGGTCGCCGGAGCCGCCGCGGGGACCGCGCGGGCGGGTGTGCGCGGCGCCGACGCGCTGGTGCGGGTGACCCGGGTCGCCCGCGCCGCGCTGCCCGGCGCCGGGGGCCCCTGGCGGGCCGGCCCGCGGATCCACCTGCCGCTGCGGTCCGCCGAGCCGGAGCGGGAACAGCGCGCGGGCGGCCTGACGGACGTGGCGCACCGGATCGCGACGGAACTGGACGAACGCCCGGACGTCGCCTTCGCGTACTGGGACGAGGGGCTGGCCCGGCTGGTGGTCTCCATGACCGAGGACGGGCTCACCGACCTGGTCGCGGACCACGCGGCCGAGATCGCGGAGAGCGAGGGGCTCGTCATCGCGGGCGGCGACCCCGAGGAGACCACGCATCCGGCCGACCCGGCCGGCGTACGCGCCGCCGCCGTCACCCTCGGCGTCGACGCGGTCGGCATCGCGGTGGCGGTCACCGCCTACGTCCTGCGTCTGCCGCCGTCGCCCCGCATGGTGACGGCCGCCGTCACACTGCTGCGGGAGAACCCGCGCTTCCGCGCACGGCTGCGCGCAAGCCTGGGCGCCTCCCGCATGGACCTCCTCCTGGCCTGCGCGAACGCGGCCGTGCACGGCGTCGGCCAGACCCCCACGTCACTGATCCTCGACGGCACCCTGCGCGCCTGCCAACTGGCCGAGACGGTGGCCCGCGCCGCCGCCTTCGACGCGGTCCACGACCAGCTGTGCGTACCCGGCCGCGTCACCATCCCCGCGGACGACGCCCCGCGCCCGCCCCTGCGGGAGACACCGGCCCAGGTGTACGCCACCCACGCCTCCGCCGGCAGCGTGCTGGGCGCGGCGGCCACGCTCCTGATCAAGCACGACGCGAACGAGGCCGCCGAGGCGCTGCTCGCCGGCTCGCCCAAGGCCGCCCGGTACGCGCCCGCCGCCTTCCACGCCCTCTTCGGTACGGCACTGGCCCGCACCGGCGTACTCGTCCGCGACGCGGACCGTCTGAGACGGCTGGAGCTGGGCGGCACCCTCGTGCTGCACCCCGGGGCGCTGCGCACGGAGGACGGCGCGGCCGACCCGTGGACCGAGGCCGTGCTGGACGCCGCGCGCCGGGCCCGGATGCGGGTCGTGCTGGTGGACGACCCCGCACTGGAGGACTTCACCGGCCTCGCCGACCAGGTGGTCGACGCCCGGCGCCCGCTGGACGACGTCGTGTACGCGCTGCGCGCCGAGGAGGGTGCGGTCGTCACCGTCGCCCGGGTGCGCTCCGCCGACGAGCGCGACGTGCTGGCCGCGCTGCGGGGCAGCGACATCTCGATCGTGCTCACCGACCGGGACGGCGCCGTCGACTGGGGCGCGGACATCCTGGCCGTACACGGTCTGCCCGACGTGTGGCGGCTGCTGACCGCGATCCCCGCCGCCCGCACCGTCGGCCGGCGCGGCCAGACCCTCGCCCGGTCCGGCGCCGCGCTCTCCGGACTGCTCGTGGCCATCGGCGAGTCGAGGCGAGGCCGGCCGCGCCGCTCCATCCTGCCCGGACTGCGGCACGCGCCGGTCGACGTCGCCGCCGTGACCGCGCTGCTGTCCGGGACACGGGCCGCCCTCGGCGTGGCGATGGCCGGCGCACCCCGCCCGCGCGCCCGCGTGCACTGGCACGAACTGCGGCCCGACGAGGCCCTGGAGCGGCTGGACCGCGAGTCCGGTACCGGACCCACCGCCTGGGAACAGACGGCCGCCGGCGTACGCAAGGCCGTCGACCGTGCCGCCCGGCTGACCGTCCTCGCCCCGGCCCGGTGGAGCTGGCAGCTGGGCCGGGCCGTACGCGGCGAACTCGACGACCCGCTCACCCCGGTCCTGGCCGTCGGCTCCGCCGCCTCGGCGATCCTAGGCTCCGTCGTCGACGCGCTCCTGGTCATCGGTGCGCTCGACCTGAATGCCCTGGTCGGCGGCGTTCAGCGGCTGCGCGCCGAGCGGGCGCTGTCCGGACTGGAGGCCGACCAGACGCGCAAGGCGCGCGTCGCACCCCCCGAGTCCGAGGCGCCCGCGGGGGGCACCCGCACCGTGGACGCCGGAAAGCTGCGACCGGGCGACGTGATCGAACTCAAGACGGACGACGTCGTGCCCGCCGACGCCCGGCTGCTCTGGCAGGACGGCCTGGAGGTCGACGAGTCCGCGCTGACCGGCGAGTCGCTGCCGGTGCAGAAGCACCCCGGCCCCACCCCGCACGCGGCCGTCGCCGACCGGCACTGCATGGTCTTCGAGGGCACCACCGTGGTGGCCGGCCACGCCCACGCCGTCGTCGTCGACACCGGCGACCGCACCGAGGCCGCCCGCGCCGTCCACCTCGCCGCCCGCACGCCTCCGGCCGCCGGAGTGCAGGCCCGCCTCCAGGAACTCACCCGCAAGGCGCTGCCGCTGACCCTGGCCGGCGGTGCCGCCGTGACCGGCCTCGCGCTGCTGCGCGGCACGTCCGTGCGCGAGGCGGTCAGCGGAGGCGTGGCCGTCGCCGTGGCCGCCGTACCGGAGGGCCTGCCGCTGGTCGCCACGGTCGCGCAGCTCGCGGCCGCCCGCCGGCTGAGCCGCTACGGCGTCCTGGTGCGCACCCCGCGCGCCCTGGAGGCGCTGGGCCGCATGGACACCTTCTGCTTCGACAAGACCGGCACGCTCACCGAGAACCGGCTGCGCCTGGTGCGGGTCTCCGACGCCGGGGGCACCATCCGCCCGGCGACCGACGCGGGCTCCGCGGGGACACTGCGCCACGCCGCACGGGCCTGCCCGCGGCTGAACGGCGGCACCGGCCGGCCCGCGCACGCCACCGACGAGGCCGTCCTCGACGCGGCCGCCCCCGACCCGGAGTGGGCGCAGATCGTCGGCCTGCCGTTCGAGGCCGCCCGCGGCTACGCCGCTGCCATCGGCCGTGAGGCGGACGGCCCCCGCTTCCTGGTGGTCAAGGGCGCACCCGAGACCGTACTGCCCGCCTGCTCCGCCCTGCCCGGGCACGTCTCCGGCACGGCACACGCGCTGGCCGGAGACGGCCTGCGCGTCCTGGCGGTGGCCGTACGGCGCCTCGCGCACGACGAACGCGAGGCGGACGTCCTCGAAAAGCCCCTGCACGCCCTTGAGTTCACCGGTCTGCTGGCGCTGTCGGACGTGCCCCGCGAGACCTCCAAGGCCCTGGTGCAGGGCCTGTACCGAGAAGGCGTACGCCCCGTCATGCTGACCGGCGACCACCCGCAGACCGCCCGTGCCATCGCCCGGGAGCTGGGCTGGCCCTCCGGCACCCAGGTGGTCACCGGCGACGAACTGGCCGCCGCCGACCGGCGCACCCGGGCCCGGATGCTGCGCGACGCCGGTGTGGTGGCCCGCGTCGCGCCGGAGCAGAAGCTCCAGGTCGTCGAGGCGCTGAGGGACGCGGGCCGGGTCGTCGGCATGGTCGGCGACGGCGCCAACGACGCCGCGGCCATCCGCGCCGCCGACATCGGGGTGGGCATCAGCGTCCGGGGTTCGGCGGCGGCCCGCAACGCCGCCGACATCGTCCTGACCGACGACGACCTGACCGTCCTGATCGACGCGATCGGCGAGGGCCGCTCGCTGTGGCACAGCGTCGCCGACGCCATCGCCATCCTCATCGGGGGCAACGCGGGCGAGGTCGCCTTCGGCATCATCGGCACCCTGGTGTCGGGCACCGCTCCGCTGTCCACCCGCCAGATGCTGCTGGTGAACCTGTTCACCGACCTGTTCCCGGCGATGGCGGTGGCGGTCACGCCGAAGCACGGCGAGGAGGCCGCCGCACGGTCGGAGACCGCCTCACCCGAGGACGCGGCGGGCGGGGTCCTCGGGGAACCCCTGATCCGCCAGATCCGGCACCGCGCCCTGACCACCGCGCTGGGAGCGGTCACAGCCTGGCTGATCGGCCGCTTCACCCCGGGTACGGCCCGCCGCTCCAGCACCATGGCCCTGTGCGGCGTGGTCGGCACCCAGCTGGCGCAGACCCTCCTGGACCGCCGCGACAGCACCCTGGTGCGGGTCACGGCCGTGGGGTCGGGCGCCGCCCTGTTCACCGTGATCCAGATCCCGGTGATCAGCCATGTCCTCGGCTGCACCCCGCTGGGTCCGGTGGCCTGGGCGGGCGTGGCCGCGGCCATCGCCCTCGCGGTCGCGGGACAGCGGACCCTGCCCCGCCTGGAGGAGATCGTCGCACGGCTGCTGCCGGCCGGCCGCCCCTGATCCCGACGGGACGCCGCCGGACGACCCCGAACGCTCAGCCGGTCTCGTCGCCGGACGTGTCGTCGCCGCCGTCCGGCAGCGCCTCCGGCGCGGCGGCCGCGGAACCCGCCTTCAGAGGAAGGTGGTTGAAGAGCAGGTTGAGTACGATCGCGGTCAGGCAGCCCGCGCTGATCCCGCTGTTCATCACCGTCTGGAACCAGTCCGGGAACTTCGCGTACACCGCGGGCACACCGACCGGCAGCATGCCGACCGCCACCGAGACGGCCACCACGGTCAGATTGTGGTTCCCGTCGAAATCGACCCGGGCCAGCGTCCGCAGGCCGCTCGCCGCGACCGTCCCGAACATCACCAGCCCCGCTCCGCCCAGCACCGGCGCCGGGACCGCCGCGACGACCGCGCCGAGCTTGGGCAGCAGTCCGAGCAGTACGAGGATGCCGCCGGCCGCGGCGACCACCCAGCGGCTGCGCACCCGGGTCAGCCCGACCAGGCCCACGTTCTGCGCGTACGCCGTGTACGGGAAGGTGTTGAACACCCCGCCCAGCACGGTCGACAGGCCGTCCGCGCGCAGGCCGTCGGCCAGCGGGCGCGGCTCGACCGGGCGTCCGGTCAGCTCGCCGACGGCGATGAGGTCACCGGTCGTCTCCGTCATGGTGACCAGCGCGACCACCAGCATGGACACGATCGCGGACGTCCTGAACTCCGGCGCCCCGAAGTGGAACGGGGTGCTGACCCCCACCCAGTCCGCGTCGCCGACCCCGCCGAAGTCGGTGAAGCCGAACGGCACGGCCACGGCCAGGCCCACCACGATGCCGGTCAGGACCGCGATCCGGCTCAGGAAGGCCGGCGCGAACCGCTGCACGCCGAGCACGACCGCCAGCACGAAGGCCGCGAGCGCGAGGTTCCGCGGCGCCCCGAAGTCCTCGGCGCCCACCCCGCCCGCTGCCCAGTTGCCGGCGACGGGCAGCAGCGAGACGCCGATGATCAGGATCACCGTGCCGGTCACCAGCGGCGGGAAGAAGCGCAGCAGCCTGCCGAAGACCGGCGCGAGCAGCATGATCGCCAGACCCGCGACGATCACCGAGCCGTAGACCGCGGGCAGTCCACCACCCGTCGTGCCGATCAGCACCATCGGCGAGACCGCCGCGAACGTACACCCCTGCATGATCGGCAGCCGCACCCCGAACCGCCAGAACCCGACGCACTGGATCAGCGTCGCGACCCCGCACACCAGAAGGTCCGCGGTGATGAGGTAGGCGAGATCGGCCGGCGGCAGCTTCATCGCACCGCCGACGATCAACGGCACCGCCACGGCCCCCGCGTACATCGCGAGCACATGCTGCAGGCCGAAGGCGGCCAAGTGCCTTATGCGGGGCACCTCGTCGACGGGGTGCACAACTGCGGTCGTGGCCATGGGAACTCCAGAGCGGCAGGCGGGGCGACATCCGAACAGCACGAGACCGTAAGGGACTTGCACAGTTCGTTGATTGCCGCGTCGTTGCCGGAGTGTGTCATGTCCACGCGAAGGCCGGGGACCCCGTGGACCCCACGTGTGCGAAGCCATGCCTTGGTGTGCGAAGCCACGCTTGGGTGCGCGCGCCAGCCACCGTGGTTGCCCACCACCGTGGTTGCCCACCACCGTGCGCGCGCCACCACGTCCGAGCGTGCGCCGCCGCCGCACAACCCGGTTCGCGCGGCCCCCGCAAGCTAGTTCGCGCGCGCCGCTCCCAACAGGGTGTCCCAGTCCGCCAGTTTGACCACGTTCCGCCCCAGTCGGGCGCCCAGTTCGGACTCGGCGCGCTCGATCGCCAGCCAACCCGGCCACGGCACCGGGTCGATCCCCGCCGCCCGCAGCGCCGGGAGCGGGTCCTGCGGAACCTCGCGGGAGGCCAGCGCGGGCGCGTCCGCGAGCAGTGAGGTCACCGTCTCCTTGGCGCACGGCCGGTTGGTGCCGATGACCCCGGTCGGGCCGCGCTTGATCCAGCCGGAGACGTACTCGCCGGGAGAGGCCGTGCCGTCCCGCAGGATGCGGCCCTCCGTGTTCGGCACCGTGCCGGCCGCCGCGTCGAACGGCAGCCCCTCCAGGGCCACTCCGCGGTAGCCCACCGAGCGCAGCACCAACTGCGCCGGCACGTCCTCGTAGCGTCCGGTGCCCGTCACGCCGCCGTGGCCGTCCGGCGCCGTCCGCTCGAAGCGCACGGCGCCCACCCGGCCGTTCTCCGCCAGGATCTCCACCGGACGGCGGAAGAACCGCAGGTCGATGCGGCGCTCGGTGTCCTCGTGCGGCGCCTCCGCCCAGCCACGCAGCACCTCCGCGTTGCGACGCTGCGCCGCGGGGAGCGCGGAGAGGTCGGCGAACGCCGGGTCCAGCGCCAGATCCGCCGGATCCACGGTGACCCGGGTGCGCGGAAGCCCGCCCAGCTCGCGCAGCTCCTTGGTGGTGAAGCGGGCCTGCGTGGGGCCCCGACGGCCCACCATGTGGACATCGGTGACCGCGCTGGCCGCCAGCGCGTCCAGCGCCCCCTGCGGCATGTCGGTCGGACGCAGCTCTCCCGCGCCCCGGACCAGCATCCGCGCCACGTCCACGGCCACATTGCCCACGCCGATGACCACCGCGGACCGCACGTCGCGCAGGAAACCCTCGTCGCCCGCGTCCGGGTGCGCGCTGTACCAGGACACGAACTCCGTCGCCGACCAGCTGCCCGGCAGTTCCTCGCCGGGAATTCCGAGGTGGCGGTCGGTGGCGGCGCCCACGCAGTACACGACGGCGTGGTACATCTCCCGCAGCCGCTCCACCGGAAGCCCGTCGGGGCCACCGACCTGGACTCCGCCGAGGAACCGCACCCGGTCGTGCTCCAGCACCGTCCGCAGATTGCCCTGGAGGGACTTGATCTTCTCGTGGTCCGGGGCGACGCCGTAGCGGACCAGCCCGAAGGGGCACGGCAGCCGGTCCAGGACGTCGACGTGTACCTCGGGATCCCGCTCGACCAGGCTCTGGGCGGTGTAGCACCCGCTCGGCCCGGAGCCGACGACGGCGACACGCAGCACGGCGGTACTCCTCACCCCGGAGGCATCAGGAAAGTGCCCTGACGGCTCCAGCATGGCACTGCCGTGCCCCTGAGGGCAGGGGCCGGCGGGGTGACGCGGACGCGTGTCCATTCGTATGGAATGTGATCATGAGGTTACGTTGCGTATGTGCTTGAAGCATCTTTTCTTCATCTTTCCGATCGGCCCATGGAGGCCGGCGCGGTGTCCGTGTGGCCCGCGTGGGAGGTGACGGAGCGGGGATGCGTCACCTCCTGGTTCCATGTCCGGCTGGCCTTCCCCGACGGCGCCCGCGTCGACGCCCTCGCCGTGGTGGCGGGGGGACGCGTGTCCATCGAGGACGTCCGGGCGCGGCCCGCCCTCTCCCTCGCCGACCTGACGGTGCTCGCCGACTGGATCGAGGAGCCGCTGTTCGAGGCCTGCGGGGCGGCGGTCGAGGGGTCGCGCGAGGGCGGTGACGAGGGCGGCCGTACGGACCCTCCGGGCGGAGCGGACCCGGAGTGGGCGGCGTACGCGTGGTACGGGCAGTGCGGGCCGTACCGGCAGTACGTCGAGGATGTGGCGGGTGCCGAGGATGCTGAGGATGCCTGGGGCATGACGCACGTCAGGGGTGCGGAGGGCGTCGAGGACGAGCACGTGGAAGACGTCGACGGCGTCGAGGACGTCGAGGACGTCGAGGGCGTGGAGGGCGTCGCGGTCGCCGGAGCCCGCAGGGCCCGGCCGGCGTGGCCGCGCGGCATCGAGGGCTGCCGGCTGGCCTCCCAGGAATACCGGGCGGCACAGGAGGAGGGTTTCGATCCGGTGCTCGCCGTGATGTGCGCGACCGGACACAGCCGACGGCGTTCCCTCAAGCTGATCGCCCAGGCGCGGGACGCCGGTTTTCTGACGCCTCGCCACATGAGGCGCTGACCGCAGGAGTCGGCCGCGACTACTCCGCCCGCTCCTCCGTGGCGAAGAACCGCGACGGATCCTGTTCCCGCGCCCCGGCGTCGGCATCGCTCTCCGGTGGCATGCCCGACTCCCAGTCGAGCCCGTACCGCTGGAACAGCTCGGCCCGCAGTGCCGGGACGGCCATCGGCACCCCCGGCACCAACGCCGCGTACACCGCCCCCATCAGCACCGCCCGCAGCAGGGGGTAGTCGGCCGTCACGTTCTCGGAGCCGTACCGGGACACGGTGTCGCCGAGCAGTTCCGACAGCCGTCGCTGCTCCGGGCACTGCACGAAACCCTCGGCCTGGAGCAGCCCCGCCATGTGCTGACGCATGAGTACCGGCCGGTCCCGCGCCAGCCCCAGGATCGCGTCGATGGCCCGGGCCAGGCGCTCCCGTCCGTCCTCGGTACGCGGCTCCCGCTCCAGTGCCTCCTCCAGCGTGCGGTGCATCAGCCGGTGCACGGCCGACTGCACCAACTGGCGCTTGCCGGGGAAGTAGTACGACACCAGTCCCCGCGCCGAGCCCGCACGATCCGCGATGTCGCCCAGTGTGGTGGCCTCGAACCCGCGCTCACCCACCAGTTCGAGCGCCGCCTGCAGAAGTCGTTCCCGGGAACGCCGGCGCAACTCTTCATTGACCGAGGCGCTGCGCGGGGACATTGTGAAACTCCTGCGTTGACTGGCTATCAGCCAACTATACTCAAGGTGTTGGGCACCGCTGTGAGCGGGGCCTGCTCAAGGCTGCCGTCCGTCTGGGGCGACACGGGGGATCGTCTCAGGCGGGCGGCTCGGTCGTGTGCATCTTGCCGACGTCGGGCAACACGGTGCGATGACAGTGGACTTCATGCGTCGCGGTGACCATCGCCTTTGGCCCGCAGGGGAGTCGGGTCAGGCATCGCCCACGAGGTCCAGCACCGGCAGGAGCGCGTCCGGTCGTTCCGTCACCGGCAGATGGTCCACGAAGTGCACGCGGCAGCCCAGCGCGGCCGCACCGCCGTCCGCCCGCCTGCTGTCCCCGACCATCACCACCTGCCGCGGATCGGTGTCCAACTCGGCGCAGGCGGTGGCGAAGAGCCGCGGATCAGGCTTCTGCACGCCGTGCTCGTACGACAGCACATACGCGCCCACGTACGCGTCGAGGCCGTGCTCGCGGAAGACCGGACGCAGGTCCCAGCCGATGTTGCTGATCACGCCGATGCCGATCCCGCGGTCGCGCAGCGTCCGCAGCACCTCGGCGGTGTCCGGATACGGGGTCCACGCGGCGGGGGACATGTGCCGCTCGTACAGGGCGTCGTGCAGGCCCGGATCGGGCAGGCGGACCCGCCGGGACATGCCGGTGAAAGCGGCCCGGTGCAGCTCGGCGCTCCGGTCCCGGGCCACCCAGACGCCGGCGAGGTCGTTCGGCACCTCGCGTGGTTCCGCCCCGCCCGGAAGGGCCCCTGCCGCCTCCAAGGACTGTGCGAGATCGCCGACTTGGTGGTCGGGAAGGTGAACGCCGGTGTCCGTGAGCGCGGCACGCAGCCAGGACTCGGTGGACTCGACGCGGAACAGGGTGCCGGAGAAGTCGAACAGCACTGCGCTCATGTGCCGGGACCTTACCCCGGCCGCCGGGAGGACCGGCCCGCGCGACTGCCGCGCGGCCACTCGTAGACCGTGACGGCGATCGTGACGACCAGTGCCCCGAGCAGCCAGCCGCCGACGACGTCCGAGGGCCAGTGGATGCCCAGCCACACCCGGGTCAGACCGACACCGACCACCGTGACAAGGGACACCGCGACGGCCGTACGCCACAGCGCCTTGCTCGCGCCCCGCCGGTGGAGCAGCCACAGCAGCAGGCCGCAGACCACCGTGGCCGTCATCGCGTGACCGGAGGGAAAGGCCTGGTACCGCGCGCTGTCCACAGGGTCCGGCCACACCGGGCGCGACCGGCCGACCGCGGCCTTCACCACCTGCTGCACGCCCGCGGCCAGCGCGACGGTGAGCACCAGCCACAGCGCCGGCCGCCAGGCCGCACGCCGCAGGACCAGCCACAGCGCGGCCCCCGCACCCACCAGGCGCATGGTCAGCGGGTCCCACACCCAGTCCGTCAGGATGCGGAAGACGTGCGTGACTCCGCGTTCGTGCACCGCCCAGCCGTGCGTGGTGCGGGAGACGCCGCTGTCCAGCGCGAGCAGGGGGTGCCACTCCGCGGCGACCAGTGTCACCAGCAGGACGGAACAGACGGCGAGCACGGCCGCCGTCGACACCGCGGCGCGGTGAGCCGATGGACCGGGTCCGGGGCCGGGATCGGGGCCGGGTTCGGGACTGGGTTCGGGGCCGTGTCCGGCGGGCTGGTGGCGCATGCGGCGATCCTGGTCCACGCGGGGTCCCGCACGCGGCAACCCCGGCGTGTCGCATCCACGGCGGCGGTCGGCGGGTACGGCACACCGAGGTCGGGTGCGGGCAGCCGCCGCGCCGTGTCACATCGTCAGCAGCATGGCCACCGTACCGATCCCCATCGACACCCGGCACGCCCGTGCCAGTTCCGGACGGTCGCCCCAGCGCCGCGACCCGGCCCCGCCGGCGGCGGGGCCGGTCGGCACCAGGCGGGCGCCGGACAGCAGTACGTAGCCGGTGAAGTAGAGCAGCAGCACGCCGGTCACCAGCGGGACACCGGCGCCGACGTGCGTGTGGACGTGGGCGGTGGGCGACGCGGCCATGACGAGGGACATGTAGACCATCGCGGACGTCCCTATCAGGTGGTGCAGATGGTGGGTGTCGCGGCGGGCCGCCCACAGTGCGCGCAGGGCCGCGGCGCCGAACACGACGGCGTACAGCGGCCAGGTCCAGTGCGGCGGTGCGAACACCGAGGCGGGTACGGCCATCGCGGCCATGCCGAACCCCATGAGGGCCTCACCGCCGGCCGCACGGCGCTGCTCCTCGACCCCGCTGCGCATCCGCAGCAGACAGTAGGACCCGGTTGCCGCGCACAGCGCGACCAGCAGCCAGGCCGGTGACACCGGTCCGTGCACGCGCCCCACCCCCCGCTCGACGGTCGGTCCAGAGATGCGATGCCCACGGGACGCGGAGCGCAAGCGAGCGCAAGGGTGTACACGGGGAGCATGCACCGGGGTACGGCCGGTGAGCGGGGCCGCAGCCGGCCTGATCCGGAAGACGGACTCCGGGACACCGCATATGCGGAGGCCGGCCGGCCCCGGGTGGTCACCACCCCGGGCCGGCCGGCCTCGGACCTCGCCGGACGGATCAGCGGCCGGCGGTCGGGTCCTGTTCCCGCAGGGCCCGCTCCAGCGCGGCCAGGCCGTCCGTGTAGATGCCGTGGAACAGGGCCACGGCCTCGTCGTCGCCGGTGCCCACCGGCGTGAAGGTGCCCGACCACTCGATCCGCGCGGTGCCCGCCTCGGGCAGCTCGCGCACGGTCAGGGTGGAGAGGTAGCCCGTCACCGGGAACGGCGCCCGCAGGATGGCGTACGAGTAGCTGCGCGCGTCCTGGTCGAAGGCCTGGAGGCGCTCGACGATGACGTCACCCCCCTCGTTCTTCAGGCTGCGGACACGGCCGCCCTCGCTGAGCTCGCTGTGCGGGATGTAGGGGAGCCAGTCGGGCAGCGAGCCGAAGCCGCCGATGAGCTGCCAGACGTGGTCGGGGGAGTGGGGGACGTCGATGTACGCGGTGGTGCTGGCCATGGTGCTGGTGCTTTCCTCAGGTGAACCGGGACTGTCGGTGGGGTCAGTTGGTGGGCAGAGGAGCGTCGGCGGAGATCAGCTTCTCCTCGCGCAGCGCGCTCCAGAAGGCGGCCGGGACGGTCTCGTGCAGGGCGGCGACGTCCTCGGCGATACGGCTGGGCCGGGTGGCGCCGGGCACGACCGCGGCGGTCGCCGGGTGGGCCAGGGCGAACTGCAGGGCCGCCGCCTTGATGCTGATGCCGTGCTGGGCGGCCAGGGCCTTGATCCGCTCGACCTTGTCGATGATGGACTGCGGCGCCTCCTGGTACTCGAAGTGCCGGCCACCGGCGAGGACGCCGGAGCTGTAGGGCCCGCCGACGACCATGTCGACGCCCTGCGCGGCGGCGGCCGGGAGCAGACGCTGGAGCGCGCGGTCGTGGTCGAGGAGGGTGTAGCGGCCCGCGAGAAGGAACGCGTCGGGCTTGGGCTCGTCCAGGTCGAGGGTGAGCTCGATCGGCTCGACACGGTTCACGCCCAGACCCCAGCCCTTGATGACGCCCTCGTCCCGCAGGCGCTGCAGGACGCGGAAGGCGCCGGTGCGGGCGGTCTCGTAGCGGGCCAGCCACTCGTCGCCGTGGAAGTCCTGGGCGATGTCGTGCACCCACACGATGTCCAGCCGGTCCGTACGCAGACGCTTCAGGCTGTCCTCGATGGAGCGGAGGGTGGCGTCGGCCGTGTAGTCGTCGACCATCTTGTTGGGACGGCCGTGCTCGAACAGGCCGCCCTTCTCGCCGAGCTCACGCGCGGCCGGGTCCTCGAGCTCGTCGAAGATGACGCGGCCGACCTTGGTGCTCAGCACGTACTCGTCGCGCGGGCGGCCGGCGAGGGCCTCGCCGAGGCGCAGCTCCGACAGGCCGGCGCCGTAGAACGGGGCGGTGTCGTAGTAGCGGATCCCCTGGTTCCAGGCGGCCTCGACGGTGGCCGCGGCCTCTTCCTCGGGGATGGCGCGGAACATGTTGCCCAGCGGCGCGGTGCCGAAGCCGAGGGGGCCGGGGAGGAGCGACTTGATACCCATGGAACTGATCCTTCTCTGCATGGCTTCCCGCAGGATTTCTGACGTTTTGCGTCTTCTGCGGTTCTTGCTCTGTCGAGGTTAGGATCGAGCATTGAGACTGTCCAAGACTTGCTTGGACACACTTGAGTCCCGAGAGGTCTTACATGCTTGACCTGCGACAACTTCGCTATTTCGTGGTCGTCGCCGAGACGGAGCACGTCGGCCGTGCCGCCGAGAAGCTGCACATCTCGCAGTCCCCGCTCAGCCGGCAGATCGCCCAGCTGGAGAAGAACCTGGGTCTGACCCTGTTCGAGCGGAGCCAGCAGCGTATCCGGCTCACCGCCGACGGCCGGGTCTTCCTCTCCGAGGCCCAGGCTCTGCTGCGGCACGCCGACCGTCTGGAGAACCTCGGCCGCCGGCTCGGCCGCGGGGAGGAGGGCGGTCTGTGCATCGGCTACGTCGGCGACGCCATGCACGCCGGCGTCCTGCCCCGCTCTCTGCGTGAACTCCACGACGAGCGCCCGGGCATCCACGTGGCCCTCTACAACCTTCCCGCAGCGGGGCAGTACGAGGGTCTGCGGCAGCGCAGCCTGGACATCGGCTTCGTCCCCGAACCACCGCCCGAGGACGATCCGGACCTGAGGTCGGCGCTGTTGCTGGAAGACCCCCTTCTGCTGGCCCTGCCGGCCGGGCATCCGCTGGCCGACCGCGAGGAGATCCACCCTTGCGACCTCGACGGGCAGCCCTGGGTCGCGGTGGAGAACAGCCAGAACCCGGCCTGGCGCGACGACTTCATCGCCGCCTGTGCCGCCTCGGGCTTCACCCCCGACATCCGGCTCGAAGCCACCGAGCCCCTCACCGCCCTCGGCCTCGTCGCCTCAGGGCTGGGCATGGCGCTCATCCAGAAGAGCATGCTCCATGGCACCGCCCAGGGCGTGGCCGTGCGCGAACTCCCCTGGTTCGAAAGCTCCGTGCGCCTGTGGGCGGCCTGGCATCACATCGATCTGCGGCCGGTGGTGGCCGCCTTCCGCGAGAACGTCCTTGCCGCGTCGGGTACCTGAGGAGACGGCAGACCCGGACCGGGGCTCGGCGACGGCGCCGACCCCTGACCGCCCCAACGCTTCGGACCGACCCCTTCGGCCCGACCGTTCAGATGCCCGGCCGGTACCGCAGCGGATGGTCCTCCGGGACCTCCACCAGGACGATCGGGATGCCGTCCGGGTCGGCGATCCACAGCTCCACCAGGCCCCAGGGCTCCTTCACCGGGGGCCGTACGATCGCCACGTCCCTGGCCCGCAGCTCCTCATGTGCCACGGCCGCGTCCGCGACCTGGAGCCACAGCCGCACCGCCGGTGACGCCGACGGTGTCGGGAGAGGCTCGGAGCGGCCGGACAGCTCCAGGAAGCCGCCGCCGAGGAAGTAGACGGTCCCGCGTTCCGGGCCCGTGCCGAACTCGCGGTAGACGGCGAGGCCCAGCTGTCCGCCGTAGAAGGCACGGGAGCGTTCGGGGTCGGTGGGGCGGAGCAGGGTCCGGCTGCCGAGAACGTGCACCATGCGACCGGAGCTTAGGGCCTGTCCGGCGGATCGTGCCGCAGACGCGGGGCGTGGCACGCACTTCCCCCAAGCTCTGCGAGCTCCGCCTCGCAGCCGCACGCACCACACCCCGCTCACCGGCGCTGACAAGGCACCGCTGCCTCCCCGCGACCTGACACGCCGCACAGACCCTGGCGGCACGGTTACCCTCGACCCTGGTTCAGCCGCGCCCGAGATCGGAGATCATCCCCATGGACAGCACCACCACCGGACTGGCGTTCCGTGACGCCGTCGACACCGACGTGGACGCCCTTGTGGCGCTGGTCGAGTCGGCGTACCGGGGAGACGCCAGCCGGGCCGGGTGGACCACCGAGGCGGACATCCTGGAAGGGCAGCGGACCGACCCCGAGGGTGTGCTCCAGGTCATCAAGTCGCCCGACGGCAGGCTGCTGACCGTCGAGCGGGACGGCCGGATCGTCGCCTGCTGCCACCTCGAGCACCGGGGGGACCACGCCTACTTCGGCATGTTCGCGGTCAGCCCCACCCTCCAGGGGGCCGGCCTCGGCAAGGCCGTCATGGCGGAGGCGGAGCGGCGGGCCCGGGCGGCCTGGGGCGTCAGCGAGATGCACATGACGGTGATCTCGGTCCGCGACGACCTGATCGCCTGGTACGAGCGCCGCGGCTACCGCCGTACGGGCACGATGACCCCGTTCCCGTACGGCGACGAGCGCTTCGGCGTCCCGCAGCGCGACGATCTTCAGTTCGAGCTGCTGGTCAAGCCCCTGCTGTGACGTTCATGCGGGAGACCGCGCACCGGATCACCGCTGCCACGGCGACTCATTGCCGGGCCCGCCGATCCACCGCTTCACCTGCCCAGCCCCCGCGGTCGGTCGGTCAGGCGGTGAAGCGGCCGGTGCGTTTGATCTCCGGGTAGTCCGTCGTCGCCCCGTCGAGCTGGAGCGCGCGTACCAGCCGCAGGTGGTCCTGTGTGTTGACCACCCAGCCGATGATCTTCAGATCGGCCGCGTGTGCCAGCTCGGTGACCTCCAGGGTCAGCCGGCGGATGTTGAGACAGAGGGTCGCGGCGCCCGCCTCGGTGGCGCGCTCGACCACGTCGGTGCCGTAGCGGCTCGCGATCAGCGCGGTGCGCACCCCCGGTACCAGCCGGGCGATCTCGGCGATCGCCTCGTCGTGGAACGAGGACACCTCCACCCGGGAGGTGAGGTCCCGCCGGTGCATGACCTCGGCCAGCGCCCTGGCCGCCGCCACGTCCTTGATCTCCGCCTGCAGCGGCGCCTTCACCGTGTCCAGGACCTCCTCGAACACCGGCACCCGCTCCCCGCGGCCCGCGTCCAGGGTGCGCAGTTCCGCGAGGGTCTTCTCGGCGATCGGTCCGGTGCCGTCGGTCGTGCGGTCCACCTCCGCGTCGTGCATGACGACGAGGGCGCCGTCCTTGCTCAGGTGGAGGTCGAGTTCGATCAGGTCGAGGCCGGCGGCCTGCGCGGCGACGAAGGAACGGAGGGTGTTCTCGGGCTCGACACCCATGACCCCGCGGTGACCGATGGTAAGGAAGTTCAAGGTTCAACTCGCTTCCGTCGAGGCGGCGGTGGAGTCCTCGCGCGCGGCCGAAGCCGAGCGTGAGGTGCCCGCGGACCCGACGGGACGTCGTCGTCCGCGCGGCAAGGTCGCAGCCTAATGGCCGCGTCTCGCGATGAACCCGCACCTGCGCGCGGGATCCGTGCGCGAGGCGCGCGATATCTGGCTCATACCCGCCCCTGCCGTCACTCTGACGTGGGCGAGTCCCCAGGGGATTGACCGGGCTGGGCCGAGGCGGCGGACCGCGCGGTCGGGGCGCGGTCCGGGCGCCGCCCGCGCCCTCTTCGCGACATCGGGGCTCATAGTGAAAGTGAGCGCCGTCACGGTTTACCGCAGGAAAAACATCGGTGACTATGCGGCTGGACAGAATAATTTCCCGAGGTGCCTCTTGCTGGGGGAAAGCGGGTATGCATACGGTGTCCATACGCGAGGTTCTCCCGTGGAGGATGAGACATGACGGAAATTCTTGTGCAGGCAGGCGCGGGGGAGCAGGTTTCTCCACAGACCCGGGTGGTCGACGACCCCGCCTGGCCCGTGCTCAAGGATGCGGTGGAGCGGATCCGGCCATGGCAGTCCAAGGACGGATCGATCGACTTCGAGGCCGAGGGCGCCCCCGGGCGCGCCGACGCCGAGGCCGCCGTACGCCGTGTCGTGGAGTCGGTCGAGCGGCTCGCCCCGCTGCTCCCGCACGACGCCGCGTACCACGAGGCCCTCGTCGGTGACCTGCGCCGCTGGGCCGAGGGCGGCTTCCGGGTGCCGGACTTCCTGGACTCGCTGCTGGCCTTCCAGCCGGCCGCGGGCCGCGCCGACGGGCTGCAGCACCTCGTCGTCTTCCCGATGTACACGCAGAACGGCAACCCGGACCGCAACCTGGAGGCGGTCGTGCTGCGCATGGTCTGGCCCGAGTGGCTGGCCGAGCTGGAGCGCACCCGGTACGACAACCCGCTGTTCTGCGGCATCACGTTCGAGGACTTCACCTCCGGTTACGACACCAACTCCGCTGTCCTCTTCCCCGAGACCATCGCCGTACGCGAGGCGCCGGAACGTTTCTCCTGGGGTGGCATCTTCTGCGACCGCGAGGCCGCCCGCTTCCGCCGGGTCACCGACGCCGCCGTCGGCATCCTGGGCCTTGAGCTGCCCGAGGACATCGCCGCGATGGTCCACGACCAGAAGCGCTGCGAAGAGGCCTTCGTGCTGTGGGACATGGTCCACGACCGCACCCACAGCCACGGCGACCTGCCGTTCGACCCGTTCATGATCAAGCAGCGCCAGCCGTTCTGGATGTACGGCCTGGAGGAGCTGCGCTGCGACCTCACCGCCTTCAAGGAGGCCGTGAAGCTCCAGGCGGACGGCGTCCCGCAGGCCCGTGACGTGCAGTACGCGGTCCTCTTCGACCGCATGTTCCGCTTCCCGGTCACCGGCGACCGCGTCCGCAACTACGACGGTGTCGGCGGCCAGCTGCTCTTCGCCTACCTGCACAAGCACGACGTCGTCCGCTGGACCGACAACAGGCTCTCCATCGACTGGGAGCGCGCCCCGCAGGTCACCAACCAGCTCTGCGCCGAGATCGAGAAGCTGTACCGGGACGGCATCGACCGCCCCAAGCTCGTGCACTGGTTCGCCGGCTACGAACTGGTCGCGACCTACCTCGCTCCGCACCCCGGATCGAAGTGGGCCAAGGGACCGGACGCCCTGGACCTGACCCAGCCGCCGCGCAAGCTCGTGGACGACGTGCTTCCGGACGAGTTTCCGCTGAGCATGTTCTATGAGGCCTTGTCCAAGAAGCTGAAGAACGTGATCGCCTCCACCAAGGGCATCACGGCGAACGGCGCCGAGCGGATCGCCGCGTGAGCGACCGCGTCCACCACACTGCTGCTCAAGAGGGGAAGATCATGGGGAACGGGGCGAACGGGGCTCTCAGCGGCGCGGTGATCGCGGTCGCGGGCGCGGGCGGGCCCGCGGGGCGCGCGACCCTGACGCGGCTCGCCGAGGCGGGCGCGATCGTCGTCGGCGCGGACAACGACGCCACCCGGCTCGCGGAGGCCGTGGACGCGGCCCGCTACGCCAACGGCGGCGCCACGGTCGTCGGCGAGACGGTCGACCTGCTCGACCTCGACTCGACCCGCGCCTGGGCCGACCGCATCGAGAAGGAGTTCGGCCGAGTCGACGGGCTGGTGCACCTGGTCGGCGGCTGGCGCGGCAGCGCCTCCTTCGGCGAGAGCGACCTCGCCGACTGGGACCTGCTGGAGAAGCTGCTGATCCGCACCGTCCAGCACACCTCCCTGGCCTTCTACGACGCCCTCCAGCGTGGCGGCAACGGCCGCTACCTGCTGATCAGCGCCGCCGGCGCGTCGAAGCCCACCGCCGGCAACGCCGCGTACTCCGCCGCCAAGGCCGCCGCCGAGGCGTGGACCCTCGCCATGGCCGACGGCTTCCGCAAGGCGGGGACCGCCGGGGAAGGCGACGGGCCGCGCGCCGCTGCTGCCATCCTGGTGGTGAAGGCGCTGGTGCACGACGCGATGCGCGCCGAACGCCCCAACGCGAAGTTCGCGGGCTTCACGGACGTCAAGGACCTGGCCGAGGCCGTCGTGGGCGTCTGGGACGAGCCCGCCGCCGAAGTGAACGGAAACCGTCTGTGGCTGACCGAGAAGCCGTGAACCCATCCAAGACCGACGCGCGTCGCCACCACGACCCGCAGGTCCGCGGTTTCGCCAGTGACAACTACGCCGGGGCGCATCCGGAGGTGATGGCCGCCCTGGCCCTGGCCAACGGCGGCCATCAGGTGGCGTACGGCGACGACGACTACACCGGGAACCTCCAGGGGATCGTCCGCAGCCACTTCGGATCCACCGCGGAGGCCTTCCCGGTCTTCAACGGCACCGGCGCGAACGTCGTCGCGCTCCAGGCGGTCACCGACCGCTGGGGCGCGGTGATCTGCGCCGAGAGCGCGCACATCAACGTCGACGAGGGCGGCGCCCCCGAGCGCATGGGCGGCCTGAAGCTGCTCACCGTGCCCACGCCCGACGGCAAGCTCACCCCGGAGCTGATCGACCGGCAGGCCTGGGGCTTCGAGGACGAGCACCGCGCCATGCCGCAGGTCGTGTCGATCACCCAGTCCACCGAGCTGGGCACGCTCTACACGCCCGAGGAGATCCGCGCGATCTGCGAGCACGCCCACGCGCACGGCATGAAGGTGCACCTGGACGGCTCCCGGATAGCCAACGCCGCCGCGTCCCTGGACGTCCCGATGCGGACGTTCACCAACGCGGCCGGCGTCGACATCCTCTCCCTCGGCGGCACGAAGAACGGTGCTCTGTTCGGCGAGGCGGTCGTCGTCATCAACCAGGACGCGGTGCGGCAGATGAAGCACCTGCGGAAGATGTCGATGCAGCTCGCCTCCAAGATGCGCTTCGTGTCCGTCCAGTTGGAGGCGCTGTTCGCCAAGGACCTGTGGCTGCGCAACGCCCGCCACGCCAACGAGATGGCGCAACGGCTCGCCGAGGGCGTCCGCGCGGTGCACGGCGTGGAGATCCTCTACCCGGTCCAGTCCAACGGCGTCTTCGCCAAGCTCCCGCACGACGTGAGCGAGCGGCTGCAGAAGCGGTTCCGGTTCTACTTCTGGGACGAGGGCGCCGGAGTCGTGCGCTGGATGTGCGCCTTCGACACCACCGAGGAGGACGTGGACGCGTTCGTGGGGGCGCTGAAGGAAGAGATGGCGCGCTGAACCCGCGCCGCGCCGGGTGAGCCCGTCCGACGGCGATCGCCCCGCACCACCGCTCGGCGGAGGTGCGGGGCGATCGGTATGCGCGTCTGGGAGTGCCCGCCGTGGGCCCGGCCGGGCCGAAACGGCCCCTGCGTGCGCCTGACGGCTGCGGGCGGGGCCTGAATCAGCTTGTCGCCGGCGTTGTCCGGTGCGCCGAAGTCCGCGCTCTCGCAGGGGACTTGGCGCGACGCCGCGTCTCGTTGCCACCGCGGGTCGGGGCGGGGCGCCGGGTCAGAGTGCCGGGTCAGAGCGCCGGGGCGGAGTGCCGGCCCCTGGCGGGGACGTCAGAGAGCCTCGGCCGCCCGCAGCTGCTCCATCGTCGGCGCCGTACCGCCGAGGTGGGCCGGGAGCCACCAGGAGTCCTCGGTGCCCTTGGGGCGGGTGGGGTAGGCGCGCTGGGCGGCGTCGAGCAGGTCCTGGACGCCCTCGCGCAGGCGGCGCGTGATCGCCCCGGCGTACTGGTCCGTGGGGGCCTCCACCGCCTCGCCCACCCGGATGGTGATGGGGGTGTGGCTGCGCTTGAAGTTGCGGGGCTGCCCCTTGGTCCACAGGCGCTGGGTGCCCCACACCGCCATCGGGATCAGCGGGACACCGGCTTCCTGGGCGAGGCGCGCGGCACCCGACTTGAAGCTCTTCAGGGTGAAGGACTGCGAGATCGTGGCCTCCGGGAAGACGCCGACGATCTCACCGGAGCGCAGAGAGTCCAGCGCGTGCGTGTACGCGGTCTCGCCCTGCCGCCGGTCCACCGGGATGTGCTTCATCCCGCGCATCAGCGGGCCCGAGATCTTGTGGCGGAACACGGACTCCTTCGCCATGAAGCGCACCAGCCGGTTCTGCGGGAGGGCGGCCAGGCCGTTGAAGATGAAGTCCATGTAGCTGATGTGATTGCTCACCAGCACGGCGCCGCCCGAGCGCGGGATGTTCTCCGATCCCTTGCAGTCGATCTTGAGGTCCCACACCTTGAACAACGTCTTGGCGAATCCGACGACGGGACGGTAGACCAGCTCTGCCATGGGCGGGGTCGACCCTTTCTGCTCTGCTCGGGAAAGGGGGGCTCCCGGCGGGAAGTTACGCAGCCGTAGGTTTACGGCGTCTCGCAGATCGTGCCCCAAGAACGGACAGGGAGCCAGTCCTGGTGCCGCGCGGCGGCGAGATCCTCGTCACGTCGGCCTACATCCCACCATTGATCTTTAAGTTGGCTTTACTCCGTGCTTACCGTGACTCTCTTCAGAAGCAGGAACATCTCGCGGTCTTCGGTGAGCGGGAATCTTTGGCGTCCCATGAACGCTGGTGCGACTGATGACCGGACTGACGGTGTGAGCGGTGGTTCTCGTGGCGGCGAGCGTCGTGGGGCTGCCGCACGAGCGGCGAAGCGGGAGGGTGAGGGTGCGGGTGCGCGGACACGACGACGGCAAGGGGTTCGGTGCCGCCGAGCCGGGTGACGGACCGGGCGGCGAGCCGAGTGGCGGGCTGGGTGACCGGCTGGGTTCCGGACTGGGGGAGCGGGCCACGCTCGTGCAGTTCTCCAGCGCCTTCTGCGCACCCTGCCGGGCCACCAGACGCGTCCTCGGCGAGGTCGCCGCGATGGTCCCGGGCGTCAGCCACGTCGAGATCGACGCCGAGGACCACCTGGACCTCGTGCGCGCCCTGGAGATCCTCAAGACCCCCACCGTGCTGGTGCTCGACGCGGACGGCAGGGTGGTGCGGCGCGCCACCGGGCAGCCGCGCAAGGCGGACGTCATCGCGGCGCTGGGGGAGGCCGTGTGAGGACACCCGGCCAAATGGTGAGGCATCTCCCGGATCCCGGAACGAACTTGACTGCACCCACCACCTATCGTCAGCCTGACCGTATGCCGAACGACCTCCTTCTCTTCGGCCGGGCGCACGTCGACCTGGCCCGCACCGCGAGCGCGCGCTGTCCGGGCTGTTGAGCAGCCACGTGTCCGCTCGCCCGCCCCAGCAGAAGGACAACTCCATGACGGCCACGCCCGACCTCGGCACCTTCCAGCTCGCGTCGCCCGACCTGCTGCGCTCCACCTTCCGCCGGCACGCCGCCGGTGTGGCGGTGATCACCGCACGTGGGCAGTCCGGTCCGGTCGGTTTCACCGCGACCTCCCTCACCTCCGTCTCCGCCGAACCCCCGCTCGTCTCCTTCGGGATCGGCACCGGCGCCTCCAGCTGGCCCGCGATCGCGGAGACCGGACACGTCGGCGTGCATCTGCTCGGTGAGCACCAGAGCGACCTGGCCGCCACGTTCGCGCGCAGCGGGGCCGACCGTTTCGGCGCGTCCACCGCCTGGCGCGAGGGTCCGGAGGGCGTGCCCGTCCTGGACGACGTGCTCGCGTGGCTGGTCTGCCGGATCGTCGGCCGGGTTCCCGCGGGCGACCACCGCATCGTGCTCGCCGAGGTGATCCTCGGCGACCCCACCGGTACCGGCCGTCCGCTCCTGTACCACCAGGGCCGGTTCAACGGTCTGCGGGATTGATCACCCCACCCTCCGTCCGTGTGGCCGTCGAGTTCCGGTTACGCTGCGTTGCGAAGGTCACAGTTCAAAGCGCTTGCTTAGCGGGCGTGAACTGGGTGTACTGATGAGTAATATTTCGGTCGGAGCGCGCCGACGCCCCGACCGGGATCGGCCGCTTGAGGCGCCTATGCTGCCTGCAAGAGGCAGCCCAGAAGAGACGATGCAGTAGGAGAGCCGGCGTGAGCTTGAGGATCGTTGTCACTGTGAAGTACGTGCCCGACGCCACTGGCGACCGGCACTTCGCCGATGACCTGACCGTCGACCGCGACGACGTGGACGGTCTGCTCTCCGAGCTGGACGAGTATGCCGTTGAGCAGGCCCTCCAGATCGCGGACGACGCGGACGACGCCGAGGTCACCGTTCTGACCGTCGGCCCCGAGGACGCCAAGGACGCGCTGCGCAAGGCGCTTTCGATGGGTGCCGACAAGGCCGTCCACGTCGAGGACGACGACCTGCACGGCACCGACGCCCTCGGTACCTCGCTGGTGCTCGCCAAGGCGATCGAGAAGGCCGGCTACGACCTGGTCATCTCCGGCATGGCGTCCACCGACGGCACCATGGGTGTCGTTCCGGCGCTGGTCGCCGAGCGTCTGGGCGTCCCGCAGGTGACGCTGCTGTCCGAGGTCTCGGTCGAGGACGGCACCGTCAAGGGCCGCCGCGACGGCGACGCCGCCTCCGAGCAGCTTCAGGCGCAGCTCCCGGCCGTCGTCTCCGTCACCGACCAGTCGGGCGAGGCGCGTTACCCGTCCTTCAAGGGCATCATGGCGGCGAAGAAGAAGCCGGTTCAGTCCTGGGACCTTTCCGACCTGGACATCGACGCCGAAGAGGTCGGTCTCGACGGCGCGTTCACCAAGGTCGAGGTCGTGACCGAGCGCCCGGCGCGCACGGCCGGCACCATCGTCAAGGACGAGGGCGAGGGCGGCAAGCAGCTCGCTGAGTTCCTCGCGAGCCAGAAGTTCATCTAAGGGCTCGCCCCCGCTGACCGCCCCTCAACTTCGTTACGCAGGAGAGCATTCCCATGGCTGAAGTCCTCGTCTACGTCGACCACGTGGACGGTGCCGTCCGCAAGCCGACCCTCGAGCTGCTGACCCTGGCCCGCCGCATCGGCGAGCCCGTCGCCGTCGCCCTCGGCAACGGCGCCGCCGACACCGCCGCCACGCTCGCCGAGCACGGCGCGGTGAAGGTCCTGACCCACGACGCCTCCGAGTACGCCGACTACCTCGTCGTGCCGAAGGTCGAGGCCCTCCAGGCCGCCTACGACGCCGTCTCCCCGGCGGCCGTGCTGGTCCCGTCCTCCGCCGAGGGCAAGGAGATCGCCGCCCGTCTGGCGCTGCGCATCGGTTCCGGCATCATCACGGACGCGATCGACCTCGAGGCCGGCGACGAGGGCCCCGTGGCCACCCAGTCGGTGTTCGCGGCGTCCTTCACCACCAAGTCCCGTGTCATCAAGGGCACCCCGGTCATCACGGTCAAGCCCAACAGCGCCGCCGTGGAGGCCGCCCCGGCCGCCGGCGCGGTCGAGGCCCTGTCCGTGACCTTCTCCGACAAGGCGACCGGCACCAAGGTCACCGCCCGCACCCCGCGTGAGTCGACGGGCCGTCCGGAGCTGACCGAGGCCGCGATCGTGGTCTCCGGTGGCCGTGGCGTGAACGGTGCCGAGAACTTCTCGATCATCGAGGCCCTCGCCGACTCCCTCGGTGCGGCCGTCGGCGCCTCGCGCGCCGCGGTGGACGCGGGCTGGTACCCGCACACCAACCAGGTCGGCCAGACCGGCAAGTCGGTCTCGCCGCAGCTGTACATCGCCAACGGCATCTCGGGCGCGATCCAGCACCGTGCCGGTATGCAGACCTCGAAGACGATCGTCGCCGTCAACAAGGACGCCGAGGCCCCGATCTTCGAGCTGGTCGACTACGGCGTGGTCGGCGACCTCTTCGACGTCGTCCCGCAGCTGACCGACGAGATCAAGGCCCGCAAGGGCTGAGCGGTTCCCTGACGACGAGGCCCCCGCGACCGTGTGAACGGTCGGCGGGGGCCTCGCCCTGTCCGGGGACACCGCGGCGGCGCCACCAGCGGCGTCTTCGGGGGCGCGTCGCGTGGCGCCCCCCCCGCACCGCGTTCCGTCGGGAGGCTTAGACCGTTCGCACCGCCCGTGGGGCAGGGGGAGGCGCGGTCGGTGACGATGACGGGGTGATCGCCGGGGGAGCGGACCGCCGGTGGCAGCCAACCGAACGGAGTCACGTGAAGAGAACGATGCCCCGGATCGTCGCCTTCCTCGCGGTGGGTGTCCTTGCCACCGCGGTATCGGTGGGCGCCGGCGCCGACCGGGCCGCCGCGGGGAGCACCGGGCCACGGCCCCCCGGTCCGACCACTCCTCCCCCTGGGTCGGGGGCCGACGGCGAGGCATGGGCCTGGACCCAACTGACCAGTCGTGGCACCCAGTTGCGTTACGTGTCCACGGACTCCAGCCAGAGCTGCCCCACCGTGCGCTACACCTTCGCAGGAGTGAGGAACCCGTTCCCGCTGCACCGGGTGAGCACCCCCATGGGCTCCCAGTTCCCCACCACCGTGTGCGAGTTGGGCGTACCCCTGACGGCCTCCGAAGCGGTGCTCGAACAGAGCACGGTCCAGGCGGCCACACTCCACCCCGCGAACCGGCAGCTCCCCCTGCCGAGGTGGACGCGCACCACGCGCCCCGGCCGCATCGGAGTCATCGGCGACAGCGGCTGCAGCGTCCCGGTGACGGGACCCGTCCAGAACTGCGCGAGCGGATGGCCCTTCGCCCGCATCTCGACGGCTCTTGCCAACGGGAATCCCGATCTCGTGATCCACGTCGGCGACTACCTCTACCGGGAGGACCCGGCCAGGGCCAACGACAAGGCCGCGAACCCGGGCTGCCGGACCTCCGACGACGCGGCCCGGTGGGACTGCGTCGTCGCCGACTTCTTCCGGCCCGCCGAAGCACTGCTGGCCAAAGCCCCCGTCGCGCTGACCCGGGGCAACCACGAATCCTGCAACGCCGCCGGTCAGGGGGGCGCCGGCGGGGCGTGGTTCCGCTACCTCGCCGACGACCTCCGCGCCAACGGCTCGTGCAGCACCTTCACCCCGCCCGCCGTTCTCCGCGCCGGCACCCTGAACCTCGCCAACGTGGACTCCTCGGCCGCCGACCGCAGTGACAACGGCAGCCTGGCCAATCAGGCGGTCTTCACCCGGCAGTTCGAGGCCGTGAACCAGGACGCGGGGCGGCCGCAGCACGCCAACCAGGACTACTTCCTGTTCACGCACAAGCCGGTGTGGATGGTGAAGGCGGCGGGCTCCATGCCCACCGCGGTGGAATGGGCGACACCCGTCCTCGACGCGGCCGTGGCCGGAACGAGCCTGCACGCGCTGCGCGACAACGTGCGGCTCGTCATGTCGGGCCACATCCACCTGTACCAGATGCTCGACTTCAACACCGCCCGGCCGCCCCAGCTGACCTCGGGCACCTCGGGAGGCCCGCTGGACAACGGCCCGGACGACACGAAGGTCGTCGGGAAGGCCATCGGCACACCGCCCCAGCCCGTCAACCAGTCGATCACCCAGGAACAGAACCCCCCTGGTGGGATCGGGGTCTTCGGCTTCTCGGACCTGCGCGACACCGCCGGATCCTGGGGCCTCGCCTTCCGTGACGTGAACGGCGCGGTGAGGGGCCAGACCTGCGCCCTGAGCACCAGCGTGACCAACAAGTCCTTCTCCTGCCACTGAGCCCCGGCGCACCGCCGGCACCGCCCCCGCACCGCCCGGGAAACGGCCCGACAGCCGTGCCCGGGCCGTGCGGGGGAGTGTTGACCGGCGCGAATCACCGCGGATAGGTTCGTCAACGGATTGTTGAATCCGTACCGCGGGACCTCGGAGGACGTCGGATGGATCAGCAGGACAAGGCCGCGACGAGCCTGCCCGGCGCGGTGACCGAAGAGATCGGCGCCCTGCTCGCCCCCGTCGACGCCGACCTGGAACGCCGCTATCCCGGCGACCCCGGCACCCGTCAGCCCGTCCACACCGTGTACGTCCCCGGCGACGCCCTCGCCGCCGGCACCGTACGGTCCTGGGGTGACCGGGCTCTGGCCGCCCTGGACGAACACGCCCCGGACGCAACCTCGTTCGCGACCGTCCTCGGTCTGTCCGGCGAGCTGGCCGAGCCGGTGTACTCGCGCGTCCGCGCCAAGCTGGAGCGCGAGCCCGTGGAAGACCTGCGCGTCGACTTCGAGGACGGCTACGGTCTCCGTTCCGACGCCGAGGAGGACGAGACGGCCGCCCGCGCCGCCCGGCTGATCGCCGGGGCGCACCGCGACGGCACGGCACCTCCGTACACGGGCATCCGCATGAAGTGCCTGGAGGCGGCGGTGCGCGACCGGGGCATCCGCACCCTCGACGTCTTCCTCACCGGACTCCTCGGACACGGCGGCCTCCCCGAGGGCCTGGTGCTCACGCTGCCCAAGGTGACGTACGCCGAGCAGGTCACCGCGTTCGTACACCTCCTGGAGGCCTTCGAGAAGGCACGCGGGCTGCCCTGCGGCAGCCTCCGCTTCGAGATCCAGATCGAGACCAGCCAGGCAGTCCTCGCCGCTGACGGCACCGCGACCGTCGCCCGGATGATCCAGGCCGCCGAAGGCCGCGCCACCGGACTGCACTACGGGACCTTCGACTACAGCGCCGCCCTCGGCGTCTCCGCCGCCCACCAGGCGAGCGACCACCCCGCCGCCGACCATGCCAAGGCTGTCATGCAGGTGGCCGCGGCGGGCACCGGCGTACGCGTCTCGGACGGCTCCACCAACGTCCTGCCCGTCGGCCCCACTCATCGGGTGCACGAGGCCTGGCGCCTGCACTACGGCCTCACCCGGCGCGCACTGGCCCGCGCCTACTACCAGGGCTGGGACATGCACCCCGGCCACCTGCCGACCCGCTACGCCGCCGTTTTCGCCTTCTACCGCGAGGGCTTCGAGCAGGCCGCGGACCGGCTCGCCCGCTACGTGAACCGCACGGGCGGTGATGTGATGGACGAGCCCGCCACCGCCAAGGCCCTCAGCGGCTACCTGCTCCGCGGGCTGGACTGCGGCGCCCTCGACCTCGCCGAGGTCGTACCGCTCACCGGACTGACCCGGTCCGATCTGGAGGGACTCGCGGCGCCCGGCCGGCACCGGAGGACGGACTTTGGCGACTAGGGGGTGTCGTTTGGATCAGGTCGGATCAGGCCGCGGCGTCCGGTGCGGTGCCTCGCAAGGCGGAGGATCTGCCGCGTACTGGACGTACTCGGCTGATCCGACAACGCGGCGAGGCGCCGTGCCGGGCGTCGCGGACCCGAGCTGATCCAAACGACACCCCCTAGCCGGTCGTCAGCGCCGGGGGCGTGTCACGTGTCGGCCTGTGCGTCCGGAAATCCCAGAGCCCTGACCTGCGAAACGGCTGGTGCCCAGCGGCCGGGCGCGTGCCGCGTCCCCCGCTGTGCCCGCGGCCCGGAGGGGACTGTCCGTGCGTGGGCGGGGCCGTCTGTGCGCGGGCGGGGCCGTCTGTGCGCGGGCGTCACATGGCGTACCGCTCCAGCCCGGACTCCGTCACTCAGCCCAGCTCCCGGAACAGCCGCGTACCTCGCGCGCACAGCTCCGCGTCCGTGCGGGCCCGGTCGGTGAACTGCCGCGGGGTGTCACCGAACAGCTCCCTCAACTGTGCGTTCTCCAGAAGCTCTTCGAGGAGGGGCCGCTGGCCCGGATGGCCGCGCGGCACGTCCTCGCCGTTCCGCAGCACCCCATGACTGTTGACATAGGCGTGGACCCCCGGGAGCACGCGGCCGTCGGCCATGACGACACGTACGGCCGCCGAAGGCAGCCAGGCCCGCCGGAAGTTCCCGTCGGGAAGCGGGATGCCCTCGGTGGCGTCGATCACCGCCAGTTGCCTGGAATCCAGTCAGATGACGAACAACTCGGCCGAGGAGCCGGGGGACTTGACGGGCGACGCGGAGACGTACCCCATGCGGCTGACGTGCGCGGAGATGCCCACGGCGAGCCCGCTCACCCGCGTCCGGACCATCGGCACGGGGGAGTCGATCGTGAACTGCTCCATCTTGTGCCGCAGTTGCCCGGGGCAGGCGCTGGAGCCGACGGTGAGGACGGGTACCCGGTCGTCGTGCACCAGACGCTCCAGCGGGAGCATCCGGTCGCCGCGCAGCAGGCCGGAGTCGGCGGGCCAGGCGCCCGGGTAGAGCAGCGGGTGGTCGCGGGGTGCCGCGGCGAGGCCGAGTTCGTCCAGGGTGTGGCCGGTCACGGGCGCCTCAGTCCGCGGGCGGCAGTTCGCCGGAGCCGCGGGTGATCAGCCGGGTCGGCAGCTCGATGCGCTCCGGGGCGATGAGCGCGCCATCCAACTGGCGGAAGAGACGCTCGGCGGCGGTTCGGCCGAGGGCGGCCGCGTCCTGGGCCACGACCGTCACGCCCGGCCGGAGCAGGTCGGCCAGCTCGAAGTCGTCGAAGCCGACGAGGGCGACGGGGCGGGAGTGCTCGGCGAGCACCCGGATCACGGTGACGGTCACCCGGTTGTTGCCCGTGAAGACCGCCGTGACGGGATCGGGTCCGGACAGCATCTCCTCGGCCGCCCGCCGCACCCGCTCCGGATCGGTCACCCCGAGGGACATCCAGCCCTCCGCGACCGGTATCCCCGCGTCCTCCATCGCGGCCCGGTACCCCCGCAGCCGCTCGGCCGCGGTGTGGATGCGGGGCATGTCGCCGATGAAGCCGATCCGGCGATGGCCCTGCGCGATCAGATGGGCGACGCCGTCACGGGCACCGCCGAAGTTGTCGGACAGGACCACGTCCGCGTCGATCCGGCCGGCCGGCCGGTCCACGAACACGGTCGCCACGCCCGCCTTTATCTCCGGCTCCAGATACCGGTGGTCGTCCCCGGCCGGGATCACCACCAGGCCGTCCACCCGCCGGGCGCACAGGGCGAGCGCCAACTCCTGTTCCCGCTCCGGGTCCTCGGCGCTGGAACCGTTGATCAGCAGGGCTCCGTGCGCCCGCGCCACCTCCTCGACCGCGCGGCTCAGCGGGCCGTAGAAGGGGTCCGCGAGGTCCTCCAGGACCAGGCCGATGCTCGCCGTACGCCCCTTGCGCAGCACCCGCGCGCTGTCGTTGCGGCGGAAGCCCAGCGCGACGATCGCCTCCTGTACCCGGCGCTCGGTGTCCGGGGTGACCCCGGACTCGCCGTTGACCACGCGGGACACCGTCTTCAGGCCGACCCCGGCGCGCGCGGCGACGTCCTTCATCGTGGGCCGGTTGCCGTAACGGGTCCCGGTGAGGCGGTCTGCGCGGCGGGTGGTCTCGGGCACGATACGGCGTCCTGTCCTGTCGTCCGGGGTGTCCACGGGGGTGGTGCGTCCATCCAGGGAAGAGATGAGGATGTGGCGTCGAGCATAGAGCCTGGACAACGTTGTCAGATGCGAGAGAGACTGTCCACCGCCGTCTCCGGTCCGCGTCCCCACCGCGACCGCCCGCGCGGCGCTTCCGCGATGTGACTCCATCTCACCTCGCCGGACCCTTGCTCACGTTCAACGGGGAGAACTGACTCTGATGCACACCGACCTCGTGGCGGCCCTGGACATCGGCGGCACCAAGATCGCCGGCGCGCTGGTGGACGGCCACGGACGGATCCAGGCGCGCGCCCAGCGCGCGACGCCCGCGCAGCAGGAGGGCGAGACGGTCATGCGGGCCGTCGAGGAGGTGCTCGGCGACCTCGCCGGGTCACCCCTGTGGGGAGGCGCCGGTGCGATCGGCATCGGCAGCGCCGGTCCGGTGGACGCCTCGGCGGGCACCGTCAGCCCGGTGAACGTGCCGGGGTGGCGCGACTTCCCCCTGGTCGAGCGGGTGCGCGCGGCCACGGGCGGTCTGCCGGTCGAGCTGATCGGCGACGGTGTGGCGATCACGGCGGCCGAGCACTGGCAGGGCGCCGCGCGCGGCCACGACAACGCGCTGTGCATGGTGGTCTCGACCGGGGTGGGCGGTGGACTGGTCCTGGGCGGAAAGCTGCACCCCGGCCCGACCGGCAACGCCGGCCACATCGGACACATCAGCGTCGACCTGGACGGCGACTCCTGCCCGTGCGGCGCGCGCGGCTGTGTCGAGCGCATCGCCAGCGGCCCCAACATCGCCCGGCGCGCCCTGGAGCAGGGCTGGCTGCCCGGCCCCGACGGCGACGCGTCCGCCGCGGCGGTGGCCGCCGCGGCCCGCGAGGGCGATCCGGTCGCCGTGGCCTCCTACGAGCGGGCCGCGCAGGCCCTGGCCGCCGGCATCGCGGCCACCGCGACCCTCGTCGAGATCGACATCGCGGTGATCGGCGGCGGCGTGGGCAAGGCGGGCGACGTCCTCTTCACCCCGCTGCGCAAGGCCCTCACGGACTACGCGACCCTCTCCTTCGTCCAGCGGCTGACGGTCGTACCCGCACGGATGGGCACCGACGCGGGCCTGGTCGGCGCGGCGGCGGCAGCACTGTCCCGCGGGCCGGGCGCGACGGCGACGGCGGCGGAGGCGGAGGTCTGAGGGAGCCCGGGGGAGTCGCGGAAGGGGTTCGGGGGCGGCGGCGGGACGTGACAGCGTCCGTTCCTTTGCCGCTGTCGCCCCCCGGCCCCGTGTCACCGGAACTCGTGCACGACCTCGATGCGGCCGACGATGTGCGCGTTGAACTCGTCCAACTCCTCGGCCGGCACCCACAGTTCCAGGATGGTCTCGCCACCGGCCCGCTGGACCGGATAGCGGCCGAGGAACGCGGAGTCCACCTCGAAGCGCGTCACGAAACCGACGCCGCTGTGCTTGACGTTCCAGTCCCGGGCGATCCTGATCGCGTAGTCCTCGTTCAGGACCGGATAGAAGATGGGCTGCTCGGGCAGCCGGGGCGGCCACGCCCGCCAGTTCAGCTCGCGCACCAGGTCCAGCTCCTCGGGGCCGGTGGGGCGCCAGAGGGTCGTGGTGCGGCGGGGACTGGTCATGGTGGTCGTACTCCTGGTCGTGCCTGCGGGCTTCCCGCGGGGCGGAGGTCCGGACGATACCGGGACTGTGATCATCGGTGCGACGGGTTTTCGGCGTGACCGGCGTGACTGGCCTGAGCGGCCGGGCCGGTGCGACCTGGTGTGCTGTGCGACCTGGTGTGCCGGGTGGCGTCCCCCGCGACCGAACCGGGCCTCCCCGTCCCGCACCGGGTGCCCCCGTGACCCCTGGCCGTTTCCGCAGTTGATCACGGCATGAAGAAGCGCAGCATGCTCGCCATCGCCAGCCTCGCCACCGGATTCGTCGTGGCCGCGGTCACCCCGTCCCATGCCGCGGACGAAGGACCCTTCGGTGACCTCCAGGTCTCCGACACCCTGAGCACTGTCGACCACCTCGTCAGCCAGGACAGCTTCGACATGGGCGAGAACGCGCTCGGCCAGGACTAGAGCCTGTCCGTCCTGTCCGTCCCGTCAGTCCTGTCAGTCCGGTCCGGCGGGTCGTGCCGCAGACGCGGGGCCCCGGGGTGCCTGCCCGTGGAGCCCCTTCCCGTAGGGGCTCCCGCCCCCTGGGGTGTCCCGCTCTCACGGATGCGCGCCCTCATCAGCATGTGGTTTCCGTGGCAGGGTGGAACGGGCAAGCCCCAGGGGGCCAACAGAAGAGGGGGAACCGTGACCGTCGTCTGGATCAACGGCGCGTTCGGTGCGGGCAAGACCACGGCCGCACGGGAACTGATCGAACTGATCCCGAACAGCACGCTCTTCGACCCCGAAGTCATCGGCGGAGCGTTGGGGCACCTGCTACCGCCCAAGTGCCTCGCCGAGGCCGACGACTTCCAGGACCTGCCGATCTGGCGTCGCCTCGTGATCGACACGGCCGCGGCCATGCTCACCGAACTGGGCGGGACCCTGGTGGTCCCCATGACCCTGCTGCGCCAGGAGTACCGGGACGAGATCTTCGGCGGCCTCGCCGCCCGCCGTATCGCCGTACGCCATGTGCTGCTCGCTCCGGCCGAAACGATACTGCGTGAGCGAATAGCCGGCCGGGAGGTCCCACCCGACCTGCCCGACGGCGAGATGCGGCAGCGGCAGTGGGCGTACGACCACATCGAGCCCTACCGGGCCGCCCTCGCCTCCTGGCTCACCGCCGACGCCCATCTCGTCGACACCGGCGCCCTCACCCCGTACGAGAGCGCGGTCCGGGTCGCCGACGCCGTCGGCAGCGGGGTCGTACGGCCCTGTGACATCGTGCAGACCCCCGAGCCCACGGCCGAGACGGTGGCCGCCGGCGTGCTCCTCTTCGACGAGCGGGACCGGGTGCTGCTGGTGGACCCCACCTACAAGCCCGGCTGGGAGTTTCCCGGCGGTGTGGTCGAGCGCGGCGAGGCCCCGGCCCGTGCCGGTGTGCGCGAGGTCGCCGAGGAGACCGGGATACGACTGCGGCAGGTGCCCCGACTGCTCGTCGTGGACTGGGAGCGGCCCGTACCCCCGGGGTACGGCGGGCTGCGGCTCCTCTTCGACGGCGGCCGGCTCGACCCCGCCGAGGCGTCACAGGTGGTGCTGCCCGGCCCGGAGCTGCGCGACTGGCGGTTCGTCACCGAGCAGGAGGCCGCAGGCATGCTGCCGCCCGTCCGCTACGAGCGGCTGCGCTGGGCCCTCAGGGCTCGTGAGCGAGGGGCCCCGCTCTATCTGGAAGCCGGGGTCCCGGTCGGCTGACGCGAGGGCCGGCGGCGCGGTAGCGGAGTGGCAGTGCGGCGGGGTGGCAGTGCGGCGGGGTGGCAGTGCGGCGGGGTGGCAGTGCGGGCGGGGCGCGGGATTCCCGGACCGGCGGACACGGCCGGAGCGCGGGCACGGTTGCGGTGATCGGCGGGCGGTGCCGGAGTACGTGTGGTTGCGATGCTTGCCGGTCCTGCCGGTGGCCGTACCGGACGCCAGTCGTTCGAGCCTCAGCCGTCCGAGCCTGAGTCGTCCGGGCCTCAGTCGTCCGGGCCTCAGTCGGCCGTCGGATGCCGGTGCGCCGCCTCGCGCAGGGTCGCCGATGCTCTCCCCACCACCGGCTCACCGTGTCCGAAGCACGCCACCTCCGCGTCGACCGACGCCAGTCGGTGGAACGAGTCCAGCAGTCGTGTCCGGTCGAGGTTGAACACTCCGGGCATCACCGACCCGTCCACGGGCGATGCCGCCACGGTGTCGCCCGTGAACAGCACGCCCTCGGCGGGGACGAACAGCGCGATGCCGCCGTGCGTGTGTCCCGGCACGTGGATCACCCGAGCACCGCCGCCGAAGTCCAGTACGTCTCCGCCGGACACAGGTGTGACCTCGCGTGGAGGCAGCGGCTCGTCCTCGGGCAGGAGCCGCGAGGCCTCCGCGTGGATCGGCAGCTCCCACTCCTCGAACGCCGGTGGCGGAACCGGGAGTTGCCCGGTGACATACGGCGTCTCCAGCCGGTGCGCCAGTACCTCGGCTCCGGTGAGCGCCGCCAACTCCCCGGCTCCACCCGCGTGGTCCACGTGGAAATGGGTCAGCACGATCCGCCGTACGGATCGCGGTGCGTGGCCCCGAGCGGTGATCGCGTCGAGGATCGCCCGGCCCGCTCCCGGTGGCCCCGCGTCGACCAGCGTCAACTCCTCCTCGTCACGCCAGAGATAGGCCTGACCGACGGGGAAGCGCAGCAGATGGAGGCGGGGAAGGAGTTCGATGACGTCCATGTGCCGACCGTAGGGAGCGCCCTCGCGCGGGGCGAGGGCGCTCTGCGGTGGGCAGAAGGGTTCAGCCCGCTGCGTAGTTGCTCAGGAACAGCGCCTCGGCGACCGAAAGGCGCTCCAGCTCCTCCGGGGACACGCTCTCGTTGACCGCGTGGATCTGCGCCTCCGGCTCGCTGAGGCCGATCAGCAGGATCTCCGCCTGCGGGTACAGGCCGGCGAGGGTGTTGCACAGCGGGATGGACCCGCCCTGGCCGGCGTACTGCATCGTCTCGCCCGGGTAGGCGACCGCCATCGCGTCGGCCATCGCCTGGTAGGCGGGGCTGGACGGGTCGGCGCGGAAGGCCTGGCCCTGGCCGATCTGCTCCGTGGTGACCTGGGCGCCCCACGGGGTGTGGGCCTCGATGTGGGCCTGCAGCAGCTTGGTCGCCTCGGCGGCGTCCACGCCCGGCGGCACGCGCAGGCTGATCAGCGCCCGCGCGCTGGACTGCACGGACGGGGTTGCGCCCACGACCGGCGGGCAGTCGATGCCGATGACCGTGACGGCCGGGCGGGACCAGATGCGGTCCGCGACCGAGCCCCCGCCGATCAGCTTGACCCCGTCGAGCACCTTGGCGTCCTTGCGGAACTGCTCCTCGGTGTACTCCAGACCCTCCCAGGCGGCCGTGGCGTCGAGACCGTCGACCGTGGTCGAGCCGTCCTCGGCGCGCAGCGAGTCCAGGACCCGGATCAGCGAGCCCAGCGCGTCCGGAGCGGCACCGCCGAACTGGCCCGAGTGGAGGTTGCCGGCGAGGGTGTCGATCTGGACCCGGACCAGCGTCATGCCGCGCAGGGTGGTGGTCACCGTCGGCAGGCCGACCCGGAAGTTGCCCGCGTCGCCGATGACGATGGTGTCCGCCGTCAGCAGCTCGGGGTGCTGCTCGGCGTACCGCTCCAGGCCGCCCGTGCCCTGCTCCTCCGAGCCCTCGACGATGACCTTGACGTTCACCGGGACGCCACCGTTCGCCTTCAGGGCGCGCAGCGCGAGCAGGTGCATGATGAAGCCGCCCTTGCAGTCGGCGGTCCCGCGGCCGTACCAGCGGCCGTCCCGCTCGGTCAGCTCGAACGGCGGAGTGGTCCAGCCGTTCTCGTCGAGCGGCGGCTGGACGTCGTAGTGCGCGTAGAGCAGAACGGTCTTCGCGCCCTCCGGGCCGGGCAGGTAGCCGTACACCGACTGCGTGCCGTCAGGGGTGTCGAGCAGCGCCACATCGGTGAATCCCTCGGCGCGCAGCGCGTCGGTGATCCAGTTCGCGGCACCTTCGCTCTCGCTCTTCGGGAACTGCGTGAAGTCAGCCACGGACTTGAAGGCGACCAGCTCGGTCAGCTCGGCCTTCGCCCGGGGCAGCAGCGATGCGACGGTCTCGGCGACCGGATTCGACGACATGGGCACGCTCCTCGTGGGTGCGACGTTGATCTGCTGAGATACACAGATCCTCCCACAGTGGCCGACGGCCACGACCGCCGTAGGATGCGGGGGACATGGGTTCCCCCGCTCTCGCGAAGCCAGGAGCTCGGGGGGAACGGCAGCGGCTTGATCGGAGCGGTAGACCATCGTGAGCGGCGAGAACTCTTCGGCGGACGGAGTGCAGCGGGTGTGGGACGTCGTCGTGGTGGGCGCGGGACCCGCCGGCGCCTCGGCGGCCTACGCGGCCGCGGTCGCGGGGCGGCGCGTGCTGCTGCTGGAGAAGGCGGAACTGCCCCGTTACAAGACCTGCGGCGGCGGCATCATCGGCCCCTCGCGCGACGCGTTGCCGCCCGGCTTCGAGTTGCCGTTCCGGGACCGGGTGCACGCGGTCACCTTCTCGAACAACGGCCGTTTCACGCGCACCCGCCGCTCCAGGCAGATGCTGTTCGGGCTGATCAACCGGCCCGAGTTCGACCAGCAGCTGGTGGAGCACGCGCAGAAGGCGGGTGCCGAACTGCGTACGGGCGTCACGGTGCAGCGCGTGGAGCAGCACGGCTCGGCGGTACCGGACCGGCGTACGGTCGCGGTGGTGCTCCAGGGCGGTGAGACGGTGCTGGCCCGCGCTGTCGTCGGCGCCGACGGCAGCGCGAGCCGCATAGGCGCGCACGTGGGCGTGAAGCTGGACCAGGTCGACCTCGGCCTGGAGGCGGAGATCCCGGTGCCGGAGACGGTCGCCGAGGACTGGAAGGGGCGGGTGCTCATCGACTGGGGCCCGCTGCCGGGCAGTTACGGCTGGGTCTTCCCCAAGGGCGACACGCTGACGGTCGGTGTGATCTCGGCGCGCGGTGAAGGCGCCGCCACCAAGCGGTACTTGGAGGACTTCATCGCCCGCCTGGGCCTGGCCGGCTTCGAGCCGAGCATCTCCTCGGGGCATCTGACCCGCTGCCGTGCCGAAGACTCGCCGCTCTCGCGCGGCCGGGTGCTGGTCTGCGGTGACGCGGCGGGGCTGCTGGAGCCCTGGACCCGCGAGGGCATCTCCTTCGCGCTGCGCTCGGGCCGGCTGGCGGGGGAGTGGGCGGTCCGGATCGCCGAGGCGCACGACGCCGTCGACACCCGCCGCCAGGCCCTGAACTACGCGTTCGCCATCAAGGCGGGACTCGGCGTGGAGATGAGCATCGGTAAGCGCCTGCTGACCATGTTCGAACGCCGTCCCGGTCTCTTCCACGCGGGCCTGACCGGCTTCCGGCCCGCCTGGCGGGCGTTCAAGGAGATCACCCAGGGCTCGTCGTCGCTCGGCGAGATGGTCAGGTCCCGCCCGATCGCCCAGCGCGCTCTGGCGGTGCTGGACCGACGGCAGTCGGACGCGGCCGACCCGGAGTCCTCGGAACCGGCGGAAGCGGCGGACTCCGCCGGTCCGGTGAACGCGGCACCGGCGCCCTCGGCTGCCCCCGCCGAGCCGGAGGAGGGCACCACCGGCTCGTGACGGTGACCGGTCGGTGAGGGCGATCAGGTGGTGGGAGTGATCTGCCGGTGGCAGTGATCGGGTGCCGGCAGTGATCAGCCGGTGACGGTGAACCGGAACACCGGGTGGTCGGGGGCCGCCGCGAGGATCTCCGCGTCCGTGGACTCGGCGGTCACGCCCTGGAAGTACGCGTTGACCTGCCAGCCCCACTTCTCCAGGTAGGCCCGCAGGATCGGGAGCTTCTCGTCGTCGGGAAGCTCCACCGCGGTGAACGCGCGCACCTTCCGGCCGACCCGCAGCTCCCCGCCGCCGGCGGCCCGCATGTTCCGCACCCACTGGGAGTGGCCGCGCGCCGAGACCAGGTACTGCCCGCCCTCGTACGTGTGAGGGTTGACCGGGACACGCTGCATCTGGCCGCTCTTGCGCCCGCGCACCGACAGCTCGGCACTGCCCGCCAGGCTGAGCCCGCGTCGGGCGAGCCAGCCGATGACGCTGTTGAGGCGGACGTTCAGCGGGCTGCCCTCGAGGTAGTACGGCGACGACGACATGGTGACCCCCACGGTTTGGGAGAGCGGTGCTCTCGATCGACTCCAGTGTGGGGTGACGGGCGCTCCAACGCAAGAGCAGTGCTCTCGTTTTTGTGCACCGCTCCTTTTCGTGTGCACTGCTCCGCTCCCGTGACACACTGCTCGCATGAGCACCGCACAGGGCGCCCGGGCGCGAGCGAGGAACGAGATCACCGCGGCCATCAAGGACGCGGCCCGCCGGCAGCTCGCCGCCGAGGGCGCCGCCAAGCTCTCGCTGCGGGCCGTCGCCCGGGAGCTCGGCATGGTCTCCTCCGCGCTCTACCGCTACTTCCCCAGCCGCGACGACCTGCTGACCGCGCTCATCATCGACGCGTACGACTCCCTCGGCGAGGCGGCGGAAACCGTGCACGCGGCGGTGCCCGCGGCGGAGTTCACGCGCCGCTGGACGGCCGTGTGCGAGGCGGTGCGGGGCTGGGCGCTCGCCCATCCGCACGAGTACGCGCTGATCTACGGCTCCCCCGTCCCCGGCTACTCCGCACCCATGACCACGGTCCCCGCCGCCTCCCGTGTGGGCCTGCTCCTCATCGCAGTGGTCCGCGACGCCCACCAGGGCCCCGGCCTCACCCCCCTCCCCCTCCCCGCGGACCTGCGCCCGGAGGCCGAACGCCTGACGGCGGCCCTGGCCCCGGACCTCCCGCCGGAGGCCGCGACGGCCCTCGTCGCGGCCTGGGCGGAGCTGTACGGCCTGGTCGGCTTCGAGCTGTTCGGACAGTTCAACCGGATGGTCGAGGACCGGGCGACGTTCTTCCGGCACGCCGTGGGACGCCTCGGGGAGAGCGTGGGCCTCGGCCGTCCCTGAGTCCCGGTGCCGGTCCGCGCGGGCCGCCGTGGACCGGGGTGTGCGCTGCCGCCGGCCCGCACCCGCGTGGTCCGCCGCACCGGAGCCCTCGTGCCGGAGCCCGCGTACCGGAGTCCTCGTGCCGGAGCCGTCGTAGCGGAGCCCTCGTACCGCGGCCGTCGTACTCCCCGGGGAGTACGCGTGATCACCTCGCTCGGCTGACGTCTCCGCGGGGTGGTGCCGTCTAGCGTTGCGGGTATGGAAGAGCGGCACGGACCCGGGATCTCGCACTGGTGGCGGTACGGGCCTCCAGGGTGGAACCGTTCCGCCGAGCGGGCGGAGTCGCGCCCGGCCGGGCTGCCCTGGCGCTCCACCGTGCTGATCACCGTGTTCGTGCTGGTCGGCTCGAACTTCGCCGCACACGGGCAGCCCCACCGCGAACCGCTCGACGGCTACGCGCGCGTGCTGCTGCTCCTGGCCTCGCTCATGCTGCTGTGGCGCCGCCGCCACCCGTCGGCCGTCGTCTTCGGTACGGCCGCGGTGACCCTGGTCTATCTGGGCGCGGGGTACCCCTTCGGGCCGGTGTTCCTGACGGTCGCGGTGGGCTGTGTCAGTGCCGTCGCCGCCGGGCACCGCCGGGCCGCCTGGGCGGCGGTCGGCCTGCTGTGGGCGGGGCACGTCCTGATCGCACTCTGGCTGTACCGGTGGCTTCCGCCCGCGGGGGACCGCAGCGCGAGCGTCACCCAGGAGATCGTCGTCGCCACCTGGGTGCTGGCCATCCTCGCGCTGTCGGAACTGGCGCGCGTCCGGCGTGAGCAGTGGGCGCGCGAGCGCGCCGACCGCGCCCAGGCCGCACAGCGGCGTGCGGACGAGGAGCGGCTGCGGATCGCCCGCGAGCTGCACGACGTGCTCGCGCACAGCATCTCCGTCATCAACGTCCAGGCGAGCATGGGGCTGGCGCTGCTGGACAGCGACCCCGAGCAGGCGCGGTCGGCGCTCACCACCATCAGGGCGGCGAGCAAGGAGGCGCTGGGAGAGGTGCGCCAGGTCCTGGACACCCTGCGTGCCCCCGGCGCCGCGCCGCGCGCTCCCGCGCCCGGCCTGGACCGGCTGGGGGAGCTGGTCGAACAGGCGGCGGCCGCCGGGCTCACGGTCGAGGTCCTGGGCGAGCCGCCGCGTCTGCCGCCCGGCGCCGACCTGGCCGTCTTCCGGATCGTGCAGGAGGCCCTCACCAACGTCGTACGGCACTCCGGTTCGCGGCACGCGCGTGTGTGCTTCGCGGACGCCGGAGGCGAACTGCTGCTGCGCGTCGACGACGACGGACCCGCGACCGGAGCCGACGCGGGCGGCAGCGGCAACGGGCTGGCCGGCATGCGCGAACGCGCGGCCGCGCTGGGTGGCACGATCGAGGCGGGACCGCGTCCCGACGGGGGCTTCCGGGTGGTCGCCGTACTGCCCGCGCACACCAGGGAGGACCAGTGATCCGGGTACTGCTCGCCGACGACCAGTCGCTCGTGCGGGCCGGTTTCAGGGCGCTGCTCGACGCGCAGCCGGACATCGAGGTGACCGGGGAGGCGGCGGACGGCGAGGAGGCGCTGCGCCGGGTGCGTGAACTGCGGCCCGACGTCGTCCTGATGGACATCCGCATGCCCGTGCTCGACGGCCTCGCCGCGACCCGGCGCATCACCGGGGACGCGGAACTGGGCGACGTGAGGGTGGTGATGCTCACCACCTTCGAACTCGACGAGTACGTCTTCGAGGCGATCCGTTCGGGCGCCTCCGGATTCCTGGTGAAGGACACCGAGCCCGACGAACTCGTGCGCGCGGTAAGGGCGGTGGTCGACGGTGACGCGCTGCTCTCGCCGGGCGTCACCCGCCGCCTCATCGCCGAGTTCGCGGCCCGCTCCAAGGAACCCGCGGCCGCCGGCTCCCTCGCCCGGCTCACCGAGCGGGAGCGGGAGGTGATGGCGCTGGTCGGCATCGGTCTGTCCAACGAGGAGATCGCCCGCCGCCTGGTGGTCAGCCCGTTGACCGCCAAGACCCACGTGAGCCGCACGATGGTGAAACTGGGCGCCCGCGATCGCGCCCAACTCGTCGTCCTGGCCTATGAGTCGGGACTGGTGCGGCCGGGCTGGCTGGGCTGAGCCGCCTGCCGGAACCGCACCAGCACACTCACCACCCGGGCCACGAAGAGCACCGCGGCGACCGCGAGTCCGAGTCGCGGCAGCACGGCCCGCGGCAGCGGCGGCAGCTCGAAGAGCAGCGCCGGGCCGGCGACGGCCCCGAACACCACCGCGGCCGCGAAGGCCGCGCCGGCCAGGGCGTACCCGATCTCCACCGTGACCGCGTCCCGCTCGGCGTCGGTGCGCCGTCCCCCGTGTCCGCTCATGCCGCCAGTCTCACAGAGGCGTGACCGGCAGGACGGCGACTCCGCCGGGCGATGACGCGGCCGCAGGGGGTGTCCGCCGGGAGGGGGCGCCCGCCCGGTCCGAAGTCGCGCTTCCCGGGCTTCCGGGAGCTTCCAGCGGCTTCCGGGAGTTTCTGGGAAATCCCGAAAGATAGAATGCAGGTGCATTTAATGCTGGTGCAACAATGTGTCTCCTCTGTTACGGTGCGTTCATGGCGGCGAACGAACTCCAGCAGACGCTCGTTGAGGAGTGGCGGGGCATCCTGGCCCTGCACGCCCGCACCCAGTGCGAGCTGGACCGGGCCCTGAACGGACACGGTCTGTGCGCCAGCGACTTCGAGGTGCTCGACGTGCTCGCCGAGGGCACGGCGCCGGACGGCGGCTGTGCCTATCGCGTGCAGGAGATCTCCGAGCGGGTCCATCTCAGTCAGAGCGCGCTGTCCCGGCTGATCGGCCGCCTGGAGAAGGACGGCCTCGTCCAGCGGGCCATGTGCCCGGAGGACCGGCGCGGCGTGCGGGTGGTGCTCACGGCGAAGGGCCGGGCGCTCCACGGCGAGGTACGGCCCGTGCAGCGCGCGGTGCTCGCACGGATGCTGGCGCGCTGACGAACCTCACCTGCCGGAGCCGCTCGGCTAACCGATCCCGCCCCTCTCCCGCCACAGCTCGGCCACGCTCTCGTCCCCGCTGACGTCCGGCACCGGCACCCGGTTCCACAGCGCCAGGTACAACAGGTCGGCGGGCCCGGACAGTTCGGCGTCCGCCTCCCCGGCCGCGTCCCGCGAGGTCACCGGCGCGTCCGCCGACAGCCGTACGGTCCACACCGCGTCCGCACCCGCGTCGGCCGCCCGTACCCGCAGCACCCGCGGCTCCTCGCTGCGCAGTCGGCTCCTCGACCGGGCGTGGAAACCGCGCAGCAGCTCGTCGATGCCGTCCGCCGCGAAGTCCGCCGCGATCGGGGACACTTCCCCGCCCCGGGCCGCTTCGGCGTCGTACCGGTGAATGGTCGTCTCGTGCGCCTGCCGCCGGACCCAGAACGCCAACGGCGAGGGGGAGGGTGCGCGGTGGAACGTCCAGCAGTCCACGTCGTCCGGCGCGGCCGCCAGCGTCTCGACCAGCGACCGGTGACTGTCCCGGTACCAGGCCACCAGCTCTTCCCCGTCCACGTCCGGGGTGTCGTCGAGGGGCCGCGGCTCGGCGATCCCCTCGGCGACGAATCCCGCCGCCCAGCGGTGTACCGCCCCCGTGTGCCGCAGCAGGTCCCGGACCTGCCACTCCGGACACGTCGGCACCTTGGCGTCCGGTCCCGCCTCCGCCGCGGCGGAGGCCAGCAGCCTGCCCTCCCGGTCGAGCGTCTCAAGGAACTCCGCAGTATTCATGGGGCGAGTGTGCCGGACGGACCGCGAGTCATGCACGGCGAGTCATGCACAGTGAGGGGCTCCGTTCTCCTCCGCGGGTGTTCCGCGGGAGACGCTCGTTCCCCGGGTCCGTCGGCGGTTGCCGCGGGGCCGGTGTCCGAGGGTGATCCGCCGGGCTCAACTCCCCAAGGCCCGGCGGGTGAACACCCCGATCAGCGCGGCGGCAGCCGCCAGTGCGGCCACGCTCGTGAGGGCCGTGGGCAGCGAGGACCACTCGGCCACGAATCCGATCGCGGGCGGGCCGAGGAGCATGCCGCCGTAGCCGATCGTGGAGGCGACGGCGACGCCGGAGGGGCCCGCCAGCGCACCGGCCCGCTCGATGGCGACCGGGAAGAGGTTGGCCAGCCCGATCCCGGTGACGGCGAAGCCGGCCAACGCCGCCCAGACGGACGGCGCGAGCGAGCCGATCAGCATGCCCGCGGCCGCCGTGGCGCCACCGGCGATCACGGTCCGGGCGCGTCCGAGCCGCTCCAGCAGCCTCGTCCCCGTCAGCCGGCCGACGGTCATCGCCAGCGCGAAGCACGAGTATCCGGCCGCCGCAGTCCCCGACGAGGTGCCCAGGTCCTGCCGCAGGTGCAGGGCGCCCCAGTCGGCCATGGCGCCCTCGCCGTACGCGTCGCAGAGGGCGACCAGTCCGAACACGACGACCAGTCCGCGGCCACGCCCCTCGGACCGCTCCGCACCTCTCGTCGGTTCCGGCCGCAGCCGCTCAGGTGGCACCGGAGCCTCGTGCCGCAGCAGTGCGCGTCCGGCCACGGCGGTGACGGCCAGCCCGACGCAGGTGAGCCCCAGTAGATGCCCGCCGGGGGACAGGGCGCCGGCGACGATCCCGCCCAGCCCCGCACCGATCATCCCGCCCAGGCTGAAGGCCGCGTGGAAACTCGGCATCACCGGCCTGCGCAGCGCGGCCACGAGATCGACGGCGGCGCTGTTGAAGGCGACATTGACCCCGCCGTAGGCAGCCCCGAAGAGCAGCAGAACGCCGCCGAGCGCCGGTGCCGAGTGGGTGAGCGGTGGCAGCGCGACGCTCAGCGCGAGCACCACCATCCACGCGACGGTCACCGGATGACTGCCGTAGCGACGGCACAAACGCCCGGTCAGCGGCATGGTCAGGACGGCCCCCGCCGAGACGCAGAGCAGCGCGAGCCCCAGCGTGCCCGCGGAGGCGTGGGTCTGCCGCTTGATGTCGGGGATGCGGACGACCCACCCCGCGAAGATGAAGCCGTCGAGTGCGAAGAAGGCGGTGATGGCGGCGCGCAGAACGGTCAGGTCGCGGCCCGGCACGACGGTGTGCGAGCGGGCTTTGTTTATTTGCGGCACAAAAGAAGCCTAGGACGGGGTGGTTGGTCGGGCAAGAGGATATGGCCGGGGGCGGGCGGAGGCGAGGGCACGGTGCGGGGGGCACGGGGGGCACGGGGGGTGCGGGGTGCGGAACGGGGTGTGCGGCGGTCGGCGTCACGAACGAGGTGGCCGGCTGGCTGGAGGAGGTGCTCGCGTGAGCCGGTCGTGCGGGCGAGCGTGCGAGCGTGCGTGCGGCGTTCGGGGCCCGAAGGCGGGTGGGAACGACCCGGTAATCCCGCTGATCTGCGCGGACTTGCGTGACGCGGACCGCGCGTCGGTTCCGGCCGGGCGCCGGGGAAGCGGTGTTCCGCGGGCGGACGACCGACCTCCGTTCCAGGCCGGGTGCGCGCGTGTCCGAAACAGCGCCGGATGCGGGTCGGTTAATGCTTGCTCACCAACTGGTTGCCGACGGGTGATCAGGCCATGATGGTGCCATGACGTTGGCCGCGCGTGCGCTCGCGCAATTGGCGACCTGGCCGGATCTGAGACAGACCACCCCGAGCTGCGGCCTGGGGCAGGCGGTGAGTTCGGCGGAGGGCGAGATCGCCCACTTCCACTCGGAGCGGGATGTCGACCTGCGGCTGACGCATCGGGCCATCCGGCGGTTCAGCAAGGATCTCAGCGGCTCCGGACCCGTCCGTATCGTGCCGGGTTCGCAGTGGGTCACCCTCCGGCTCGACGCCACCAGCGACGTCGACCTGCTGCTGACCCTGGTGAGCGTGGCCCTTCAGGCCCAGCAGACCTGGCCCGACCCGGCCGACCGGCCACTGTTCGGCTGCAACGACCAGCGGGGCGCCGGATTCGTGAAGGCGGATCACGGCGGCCTGTGACACCACGCCCGCGGCCGGACGCTCCCCTCCTCCCGCCGCGCTGTCCTTCGTCAGCGACTTGGCGGCTCGCGGCTCGCCGCCCTGCCGGCCCCGGCTCCTCACACGGTGAGGACGCGTACCCCCGCCTCCTCGAATCGCCGTACGGTCTCCCGTTCCACCGCTGTGTCCGTCACGAGGGTGTTCACCAGCTCCGTCGCGCAGATGCGGGCGAACGCCCGCCGGCCCAGCTTGCTGGAGTCCGCGGCGACGATCACCCGCTCGGCGCGTTCGCACAGCAGACGGTTGATCGCGGCCTCGGCCTCGTCGTGCGCGGCCGTGCCGTGCGTGACGTCGAAGGCGACGACGCCGAGCACCGCCACGTCGAGGGTGATCTGACCGAGGACACCGTCCGCGAGCGGCCCGATGAGCTCGTACGACTGAGGGCGTGCCACGCCACCCGTCACCACGATCTTGAACTGGGGCCGCACGGCCAGCTCGTTGGCGATGTTGAGCGCGTTGGTGACGACGGTCAGCGCGGGTGAGCCGGCGCCCAGGCCGGGGTGAACGGCAAGGGCACGGGCCACCTCCGTGGTGGTCGTGCCGCCGGTCAGCCCCACCGCCTCGCCGGGCGCCACGAGTTCGGCCACCGCCTTGGCGATCCGCTGCTTCTCGGAGGCGCGGCGGGCCGTCTTGTAGCGCAACGGCAGTTCGTACGACACCCCGTGCACGACCGCCCCGCCCCGCGTGCGCACCAGCATCTGCTGCTCGGCGAGCTGGTCGAAGTCGCGGCGGATCGTCGCCGCCGACACCTCCAGCTCGGTGGCCACCTCCTCGACCTCCAGCCGGCCCCGCTCGACGAGCAGTTCCAGCAGCGCCTTCCAGCGGGCGTCCCGGGACATCCGCACCTCCGTTCTCCGCGTTCCCGGCGACCCTAACGCACCTGAATCCGCGCTCGAATGCTTGATTATGCTCGAAAACTCGCTATATCTTGCAGGAAAATTCAGCAAGGGGAAGGTGTGGCATGAGCCATGTCGAGCACGAGCTGAACAGCCAGCCGGAGTGCTGGATACGGGCGGCGGAGGAGGCCGGGCGACACGCCTACGCGCTGCCGGCACCGGGGGAACGGGTCGCGTTCGTCGGGTGCGGGACCTCGTACTTCATGGCGCAGGCGGCGGCCGTCCTGCGCGAGTCCGCCGGACAGGGGGAGACGGACGCGTTCGCCGCCTCCGAGTTCCCGGTCGGGCGGTCCTACGACCGGGTCGTGGCCCTCACCCGCTCCGGCACCACCACCGAAGTGCTGCAACTGTTGGGCGAGTTGAAGGGCGGAACGCGGACCACGGCGATCACCGCCGACCCCGGTACCCCTGTGATGGCGGCCGCCGGGGATGTGGTCGTCCTCGACTTCGCCGACGAACGCTCCGTGGTGCAGACCCGGTTCGCCACCACCGCCCTGACCCTCCTGCGCGCACACCTCGGGCTGCACGCCGACTCCGCCGTCGCCGACGCCCGCACGGCCCTCACCGCGCCCCTGCCCCAAGGGCTGCTGGAATGCGCGCAGTTCACCTTCCTGGGCCTCGGCTGGACCGTCGGACTCGCGAACGAGGCCGGCCTGAAGATGCGCGAGGCATCGCTGTCCTGGGCCGAGGCCTACCCCGCGATGGAGTACCGCCACGGGCCGATCAGCATCACCACGGAGTCCACCGCGGCCTGGATGTTCGGCGAGGCACCCGAGGGCCTCGCCCAACAGGTCCGCGCCACAGGCGGGTTGTGGATCGAGAGCGGCCTGGACCCGCTGGCGGAACTCGTCCGCGTCCAGCGCCTCGCCATCGCTCTCGCCGCCACTCGCGGCCTCGACCCGGACAACCCGCGCCACCTCACCCGCTCGGTCATCCTCACCCCCTGACCCGCGCCCCGGAAGGGACCGAACCGTGCCCCTCGCGACCACCGGAGAGCTGGTCACCCGCGCCGCGGAAGCCCGCTCCGCCGTCGCCGCCTTCAACGTCATCACCCTCGAACACGTCGAGGCCGTCATCGCGGGAGCCGAGTCCACCGGCGCGCCCGTGGTCCTCCAAGTCAGCGAGAACGCCGTCAAGTTCCGCTACGGACGGCTCCTGCCACTGGCCCGCGCGGCCGTCACCGCCGCCGAACGCGCCACCGTACCCGTCGCGTTGCACCTCGACCACGTGCAGAGCGACGACCTGCTCCGCCAGGCGGCGCGCGCCGGGTTCAGCTCGGTCATGTACGACGCGTCCCGCCTGCCCTACACCGAGAACCTGGCCGCCACCCGCGTCGCGGCCGACTGTGCGCACAGCCGGAACCTCTGGATCGAGGCCGAGTTGGGGCAGGTCGGCGGCAAGGACGGCGGTCCCCCGCTGGACGCCCACGCGCCCGGCGCCCGCACCGACCCCGGCCAGGCCCGCGACTTCGTCACGCGCACCGAAGTCGACGCCCTCGCCGTGGCCATCGGCAGCGTGCACGCCATGACCACGCGCACCGCCGCCCTCGACCACGACCTGCTCGAACGGCTGTCCGCCGCCCTGCCCGTCCCGCTCGTCCTGCACGGCTCCTCCGGCGTGCCCGACGACGCCCTGGTCGCGGCGGTCGCCGGCGGCATCGGCAAGGTCAACGTCGGCACCGCACTCAACGCGGCCATGACCACCGCGATCCGCGGCTTCCTGGCCGCACACCCCGAGGCCGTCGACTCCCGCAGATACCTCAAGGTGGGAAGGGAGGCCATGGTCCGAGAGGTGGCCCGGATCATCGGCGTCCTCGCCCGCGCTAACCCTTCTTGACGGCCTTCAGCAGCACGAACTTCGGGTCGCTGGCAACCAGTTCGCAGTTCCCGAACAGCCGCTTGAGCTTGACGTGGTACCCGAGGTGCCGGTTGCCGATCACCCACAGCTCGCCGCCCGGCCGCAACGCGCGCTTCGCCCCGGTGAACATCCGCCAGGACGTCGCATCGGACGTCGCCTGATGGGAGTGGAACGGCGGGTTGTTCAGGACGAGGTCCACACTGCCCGCCGCCACCCCGGCCAGCCCGTCACCCACCCGGAACTCGGCATGCCCGGGCACCCCGTTGGCCTTGTACGTCGCCTCCGCCGAGGCCACGGCCTGGAACGACTCGTCCACGAACAGCACTTCGGCCTCCGGATCGGCCAGCGCCACCGCCGTACCGACCGCGCCGTTGCCGCAGCCGAGGTCCACCACGCGGCCCCCGCGTGGACCGGACGGCAGGTGCTGGAGGAAGAACCGGGTGCCGATGTCGAGCCGGTCGGCGCAGAAGACACCCGCGTGGTTGACGACGGTGCGTCCGGAGACCGGGCCGATGCCGTCCGGCAGGGCGTAGCCGTACGGCCAGGGGTTCGCGGGCCGCACGAGGTCCGGGTCGGGGGTGCAGAAGATCAGCCGGGCCTTCTGCTGGGCCGGCGAGGTCCGGGTCGGTCCGAGGATCCGTTCGAACAGCTGGAGTGTGGAGGTGTGGATCTCCTTCACCATTCCGGTGCCCACGACCACCGTCCCCGCGTGCACGGCGGGCGCGAGCCGCAGCAGCTGGTCCTCCAGGAGCGCGAGGCTCTTCGGCACGCGCACGAGCAGCACGTCCACCCGCTCGGGCACCGGGTCCTGGGTGGTGAGCAGGCGCACGGCGCCGGGTTCGACACCGGCCCGCGCCAGGTTCGCCCGGGTCGCCTCCTGACTCAGGAAGGAGTCGGTGATCTGGGTGGGCCGGTGCTCCGAGAGTGCCGTCGCCAGCGCGCCCCAGCGGTCGCCGACGACCACGACGGTGCCCGTCAGCGGCACCTTCTCCTCGGCGAGGTGCCGGAGCAGGTAGGCGTCGGAGGCGTCCCAGGCACGCAGCCGGTCGCGGGGATCCTCGGGGTGGCGGGTCAGTTCGAGCTCGGCCCACGGAGTCGTCATGCGGTCGTTCATCGTGCTCCAGGCTAGCCGAGTCGCAGCTCACGACCGGTCGGACGGGTCTGGGGCAGGATGAAGGGCATGGAGCGCATGGAGCGCACGGAGCACAGGGGGCGCATGGACGCGGAGCTGTTCCCGCGCGAGCGGGCCGAGGTCGCGCCGGGCGCCGTGCACGTCCCGCACTGGCTGGACGCCGAGCGGCAGCGCGCGCTGCTCACCGCCTGCCGGGAGTGGGCGCGGCCCCCGGCCGGACTGCGCACCGTCCGCACCCCCGGCGGCGGCACGATGACCGCCCGGCAGGTCTGTCTGGGCTGGCACTGGTACCCGTACGCCTACGCCCGCACGGTCGTCGACGGCGACGGCGCCCCCGTGAAGCCCTTCCCTCCCTGGCTGGACGAGCTGGCCCGCGGTGCGGTCGCCGACGCGCTCGGCCCGGGGGCCGTCCCACGGGAGCCGTACGACATCGCCCTGATCAACTTCTACGACGCCGACGCCCGCATGGGCATGCACCGCGACGCCGACGAGAGATCCGAGGCGCCCGTGGTGTCGCTGAGCCTCGGCGACACCTGCGTCTTCCGCTTCGGCAACACCGAGACCCGTACGCGGCCGTACACGGACGTGGAACTCCGCAGCGGCGACCTGTTCGTCTTCGGTGGGCCGTCCCGCCTCGCCCACCACGGCGTGCCACGCGTACACCCCGGCACCGCACCCGCCGAGCTGGGGCTGACGGGACGGCTGAACATCACGCTGCGGGTGAGCGGGCCGGCCGCGCGGGGTGGGTGAGACGGGGGAGCGGGGTGGTGGACCGGGGGCTCGCGTCCGGTGGGTGTGCGGATGCGGACGACGCGGAGGCCTGGGCCCCTGTGCGTGGTGGACCCGGGACGGTGTGGGGGCGAGGGGGACGGCGTCGTTCGGGCGGGTGAGCGGGCCGGCGTCGCTCGGCGCGCGAGGGGGTCGGCGTTCGCGGCCGGTCCCTGGGCGACACGCCGCGACCGGGAGGCGGCGGGCTCTTCGCCCCGCGGGTGTGGAGCCGGGACGGCCTGGCCGATGAGCGGGCCGGCGTCGCTCGCGGGTGCGGGGCCTGGCGCCGTGGACGGGGGGTGGGCGTGTGGGCGCGCGGGGTGGGGCAGCGGGGTGGTGCCCGTGTTCGGTGGGTGTCTCGTGTTCGGTGGGGTGCGGGCAGCGTGCGGCCGGGAGGCCGCGGGCGTGGCCCCGCGAGTGTGGGTGTGGAGTCGTACGGGAGCCCGAGCGGGCGTCCGAGCGGGCGCCATGTGGCGGCCGTGAGCCGGTCCCGTGCGGCGGGTGAGCGCGTCAGCGCCGTCGGGCGGGGAGCGGCGGGTGGGCGGGACTCCGCGGCTGTCCGCGCCGTCAGGGCGTGGTCGGTGAGCCGGGCGGTACGCCCCCGCGGGTGAGCGAGCCGGGGGTGGCCCGGTGTCTCCGCCGTTCGAGCACGGCCGCGCAGGCCACGACGGCTGCGGATCATGGGAGACTCGCCCTCATGAGCGGCAAGGAGGCCCCCCGGAAGGCGGGGGAAGGGAACACCTCGAGGGTGCGGCTGGACCGGGGGCGCGGAGCGCTCGGCCCCGCGCTGGAGCTGGTACACACCGGGCGGGCACCGACCCGTGCCGTGCTCACCGCCGAACTCGGGGTCACCCGGGCGACCGCCGGAGCGGTGGCCGCCGAGCTGGAGGCCCTGGGCCTGATCCGGGTGGACGCCCGGCCCACCGCGGCGGCCGGCGCGCAGGGGCGTCCCTCGCACCGGCTGGAGGTCGCCGAGGACGGCCCGGTGGTGCTCGCCGCGCAGGTCCACGCCGACGGTTTCCGCGCGGCGCTGGTCGGCCTGGGCGGGCGGATCGTGGCGACCGCGCCGGGCTGCGAGACGGTCGACGCCGACCCGGCGAAGGTACTGGGCTCGGTCGTGGAGGCGGGGGCGGAACTCCTGCGGGAGACGGGCCTGCGCTGTGTGGGCGCCGGCCTCGCCGTACCGTCCGCCGTCGCCGAACCCGACGGCCTCGCCCTCAACCCCCTGCACCTCGCCTGGCCGGTGGGGGCGCCGGTCCGCCGGCTCTTCGCGGACCGCGTACGCGCCGCTGGCATCACCGGCCCCGCCTTCGCGGGCAACGACGTCAACCTCGCCGCGCTCGCCGAACACCGGCACGGCGCCGGCCGGGGCGCCCGGGACCTGCTGTGCGTGGCGACCGGCCACCGGGGCGTGGGCGGTGCGCTGGTCCTCGACGGCCGCCTGCACACCGGCAGTTCGGGCCTGGCCCTGGAGGTCGGCCACCTCACCGTCAACCCCGAGGGCCGCCCCTGCCACTGCGGCAGCCGGGGCTGTCTGGACGTCGAGGCGGACCCGCTCGCCCTGCTCGTCGAGGCGGGCCGCGCACCCGGACCCGAGGTCTCCCTGCTCCAGCAGGCCAACGACCTGCTGCGCACCCAGTACGCCGACCCGTCCGTGCGCACCGCCGCCGAGACCCTGATCGACCGCCTCGGCCAGGGCCTCGCGGGCCTGGTCAACATCCTCAACCCCGACCGCATCATCCTCGGCGGCCTGCACCGCACCCTCCTGGAGGCCGACCCCGGGCGACTGCGCGCGGTCGTCGCCGGCCGCAGCCTGTGGGGCCAGAGCGGCGGAGTCCCCATCCTGCCCTGCACCCTGGACCACGACAGCCTGGTCGGCGCGGCGGAGCTGGCGTGGCAGCCGGTACTGGACGATCCGCTGGGGGCGCTGCGATGACGGCCGACGCGGTGGACCTCTGGGACGCGCCGCGCATCCGGCTCGTCGAGACACCGGCTCCGGAGCTGTCCCCGCGCCACCGCGCGGCGATGGACCGCCACTGGGAGGAGGCGGTACGGGCCAACCCGGCGCTCTTCGACGGCCCGGTGGCCGCGCTGACGGGGATGGAGCGGGACGGTCCCGACGGCCTGGTCCTGTCCTGGGCCCGGGCCACCTACCGCTACCGCGCCCTGCGCCAGGTTCCGGACGCGCCCACCTGGCCGGCCCTGTTCGTCGCCGTACTGCAACCCTCCGACGACGGCCGGCTGCTGGTGGGCCGGATGTCCCCCTCGACCTCGGCGCCGGGACGCTGGCAGCTGCCCGGCGGGACCGTCGAACCCCCCGACGGACAGGACGAGCTGGACCTGGCCGGTCTGCGCTGCACGCCGCCCGTGAACTGACCGAGGAGATCGGCTCCGACACCCCGGCCGACGCCCTGACCCTGAGGCTGGCCACGCGGGGCGACGGCGGCAACGTCGGCGTCATGTTCACCGCGCCGCCACGTTCGGCGGCCGAGCTGGGCGAGCGGTACGCGGAGCTGGCGAGGGCGGAGACCGCCCGGGGCCGAGAAGCCGAGTTCGACCGGATCGAGCTGATCCGCTCAGCGGCCGCCCTGGACGGACTGGACGGGCCGCGGGCCGACTACCTGGAGCCGGTCGTACGCCGTCACGACCTGACCTCCGACTGAGCCGCGGCTCCCGCCACCGGGCCGGTCTCCTGCCGAGACCAGCCCCCTTCGGCCGTGGCGGGCGGACGCCTTCTGCCGAGGCCGACTGCCCCGCAGCGGACACCGCGACGGCCGACCGCACTCATGGCAGCAGCTTGCCCCCCACGCCCGCGATCCGGCCGGAGGCGGCAACGCGACCGTCCCACAGCGCTCGCAGCGATCGCACATCACCAGTGCCATGACCGTCTCGCCTCCCCGGATCGGTGGCGGGGGTGTTCCGACTCCATCCCTCCATCCTTCGGCCCGTGGCGCCGTCACGTAGCGCCCCACCGAACCGTCACGCCCAGTCGACCGCGAACGCCCGCCCCGGATGCTCCGTGAGGATGCGGTCCACCAGTTCCGCGCCCACCGCCGCAGCCAATCGCGGCCGCACCCGGCGCAGCAGGTAGGGCATCCCGGGGCCGCCGTTCACCGACCGCGCCCCGGCGACGACCGTGTCCCCGCCGAGCAGTACCCGGTCCCCGTACCCGCCCTCCACCAGGGCGAGTACCGCCTCCGGCATGCGCCAGTCGGTGGCGTGATGCGCCAGGGAAGGCCCGTCGAAGGCCAGCCAGCACCCCGACTCGGCGGCCTGCCGGTGCGTCACCGGATCGGGGGAGCGGTTGAGATGCCCGAGGATCACCCGATGTCCGGGCACGCCCAACTCACCGCACAGCAGGTCGAGTACGTCGAGTGCCCCGGTGCCCAGCTCCAGATGGACGGCGATCGGTGCCCCCGTGGCATGGTGCGCCTCGGCCGCGGCGGCCATCGTCCAGCGGGCATGGGCGTCCAGGCCGTGGAAGCCGCCCGCCACCTTGATCAGACCGGCCCGCACCCCCGACGTGCCGATCCCCTCGGTCAGCTCGGATACGAACACCTCGGCCAGGCCGCCCCGCAGACCGTCGAGCAACTCCGGCCCGTAGTGCGCGGCTTGATGCAGGCCCGTCGCGCAGACGATCCGGACGCCCGTGGCGCGGGACAGCCCCGGCAGGTCGGCGGCCCGCCGCCCCATGCCGTACGGCGTCCACTGCACGACGGCGGATCCGCCCGCCGCGCGGAACGCCGCGAGTTCGGCCCGTGCGGCGGGGACGTCGTCGAGTTCCTGGCCGGGCAGCCGAGGGCTGCGCAGGAACAGATGGTCGTGCGCGTCACAGGCGCCCAGTTCCTCGGGGCGGATGTCCCCGAGCACGGTACGGACCTCGCTCACCACTGCCTGCCGCGGGGGAGACGGTCCCGGCCGGGCGCGGACAGGTGCAGCACCTGGAAGACGTCTCCCTCGGCCTTGGGCGCGTCGTGCTCCCAGAGGGAGAAGTGCACCAGCTCCCAGCGGTGCGGATCCACGGCCGCCGCCGCGAGCACGGCACCGTCCTCACCGGCCAGCCGCCGCACCTCGCCGGCCGCCTCCTCCATGAGCGTGGTCAACTCGGCTCCGTCCGGCACCGGTTGCCGCCGTCGCACCGCGAACGCGGCGGAGGCTGCTGCCGCGCCGGGGGTGCCCTCCGCATAGGCGAGGCCGGTCCACTGCCGTACGGCGGGACGGCCGAAGTCGTCCACGATCCCCTGGAAGGCACCGCCCCAGAGGAAGCGGTTCATGCCCTCGACGGTGTTCCACAGGTAGAAGGGGGCGTACTGGTTGACCGGCGAGCCGTGGACGCCGCGTTCGCGCAGCAGGTAGGCCTTGAACCCGAGGCCGTCCCAGCCGTCGAGCAGATGCCCCAGCCGGGCGACCCGGGCGCGGATGACGTCCGGGTCGTAGTCGGCGGGGAGGGTCACCTCGTACTGCATGGCGTGCATCGTTCGGTCCTTTCTCTGGACGGTCGCGCCCGAACCGGCGGGCCGGGGCGGACGTGGGTCGGCGCTCAGTCGCCTTGTGCGGTGGTCCGGGGCGCGAGCAGGGACAGCAGGCCGCGGACGCCCGCGTCGAAGGCGGCGGGGGAGCCGGAGGCGCGGGCCAGCACATAGCCGCCCTGCACGGTCGCGAGGACGGCCGCGCCGATCTCCTTGCCGTCCAGCCCGGGCGCGAACTGCCCGTCCCGCTTGCCCTCTTCGACGATCGCGGCGATCCGCTCACGGATGCATGCGATCGTCTCGTCCACGGGCGCGCGCAGCTCGTCGCTGGCGATCACGTCCGGGTCCATGGTCAGCCGGCCCACGGGGCAGCCGCGCAACACGTCGCGCTCGCGCAGCAGATACGCCTCGATGCGCTCGTACGGCGTCCCCGGCCCGTCCAGGACCGCCTCCGCGGTGGCCCGCAACTCCTGCGCGGTCCGCCGGATTGCCGCCAGGGCGAGATCCGGCTTGCCCTTGAAGTGGTGGTACATGCTGCCCTGGCCGGCGCCGGCGCGCTCCAGGATCGCCTTGGGGCTCGTGCCGACGTAGCCGCGCTCCCACAGCAGCTCGCGCGTGGATTCGATCAGTCGCTCCGGGGTGCTCATACGGGCACTGTACATACCAGTAGGTACAGCGCGCTACCGCGCCACGGCACCCAGCGGGAGCAGCCGTGCTCCGCCGCCGTACTCCCGGGGAGGTACGCGCACTGCCGCCGGCCGCACGACGACCCGGACCCCTCTGCCGGGGGAGTCTCGGAACGTCACAGGACCACCCCACCCACCACGGAGATGAACCGAGATGCAGACCCTGGCCGACTGGGACGGCGGACCCGGCCCATGGATCCTCTTCCTCCCGCTGATCTGGGCGGCCGCCGTGATCGGCGTCGTCACCCTGCTGCGCCGTACCGCCCGGCGTGGCCGCGGCGGCCCGTGGCGGGCCCTGGAGAGCGACCGCCCGGCGGCCGACTCCCCGCTCGCGGTCCTCGGCCGCCGGTTCGCCGCGGGCGAGATCGAGGAGGACGAGTACTGGCGCCGCCTGTCCGTCCTGGAGGAGCAGTTCGGCCGCGCCGGCAAGGGCGGTGCGGCATGACCACGACGACCGCACGGCGTACGGCGGCCCGCGTCGTGGGCGCCGTGAAGCTGTACGGCGCGGGCGACACCGCCGTACGCGCCCTCGATGGCGTGGACGTGGACTTCCCCGCCGGACGCTTCACCGCGATCATGGGCCCCTCGGGCTCGGGCAAGTCCACCCTCATGCACTGCGCCGCCGGCCTCGACACGCTCACCTCCGGCGCGGCCTGGATCGGGGACACCGAACTGGGCGCGCTCGACGACCGCCGGCTGACCCTGCTGCGCCGCGACCGGGTCGGCTTCGTCTTCCAGGCGTTCAACCTGGTGCCGACGCTGACCGTCGAGGAGAACATCACGCTGCCCCTGGACCTGGCCGGCAGGCGCGGCGACCGGGAATGGATCGACACGCTCGTGGACATCGTCGGGCTGCGTGACCGGCTGCACCACCGGCCCTTCGAACTCTCCGGCGGCCAGCAGCAACGCGTCGCCGTGGCACGGGCGTTCGCGGGCAGCCCGGACGTCGTCTTCGCCGACGAACCGACCGGGAACCTCGACTCCCGCTCCGGCGAGGAGGTCCTCGGCCTCCTCGGTCGCGCCGTGCGCGAGACGGACCGTACGGTCGTCATGGTCACCCATGACCCGGTCGCCGCCGCCCACGCCGACGAGGTCCTCTTCCTCGCCGACGGGCGGCTGGTCGACCGGATGTCCTCCCCGACCGCCGACAAGGTCCTGGACCGCATGAAGGCCTTCGAGGTGCGGACGTGAACGCCTCCCTCAGGCTCAGTCTCAACTCCCTGCGCACGCACCGGCGTCGCTTCGCCGGCACCTTCCTCGCCGTGTTCCTCGGCGTCGCCTTCCTGGCCGGCACCCTGGTCATGGGCGACACGCTGCGCGCGAGCTTCGACACCATGTTCGGCGAGGCGGCCGGCGGCACGGACGCCGTCGTGCGCGGCGCCGACGTCATCACCACGCCGGGCAACGCGCAGGGCGTCCGGAGCCCCGTGGAGACCTTGCTGGTGACCGCCGTCGAGCGGGTCCCGGGCGTGGCCGCCGCGGCACCGGACATCCAGGGGGCCGGCCAGCTCGTCGGCGCGGACGGCAGGCCCGTCGGCGGGCAGGGGCCGCCGACCCTCGCCGGCAACTGGATCCCCGACGCGAAGCTCAACCCCTACCGGCTCGCCGAGGGGCGTGCCCCCGCCCGCTCCGGCGAGGTCGTGGTGAACCGCGGCGCCGCGAAGAAGGGCGGGCTGAGGATCGGCGACACCACCGTCCTGCGCACTCCCGACCCGGTCCGGGTGACCATCGTCGGCCTCGCCACCTTCGGCGGCCAGGACGGCATGGGTCAGGTGACCTTCACCGGCATGACCCGGGCCGACGCCGAGAAGCACCTCACCGCGCGGCCCGGCCGGGCGGCGGGCATCCAGGTGCGCGCCGCCCCGGGACTCAGCCAGCGGGACCTGGTGCGCCGGCTGACTCCCGTACTGCCCAAGGGAGTCGAGGCCATCACCGGCCAGCGCGCGGCGCAGGAGAACACCGACATGATCTCCAGCCAGTTCCTGAACCTCTTCACCACCTTCCTCCTCGTGTTCTCCGGCGTCGCCCTGCTCGTCGCCACCTTCTCCATCCACAACACGTTCGCGATCGTGGTCGCCCAACGCGCCCGTGAGAACGCCCTGTTGCGCGCCCTGGGCGCCTCGCGCCGCCAAGTGACCGCCTCCGCCCTCGCCGAAGCCTGCGCCGTCGCCGTCAGCGCCTCCCTGGCCGGACTCGCGGGCGGCGTCGGCATCGCCGCCGGGCTCCAGGCCCTGTTCCCGGCGATCGGATTCCCCTTCCCCGAAGGTGACCTGGTGATCAAGGCGCTCGCCATGGTCCTGCCGCTCGCCGTGGGCCTCGTGGCCTGTCTGGGCTCCGCGCTGTTGCCCGCCGTCCGGGCCGGGCGCACCGCACCGCTGGCCGCGCTGCGCGAGACGGCCGTCGACTCCTCCGGCGCCTCCCGCACGCGGGCCGTCGTGGGTGCCTTCCTCGGCGCCATGGCCCTGGCGGCGGCCTTCACCGGCGTTCTCGTCACACCGTCCGTATGGCTCGCCGGACTCGGCGCCCTCCTCGCACTGGTCTCGTTCGTGGTCCTCGGCCCGGTCGTCGCCACTGCGGCCGTACGCCTCCTCAGCGGCCCCCTGGACCGGCTGCGCGGGGTCACCGGGACCCTCGCGCGGCGCAACGCCCTGCGCAGCCCCGGGCGTACGGCCGCCACCGCGAGCGCCCTGATGATCGGCGTGGCCGTCGTCTCGCTGTTCACCGTGTTCGGTGCTTCCCTGAAGGCCACCATGGACGGGACGGTGTCGCGTTCCTTCGCGGGTGACATCGCCGTCAGCGCGCCCTCCTTCGGGGCGGGCGGCAGCGGACTCAGCCCCCGGCTCGCCCCCGCCCTGCAGCGGCTGCCCGAGGTGGACACCGCCGTCGGCCTCGGTCGCGGCGTCGCCGAAGTCGACGGCAAGGGAAGGGCGTTGACGGTCACCGATCCGGTCGCGCTCGCCCGCGTCCTCGACCTGGGCACGGTCACCGGGTCCCTGCGCGACCTCGGCGGCGACGGCATCGCGCTGACCCGCGCCGAGGCCGACCGGCAGGGCCTGAGCCCCGGCGGCACGGTACGCCTCACGTTCACCGACGGACAGACGGAGAACTTCACCGTGCGCGCCGTCTACGACCACTCCGCGCTCGCCGGCGACTACGTCATCACCCGCGCCGCCTGGCGGCCCCACCGCACCCAGGACGCCGACACGCTGATCGCCGTCACCCTCGCACGCGGGGTGAGCGCCGACGCCGGCAAGGGTGCGGTGCGCGGGACGGCCGCCCGGTACGGCAACCCCGAAGTGCAGACCCGCGACGAGTACGCGCGGTCCTCGGCCGCCGGGATCGACATGATGCTCACCCTCGTCTACGCGCTGCTCGCCCTCGCGGTGGTCATCGCCCTGCTCGGCATCGCCAACACGATCACCCTCGCCGTGCACGAACGCACCCGCGAACTCGGTCTGCTCCGGGCCGTCGGCCAGACCCGCGCCCAACTGCGGGCCATGGTCCGCTGGGAGTCCGTCCTGGTCGCCGCCTTCGGCACGGCCGGCGGCCTCGCCCTCGGGGCCTTCCTCGGCTGGGTCCTGGTCAAGGCCTCCGACGGCGACGGCGACACCGCGTTCGCCTTCGCGCTCCCGCCGGCCCGGCTCGCCGTGGTGGCCTTGGTCGGCCTCACGGCGGGTGCCCTCGCGGGCCTGCGCCCGGCCCGCCGGGCGGCCCGCCTGAACGTGCTGCGGGCGATCGCGACCGAGTGACACTCCGGCGGTGACGGAGGAGGCCGCGGTGTACCCGTCCTGCGTCGGCACCGGCACCGGCCACTCGACCTGGCGTGAGGCCGGGGGCCTCCGGACGCGCGAGGCGGGGTCGCGGGACACGTGAGGTGGGCGGCTGTGCCGTCGTACGACGCACCCCCCCCGTGCGGCCGATGCCGCCCCGCATCACAGGCGTGGAAGATGCGGGCGACGGGTCATCGCGACCCGTCGCCCGCATCCCCCTGCTCCGGGCCGCGCGTGTGCGCGTGCCGGAAAGAGGTCACCGCCCGGTCAGCCGGGAACGGCCGACCGGGCGGGAGCGGATGCCGTCACGGCGGGCGCCGTGACCGGGGCGTGGACGACGGACGAGACGTGGACGACCGAGGGTTCCTGAACAGGCGCGCCGACAGGCTGCGTTCGCTCCACCTCGGTGAGCCGGGGCGTGGGCGGCGGCTCGGGTCTGCGGCCGGGCGAGCGGGCCGGCTGCCCGAGCGCCGCGGAGGGCGCGGGCAGCGTGAACCACACGACCTTGCCGTTGTCGCCGTCCGGACGCGCGCCCCAGCTCTCGCTCACCGCGGCCACCATCGCCAGGCCCCGGCCGCAGGTGGCCAGCGGCGCGACGTCCGGCGTCTGCGCCGTGTCGGCCACCACCGGAAGCCGTGGATCGTGGTCGCGCACCGAGACGGTGAGCCGGTCGGGCAGCAGTTCCAGTTCGACGGTGCACGACTTGTCGGGCCGGGCGTGCCGGTGGACGTTGCTCAGCAGCTCGGTCACACCGAGCGCGGCGCGGTCTATCAACGGGTCCAGATGCCAGTAGCGCAACTGCGCAGATACGATTCTGCGGACCTGGCCGATCCGCGACGGCAGGGCTTGGAGCTCCACCGTGCAGTGCCTGCTTGGGTGACTGATCACGGCTGCGACTCCCCGATGTAGAGGTCCGGAGGATCCGGAGAACACGGAGAACACGGAACACGAAACACGGAATACGGAGAACTCGGCGATACGGAGAACTCGGAGTACACGTGGAACGCGGAGACGGAGAACGACGGATCCAGCAGGGTGCTTGCGTCGAAAAGGCCGCCTGCTGTCGTGCCCGGCGGGCTGGTTCGCAGCGTAACCGCCGGTAAACCCTGAGTGACGTGAGACCAGAGTGACGCAGGGGGTGCGCTACCGCAACTCGCCGCGACGGAACGCAGGTCAGCCGCCGTGTCCGGCCGCCCGGCGCACCGCGTCGATGAACCGCCGGGCCGCCGGCGGCCCCGGCTCACCCGGAGCGGGGTCCTCCTCGCCGAGGGTCAGCTGATACCGATGGCCGTTGAGGTCGGCCCGCGCCCGGTCCCCCGGGGCGAACCAGGGCCTGGACGCGCGCACCGCCTGGACCGGCGCGCTGTCGATCTCCCTGCCGTAGCTGGTGAGCAACTGCAGCCGACCGCCGCTGATCCGGACCCGCCCGGCCCGGGTGAGCGAGCGCAGCCCCTTGCCGATCCGCACCCCAGTGGCCGTGAACTCAGGCTCCGCCATCCTCGCCGCCCCCTCGTGCGCGTAACTCGCCGGATTCCGGCCCCGCACCCCTGTGTGGCCGTACCCCTCCGAGGCCGCACCCGTGCTCGTGCGCTCCGTGGCCCTCGCCCGGAACCGCTTCGCGGAGCCGCTCGGCAGAACCGTTCGCAGAGCCGTTTCACAGCACCGTTCGCGGAGCCGGGCAGGGGGTGCGTCCCCGGTCGGGACGATCGTCCCGACCGGTGCAGTCTGCCCCGGTACGGCCCGGAGCGCCAGTGCGCAGAAGGGGCGCGCGACGGGCGCCCGACGTAGTTGAGCCGTGCGCCCGACGTGCTCTCGCACGCGTGTGCCCCAGCCTGCCTTTGGTTGGCCCAAAGATGCGTTTATGCAGGTGGGGAGCGGTGCGCAAGGTGTCTATGATCGAGGTGCCGGCCGTGCGAGGCTGAGGCGCCGTCGATGCCCGACGTGTCGGCGCCCAGCGTAAGGAGCCCTGCCGTGAGCACCACCCCGCAGACCCGGACCGGCGCCACCCTCGACGTCGACCGCACCGACGCGGTCTACCGTGACTGGCTGAAAGAAGCCGTCCGCAAGGTCCAGGCCGACGCGAACCGCTCCGCGGACACACACCTCCTGCGCTTCCCGCTGCCCGAGGAATGGGGCATCGACCTGTATCTGAAGGACGAGTCGACCCACCCGACAGGCAGCCTCAAGCACCGGCTCGCGCGTTCCCTCTTCCTCTACGGCCTCTGCAACGGCTGGATCCGGCCGGACCGCCCGGTGATCGAGGCGTCCAGCGGCTCGACGGCCGTCTCCGAGGCGTATTTCGCCAAGCTCATCGGGGTGCCCTTCATCGCGGTCATGCCGCGCACCACGAGCGCGGAGAAGTGCCGGCTCATCGAGTTCCACGGCGGTCGGTGTCACTTCGTGGACGACCCGCGGAAGATGTACGAGGAGTCCGCCCGTCTCGCGGGGGAGACCGGCGGCCACTTCATGGACCAGTTCACCTACGCCGAGCGCGCCACCGACTGGCGCGGCAACAACAACATCGCCGAATCCATCTTCCGCCAACTGGAGTTGGAGCGGTTCCCGGAGCCCGCATGGATCGTCGCCACGGCCGGTACCGGCGGTACCTCGGCGACCCTCGCCCGCTACGTCCACTACATGCAGTACGACACCCGCGTCTGTGTCGCCGACCCGGAGAACTCCTGCTTCTTCGAGGGCTGGACCACCGGCGACCCGGACGTCACCTGCGACTGCGGCTCCCGGATCGAGGGGATCGGCCGGCCCCGTATGGAGCCGAGCTTCGTGCCGGGCGCGATCGACCGCATGATGAAGGTCCCGGACGCGGCCAGCGTGGCCGCCGTACGAGCCCTGGAGCGGGCCATCGGCCGCAAGGCGGGCGGCTCGACGGGCACGGGTCTGTGGAGCGCGCTGAAGATCGTCTCCGAGATGGTGGCCGAGGGCCGCACAGGCAGCGTCGTCGCCCTGCTGTGCGACCCGGGCGACCGCTACCTCGACAAGTACTACTCCGACAGCTGGCTGGAGGAACAGGGCCTGGACATCACCCCGTACGCGGCGGCGATCGACTCCCTGCTGGCGACGGGCGTGTGGCCGGACTGAGCGCCCCGGCCGGCCGGTCGGCGCGTGCGCCCGTGCCGACCGGAATCCGACCGGCGCGCGGTCGGCCGACGTTCCGTCAGAGGTCCCCGGCGTCTCCGGCGTCTCCGGCGTCCCCGGCGTCCTGGGCGTCCCCGGTCTCCTGGGCGTCCCCGGTCTCCGGGGTGTCCCCGGCCTCCCGGGTGTACTCGGTGTCGTAAGGCTCGCCCGCCACCACGAGCCGCCGCAGGTGCTCGGAGATCTCCTCGCGCGCCTCGACGGGCAGACCCGCGTCGGTGACCAGGGTGTCGACCTGCTCCAGGGTGGCGAACGAACTCAGACCCACGGTCCCCCACTTGGTGTGGTCGGCGACGACCACGACCCGGCGCGCGGACTGCACCAGCCGCCGGTTGGTCTCCGCCTCCGCGAGGTTCGGCGTGGACAGGCCGGCCTCCGGCGATATGCCGTGCACACCGAGGAAGAGCAGGTCGAAGTGGAGCGCGGCGATCGCCTGGTCGGCCACCGGGCCCACCAGCGAGTCGGACGGGGTGCGCACCCCGCCGGTCAGCACCACCGTGGCCGCGCCCTGCCGCTGCCCCGAGGTGCGCTGCGCCGCGTGGAAGACGTCCGCGACCCGCACCGAGTTCGTCACCACGGTCAGGTCGGGCACCTCCAGCAGGTGCTGCGCGAGCGCGTACGTCGTCGTACCGCCGGACAGCGCGATCGCCGTACCCGGCCGGACCAGTCGCGCGGCGGCACGCGCGATGTCCTCCTTGGCGCTCAGCTCCATACCCGACTTGGCCTCGAAGCCCGGCTCGTGCGTGCTCGCCTCCAGCACCGGCACCGCGCCGCCGTGCACCTTCTCCAGCACACCCTGCCGGGCGAGCGCGTCCAGATCGCGGCGCACGGTCATGTCGGACACGCCGAGCTTGCGGGTCAGTTCGTTGACCCGGACGCCACCCCGGCGCCGGACCTCGTCGACGATCAGGGCGCGGCGCTGCTCCGCGAGGAGGTTCTGATTCTCGCTCACGTACGCTCCGGTCCTTTCGCCGCAAACCTGTCCGACAACGCCCGGCACGCCGGCTCCGACCTGGACGTTCCAGCTGTCCGGAGCTGCGCGGGCGTCCCATCCTTTCACGGGCCCCCACCGGGCGCGCCACCGGCTGTCACGACGCACGCATGCCATTTCGGGCCCCTGGCGGGGAGCACCCCTCGGGGCCCTCGTCACACGTATCGGGGAGATTCCGTGACGGGAGGTGTACGCGGCCCCCGCACCGGCAATCCTGTTGCGCGCACGGACTCAGGTCCTCAGACGTGTCACGGGGGAAGTGCGAGACAGTGGAACGCGCGCAGGAACGCACCGCCAAGCCGAGAACGCACGACGTCGCGGCACGGTCCGCGCAGGCGGAGCGCGGCCTGGAACTGCTGGTGCACGGAGTGGGCGGCAACACACCGGAGAAGATGCTCGGCGACCCGCGCACCGTCCGGATCACCGGCGACGACACCGCGGCCGTCTTCCGGCGCGCCCACGACGCCGAGGACAGCGGCGGCACCCCGGGCGCCGTTCCCGCCCGCGGCGCCGAGCCCGGGGGAGAGCACCACGACGGTCCCGTGCCCGAGGCGTACGTCTGGTGCAACCTCACCTCCGGCGACGGCACCCGCGCCCTGTGGCTGTTGCTGCTGCCCTTCATGGTGGTGAACCTCGCCCACTGGATGCGCCCCGCCGCGCACGGGCGCACCCGCACGGTCCGGCTGTACGGCCTCCTCGTCCGCCTGGCCGCGCTCACCCTGACCGTGCTGCTCGTGGCCGCAGCCTGCGAGGTCGCCCTGGACCTGGTGGCCTGGCAGTGCGCGGGCGTCGCCGCCTGCGCCGGCCGGCACTCCTGGCTCTCCTTCCTCTCGCCCGCCGCCTCCGGCGACGGCTGGTGGAGCCTGCCCGGCCGTCGGCTCGCGCTCGCCGCAGTGGCCCCCACCGTGCTCACCGGCCTGCTCTGGTACCTCTCCCGGCGCACCTGGCGGGAGTACGAGTCGCACCGGCCGATGGCCCGCGCTCCCGAGCCGGGAGACGAGGGCAGCGCCCTGGCCCGGCCCGGCTTCTGGTACGGGCGACGGCTCGTGGCCAGGCTGCGCGCGGCCCACACCGCCGCGGGACTGCTGACCGTCGCGGCCGCCGTCACGACACCGGCGGCCGTCCTCGACCACCACGCGGGCGGTCCCGTCGCCCTGGACGTCCTCGGCAGACTCCTCGGCGTGGCCCTGCTCGGCTGGGCGGCCGCCGTGGTGGCGGTGGTCTGCCGCCGCGGCCGCAGCGAGGAGCGCCTCGACGGCGCGCTCGACCGGCGGCTCGAACGCCGTCTTCCGCTCGGCGCGCTGGGCCTGTTGCTCCTCGCCGTGCTGTACGCCGGCTGGTCCCGGCCCGGCTGGCACTCCACCGGACGGCTGCCCGGCGACCCGGCCTTCGGCGCCCTCATGCTGGCCCAGGGACTGCTCGCCGTGGCCCTCGCCGCCGTCGCCCACGACCTGTACCGGCGCCACCCCGACCCGCGCGCCGGTATGCGCGGCCTCGGCGGACCGGCGGTCGCGCTGCTCGCCTGCGCGCTGGGCGGCGTCATCTCCGGCGGCGTCGCCCAGCGCGTCGGCGACTGGCTGGACGGCACCCGCGCCTCCATCGCCGGCCCGCCCGTGCTGCTCACCTGGCAGGCCTCCGTGATCCCGCCGCTCCTCGTCGTACTGCTCGCCCTCGTCGCCGTGCTGGCCCGGCGCACCGCCCGCCTCGCCCGCGCGGAGCGCGAACGCGTGCGCCACGAGCACCCCGGTGAGCCCGAGGACCCCTCCCGCACCCGCGGCATCGCCCAGGCCCGCGCCATGGCCACCCTCACCGACCGCGCGCCCCTCGTCGTAGCCGTACTCTTCGTCACCACCCTGCTGCTGGGCGCGGGCGCGCTGGCCGGCGCCCTGGCGACCGGCGAGTCCCCCGAAGGCGCGGCCGGCCGGACGTACGGCTTCGTCCGGGCGGTGGCCGAGACCTCACAGAACCTCGGCTCCTGGCTGGCCGGTGTCGGCTTCCTGCTGTTCGTCACCCTGGGGCGGCGCGCCTACAAGAACGCCTCCGCGCGGCGCACCATCGGCATCCTGTGGGACATCGGCACGTTCTGGCCGCGGGCCGCCCACCCCTTCGCGCCGCCCTGCTACGCCGAGCGCGCGGTGCCGGACCTGACCTGGCGGATGGCGACCTGGACCGAGCGCACCGGCGGCCGGCTGGTCCTGTCCGGCCACTCCCAGGGCAGCGTCCTCGCGGCCGCCGCGGCCTGGCAGCTCACGCCCGCCGTCCGCGAACGGGTCGCCCTGCTGACGTACGGCTCACCGCTGGAGCGGCTGTACGGCCGCTGGTTCCCCGCCCACTTCGGTCCGTCCGCGCTCGCCGCCCTGCACCGCGACGTCGGCTGCTGGCGCAACCTCTACCGGCACACGGATCCCATAGGCGGCCCTGTCCGCATCCCGTCCGGCACGGCCGCGGACGTCGACCACGAGCCGCTGCGCGACCCCCTCGCCTACGGCCGCACGGCCGAACACCCGCTCCCGGCACCGATCCTCGGTCACTCCGACTACCAGGCCGACCCCGTCTTCGCCCGCGAACGCGCCCGTCTCCTGGCCCGGCTCAACCCGGAGGTACCGGGGCCGCGCCCCGACCCGACACCCCCGGCCGCCTGACGCCGCCCGCTCGACGCAGCTCACCCGACCGCGCACGCTCAGGAGGGTCAGGAGGCGAAGGGGCCGGCGGGCCGGCCGCCGGGCGGTCACCCGGTGGGGTCAGGACAGCCGCGGGCGACGTCAGGGAAGATCAGGAAGGTCCTCGTCGAACAGCAGGGTGAGGTCGTCGGTGCTGGGGTCGTCGAGCTGGGCGACGCGGCTCGCGTGACGCTCCACCATCGCCTCGAACGTCTGCCGCGCCGTGCGCCCGTTGCCGAACGCGGGGCCCTTCGGGATCGCGGTGAGGTACTTCACCAGCGCCTCCGAGGCGCCCGGCGCCAGCCGGTACTCGTGCTCATCCGCCTGCTGCTCCACGATCCTGAGCAGCTCCTGCGGGCTGTAGTCACCGAAGGTGATCGTCCGTGAGAAGCGGGAGGCCACCCCGGGGTTGACGGTCAGGAAGCGTTCCATCTCCGCCGTATAGCCCGCGACGATCACCACCACCGCGTCCCGCTGGTCCTCCATCAGCTTCACCAGCGTGTCGATGGCCTCCTTGCCGAAGTCCCGCCCAGCGTCCTCCGGCGACAGCGCGTACGCCTCGTCGATGAACAGCACACCGCCCCGCGCCCGTTGGAAGGCCTCCTGGGTGCGGATCGCCGTCGAACCGATGTGCTCGCCCACCAGGTCGACCCGGGACACCTCGACCAGGTGCCCCTTCTCCAGCACCCCGAGGGAGGCGAGGATCTCCCCGTACAGCCGGGCGACGGTCGTCTTGCCGGTGCCCGGGGAACCGGTGAAGACCAGGTGCCGCTTCACCGAGGCCGCCTTCAGACCCGCCCGCTGCCGGCGCCGGCCCACCTCGATCATGTCGGTCAGCGCCCGCACCTCGCGCTTGACGCTCTCCAGCCCGACCAGCGCGTCGAGTTCACCGAGCACGGCCTTCGACGTCCGGGCCGGCTGCTCCGGCTCGGCCTGGGCGGCGGGCGGCTCCGGCTCCGTGCCGCGCTGCCCGGGAATGGCACCGAGCAGCCCGCCGCTGGAGGGGGACGCCGTCTGCACGGCGGTCTCGTGCGATGCCGGCGGCCGCAAGCCGCCGCTCTCGTCGCTGGTGCAGTCCTCCACCACCGGACCCGATCCCGAACCCGCGTCCGGCCCCGCGTCGGCGAACTCGAACCCGCCGCGCGCACACCGTTCCGTACGGCACTTGCGAAGCGTCGTACGGCAGCCGTCGAGCACATGGAAGCCGTAGCCGCCACTGCCGCCGACCCGGCAGTTCAGGAAGCTGCCCCGGCCGCCGGCGGACACGTAGAAACCCGCCTCGGCCGGCGAACCGACCGTGCAGCGCTCGATGGTCGGGTCGGCGCCCTTGGTGACGATCACGCCGGTCTGGGTACCGTCCAGGGTGCAGTTGCTGAGCGTGCCACCGCTGCCGTGGTCGCGGAACCAGGCACCCGTCGCCGCCTCGCGGATCCGGCAGTCGTCGAGCTGCGCGGTCGCCCCGTCGCTCACCGACACGGCCGTGTTGCGCACCTGGGACAGGTCGCTGTCGACGACGTCCACGCGCGAGCCGCGGTCGAGCACGAACAGCGCGTCCGGTACGTCGTGCACCCGGCACGAGTCGAGCACGGCCGTGGCGCCGTCGCTCACCCACACCGCCGGATAGTCACCGGTGCTGTCGAAGATCTCGCACTGGTTGGCGTCCACACGGGTGCCCGGGTCCCACACGGACAGACCGTTGCGCCCGAACTGACGCACCGTCGTCCGGGTCAGCGTCAGCACCGAACGCGACCGCAGGTCGATCGCGTTCTCCGGGATGTCGTGGATCCGGCAGTCGGCGAGCGTGAGCACCGCGTCCGTGTCGAGCGTGACCCCGTCGGCCGAAGTGCGGTGCACATCGCAGTCGGTGAGATGCGCCGAGGCCCGCTGGGTCACCTGCACCCCCGAGCCCCGCACCTCGTACACCTCGCAACCGATCGCCTCCAGCGCGGAGTTCTCACCGGTCGCGCTCAGTCCGGTGCCGGAGGCGTGGTGCACCCGGCAGCGTTCCAGGCGCGGGTGGCCGCCGCCGCGGACCGCCACTCCCGCCTGCCCGGCCGCGACGATCTCGCACTCCTCGAACACCCCGCTGCCGCCGTCGAGTACGGCGATGCCGATGCCGGCCGGGTTGTCGACCGTGCAGCGGCGCACGGTCGGCCGGGCCGCCGCGCCCCGCACCTCGATGCCGGCGGCGGAGCGTGCCACGATCCGTACGTCCGTCAGTTCGGGTGTGCCGTCCTCCACCAGCAGCGCGGGTGACGCGGAGTCCTGGCCCTCCAGGTGCAGGCCCTGCACCACCGCCGAGGCCCGCACCGTCAACGGCACGCCGTCCGAGGGCGCGATCCGCACCGAGCCCGACGATCCCTCGGGTCCACGCAGCGTCACCGCCCGCTGGATGACCAGGTTCTCCCGGTAGGTGCCGGGGGCGACGGTGAGGACGTCACCCTCGGCGGCGGCCTCCAGGGCGGCGGCGAGCGAGGCGTACTCACCTGTGCGGCGCCGCCACCGCGATGTACCGGTGTGCGTCACCTGGACGGTGCCCTGTGCCATGGCGTTGCTGTGCCCCCACCTCGTGGTACTCGTGCTCGCTCACCTGCGGGGCGCCGTGGCCGGTTCCGGTGCCGCGACCGCGCTCGGCCCTGGGCCGACGCCTGTTCGCGTGCCGGACACCGGCGCGCCCTTTCGGCTCGCTCGCGCGCGGGTCGATGCCGAATGCGAGTCGGCCGGTCCACCGTAGCGTGCCCGCGTACGGTGGGTTGACCAGAGACGGAACGCGGTCAGCAGCCCGTGCCCGCCTTGCCCCAGTCCGGACCCGCCCGGTCCCATGCCCTGTCCCAACGCGCGTACCGGCGCCGGACCATGTGCCAGACGACCAGGCGGCGGCCGCTCTCGACCAGCCCCGCGACGGCCAGGGCGGCCCCGATCCCGGCGAGCACCGCGTGTGTCGTCGCCGTTTCCGCGTCCAGGGGGCGGGTCGTTATTCGGCCGTGCGGATCCGTCCAGAGGCTGAAGTGGTCGCCGTGACGCGGGGACCGGAGGTCCGTGAGGGTCGACCCGCGCCGCCGGGTGCCGTCCGGCGCGGCCCAGTCGGCCAGGACCCGGCTGCGGGCCTCGCGCGCGACGCCGATGTCGGATTCGACTTCCGGCGTGGCGCCGCCCAGCCGGCGTACGACGGTGGCCGAGACGAGATGGCGGGAGTGCTGCTGCGCCCCCGCCGACCGCTGCAGGGACTCCTGCGCGGCCGTACCGGTCAGGAGTCCGCTCATCGGAGCGGCCACCGCGATCAACAACAGTGCCGCGAGGGCCACCCATGCCTCGGCCAGGTCGGTGGCCCGGCACAGTGGATTGCGCCGCCAGCGCCACAGACCGTTCAGTGCCCGCACGTTCCCCACCCCCTTCGGCTCCGTGATAGCCGCCGTCGCCGCCGCTCACCCTCCGGTCCCGCGAAGAGAGAGCGACGTCACGTCGGATTGCCACGTCTCACGGATTTCTCATCAGCCCAACGACGGGGACCCGCCCCCGGTTCCCGTCGAGTTGAGACACATCGGCACCGAGCCGTCGAGTGCGATGTGGGGCGCGCCGGAGCGGCTTCGTCACCCAAGCACGCGCACGGGGTCGCCCACCCGGATCGTGCCGGGCGTGAGCGGCACGAGGTTCTGGCCGAAGACCAGCTGTCCGGCGCGGTTGCGGTGGCGTGCCAGTGTGCGCAGGGGCTCACGGCCGCGTACGGCGGTGCCCTGGTCGGTGGTGGTCACGACGCAGCGCCCGCAGGGCCTGGCGACCCGGAACTCCACCTCGCCGACGGAGATCCGCGACCAGTGGTCCTCGGCCCAGGCCTCGGTGCCCGCCACGACCGCGTTCGGCCGGAAGCGGTTCATGGGCAGCGGGCCCTCGTCGGCGTGGTCGCCCTCCGCCAGCAGGGAGTTCAGTGCGTCGAGGGAGGCGAGCGTGGTGACCAGGAGCGGGTAGCCGTCGGCCAGGCTGACCGTCTCGCCGGGAAGCGCGTAAGGGGGGTCGACCGGGCGGCGGGTCGCCGGATCGTCGAGGTGGACCAGCCGGACCTCGGCTCCCAGATACGCGGTGCACCAGTCATGAGCGGCGTCGGAGGCCGGGACCGCCTCCACCTTGGTGCCGAAGATGTCGATGGCCAGCGTCCGTTCCGGTTCCGGGACGGGCACCGTGAGCGGCACCTGACCGGGCGCCGACAGCACGATGCCGCCGCCGGGCAGAAGCTCGGCGGCGGCCAGTGCGAGGCGCGGCTGTTCGCGCTGTGTGACGACCTTTCCCCCGTCGTCTACGAGTGCCCAGCGCCGGTCTCCGGCCAGCCCCCAGGGCTCCACCACGGCTTCCTGGGGCGACAGGCCCCGGAACGCCTTGACCGGATGGACGTGCATCGACCTCAGTGTCGCGTTCCCCATGGGACCACCTTGCCAGGTGACAGGGCGCCGGGGACGCGGTCAGTAGCCCCGGTACTGCTGGTTGTTGTACTGGTCCGGGTAGGACGGCTGCGGCGGCCGTGGGGCGGCCGGGCGCATCGCGTCGTAACCGCCGGTGCCACCGCCCTGCGTCATCGGACGCGGCGGCTGCGGGGCCTGCGGTCCGGGGTAGCCGCGCGGCGCGCCGGCCTGCTGCGGGATGTACGCGGTGGGTGCCTGGTGCATCGGCGCGGGCTGCTGCGCCTGCTGTCCGGGGTAGCCGTACGCGGGAGCCTGCGGGGACGGGGCCGCCGGGAGGGCGGGCAGCGCCGACGGGAGCGCGGGCAGGTTGCTTCCCGCGTCGTAGGCGGAGGGGACCCGGATCGGGGCGATCTGCGGGGTGCCCCGCTCGGCCACGAGCGAGTCATAGATCGGGGTGTCCGGGAAGGAGGCGGAGTAGTAGCCGCCGCCATAGGTGGAGCGGGGGGAGGTCATGGCACATAAGTTAAGCCCACGATGTGCTGGTTGGGGAGACCGATAAGAGGGTTGTTTTCCGTGTCGGCCGTGATCTGGGATCCCCAATCCGAGCGAACTTGGCAAAAAAGGACGCCATTCGATGTTTGGATCGTGTAAAGGCCAAGTTCCGAGGGGGTTACCGGCGGTTGGCCGGCGATCTTTCCGCGCTGGTCGTGGGCGTGCCCCGCGGGCGGGAATACCTTGAACGGGCAGGGGTGACCCGGAGCGGCCGGGGCCTCCGGGATGTCGATCATTTATGGGGGTGGACATGTCAATGCCGAAGGGATCGAACGCGCCGGTGCCGACGACGGCACTGCGCGTCGAATTGGGCTGGAACACCGGACCCGGCGTGCCCGACGCGGACGCCTCGACGTTGTTGCTGGCGGCGGGAAGAGTCCGCTCCGACGCGGACTTCGTGTTCTACAACCAGCCCGCGCATCTCTCGGGCGCGGTGCGTCACGAGGGCAAGCGGACCGCCGGTGACCGCGTCACCGACACCCTTCTCGTGGACCTCGCGCGCGTGGAGGGCGAGATCGAGCGGATCGTCGTCGCGGCCTCCGCGGACGGCGGCACGTTCGGGCAGGTGCCGGGCCTCTCCGTCGAGGTGACCGACACCGGCACGGGGGACGTCGTCGCCCGCTTCGACAGCCCGGGCGCGAGTGTGGAGACCGCCTTCGTGCTCGGCGAGTTCTACCGACGGCAGGGCGGCTGGAAGTTCCGCGCCGTCGGCCAGGGCTACAGCAGCGGACTCGAGGGCCTGGCCACGGACTTCGGCATCACCGTCGACGAACCGCAGCACACCTCCCCGTCGCCCGCCCCCGCACCGCCGCCCCCCGCCATACCGCCGGCCCCTGCCGCCGTGCCGCCGTCGCAGTCCGCGGTGCCGCCGTCGGCACCCGCACCCGCGCCCGCGATGCCGCCCACGGCCGCCACACCGACGCCGCCCCCGGCCACCCGGTCAACCCCGTTGCCGCCACCGCCCCCGGGCGCGACCCCCGCCCCCCTGCCCTCGCCGCCGGTCCGCCTCACCAAGGTCACGCTCACCAAGGCGGCTCCCGCGGTCTCGCTGGCCAAACAGGGCGGCACCTCCGGCGCCCTGCGGGTCAACCTCAACTGGCAGGTGCGCGGGCGGTTCCACAGCCGGGGCGGCCGCGGGGGCGCCCGGCAGGGCAACCTCGACCTCGACCTGTGCGCCCTGTACGAACTCAGCGACGGCCGCAAAGGCGTCGTACAGGCTCTCGGCAACGCCTTCGGGTCCCTGGACCGGCCGCCGTACATCCACCTGGACGGCGACGACCGCACCGGCGCCGCGGCGAACGGCGAGAACCTCACCGTGAACCTCGACCGCACACGGGACTTCCGGCGCATCCTGGTCTTCGTCACCATCTACGAAGGCGCCACGTCCTTCGCCGACCTGCACGCCACGGTCACCCTCCAGCCGCAGCACGGGGCCGCGATCGACTTCTCGCTGGACGAGTGCACGGTGCCCTCCACGGTCTGCGCGCTCGCGCTGCTCACCAACACGGGCGGCGACCTCGTCGTCCAGCGCGAGGTGCGGTACCTGGTCCCGGAGCGCGGGGTGAGCCCGCAGCGGACCATGGACCGCGCCTACGGGTGGGGCATGAACTGGACGCCCGGCCGCAAGTGACCCGGAACCGGGGTCCGCGGCCGGGGGACCGTGTCAGCCCTTGTCGGGCACCGCGTCCGGACGCGCGTACGTGCGCCCCTTCCACGCCGCGCCCCTGCCCCGGTAGTGCTGTACGGCGGAGTCGACCGTCATCAGCAGGTAGAGGAACGCGGTGAACGGCAGCAGAGGGGCCGGCCACATCGGCTGCCGGTAGTACCGCAGCATGGGTACGTACGTCGCCGTCATCACCGCCCATGCCGCCGCGCCGACGGCCGCTGTCCCCACGCTGCCCGTGACGGCCCCGGTGACCACGGCCACGGGCGGCACCAGATACACCAGGGCGAGCCCGGCGACCGTGCCGAGGAGCAGCAGCGGGTTGTGCCGCAGCTGCGCGTACGCGCTGCGCGAGACCATCCGCCACAGGTCGTGCAGCCGCGGGTACGGGCGCACGCTGTCCACCCGCTCGGCCAGCCCCAGCCAGATGTGGCCCCCGCCGCCCTTCACCGCGCGCGCGAGCGCCACGTCGTCGATGACGGCATGCCGGATGGCGTCCGGGATCCGCGCCCGCTCGGCCGCGTCCGCGTGCAGCAGCACACAGCCGCCCGCCGCCGCCGCGGTGCGCGAGCCCCGCCGGCCGATCCACCGGAACGGGTACAGCTGCGCGAAGAAGTAGACGAACGCCGGGACCACCAGCCGCTCCCACAGGCTCTCCACCCGCAGCCGCGCCATCTGCGACACGACGTCGAAACCGCCGGTCCGCGCCGCCGCCACCAGCGCGCGCAGGCTGTCCGGCTCATGCGCGATGTCCGCGTCCGTCAGGAGCAGGTACTCGGGCTCACGCGCGCGTGCCAGCCCGATGCCGTGCCGCACCGCCCACAGCTTGCCCGTCCAGCCCGCCGGCGGCTCCCCGGGGGAGTCCACCGTGAGCGGCAGCCCGCCATGCCGCGCGGACAGCTCCCGGGCCAGCTCCCCGGTGCCGTCGGTGCTCCCGTCGTCCACCAGGAAGACCTCCGCCCGCCCGGGATAGTCCTGGGCCAGCAGTGAGGGGAGGCTCGCGGGCAGTACGGCGGCCTCGTCACGGGCCGGGACGACCACGCAGACCGACGGCCAGGCGTCCGGTTCCCGGCGGGGCGGCAGCCGGACGTCCGTGCGCCAGAAGAAGCCCTGGCACAGCAGCAGCCAGCACCAGGCGACGAATGAGGCGACGGCCGTCCACACAAGGGCGCTCACAGGCGCAGTCTGCCCCACCGGACCGGCCCGCACGGGACGATCGACTATCGTGGCCGGGTGAAGATCGCGCTCATGGACTCCGGAATCGGCCTCCTCCCCGCCGCCGCCGCGGTACGTCGACTGCGGCCCGACGCGGAGCTCGTCCTCTCCTGGGACCCGGACGGGATGCCCTGGGGGCCGCGCACTCCGGAGGACATCACGCGGCGCGCCATCGCCGTGGCCGAGGCCGCCGCCGCACACCGGCCCGACGTCCTGATCGTCGCCTGCAACACCGCCTCCGTGCACTCCCTGCCGCAGATGCGCGCCCGTTTCGAACCGGAGCTGCCGATCATCGGCACGGTTCCGGCGATCAAGCCGGCCGCCGCGGGCGGCGGACACGTGGCGATCTGGGCGACTCCCGCCACCACCGGCAGCGCATACCAGCGCGGTCTGATCGAGCGCTTCGCCGACGGTGTGACCGTCACCGAGGTGCCCTGCCCGGGGCTGGCCGACGCGGTGCACCACGCGGACGAGGCGGCCGTCGACGCCGCCGTCGCCGCCGCGGCCGCGCGCACCCCCGACGACGTGACGACCGTCGTCATGGGCTGCACCAACTACGAACTGGTCGCCGAGCGCATCCGGGCGGCCGTCCAGAAGCCCGGCATGCCGCCGCTCATGCTGCACGGTTCCGCCGGGGCCGTCGCCGCCCAGGCGCTGCGCCGGATCGGCGCGGAGCCCACCCCGCAGGCCGAGGCCGAGACCGGTCTCACCGTGCTGCTGAGCGGACGCGAGGCGGAACTGCCCGGGACCGCCCTGTCCTACCCGGAGGGCCGGCTGCTGCAGGCCGTCAGGGCCGCCCGCTGACCCGCTCCCGCACGACGCCCCTCACGGCGCGCTTCACAGCGTCCGTCCCGGCGTCCTTCACGGTGCCCTTCCGCACCGGTCACCCTCCGCGAGCAGGTAGCCGCTCAGCGAAACCTGAGTAACCTCGTAGACATGAGGGACCACCGCGACGTCGAGGACGCTCCGCACCCCGACGTCTGGACGGGTCGCGCCACCAACCGCGCGCAGTGGCTGCTGGCGCTCGTCGGCGCGGCCTGCATGGCGCTGGGCATCCAGCTGGCCGTGCAGTCGGCCTGGACCTCCGGCATCGTCCCGCTCGTGATGTCCGTCGTGGGCTGCATCGCGGCCGGCCTGCTGGTCCTCTTCGGCACGCTCGCCTTCGTGCACGTCGACCTCAAGCTCGACGAGGACTCCCTCGAGGTGCGCTGCGGCCACATCGGCGTGCCCCGCCGCCGTATCCCGCTCTCCGACGTCGTGGGCGCCGACTTCACCCCCCATGTCACCCCGCGCAACTGGGGCGGCTGGGGCTACCGCTGGCGTCCCGAGAAGGGCACCGCGGTCGTCGTACGCCGGGGCGAGGGCATCGTGCTGAGCCTGTGGGACGGCCACACCTTCACGATCACCGTGGACAACGCCGAGTCGGCGGTCCGCGTGATCAGGGCCAGACTGCAGACGATCGCCCCCGGCACGGCACACTGACGGTTCCCCCCTGACGCCGCCCCGCCCTGTCCGGTCGGTTCCGCGGCGGTCACTTCGCGGGCGTTGCCGCGGACCGGCGCTGACGGCACTGGTGGCCGCGCCCGCCGGGCGGTTCCCCGGCTGCCGCGCCTGGCAGGACGACCGACCGACTCCTCGGCGGGTCCGGCCGTTCACTCGACTGCAGTACCGGGAGGGCCGCGGGACCAGTCCGCTTCCGGCCCCGGCCTGGCGGCCGGTGGCCCCGCCACCGCTCCTCCGGGCGTCGGCGGGCCGCTTCCGCTGAGCGTCGGCCGGTCACCGGTGGCCCTTGCGTGGTCTGCGTGGCCGCCCTTCCGGATCTGCCCGGCCGCCCCCGCCGCTCCTCGGAATGCCTCTTCCGCCCCTCAAGCGGACAGCGTCTCCTCGCCGGCCCACGGGCGCGCCGTCGCCCAGCCGGCCAGCAGGCCCGCGCCCGCCGTCACGGTGGTGAAACTGAGCGCGTTGCCCGCCGAGGCGATCACGGTCAGTGCCGTCAGCGCGGCACCCGCGCTCAGGGCGACGGGGGTCGAGCGCGGGCTGCGCCACAGGGCGTGGAGCACCCAGCAGAACACGGCCATCAGCAGGAGCACCCCCACCAGGCCCTGCTCGGCCAGCTGCTGCAGCGGCGCCGAATGCGGTTTGCCGTCCGGCAGCACCCCCGGCGCGCTGCCGCTCAGCTCGCCGAAGCGGCCCGGCCCGACGCCGAGGCCCGGAGCCCGGTGGGCCAGCCGCAGGGCGTCCTGCCACAGCTGGACCCGGTGCGCGTCGAACCGGCCGGTCAGCGCTTGGGCGAGACCGCCGGGCAGGGCGCCCGCGGCGACCGCCCACACCGTTCCGGCCGCCGCGGCGGCCACCAGCGCCAGCCCCGTGATGCCGACGCCCCGGTGGGCCATCGAGCCCGCGGCGAGCGAGCAGAGCAGTACGGCCGCGCCCGCTGTGCACCCTTCGGCCGATCCGATGGCGGCCCCGGTCAGCGTGATCCCGGCGGCGAGCGCCCGCAGGCCCAGCCGCAGCGCCGGCACGGGTGTGGCCCAGGAGGCGCAGCACGCCGCGCCGGTGGACAGCGCCAGCAGCGCGGCGACGGCACCGGCCTGCCCCAGCGGGGCGGTGTACCGGGAGCCCGGCGCGAGATCGGGCATCAGCACGGCCAGCGCGAGCCCGGCCGACGCGCCGACGCACGGCGCGACCACGGGGAGCAGCGCCCCGGAGATCCGGCCCGCCGCGTAGCCGGCGGTCGCGGCCAGCACCGCGAGCAGCACGCCCTCCGGCCGCCCGTCGTGGACCGCGGCGGTGATCAGCGACCAGCCGGCGCAGAATCCCAGCAGGATCATGCCCGTGCCGTCAGAAACGTTTCGTCTGGCGTGGTCCGTGTCCGTGCCGGCCACGGCTCTCATCCCCGTCGACATCACTGTCGCCCCTCGTACCCAGTCCCCCGGCTGTGGCAGGCCCCGACCGCGCGCACCGATACCGGCCGCACCGCTGAGGCTGGGCACACCGTAACGGCTGATGGCCGGTTTGGGGACGAGTTGCGCCGGATCGTCGTGATTCCCCGGCGTGCCGGCAGGGGGCGCCCGGCGCACGGACCGCGCTGTCGGGGCCGAGGTCAGCGGCCGTACACTCCCCGGGTGACCGTCACCACTACCTCCGCGGACCAGCAGGATCAGCTCAGGCCGGCGTCAGCGCACGGCCGCCGGATGCTGCGTCTGGTCCCGGCCGTCGCCGCCGCGCTCTGCGGCGTGCTGCTCTACGTCAGTTTCCCGCCGCGCGCCCTGTGGTGGCTGGCCCTGCCCGCCTTCGCCGGCCTCGCCTGGGTGCTGCGCGGCCGTGGCTGGAAGGCCGCCCTCGGCCTCGGCTATCTGTTCGGGCTCGGCTTCCTGCTGCCGCTGCTGGTGTGGACCGGTGTAGAGGTGGGTCCGGGCCCCTGGCTCGCCCTGGTCGCCATCGAGGCCGTCTTCGTCGCCCTGGTAGGCGCGGGCATCGCCGCGGTCTCCAGGCTGCCGGCCTGGCCGGTGTGGGCGGCGGCCGTGTGGATCGCCGGAGAAGCGGTGCGCGCGCGTGCGCCGTTCCGCGGGTTCCCCTGGGGCAAGATCGCCTTCGGGCAGGCCGACGGCGTCTTCCTGCCGCTCGCCGCGGTGGGCGGTACGCCGGTGCTCGGCTTCGGAGTCGTCCTGTGCGGCTTCGGCCTGTACGAGGCCGGGCGGCTGATCGCCGAGCGGCGCCGTACGCGGACCGTCCGGCGCCCGGCCGCGGCCGCCGCGCTGCTGAGCGTCGTCGTGCCCGTCGTGGGCGCGGTCGCCGCCCGGGCGCTGGTGAGCGACAAGGCCGAGGACGGTACCGCGACGGTCGCGGTGATCCAGGGCAACGTGCCGCGCTCGGGGCTGGAGTTCAACGCCCAGCGGCGGGCCGTGCTCGACTACCACGCGCGCGAGACCCTCAAGCTCGCCGCCGACGTCAAGGCCGGCAAGGTCGCCAAGCCCGACTTCGTGCTGTGGCCCGAGAACTCCTCGGACGTCGACCCCTTCGCCGACTCCGACGCGACCACCGTCATCGAGGGCGCGGCCGAGGAGATCGGTGTGCCCATCTCGGTCGGCGCGGTCGTCGAGCGCGACGGCAAGCTGCTCAACGAGCAGGTCCTCTGGGACCCGGACAAGGGGCCGGTCCAGACCTACGACAAGCGCCAGGTCCAGCCGTTCGGCGAGTACCTCCCGCTGCGTTCCCTCGTCGGCGCGATCAACGGCAACTGGACCAGCATGGTCCACCAGGACTTCAGCCGGGGCACCAAGCCGGGCGTGTTCGACATCGACGGGACCAAGGTCGGCCTCGCCACCTGCTACGAGGCCGCCTTCGACTGGGCCGTACGGGACACCGTCACGCACGGCGCGCGGATGATCTCCGTGCCGAGCAACAACGCCACCTTCGACCGCAGCGAGATGACCTATCAGCAGCTCGCCATGTCCCGGATCCGGGCCGTCGAGCACAGCCGTACCGTGACCGTGCCGGTGACCAGCGGCGTGAGCGCGGTCATCATGCCCGACGGGAAGGTCACCCGGAAGACCGGCATGTTCGTGCCCGCCTACCTGGTCCAGAAGGTGCCGCTGCGCTCCTCCGAGACGCCCGCGACCCGGCTGGGCATCCTGCCCGAGATGGCGCTGGTGCTGGTCGCCGCGGGCGGGCTCGGCTGGGCGATCGGCGCCGGCATGCGCGGCCGGCGCGCCGGAGACTCGTAGCCGTGCGACCGCCGTACGCCCCCTGAACGGGAACGGGGGCGGCCGGTGGGGCCGCTAGGGTCGGGCTCATGGCAACTCCTGAATTCATCCGTACGCTCCGGACCTCGGCGGGCCACCAGTTGCTGTGGCTCCCCGGGGTCACCGCGGTCGTGTTCGACGACGACGGCAGGGTCCTGCTGAACCGGCGGACCGACACCCGCAAGTGGTCGGTGCTCGGTGGCATCCCGGAGCCGGGCGAGCAGCCCGCCGCCTGTGCCGTGCGGGAGGTCTTCGAGGAGACGGCGGTGCGCTGCGTCCTTGAGCGGGTCGTCCTGGTGCAGGCCCTGGAGCCGGTCACGTACCCCAACGGCGACGTCTGCCAGTACATGGACATCACCTTCCGCTGCCGGGCCGTGGGCGGCGAGGCACGGGTCAACGACGACGAGTCGCTGGAGGTGGGGTGGTTCGAGGTGGACGCGCTGCCCGACCTGAACGAGTTCGGGCGCTTCCGGATCAAGCAGGCCATGTCCGAGGGACCCACATGGTTTGACCCTATGAGTCTTGACTGAAGTGTGGGCCGACGCCACATGTGGTGACGTGTGGGGCCCGCCTATGGTCGCCCCATGACCACGTCCAGCTCGTCGAGCTCGTCCGGCCCCGTGCCCGGCTCACACCCCCTCCCTTCCCCTCCACACGCCCTCTCCCTCGACCTCGGCGGCCGTACCGCCCTCGTCACCGGGGCCGCCGGCGGCATCGGCCGCGCCTGCGCGCTGCGGCTCGCGGCCGCAGGGGCCCAGGTGAGAGCCGTGGACCGGGACGAGGCCGGACTGGCCGAACTGGCACGACTGGCCGAGCGGGCGGAGGGCCTCGCGGGAGCGGTCGTCCCGCACGTCCTGGACCTCACCGACCTCGACGCCGCCGAACGCGCCGCCGCCGGCGCCGACATCCTGGTCAACAACGCCGGACTGCAACTCGTCCGCCCTCTGGAGGAGTTCCCGCCCGAGGTCTTCCACACCGTGCTGACCGTGATGCTGGAGGCGCCGTTCCGGCTCATCCGCGGTGCCCTCCCGCACATGTACGCGCAGGGCTGGGGCCGGATCGTCAACGTGTCCTCCGTTCACGGTCTGCGCGCCTCGGCCTTCAAGTCCGCCTATGTGGCCGCCAAACACGGCCTGGAAGGCCTCTCCAAGACAGCCGCCCTCGAAGGCGCACCCCATGGCGTGACCTCGAACTGTGTGAACCCCGCCTATGTGCGCACCCCACTGGTCGAGAAGCAGATCGCCGACCAGGCGTGGGCGCACGGCATCCCCGAGGAACGCGTCCTGACCGAGATCCTGCTCAAGGACAGCGCCGTACGACGGCTCATCGAACCGGAGGAGGTCGCCGAGAGCGTCGCCTACCTGTGCAGCCCGCAGGCGTCCTTCGTCACCGGCACCTCACTGGTGATGGACGGCGGATGGACGGCCCACTGACCGGGTCCGCGGCACCGGACCCGGACCCGGATCCGGAAGTTTTCCACAGGCCTGACGGGCCGCGCGGCCGATGCGGAATCCTGTGACCATGTCTCGCGATCACGTCCCGCCGGCCGGGCGCCCCGCCACCCGGAACGCCACGAAGACGTCCGACGCCGGCGCGGAGGTCCCCTACCTCCAGCTGCTGGCCCGCGACGCCTCCGTGGAGGCGTACGAACAGCCGGTGCTGCTCGCACGCGCCGAGGGGCGCCCGGCCGACCTGATCGCCGCCCTGGAGCACGCCAAGCTCCTCGCGCTGCGCGTGCGTTCCGAGCTGGAGGGCCGCCGCCGCCGGGAGGCCGAGCTGTCCGCGCTCTTCGAGACCGCCCACGACCTCGCCGGGCTCAGGGACCTGGACGCCGTCCTCCCGGCGATCGTGCAGCGCGCCCGCTCCCTGCTCGGCACCGACATCGCCTACCTCAGCCTGAACGACCCGGCACGCGGCGACACCTACATGCGGGTGACCGAGGGCTCCGTCTCCGCCCGCTTCCAGCAGCTGCGTCTCGGCATGGGGGAGGGGCTCGGTGGTCTCGTCGCGCAGACCGCGCGGCCGTACGTCACCGACGACTACTTCCAGGACGCCCGCTTCCAGCACACCCTCACCATCGACGCGGGTGTGCGCGACGAGGGTCTGGTCGCGATCCTCGGTGTCCCGCTGATGCTCGGCCCGCACGTCATCGGCGTCCTCTTCGCCGCGGACCGGCGCGCCCGGGTCTTCGAACGCGCGCAGATCGCCCTGCTCGGCTCCTTCGCCGCACTCGCCGCGGCCGCCATCGACACCGCCAACCTGCTCACCGAGACCCGTTCGGCCCTGGCCGGACTGGAACGCGCCAACGCGATCATCCGGGACGGCAGCGCCGTCATCGAGCGCGCCTCCGACGTGCACGACCGGCTCGCCGAACTCGTCCTGCGCGGCGGCGGAGTCCACGACGTGGCCGCTGCCGTCTCCGAAGTGCTCGACGGCACGGTCGAGTTCGCCGAGACGGACGGAGCGCCGGCCGGGGCTCTGGAGGCGTCCCGCGCCGAGGGGCACGCCGTACGGCACGGCAACGACTGGATCGCCGCGGTGGCCGCCGGCGGTGAACTCCTCGGCGCACTGGTCCTGCACGGCCACCCGGGTCTGGACCCCGTCGACCAACGCACCCTGGAACGGGCGGCGATGGTCACCTCGCTGCTCCTGCTCGCCCGCCGTTCCGCGGCCGAGGCCGAACAGCGAGTACAGGGCGAGCTGCTGGACGACCTCTTGGACGCCCACGACCGGGACCCGCGCCTGCTGCGCGAACGCGCCGACCGGCTGCACGCCGACCTGGACGCCACCCACGTCGTCCTCGCGGCCCGCCTGGACGGCCCCGCGGCCGACGCCGACGAGGAGGCCGCCGCCCGCCGCAGGCTGGGAGCCGCCGCCGCCCACCTCGCCGCCACCCGGCACGGTCTCGCCTCCGCCCGCGACGGCGGCACGGTCCTGCTGCTCCCGCTCGGCGCCGGTGACACCGCCACGGACGTGGCCCGCCGCACCGCCCGCGACCTCGGCACGGCCGTCCACCGGCCCGTCACCGTCGGCGCCTCCGCCCCCGTCACCGACCTGGCCGCCCACCCCGACGCGGTGACCGCCGCCTACGCCGAGGGGCGCCGCTGCCTGGACGCGCTGCACCTCCTGGGCCGGGGCGGAGACGGCGCGGCGGCCCAGGACTTCGGCTTCCTCGGCCTGCTCCTCGCCGGCGAACGGGACATCGGCGCCTTCGTCGACCGCACCATCGGCCCGGTCGTGACGTACGACGCACGGCGCGGCACCGAACTGCTGCGCACCCTGGACGCCTACTTCGCCTGCGCGATGAGCCCGGCGCGCACCAAGGACGCCCTGCACGTGCACGTGAACACCGTCGCCCAGCGACTGGAGCGGGTGGGCCGGCTCATCGGCGAGGACTGGCAGACGCCGTCCCGTGCCCTGGAGATCCAACTGGCCCTGCGCCTGCACTGGCTGGCGGCACCGGGACGACGCTGACCGGCCCCCGCGCGAGGCGCGCGAGGACCGGCCGGCACACAGGGGACGGTGCCTCGACTCGTCGGTCAGACGGACCGGGCCCCGGCCGCCTCCGGCTCACCGGCATGCTCCCCGTCCCGCGCGCCCACGTCGGCGAGGTCCCGGTGCCGGGTCTCCCTGGCCACGCCCACGGCGACCAGGGTCAGCAGCGCGGCCGCGATCACGTACAGAGCGATCGGCGTGGAGCTGTCGTACTCGGCGAGCAGGGCCGTCGCGATGAGCGGGGCGGGCGCGCCTGCCGCCACGGAGGCGAACTGGGCACCGATGGAGGCACCGGAGTAGCGCATCCGGGTGGCGAACATCTCGGCGAAGAAGGCGGCTTGGGGCGCGTACATCGCGCCGTGCAGCACCAGCCCGACCGTCACGGCCAGGACCAGGTACCCGAACTTCCCGGTGTCCGCGAGCGAGAAGAACGGGAACATCCACAGGCCGATGCCCGCCGCGCCGAACAGGTACACGGGGCGCCGGCCGACCCGGTCGGAGAGGGCGCCCCAGGCGGGGATCACGGCGAAGTGCACGGCGGAGGCGATGAGGACGGCGTTGAGCGCGCTCTGCTTCGAGAGACCGGCGGACGTGGTGGCGTAGACGAGGACGAACGCGGTGATCACGTAGTAGCCGATGTTCTCCGCCATCCGGGCACCCACCGCGACGAGCACGTCCCGCCAGTGGTGGCGCAGCACGGAGACGAGCGGCAGCTTCTCCCTGTCGCCTTCCTTCCGCGACTCGGCCCGCGTCAACGCCTCCTTGAAGACGGGCGATTCATCGACGGACAGACGGATCCACAGGCCGACGACCACCAGCAGACCGGACAGCAGGAACGGGATCCGCCAGCCCCAGGTGCCGAACGCCTCGTCCGAGAGCACGGCGGTGAGCAGCGACAGCACACCGGTCGCGAGCAACTGCCCGGCCGGCGCGCCGGTCTGCGGCCACGAGGCCCAGAACCCGCGCCGCCGCGCGTCCCCGTGCTCCGACACCAGCAGGACTGCACCGCCCCACTCGCCACCGAGCGCGAAGCCCTGCACCAGTCGCAGCACCGTCAGCAGGACCGGTGCGGCGCTGCCCACCGTCGCGTGCGTGGGCAGCAGGCCGATCGCGAACGTCGCCCCGCCCATCAGCAGCAGACTCAGCACCAGCAGCTTCTTGCGCCCCAGCCGGTCACCGTAGTGCCCGAACACCAGCGCCCCGATCGGCCGCGCCGCGAACCCGACCGCATACGTCAGGAACGACAGCAGCGTGCCCACGAGCGGGTCCGAGCCCGGGAAGAACAGCTTGTTGAACACCAGGGCCGCGGCGGACCCGTACAAGAAGAAGTCGTACCACTCGACCGTGGTGCCGATGAGGCTCGCGGCGACGATGCGGGGGAGCTTCGCCGGGGGCGAAGGCGGGGGAGCGGTGTTCGGGGATGCCATGTGCGCCACTTCCTCGTGTGCGGTGGGGACGGGTGTGTGTCGGCACACCGTAGAAACCCGCAGGTCAGGCGCACATGTGGTGGGACACCATAGTTCGGGGTGAGAGTGTGCGTGCGGCCCCCATGCCGAGGTTCTGAGCCCAAGTCAGAGACTCGATCGGCGGCGGCGCGGCGAACGCGGCCGGCGCCTGGGAGATACGCGACGAGCGCTGCACCTGGGACGCCGAGGACCGGCTGACCCGGGTCGTCACCCCCGGCGGTTCCGGGTCCCCTCCGCGAACTGATCGACGAGTCCGGGGAACACCTGGAGAGCCCGTGCGGCGCTCTGAGGAAGAATATTCTGGGAGGTGTGAAGCCGCACCCACACGCGCCTTCACGTATTCAATGTCAACTATCAGGGTTGGGCGCTGTTCGTCGATCTGCAGGCCGGATTCGTCAATCTCACGCCTTTCGAAAAATTCAAGCTGTTGAGGACCAACTGATGTACACGATGGAGCAGGCGGAGCAGCTCGCGGCCGGATTTCTCCGACAGGAGTCCGCAGGATGGGAGTGCGATGTCGCCCTGATCCAGGAGGGCAGGGCCAAGATCCCGAAGGGTGGGTCCTTCTATTTCTTCTACCAGTCCGTTGACTACATCACCACCGGCGATGACAAGTACTACCTCTATGGCCCCAATTGCATCGCGGTGCACAGCGCTACCGGTGCATGCCGATCGGTGGACGTTCACGAGGCACTGGCGGTGCTTCCGTCCGGTTCGGGTCACTGACATCGGGCGCGGGTGAGTACGTGCCGCCCCCATTCCTCGGCTCCGAGCTGAAGGCAGAGGCGCAATCCTCGCTGCAATAAGGGGTGTTCGCGACGCCTGAAGGGCTGCGCGGGGTTGCTCCTGCCGGCGTCCGGGTCGAGGCGGACATTGACGTCACCGGTGTGTCGATCGCCTGAAGCCCCCACCCTCGCGCCTACGTCCGGCCCACCGCGGCGCTGAGCCCGCATGGACGGGGAATATGCAGGACGTATATCCGCCGTACCTCACGCGTCTGCCACCGACTGCCAGAGTCTCTTCAACGAGGCGTCCGGCGGCGAAAGGGTGGGCTGTTGCATACGCGATGGCGGGGAGTGACCGTACTGGGGGTGTCCGCGGGCTCCGGTAAGACGAGCGTTTCCGGCGGCATCCTGCGCGCACTCACCGATCGCGGAGTTCCGGTCAAGCCCTTCAAGGCCGTTGCCGTGGTGGATCCCGACGATCCGGCTTATCCGGACGTGCCGGCCCCGCTGCGCGGAGCACTGCACAACTGCGGTTCAGCCCGCGTCCGTCCGCAGTGGTGGCACAACCCGGTCACGGTGGTTCCCGACCCGCAGCGGCGCCACGAAGGCGAACTGTTCCTGTGCGGTGTTCCGGCCGGTGACGTCCCCATCCGGGGGCAGGACAGCATCGACCTGCACCGCATCTCACCCCGGCTGCACGCGAGGTGCGCCGACGCGGTGCAGGAGGCGCTGCGCCAGGGACCGGCGGCCCAGCTGGTGATCGAGGGCGCGGGCGCGGTGGGCGAACTGGACCCCGAGCACGATCTGGCCAACCACCTCGCGCCCGTCTCCGCCGGTCCGCCCGTGATGCTCGTGGTCAACGCGGCTCGCTCCGGGCATGTCACCGCGCTGGCCGGCGTACGGCACATGGTGGCGCCGGAACTGCTGCGGCTCGTACGCGGCCATGTGCTCAACCAGGTACGCGACGCCGAACACGCCCGCGCCACCGCCGAGAGGACCCGTCGGGGCTCGGACTTCCCGCTGCTGGCCACCCTGCCCGAGGCGCTGCTCCCCGACGGCTACGACGGAACCCCGGAGAAACTCCAGCCGGTCTATGACCGGTCAGCCCGCAACGTGGTCCGCTCCGGGCTGCTGGAGCGGCTCGGGCTGGACCTTTCCGTACGAGACCGCGAGGCGGTGGCGGCCGAGTGAACGCCATCAGCACCCGGGGCCTGCGCAGGACGTTCGTCCGGAAGTCCGCCGAGAAGGTCGCGCTGCACGGCATCGACATCGAAGTCCCGGAGGGCGAGGTGCACGGGCTGCTCGGGCCGAACGGCGCGGGCAAGAGCACGCTCTGCAAGATCCTGTCCACGGTGCTGCTTCCCACCTCCGGCACCGCGAGCGTCATGGGCCGGGACGTGGCCACCGCCACCACCGCCGTACGGTCGCTGATCGGAGTCTCCCTCGGCGGCGACCGCGGCCTGTACGGCAGGCTGTCGGCCCGGCAGAACCTGCGCTATTGGGGTGCGTTGTACGGGTTGAGCGGCCGCGTCCTGGATGCGCGGGTGACGACGCTCCTGGAGCGGGTGGGCCTGTCCGGCCACGCGGACGACCGGGCCGAGACGTTCTCCCGGGGCATGAAGCAGCGTCTGCACCTGGCCCGTGCCATCGTCCACGACCCGCCTGTGCTGCTCCTGGACGAGCCGACCGCCGGCCTTGACCCGGTCGCGGCACACGGGTTCAGGACCATCATCGAGGAACTGCGGCGAGAGCGGCGCACCGTCCTGCTGGCCACCCACGACATGGACGAGGCCGAGGCGCTGTGTGCCCGGGTGACACTCATCGACGGCGGCCGGGTACTGGCCACCGACAGTCCCCGCACCCTGAGTGAACGGGCCGCCGGGCACCAGCGGGTGGAAGCGGTGGACGCCCCCACCGCCGTCCTCGCCGAACTGCGCCGCCTCCCCGGGGTGCGGGGCATCGAACACCACCCGGACGCCGTGGCGCGGATCGCCGTCGACGACGACCGCAGCGCCCGCGAGGTACTGCGGCGGCTGGTGGACGCGGACGTCACCCGTGTCGCCGTCGTACGGCCGAACCTCGCCGAGATGTATCTCGACCTCGTCGGAGGGCGCGGGATGGAGGTGGGCGGGTGACCGGCTCGTTCACCGCCGCGCGGGCCGCCTTCCGGCTCCAGGCGACACTGCTGCTGCGCTCGCCCGGCAGCCTGCAACCGCTGTTCACCGCTCCCCTCTACACGCTGATCTTCACGGCGATGGCCGAACACTCCGGCCGCCAGGAGACGTTGGGGTACGCGGTCGTGGTGCCGGTACTGATCTCGCTGTGGACCATGGCGCTGCTCACCGCGGGCGACCTGGTCGCCCAGGACCGCTTCGACGGCACGCTCGAACTGCTGGTGGCGGCCCCGGCCGGGATGGCGGTGGTGACCACCGCGCGCATCGCCGCCGTCACCGGGGTCAGCCTGGCCGCCATCGTGGAGTGCTGGTGCACCTCGGCGCTGGTGGCCGGCGACTGGCCGCCCGTCCACCATCCCTTCCTGCTCGCCGCCGGGGCGGTGGCGACGTCGTTCGCCCTGACGTGCGCGGCCTGTCTGATGTCGGCCGGCTTCGTGCTGGCACGCTCGGCCCGGGTGTTCCAGAACGCGCTGAGCTATCCGCTGTACCTGCTCGCCGGACTCACCGTGCCCGTCAGCGCGATGCCCTACTGGGTGCGGCCGCTGAGCCGGCTGTTCTTCCTGTCCTGGTCCGCCGACCTGCTGCGCCGCTCGGTCGCGGCGGCGCCGGTGCCCCACCCGCTGGGTCGGCTGGCGGCCACCGTACTGCTCGGTCTTGTCTGGTACGGGGTCGCTCTGCTCGCCTTCCGTACGGTCCTGGCCCGGGTACGCGCTACCGGAACGGTGGCCCTGGTATGAACACTGTTTCCGACTCCGTACCCGCCGCGGCGCGGGCCCTGCGCTGCGGGGCCGTCAACGGCCTGGCGGATCTGCGGGCGATCCACACCTGGTGGTCATGGACCTTCGGCTGGCTGGCCCGGATGGTGTGCCAGGTGCTGTTCTTCGCCGTCTCGGCGACCGTGCTGGGCCCCGGGGCCGACGCGAAGTTCCTGGTCGTGGGCAACGCGGTCGCGGTGTGCGCGATCGAGGCGATGATGGTGGTCGCCTCCAGCGCCTGGGAACGCCGGTCGGGGACGCTGCCCCTGCTGGTGGCCGGCCCGGCGAATCCGGTGTGGGTACTGTCCGGGCGGGGTGTGCAGTGGCTGCTCAGCGGTACGGCCACCTCGTTCGTCGCCTTCTGCCTGCTGCTGTCGCCCTTCGGGGTGCGCCTGTCGGCACGCACGGCACTGGCCGCCTTGCCGCTGATCGCCTGCGCCTCGGTGTCCACCTACTGTTTCGGGCTCTTCGTGGCGACTGTCGTGCTCGGCTTCCCGTCGCTGCGCAATGTCGCCGCCAACGCGTCGTTCCTCGTGATGATGGCGATCTGTGGCGTCGAGGTGCCGCAGGACTTCTGGCCGTGGCCGGTACGCGCGGTCGCCGACGTTCTCCCGCTCACCCATGAACTCGGAGCCGTACGACGCCTGTTGTCCGGCGCTTCGGCGGACGCGGTGGCCGGTCCCGCCGCGCTGGGGCTGGTGGTGGGGGCCGGGTGGCTGGCGCTGGCCGTGCTCGCCGTGCACCGGCTCGTCGAACGCGGACGGCGCGACGGTTCCATCGAGTTCACCTCGTGAGCCCACCGGCATCACGGGACGCGCCGCACCCCGCTGCGGCCGCACAGACTCCCGGCGCTACCTGCCGCCGGGCCGTAACGGACAGGGAGAGGAGGGGATTTCGATGGAGCGCAACCACGCGACCGGGCTTCGCCCGCGACTGGACAAGGTGAAGGTCGGCGACAAGGCGTAAGTCACCGAGCGCCATCCGTGTGCCGCCGCGGGCGTACTTGTCCGCGGCGGCACCTGCCGCGCCGGGCGACCGGGATCGATGGACGACCGGGATCGATGGACGACGAGGGGGGAGGGCGGGATCCGTGGAGAAGTACCGACTGACCGGCGGAGCGACGCTGCTGGGACGTGCCGAGGACCACTGGCGCACCACCAGCCTGTGCCTGGCGGTGGACTTCGGATCGCGCCATGACCCGCCCGGGGGCGGCGGAACCGCTCACCTCATGGAGCATCTCCTGATGTCGGCCCCGACGGCCGGCGGCTGTTCACTCGTCGAGTACGTACAGCGGCTCGGCGGCAGCGCCAACGCGACCACCGGCCTGGACCGCATGCTGTTCCAGGTCCGGGTGCTCAACCGGGACGCCCCCGAGGTCGCCGCACTGCTCGCCCGTTCGGTTCTGCGCCCGGTCCTGACCGAAGAGGCGCTGGAGAGCGAACGGAAGGTCGTCCTGCAGGAGTTGGCCGCAGCGGCGGCCGACCCCAGTGACGTCGTGCAGGACGCGTTCCTCGGCCGGATCTTCGCCGGACATCCGCTGGGCCGGCCGGTCGGTGGTACCCGCGACGAACTGCTCGGCGCCGACGTCAAGACGGTGCTCGACACCCACCGCGAACGTTTCCTGAGGCGTCCGATGACGCTCGCGGCCGTGGGCGGCACCCCGCACGCGGAACTGCGCGCGGCGCTGGCGGACTCCCCGCTGGGCGAGCCGGCGGCGGACCCGCCCTGGCCGGGAGAAGGCGCGGGCGCGCCGGAACCGCTCGCTTCCGACCTGGCGGTGTGCTGGCCGGACGACGATTTCTGCTGGCTCGCCGTCGGCGGGCGGGCCCCGGCGGTCCACGACGAACGGCGGCACGTGTACACGGTCCTCGCGGACCTGCTGGGCGCGAACCCCGCATCCCTGCTGTACCGGCGGCTGCGAGGCGAAGAGGGGCTCGCCTACATGTTCTTCGCCTGGGCGCGGGCCTACCGCGACACCGGGGCCTGGCGCGTCATGGTCGGCACCGAGGCCGCGAACGGCCCGGCCGTGCTCGCACTCGTACGCCGTCTCCTGACCGACCTGGCCGAACACGGGCCGGACCCTGACGACCTCGCCGTCGCGCGGCGCCAGGCCGTGGCGGCGCTGCTGATGGACACCGAGGACCCGGTCGCGTACGCGCAGCGCATCGCGATGGACGGGGCGGCGTCGGCCGCCGAGCCGGACGGGGCGGACTCCGCCGCGGCGCTGGAAGCGGTCACCGGCGACGACATCCGGGACGCGGCGGCGCGGCTGTGCGAGGAACTGACCGCCGTGGTCCGACCGGACGGAGAGGCCGCATGAGCAGTGCACTGGACGAGTTCCTCACCGCCGCGCAACGCGCCGGAGTCCGTCACAGCTGGGGCGGCTTCGGCTACGTGGGCGACCGCTACACCGACGCGCTCACCGGAGAGGTGTCGTATCTCGTCGAGCACCTCGACCCCGGCGTGCTGACGGCACCGGAACAGCTGACCGCCTTCGCGGACCACGTACTCGGCGAGTGCCCCGGCGCGGACGCCGTGCTGCTGCGCGTCCCCGGCCACCACACGCCGCCGGACCCGTGGACCCGGCGGCTGACATACGTGGTCAAGTCGGATGACAGCGATGCCGAGGACAGCGGTGCCGAGGGTGGCGGTCCCGCGGACAGCGGTGTCGCGGACAGCGGTGTCGAGGGCAGCGGTGTCGCGGTGCGCGCCGCGAACGACGACGACGCCTCCGACCTCGCCCGCTGGCTCGCCGACGCCTTCCAGACGGGCGCGGGCGACCAGGGCCACCCCGTGGAGCGCGGCACGGCTCTCGAACAGGCCGCCGAGGTGATGGCGGCACCGGACCGGTGCTCCTTCGTCGCCCACAAGGACGGCGTCGCGCTCGGCCACGCCACACTGCTCCTCGACGCCCGGGACGACGTGGACGGCACGACGTTCGTGAACCTGGTGGACATCCTGATCGAGGGCCCGGCCGAACGGCGCGCCGCCACAACGGCGTTGGTGCGGGTCTGCGCCGAGAAGGCGGCGGCGGCCGGACGTCCGCTGATCGGCAACGTCATCCACCACTGGAGTGGCGGGCGAGGGGACCGTGTGGTCGGCGCCCTGACGGCGGACGGCTGGCGGACGCACCACGAGTACTGGCGATACTCTCGCCAACTTTCCTCGCCCCCTCCCGAGTTCGACCTCGCCACGCTGTACGGCCTGCTGGAGCTGGACGAGGACGAGCCGCCGGTGGCCCTGGTGCGCCGGGCCCGCGGTATCGCACCGGTCCTGGCGCCGCTGGCCCTGTCGCTCGCCGTGCGAGAGGGCGCCGAGCCCGGTCCGGGAACAGCCGAGGAACTGCGCCGCGCCAGGGAACGGGCGGAGACGTACGAACAGATCCTGCGTACCTGCACACGGGCCGAGCCGGGCGTCCGCCCCGTGAAGGGGCCGTCGCTGCGCCGCTGGTACCCCGACGACGTGGTGCGGACCATGAACGACCTGGACCTCGTCGTGGCGGACGAGGCCGCCCTGTGGCGGGTGGTGGGCGCCGTGCTGTCCCAGCGGACGGTGTCCGGCATGGGACTCTCGCTGCTGGAGGAGCCCGGACGGCCGGTGGACGCCGGACGGCACCTGCTGGCGGCGCCGTACTGGGAGCCCGCCGACCCGCTGCTGGACCCGGAGATGCGGGTGGAGGTCACCACCTTCGGCTACGCGGGCGACATGGCGGCCCTGCCGATCCGGGCGAAGCTGCCCGAGGACCAGGTGCTGGCCGACCTGCTGGCACTCGCCGAGGAACGGATCCAACGGCCCTTCAACGCCAAGGACATGCTCGACGCGAGTCTGCTGCTGCATCCCGCACGGATGCCGGACCCCGAGTTGCTGACGGCGACCGCCGACCAGTACCGGCTGGCTCCGGAACTGGCCGAACTGCTGGAACTGGCCCACCAGCGCGGCGGACTGCTGGGCCACCTCCCCGAGACGCTGACCCGGACACTCGACGACCTCGCAGAGCGCGAACGCGCCCGGCGGAAGGCCCCCGGGCAGCCGCCCGCCGCCCGCACCCGGTACGGCATGCCGCTCGGCCCGGTGCGGATCCCGTCCCCCGGCGAGTCCACCACCCGCACTCACGAGTGCGGGGCGGGCACGTTGCTGCTCACCCCGGCCGGCGCCTATCTGCTGGTGGACAGCGACCGGGTGGACCCGGAGCGGTTCGAGGCCGCGCGGGCCGAGGCCGCGCGGTTCGAGGACGCCGCCCCTGTCCCCGGTCCGTGACCTGCTCGTCCGGTGATCGCCCCGCCCGCACCCGCACCACGCCGCACCGACCCGAACCGTCCGTAGCGCCACACACCGACTCGGCTCACACTCGCTGGGGGAACCATGCCGGCCCTGACAACCACCACGCCGACGAACACCGAGAAGCCGCTTCGGGACGCCGACCTCATCGTGGGCGCTGATCCCGCACGGTCGCTGGACGCTCTGTTCGTCAACGCTCCCCTGCGGGACTACGCCCTACGTCCCCGGGTGAACGACTACACGCTGCCCGTGCTCGGCATGGCCTACATCGCCACCTACGCCCGGCAGGCCGGATTCAACGTCGGCATACTCGATGCCGAGGCCCACGGGCTCGGCATCGAGCGGACCATCGGCATCATCAACGCCGCCCGGCCCCGCTGGGCCGGAATGAACCTGCTGGCGCCCACGTACGAGCTGTCCGCGCGGATCGCCGCCGGGCTGGACGAGGGGATCGCGCTCGTCGTCGGCGGGCACCACGCCAAGGCCATGCCGGAGCGTGTGCTCGCCGACCCGCGCATGGCGCGGCTGCGCGCGCTGGTGCTGGGCGAGGGCGAGCCGCGCGTCGCCGCGCTGCTCGCCGACGAGTCACGCCGCCGCGAGCTGCCCGGCGTGATGTGGCGCGACCGGCTGCTGGGCACCCCGGTCGTGGGGATGGCCCGGGGCCGGGACGCCGGGCGCTGGCTCTCCCCGGACATCGACGCCCTGCCTCTCGTCGACCGGGTGTTCCTTCCGCAGGACCCCTACGTGGCGGGCGACGGCCGCGTCGAGGCGAACATCGTCGGCTCCCGCGGCTGCCCGTACGACTGCGGTTTCTGCGGCGCGGCGGTGTCCGCCAACCCCGACATCAAGATCCGTACCCGCTCGCCCGAGGGCATCATCGAGGAACTGGAGACGCTCAACGCCGAGTACGGTGTCACGGCCTTCCGGTTCGTGGACGACCTGTTCCTCGGCGCCGCGCGCGTCATCAAGCCCTCCATGGAGGCGTTCACCGCGCACAGGATCGGTGAACGGTACGTATGGGACGCCACCGGCCGGATCAACGTCCTGCACCGCGCCGACGACGCCATGCTCGACAACCTGGCCGACAACGGGCTGCGCGAAGTGGCGCTCGGTATCGAATCCGGCAGCGACCGGGTACTGGCGTCCATGGACAAGCGCATCACGGCCGAGATGACCGCGTCGGTGGCCGGCCGGCTCATGGCCCGGGGCATCAACGTGAAGGGGTACTTCATCCTCGGGTACCCCGGCGAACGGCGCGAGGACCTCGACGCGACCGTGCGGCACATCCACCAGTTGTGGGACGTCGCCGACCGGCTGCCGGGCACCTTCCGCGCCTCGGTGTTCGAGTTCCGCCCCTACCCGGGCACGCCGGTGTGGCAGCGTCTCATCCAGGACGGGCACGACGCGGACCAGATGCTCGCCTACGGCGACGTCGACCTGACCGACCAGGGTGCCGACGAAAGCATGCGCGCGCGGGACGAGTTCAACTTCTCGGTCGGCATCCAGTTCGCCGACACTCCGCTGGCCGTGCTGCGCGGCCACCTCGCCGACCTGACCCGGGAACAGCACACACGCGGCAGTGCCGAGAAGACAGCCGTCTGACCACCCGGACAGCCTGGACGGACGCGGATCACGCGGGGGACCGCGCACTCCTCGCCGATCTCGCGGGCGTCGTGCGCCCGCGAGATCGGCGCGCCACCGTGATCACAGGCAGCCGAACGCCGAGATCCCCGACAGAGCCGCCCCTCTAGGGCCTCTCTTCCGGATCTTGCCGGGGTCGCGGGGTCTGGCACGCACATCTGCTGCGTTGTCGTCTGTCGCCGACGCGCCGCGTCGACTCCCTCCTCCGCCTTGCAGCTGCACGCACCAGACCCCGCTCGGGCCGGCCAGAAGGCACCGCAGACCGGAGCCGGCCTGATCCGGAAGAAAGGCCCTAGCAGTCGACCGCGGAGCCGAGTTCGTTGAAGAGCTCGAAGGAGTAGGCACGCAGGAGGTCGTGCAGGACGTAACGGCCGGGGGTGCGCTCGCGGATCATCTGCGTGCGGGAGAGTTCGACGATCAACGCGTGGGCCTGGCGGGGGCTGTCACCGATGAGACGCGCGGCGACCGCCACGCTGATGTCGGGCCCCTGATGCGCCGACAGCAAGCGGAACATGCGTGCGGCCGGAGCGCTGAGCTGCTGGTAGGACCATGACAGTGCCGTGCGGAGGTCGGTGTCGCCCTCGCCCGTGAAGGCGTCGAGGCTTCCGTGGGCGGCCCGCAGTTCCGTCGCGATCGCCTTGAGGGGGAACCGCGGGTGGATCTGGGCCCTGGCGGCCACGATGGCCAGGGCCAGGGGGAGACGGCCGCACAGGTCGACTATCTCTTCCAGGGCTTCGGGCTCCGCGGATGCCCGCTCGGAGCCCAGCCGTCGGATCATGATCTCCATCGCGGATGCCGTGTCCAACGAGTACAGCGTCAGCGGGGCGGCCCCCTCCGCGGCGACGAGGGTCGGCAGAGGAGGACGGCTGGTGATGACGGTGCGGCAGTCCGGCGCCGCGGGCAGGAGCGCACGTACCTGCTCGGCGTCTCGCGCGTTGTCGAGAATGATGAGCACTCGGCGCCGGACGAGAGCGCTGCGGTAGAGCCCTGTCCATTCGTCCGGGCTCTCCGGGGGCCGGGCGGGGTGGATACCCAAGGCGTGGAGGAAGGCCTGCTGCGTCGTGGTCGGGGAGATGGCGGGAGCGCTGCTGAAGCCCTTGAGGTCGACGTAGAGCTGCCCGTCGGGAAACAGATGGGCGACCCGGTGTGCCCAGTGGACGGCCAGAGCGGTCTTGCCGGTGCCCGCCGCGCCGTTGATCGCGGTGACCGTCACGGCGCCGGCCGGGCCGTCGGCTTCGGACACCAGGGAGTTCAGGTGGGTCAGTTCCCACTCGCGGCCGACGAACGCCACCGGGTCCCGGGGGAGTTGGGCGGGAAGTGTCGGCAGCGGCGCGGGAGGCGGTACGACGGCGTCCTTGCGGGCGTCAGCGGGGCGGGCCGGTGTGCCGCGGGCCGGGCCCTCCTTGTGCTGTCCGTCCGAGCCGACCAGTTGGGGGTCCGCCCCCAGGATGCGCTGATGCATGGTCCGCAGACCGGGACCGGGCTCGACGCCCAACTCCCGCCGTAACACGGTGTGGGCACGGCGGTAGACATCGAGGGCCTCGGTCTGCCGGCCGGAGCGGTACAGGGCCAGCATCAGCAGTTCGGAAAGGCGCTCGCGCAGCGGGTGGGTCTCGAGGAGGTCGAACAGCTCCACCGAGGCCTGTGCGTGCCGGCCCCGCTCGACATCGATCGCCAGGCACTCCTCGGCGGCGAGTATCTTCCATTCGTTCAGGACGTTCCGCTGGACCTGCGCGAAGGGGGTCTTCTGCCCCGCCAGTGGGGTTCCCGACCAGATGCGCAGCGCTTCACGCAGCAAGGTGGCCGCGTCCTCGATCGCACCCTGTGACCTGGCCGCACGGGCCCGCACGGTGAGGTGCCGGAACCGCTCCACATCCAGGCTTTCCGGCGCGGTCGACAAAGCGTAACCACCGCTTCGGGTTCGTATGAGGCTTTTCTTGGGGCCCAGGATATGGCGCAACCGGGTGATGTAGGTGCGGACGACACTGGTGCCGGAGGCAGGAGGGTGTTCACCCCACACGGCACGGACAAGATGTTCCGTCGGCACTTGGGCGCCGTTGTTCAACAGCAACACCGCCAGTACGGTCTGCTGCTGCGGAGATCCGAGCGCGATCTCGGTCCCACCGCGCCAGGCCCGCACCGGGCCGAGCAGGGAGAACCGCACGGCATCCGGCTGAGGCTTGTCTTCCTGATCCCGCGTGCCCCGCGCATCCGCGATGTCCGGGCAGCGAGTCCCGGAGTCCAGTTCGATGAGGTCGGGCATGCGGATCTCCGTTCAGTGCGTGCAGGTGGGGGGTGGTGGTCGGCAAGGGGCGGACTCCGAGGTGCGGCCGAGACACCGTCCCGTGGCCCGTGGACCGCGGGTGACGGCTTCCTCGCGCACCGCCGTGAAGCGCCGCACTCCGCGGCACACGGAAACCCGGCGGGGACGTTCCGGGTGGATTTCTCCGCTCTCCTGATCTGATTTCTTCCTCGGTGAAATGAATCGTCAGCGCCGCCTGCGACGAGGTCGGCTGCGGCGAGTAATGCGCGGTCCTCTCGCGTGGAGTATTTCCAGTGATGTTCAACCAACTGCCACACATTCACCGTGATACATGTCACGTGTATTTGCCCAGGTGGCGAGATCATGACTGAGTTCGCACCGAGAGGCTGGCTCTGATCTGCGGTGTGCCGCGGAGGCCGATCACGGATTGGCTTGAAGTTCTCTTCGGCAAAACGCCACGAAGTGACCACCTGAGTATGTTCTTTAATTCGAGGAGCAATCGGCGAGCCGTCTTGCGCTTCGAGAGGACGAGTGGAGAGCGAGTTCGTCGCGACATGACCTCGCCGGCGAATCTTCCGGGACCGCGCCCGCAGCGTCTCCGTGATGCGAGAGGCTCCCTCTATCGAACAGCACAGCAAGAGGAGCGCCCATGGCCACCGTTCTGTCGACCGATCACCCTGCCTGGCACGAGGGCGAGGACGGTACACGCACGCGTGCCGTGCGTACGGCCTCTGGCGTATGGGTCGTGTCGTGGAGCCAGGACGGCCCGCACATGACCTGCGTGCAGGGAGGCGAGGACGCGAAGCCCACGGTCGTCACCACCGATCCCGCGTGTCTGCCCGGCACCGTTCCCGCCGCGCTCAGAGCCGGACTCGACGGTCTCGGAGTCTCGCAGCGCCTGACGAATCCCTCGCTGTGGGACGCGATCACCACTGCCGTCCTCCGGCAGGTGGTGCGGGCCGCGCAGGCGCGCAAGCTCTACCGCGCGTGGTGCGAGACCTATGGGGCCATCGTCGACACACCTCACGGTGAGTTGGCCGTGGCCCCCACCGCGGAACAGGTCCTGGCTCTCGACGAGGGTCAGTTCGCGGCCGTCGGAGCCAGATTCCATCGCACTGCCCTGCAGGCCGCCGCCGCGCACTACGAGCAGCACGCCGAGCACTGGCGGCGTATGGGAGCCGGCGACCTGGTGGCCGCGCTGTGCGGCATCCCCCGGATCGGACCGTGGACCGCCTCCGCCGCGGCAGCGGACTTCACCGGAGACTTCAGCGCCTACCCGCACGACGACCTCGCCGTGCGTACCTGGGCGGCGCAGATCGCGCCCGACCACCCCTGGCCGGGCACGAAGGACAAGACGTTCGGCCCGATGTGGACCGCGATGGCCGGCCCCGACCGCACGGCCCTGCACACCCTGACCCTCTCCACCCTCACCTGGGGCTCACACGCCTTCTGACCAGGAGGCCGAAGGAGCAGGAGCTGCTTGCCGGCCCGGGCGTCCTCGACGCCCGGGCCGGCATCGGCGAAGGACGACCGTCTCTCCGCCCAGACCCTCAAGGCCACGCAGGTGCACGTGCCGCTCCTCGGCAGCGGTGACATCGCACCCGCAGGGATCGCGTCCGGAATCGTCGACGCCCTCAACGAAATCTCGATAGCCTCGACGACCTCGACCGTCCCAACGGCCCCTCAAGGAACATGAACCCGGAACCAGCACAACCCGTCATCGACACGCACGTCATCCTGCGCACCGGAGACAAGATCCTCTTCTCCCAGCGCGGAGGCCCCTACGGCCACGGGCGATGGCACATGCCCTCGGGCAAGCTCGACAAGGGTGAGCCCCTGACCGTCGGCGCCGCCCGCGAACTGTACGAGGAGACAGGTGTCGTCACCGATCCGACGCAGCTGCGCCTCGTCCAGGTCGTGCACCACCGGCAGGACGCGGAGACCGAGCGGATCGGCTTCTTCTTCGAGGCCACCGAATGGGAAGGGGAGCCGGTCAACCGGGAGCCCGAGAAATGCCAGGCGCTCCAATGGTTCACCGTGCACGAGCTGCCCGACGACATCATCGAATACCCCGCGGCCGGCCTGAACGGCTATCTGGCGACCGCCGGCCCCTTCACCGAACACGCCTGGTGAACCGCTTCGTACTCCGACCGCGAGCCCTCGACCGGCGTGGCAAGGGCTGGGTATCGCGATCTGCTGCCGGCGGAGTCTGCTGGTGAACCCTGCCGTGGGGCGGCCCATGTGGCTGCGCGGCAGGCCCCGAAAACGGCTCGGGCGGCGCTCGCGCGGTGAGCGCGGGCGCCGCCCGGAGCGATGCCGACGGCGAGGAAAGCGAAAGAACTCGCATTTCAGAGAGGAATTGAGAAGGAAGCCCTTTCATGGCCTCGCCTTCGGCAAGGCTAGCACTCAGCCCGGGATCAAGTCGCGCAGATTTTCGAGGGTGATGACCCGGGAGTCGGGGTGCAGCCCCTCGGGACGTTCGAGACCTATGTACGTCACGGGCTCGTCCGGGACCGACTCGCCGTCCCACAGATCCACGGTCGTGGTGGCGTCGGACATCAGGTCGACCAGGTACCACACCGTCAGATACCGGCGCTCCACGACGGCGCGCACCACCGTGGACACCGACACCTGGTTCTCCTCGACCCGGTTGGCCGACGAGATGCCCTTCAGATACAAGTGCAGCCACTTGGCGCGCCACCGGCCGTCGTCCTCGCGCCGGAACACCAGCGGCAGCGCCACTCGGCCCACCCCGCGAAGCTCCGACTTCATCCGCACCGTGCGAGGCTCGAACGGCCGGCCCTTCTGCTCACCGTCGCGCAGCATGAACCCGAAGAACGACTCCTCGACCTCCTCGAAGTTCTCGCCGGCGAAGATGTTGACCTGCGGAACGATGAATGTGCTGCGCACCCGGTCCAGGGACAGGTTGATGAACTCCGAGGCCCCGTCGGGGGCCGCGACGACATCGCCCGAGTGCTCGCCCCCGACGGTCCTGAGTGCTGTGTAGGAGAGCCAGGCGTCGGTGCTGTAGTCGGTGTGGAGAAGCAGCGCCGAGAGGTCGTAGTCGGTCCGGTTCTCGGTCTCCTTCCAGTACACGAAGAAGCGCAGCTGTTCGCCGTCGACCGCCGAGACCGAACCTCGCGGCAGTACGCCGAGCCCGGCCGCGGTCGCCTTGCCGCTGAGCGGGAGCGCCACGTCGAGGACGTCAGGGTCGAGCAGCAGCCGGCCCGGCGTCGGGAGCCTGCGGCGTATCTCGGCGTCGAGGGCCGCGATCAGACGATCACGGTCGGCCGAGGGGACGGGCGGCCGGTTGTCGGGGGTGACCCAGCCGCGGCCCCGGCGGTTGACGAAAACCCGGGGTGCGTCGGCCTCGGGCTCCCGGTTCTGGAAGTGCTCGCGCACGGAAAGCACGACCCGGCCGGCCACCTCGGGAGCGACACCTACCGCGGCGGCCACCACCGCGTCCCGCTCATCCTGGTCGGCCGCGATACGCAGCAGCAGGTCCAAGGCGCGGTACAGCTTGCCCGGAGCGGACTTCAGCAGGTGCACGGCGCCGAGGACGTCGAACTCGTCGAGCAGCTTCTCGACACGGCTGTCGAAGGACCGCGCCTCCTTCTCGCCCCGCGCCACGGCGAACACGTCGGCGGCGTGCGGCCAGCGCGGGTACTCGTGCGGGTGGAGACGCTCACCGAGCCGCTTGAAAGGTTCGCGATGGGCGTGCACGTCGGCCAGCTTGGCGGGGTTCGCCGCGACCACGGCGTCGAGACCCGCCAGCAGCGCGCGGCGGACCGGCCGCGAGAGAGCCCGGAACCGGGTCGGCTCCTGCAGCGTCACGTCGCCGCCCGACAGCGCGCAGGCCAGCCGCAGCACGTCGACGACGGTGTCCAGCAGGAGATCCCCGCCGACGGCGAGACGGGCCTCGTTGATGACCGCGCGGTTCTCCCGCACGGGGATCGACTCCGGCTGGGGGCCGAGCGCGCACCGCTCGGCGAGGGTCCTGAGATCGCGTAGACGCTCCTCGCCCAGCGGCGTCGTGCTGCCCGCCAAAGCCAGGTACAGATCCGTGAGTTCGTCGTCCAGGTCCCGTCCGAGGTGCAGGACGGTCACCCGGTCGCCCGCCGAGGCGATCAGCTCGTCCTGCACCGCGAGCATTTCCTCGTACGTGTGCTGGTAGCGGCCGTACGTGGGGAGACTGAGCAGGTCCAGCTCCCTGTGGGCCAGTTGTGTCAGAACGTTCTCGCGCGACTTGTCGTCGCCGAGCGCCATCGCCACACACCGCGTCCAGAACTCTTCGGTACCGGGCACGTTCGCCGGAAAGTCGATGAAGTACGTGTTGTGGCGCGCGTGGTCACCCACCATCTCGCTCACGGTGCGCAGCGTCCGCTGGGCGATGTGCACGACCGCGGACGCGGACAGACCCGACAGCCGCTCCAGCAGCTCCGCCGAGAGCTTGAAGCCCACGGATGCCAGTGCCGCATCGAACTGCCGCGCGGCGGTGGCCCCTTCTCCGGCGGATCCCTGCGGGGAGGGCAGGCGATGCGTGTGCCGGATGACCAGTGATTCGAGACTGCGTGCCATTCGGGGATGATCGCAGAGGTGTGCGAGCTCGCGCACAGGGGTTTCTCAGCGCGGCGGTGAAGGTCACCCGGAGTGGGGCAGATGCCTGCGAACGCCGGGAAGGCCGCACCCGACGCCCGGCCGGAGCAGGCCGAGGGGCTGTGCCCTCGGCCCGACGGCGTGCGCCCTGCGGCCGAGCGGGGACACTCACCCGCGCGCGGACCCCGCCGCGAAGCGGGTGCCGGCCGGGGTGGGACCCGCGGGTACGTCCCCGCGCAGCGTGATGCGGTGCATGACGCGGTGCCGGTCGCCGTAGTCGCGGTTGGCGTAGTGGGCCGTGCTGCGGTTGTCCCACAGGGTGACGTCACCCGGCCGCCAGCGATGACGCACGATGTGCTCGGGCTTGGTCAGGTGGGCGTAGAGAATCCCGAGTATTCCCTCGCTCTCGTGCTCGGAGACGTTCAGGATGCGCGAGGTGAACCCGGGGTTCACGAACAGACCTTTGCGGCCGCTCTCCGGGTGCACACGCACCACCGGGTGCTCCACCGGGGTCAGTTCGGTGAATACCTCGCCCTCCCAGAGGTTGCCGCGCCCCTTTCGGCGTTGGGCCAGGTAGTAGCCGAACGAGCGGGTGCCGTCGTGCAGGGCGGTGAGCGTGTCGGCGAACGCCCGCAGACCCGGCGACAGCGACTCGTAGGCGAGCTGGCTGTCGGCCCAGCTCGTGTCGCCGCCGTTCGGCGGCAGCTCCACGGCCCGCAGGACGGAGATGGCGGGCGGACGCTCCACGAACGTGACGTCCGTGTGCCAGACGTCGGCGAAGCCGTCGTCCTGGCTGTCGAGGGCGTACACCTCGGGAGCCACGTCGCCGGAGTCGTGGACCGGGTGCCCGACGGTGACCTCGCCCAGACGCCGGCCGAACTCGATCTGACCGGCGTCGTCGAGGCGGTGCTGGCCGCGGACGAAGAGCACCTTGTGCCTCACCAGTGCTTCCCGCAGGGCCTGTACCTGGGCGTCGTCCAGGTGGGCGAGGTCGATGCCGTCGATCTCGGCACCGAAGTGCGGGCCGAGTTCGGTGATCGGCAACTGGGACGGGGCGAGAGCGGTCATCCGATGTCACTTCCTTTCCATGGATACGTCGTCGAGGGGGTGCCGTCGCTGTGTCCGGCATGCCGTGGTGTCACGGTCACGGCGCCGCGGCCGCCTTCACGGCGTGTGCGACCTGCGCGCGCAGCTCGCCGAACTCCCGTGAAGCGCGAAGCCCCTCGGCGTCGAACTCGCCGCGCGGCAGCGTGATCGGCAGATCCAGGGCCACCGTTCCGGGGCCACGGGTCAGCACCACGATGCGGGAGGCGAGGAACACCGCCTCGTCGGCCGAGTGCGTCACGAACACGGTCGTACGACCGGTCTGTTCGGTCACCCGGCGGACGTCCTCCTGGAGTCGTTCCCGGGTCAGCGCGTCCAGTGCCGCGAACGGCTCGTCGAGCAGGAGCACGGGGTTCTCGGCTGCCAGCGCCCGGGCTATGGCGACGCGTTGCTGCTGGCCGCCGGAGATCTCCCAGACGCGCCGTTCCTCGATGCCCTCCAGCCCCACCCGCGCCAGCAACTCCGCGCGACGCAAGGGCCATTGACCGCGACCGACACCCGCGTACCGCAACGCGAGGTCGATGTTGCCGCGCACGGTCCGCCACGGGAACAGCCGCGGCGTCTGGAACACCACGCCTGCCGTACGGCCGGGCAGCGGAGCTGCTCCGGAGACCCGTACCGAGCCCTGGGTGGGCTCCTCGAACCCGGCGATCAGACGCAGCAGCGTGCTCTTGCCGCAGCCGGAGGCGCCCACCAGCACGAGGAACTCGCCTGCCGGAACGGTCAGATCGACCGGACCGACGGCGGTGGTGGCGCCGTACCGGTGGGTGACGTGCTGGACTTGGATGGCCCCCGCGTCCCCGGCCGCTCGGCCGCTGTCGGTCCCGGTGCTGTCCTCCCGCACCACGCTCTTCGCTGTCCGGGCGGTCTCACTTGAGGTCATCAGGCAGCCCCTTCAGGTAGAAGGCCTTGCGGACGGCGTCCTCGGAGGGCGCGGCGTCGATCTGCTTCTGGCCGGCGAGGAAGCGGCCCGTGTCGGTGACGTACGCGAGCAGCCTGCCCGGACGGTTCTCGCTCCCCAGCCAGTCCGCCGATGTCACCTGTTCCGGGGTGAGGAACACTCCCTGAGCCAGCTGCGCCCTGGCGTCCGCCGCGCTGATGCCGAGTTCGGCGGCCACCGCCCTGACGGTGCCGGCCGGGTCGGACCTGAGCAGCCGTAGCGCCTCGGCCTCCGCCTTTCGCCAGGCGTCGATCGCCCGGGGGTCGCGGGAGATCAGTTCGTCCGACACGACGGCCAGGTCCAGCGTCGGCTTGCCCGCGGCCCCGATCTGCTTGCTGCTGGTGAGCTGCCGTCCTGTCTTGCGCAGCTCGTCCAGGGTCGGCAGCCAGACGTACGCGGCATCGATGTCGCCGCGCTGCCAGGCGGCGAGTACGGCCTGCGGCTGAAGGTCCACGAGACGGACGTCGGAGGCCTTGAGTCCGGCTCTGTCCAGCGCGGCGAGCAGGCTGTAGTGCGAGGTGGAGGCGAAGGGTGTCGCCACCGTCTTTCCTCTGAGACCGGCGACGGCGGTGACACCACTCGCCCTGCGCGCGACCAGGGCTTCGTTCTCGCCCGCCACATCGAGGACCCAGGCAACCTTGTACGGGATCGGCGACGACCCGGAGACGCCGCGTGCGAACGGGCTCGACCCGAGCGCGGCGATGTCGAGGGACCTGCCGATGAACGCCTGGTTGACACTGGCCCCGGAGTCGAACTTGGTCCATGTGATGCGGTAGTCCGGAAGGGCCTTCTCCAGCAACTTCCTGTTCTTGACGATCAGATCGCCGCTGGGGAAGGCGAAATAGCCGATGCGCAGCCGCTTCGAGCCGCCGGACGACGCCTCGCTCGACGACGAGCAGCCGGCGACGACCGCCGAGGCGGCACCGAGGCCCCCCGCGAGCAGGAGGCGACGGGAAGGGCGGGGCGTGACAGGGGGCATGGTGTGGCCGTTTCTGTGCTGGAGGACGGTTTTCGCCGTGCGAACCGGCGACGGGATCCGGGCAGGCCGAGCGGAACGAAGGATGTTGGGGGTGGCCGGGATCTCGGGAATTGCGGGCATCACGCGGAGCGCGGGAGTCTCGGGGATCGCGGAGGTTCCGGTGCGGGGGCCCACGTCGGCTACGCGCGGCCGCGCCAGGGGACGACAGCGCGCTCCAGCCGTAGCAGCAGGCCGTCGATGACCAGACCGGAGACGCCGATGGTGATGATGCCGACCAGCACCACGGGCGTGTTGTTGTAGTTGGCCGCGTCCTTGATCATGCCGCCGATTCCGGGCAGTCCGTTGACCAGTTCGGCCGCGACGAGAGAGGAGTAGGCAACGCCCACGGCGAGGCGTACGCCGGTGAGTGTCTCCGGCAGGGCGGAGGGAACGACGATGTCCTTGACGACGTCCCAGGGCGACGCGCCGAGCGCGCGAGCGGCCTCGATCAGACTTGTCGGTACGGCGGCCACGGCCGCGGTGGTCGACACCGCCACCGGCGGGAAGGCCGCCACGGCGAGCAGCGCGATCTTCGGCTCCTCGTCGATGCCCAGCCAGATGATCAGAAGCGAGAAGTACGCCAAGGGCGGCAGGGTCCGCAGAAAGGTGATCCAGGGCTCGAAGAGCGCGCGCATCCAGCGGACCGTGCCCATGAGCAGCCCGAAGACCACGCCGGCGGCGATGCCGATACCGGCCCCGAGGGCAATGCGCCGCAGGCTGATGCCGAAGTGCTCGATGAGGTAGGTGCCGTTGTAGCCCCGCACGCCGTCATGCGTCGTCGACACGTTGACGAACGCTTTCCACACGTCCCCGGGTGGGGGAACCAGCGTCCTGCTCCAGGTGCCGCCCTCCGCCAGCAACTGCCACAGAGCGAGGAAGAGCAGGAGCGAGCCGAGCGGCAGGGCGACGTGGCTCACTCGGACTCGAAGGCGGGGCCTTCGCCCGACCGTTGTGTTTCCGTTTTCCTCAACGGACTCAGTGGCGGGCTCTGATGCCGTCGGTCGTGGTGTCGTGGACACGGAGGGTCTCCAAAGAGCGCCGGGGCATGGGTGGTTGACGTACCCGGTCATCGGGCAGGGGTGCCACGTGGGCGTGGATGAAGTCAGGGCTGACGAAGACGACGCGGCCACGCACCGCCGACCGGGAGCCTCACCGGTGGGGGAGTGTCGGAAAGCGCGTCAGATCCGCTCGGTCAGCGACAACACGAGACCGGGCGTCGGCACAGGTCGATGACCAGGCGTCGCACCAGGGACTCGTGATTCATGGGGCCCATTTCTACTGGCAGTCACCGCTCTTCACCAAGGGCCGTCCACGTTCTGGACAGAGCGCGGAGCGCGAACGGTCCGCAGGGGACGCCCACTTCTTCACGGTCGGTGGGGGAGTCGCAGCGCGCCCCGCGGTCCGTTCCCCGGGGCGCGTGGCTCGTGCGCCGCCGGTTGCTCCCACCGGATGCGGCTGACTGTCGACTGAATCCGGTGAGCCGGGACATCCGGACAGGAGAGGAGATTCCCAGGGAGGAAGCATGACACTGGTCAACGCCTGTGTAGTGATGCTCGACTGCGCCGAGCCCGAGAAACTCGCCATGTTCTACCAGGAGTTACTGGAGGGGAAACAGGTGGACGCGTCCGCCAACCTGGTCGAGATCCAGGGTGCGGGCGGCGTCCGGCTCGCCTTCCGCCGCGATGTCAACGCCACGCCCCCGAGCTGGCCCCGCCCGGAGAACTCCCTCCAGGCGCATCTCGACTTCCTGGTCGAGGACCTGGACGAGGCGGAGCGCCGGATCGTCGCCCTCGGAGGGCGGCCCATCGAGACCCGGGACGCCGCAGGACCGTACGAGGAGCGTGGCTACTCCGATCCGGCCGGACACTCCTTCACCGTACGGCTCGTCCCCCCGACCGCACCCAAGCAGGGCTGACAGCCGGCCTGAACTCCGCACCCGGGTCCCGGCCACCGGGGTCCAGGGTGAAGCGCCGGCTTCGGTCGTCCTGGACGGGGGCCGCGACCGCCGGCGGCAGGGCCCGCTCCGGTCCGAGCAGCCTGCGCGAGATCACGGAACCAGGCCGGGGGAGGGGGCGAGGACCGTTCCCGGCACGTCCTGTCGCATCCCGACCGTCGGCAGGTGTATGAGCGGGGGCGTCACGGGTTACCCGGCGGATATGGCGAAACTTCATCTTCCAGGGCGAAAAGATCACGAGCCGAGCACAACGGCGCCGCCCCCTCCGGCTCCGGATGAGGCCGGGCCGGACCGGAAGGCGGAGGGAGCCGGGCCGGAGCGGACAGCGGAGGAAGCCGAGCCTCTCCGGAAGGCGGATGAGGCCGAGCCTCACCGGATGGCGGCGGAAATCGGGCCCGACGGGAAGGTGGCGGCAACCGGGCCCGGCCGGGAGGTGGAGGAGCGCGCGCCGGACACACCCGCCCAGCTCCCCCGGCGGGCATGGGGCGCGGTGCTGAAAGGCAGCCTCAAGGAGTTCAAGGAGGACGAACTGACCGACCGGGCGGCGGCACTGACCTACTACGGGGTGCTCTCGCTGTTCCCCGCCCTGCTCGTGCTGGTGTCCCTGCTCGGGATCACAGGCCGCTCGACCACCGACAAGCTCCTGAACCAGGTCGGTCATCTGGCACCGGGCTCCGCGCGGGACATCATCACCCGCGCTGTCGAGCAGATGCAGGGCAACGCCGGAGCCGGATCCGTCCTGGCCCTCGTCGGCATCGTACTGGCGGTGTGGTCGGCGTCCGGCTATGTCGCGGCCTTCATGCGTGCCGCGAACGTCGTCTACGACATGCCCGAGGGCCGGCCGTTCTGGAAGATCCTGCCGATACGCGTCGGTGTCACGGCGGTACTGATGGTGCTCGCCGTGGCCGGCGCGCTCATCGTCGTCTTCACCGGAGCCGTGGCCCGGCAGGCCGGATGGGCGCTGCACATCGGCGACACGGTGCTGACCGTGTGGGCGATCGCCAAGTGGCCGGTCCTGGTGCTGCTGGTCACCGTGATGATCGCGGTCCTTTACTGGGCCAGTCCCAACGCCAAGCCCAAGGGCTTCAAGTGGATCACCCCGGGCAGCCTCCTGGCCCTGGTCATCTGGATGATCGCCTCCGCGGGGTTCGCCGTCTACGTCGCCGGTTTCGCGTCCTACAACAAGACCTACGGCGCGATGGCCGGTGTGGTCGTCTTCCTGGTCTGGCTGTGGATCACCAACCTGGCGATCCTGCTCGGCCTGGAGTTCGATGCGGAGGCCGTACGGCAGCGGGCCATCGCCGGCGGTCATCCGCCCGAGGCCGAGCCCTACACCCAGCCGCGCGACACCCGGACGTGGAGCGAGAAGGACGTACGCAAGAAGGGGGCACGCGAGAGGGACGTACGCTGAGCTCGCGGTTCGCCCTGCCGGGCGCGTGTCAGCGCGTTTCAGTGCGCGTCAGACGTGGCACCGGTCCCGAGCGCTGCCCCCGCCGCGCCCCGTACGCCCCGTGCGACCCAACGCGATCACATTCCCCCATCGGCCTCCTGAGCGTGCTCCGGGGTCGGTGTGATGATCCGCCCCGGACGACCTTCGAGGTCTGGATCGCGTGCGGATATGATCCCGATCGGCTCGCCGTCCTCGATGACGGCGGCCTGGCGGACCGAGTGCTCGCGCATCGTCCTGGCGACCACATTGAGGTCCTCGTCGACGTCGACGGTGACCAGGCCCGGCCGCACAATCTCGCTCACGGTCATCCGCTCGGCGTCCGCCCCGTCGGCCAGTGCCCCGATGACCAGGTCGTGGTCGCTGATCAGCCCCGTCAGTTGCCCGCTGTCCACCACCAGGACGACATCGACTTCCTGGTCACGCATGGTCCGGGCCACCGATATGACCGATGCGTCACCGTCCACGGTTGTGGGCGTCCCCGTCATGATGTTGCGTACGTTGCCGGTCATCTCGTTCCCTTTCGCCGGTGGACGCGACGCTGTCGCCGCCCTTGCCCGCCGGGTACCCCCGAGGGCGTACCCCCACCACGCGTCGCCGTGCTGAGCCGGCACCACGGGAGGGGGCGATGTGCGGGTTTGCCGACGCATACGGAGGTCACCCGGTACGACGGGGTGCCGCTCTCGCAGGTGCGTTCCGGGGAGGGCGCCCGATGGCGGCGCCGGATCGGTGTCGCGGGCGTTCCGCCGGTGGTGACCGACAGCGGCGACGAAGTGCGGGCGCGGTCACCGCCCGCCCGGACGGAAGGAAAGACGGATGAGTGAGATCCCGTACACCACCACGGATTCCGGCGCGCCGGTCGAGAGTGACGAGCACTCCCTCACCGTCGGTCCCGCCGGGCCCGTCCTGCTCCAGGACGCCTACCTGATCGAGCAGATGGCGCAGTTCAACCGGGAACGGATTCCCGAGCGGCAGCCGCACGCGAAGGGCAGCGGCGCCTTCGGTCACTTCGAGGTGACGAACGACGTCAGCGCCTACACGAAGGCCGCGGTCTTCCAGCCGGGCACGCGTACCGATCTGGTCGTGCGGTTCTCGACCGTCGCCGGTGAGCGTGGCAGTCCGGATACCTGGCGCGACCCTCGCGGCTTCGCGGTGAAGTTCTACACCACCGAAGGCAACTACGACATGGTCGGCAACAACACGCCCGTGTTCTTCGTGAAGGACCCGATGAAATTCCAGCATTTCATCCGGTCCCAGAAGCGCCGCGCCGACAACAACCTCCGTGATCACGACATGCAGTGGGACTTCTGGACGCTCTCGCCGGAGTCCGCTCACCAGGTCACCTGGCTGATGGGCGACCGGGGCATCCCGCGTACCTGGCGCCACATGAACGGCTACACCTCCCACACGTACATGTGGATCAACGCCGAGGGCGAGCGGTTCTGGGTGAAGTACCACTTCAAGACCGACCAGGGCGTCGAGTGCTTCACCCAGGACGAGGCCGACCAGATGGCCGCGGTCGACACGGATTACCACATGCGCGACCTGTTCGAGCACATCCGGGACGGCGAGTTCCCGAGCTGGACCCTGTACGTCCAGGTGATGCCGTACGACGACGCCGCCTCGTACCGGTTCAACCCGTTCGATCTCACCAAGGTGTGGCCCCACGGCGACTATCCGCTCATCCCTGTGGGCCGCATGACGCTGGACCGCAACCCCACCGACAACCACGCCGAGATCGAGCAACTGGCCGTCCAGCCCAACAACTTCGTCCCCGGCATCGGTCCCAGCCCGGACCGGATGCTGCTGGCCCGGCTGTTCTCCTACGGCGACGCCCATCGCCACCGCATCGGCGCCAACTACCAGCAACTGCCCGTCAACGCCCCCATCGTCGACGTCAACAGCTACTCGAAGGACGGGGCGATGGCCTTCCGCAAGACCAAGGACCCCGTGTACGCCCCCAATTCCAAGGGTGGCCCCGCCGCCGACACCGGCCGCTACGGAACGCCGCCCGGCTGGGAGGCCGACGGGATGATCACTCGTTCCGCCTACGTCGACCACCCCGAGGACGACGACTGGGGCCAGGCCGGGACCCTGGTGCGCGAGGTCTTGGACGACGCCGCCCGGGACCGGCTGGTCGACAACGTGGCCGGACATCTCCTCAACGGTGTCTCCGAGCCCGTGCTGGAGCGTGCCTTCGCGTACTGGTCCAACATCGACGAGAAGATCGGCGAACGCATCAGGGAGAGCGTGCGCGCCAAGGCCGACGAGACCGACCCCAAGGCCGCCGGGCAGGGCAACCCGGCCCGCAGCAGCATGCAGGACAAGGCCTGAGGCGGGAGATCAGGTCCTGCGTGCCCGGCGGCCCCGGCTCAAGCCGGAGGAGGGGTCCTAGGGGGGGTGTCTCTTCGATCTTCGTGGATCAGGCCGCGGCGTCCGGTGCGGTGCCTCGGCGTGCGGCCGATCGTCCTCGTACTGGGCGTACGTGGGCGATTCGGCCGTGCGGCGAGGTGCCGTGCCGGGCGTCGCGGACCCACGAAGATCGGGGAGACACCCCCTAGACGTGCGGCCGGTGTCCCCGCTCCTGGTGGGGGAAGGTCTGGTCCTCGTCCGGCAGGGTCGGCTTCGGCAGCGTCGCCACCTCCTCCTTCGCCTTCTCCAGCTGCTCCGCCGTGTCGTGCGGCAGGCGTGGCGGGCGCGGGCGGGTGTGGGAGAAGCGGAAGGCGCTGGTGAAGTCGCCGAAGGTCTCTCGTCGCCAGTCGCTGACGTTCGGCTCCTCGACTCCCGTGAAGCGTTCCAGGAAGCGCAGGGCGGAGGTGTGGTCGAAGGGTTCGGAGGAGACCCAGCCGCCCACGGTCCAGGGCGAGATGACGATCGCCGGGACGCGGAAGCCACCGCCGATCGGCAGGCCGCCGATGAACTCGTCCGCCGTGCCGGCGGGGGGTGTCGGCGGGACCACGTGGTCGAACAGGCCGTCGTTCTCGTCGTAGTTGAGGATGAAGGCGGTCTTCCGCCACACCTTCGGACGGGACGCGATGGCCTCGATCTTCGACGCGACGAAGTCAGCTCCCGCGGCGGGCAGGTAGGCGGGGTGCTCGGACTGGTAGCTGGTCGGCACGATCCAGCTCACCGCCGGGAGCCGGTCGTTGCGTGCGTCGTCCTCGAACGTGCCCTCCGGCTGCGGGCGCACCCCGCGCTCGTACAGGTCGGACCCGGGCTGGGCGTTCTTGAAGGCGGCGAACTGCTCCAGCATGTTGCAGCCGTAGTCGTCGTCCTGCTGGTAGACCTTCCAGCTGACTCCTGCCGCCTGGAGGCGTTCGGCGTACGTCGTCCAGCGGTACGGCTGCGGCGCCGAGTTGTTGATGACCGGGCCGCCCCGGGTGCCGCCGGGGTCGATCGAACCGGTCATCCACATCAGCCGGTTGGGCCAGGTGGGGCCGAAGACGGAACAGAAGTAGTGGTCGCAGATGGTGAAGGTCTCGGCGAGGGCGAACTGGAACGGTATGTCCTCGCGCGTGTAGTAGCCCATCACGTAAGGGCCGTTGACGCCGTCGGCCTTGCGGTGCGCGGGCAGCCACTGGTCCATCTTGCCGCCGTTCCACGCCGCGTGCTGCACCGACCAGGCGTGGCTGGTGGACGGGATGGCCTGCGCGCTCGACGTGTGGGTGTCGAGATGGAAGGGGAGCAGGTATCCCTTCGGGTTCTGGGTGTCCGGCTGGTAGAAGACGCTGCGCCCGTCGTCCAGTCGTAAGGCGCGGGGGTCGCCGAAGCCGCGCACCCCGGAGAGAGTGCCGAAGTAGTGGTCGAACGAGCGGTTCTCCTGCATCAGCAGGACGACGTGCTCGATGTCCCGCAGCGAACGGTGTCTGGGCGGTTCGGCGGCGACCGCCTTCTGCACGCTCGGCGGGAGGAGGGAGAGCGCGGCCGCCCCTCCCAGCGCGCCCGCGGCCGAACCCAGGAGCCTACGGCGAGTCAACTCGGTCATGGTGCCCCTTCTTGGTCGTGCTCGCTGAGTGAGTCAACGGACACTGTGCGCCACGGAAGGCGAGTGGCGTCAGGGGGCGGACGGTGAACAAGTGGGCAACGTGCGGCATGGGCCCGGTCAAACCGTGACAGTCGAGGCGCATCGCTCACCCCGGCCGTGCAGCGCCCTCGTCCGGAGGCGTAGGCTCGGGTTATATCTCTGACTGAGTCAAGTATCTGGAGGTGGCCATGACCGTTCAGGACGTCCGTGCCTTCAACCGCTTCTACACACGCCTCATCGGCGCCCTCGACTACGGCCGCCACCTCTACGCGCCCTACACGCTCACCGAGACCCGCGTCCTGTACGAACTCGCCCACGACCAGGAGCTGGACGCCGCCGACCTGCGCGAACGGCTCTTCCTGGACGCCGGATACCTCAGCCGCATCCTGAACAGATTCGAGGAGGGCGGGCTGGTCGAGCGCGGCCCCTCCCGCAACGACTCGCGGCGCCGGCGCATCGCTCTCACCGACCGCGGCCGCGAGGCGGCCGCCACACTGGACGAGCGCGCCCGGGAGACGGTCGGGAAGCTGCTGGAGGCCGTTGCCCCGGACGACCGGAAACGGCTGGCGGGGGCCATGCGCGCGATCCGCGACATCCTCGGTGACGAGCCGGAGCGGGAGCAGCGCTCCGGGAAGGCCGGGAAGGCCGAGGAGGCTGGTGAGGCCCGGGAGGTCGGTGAGGTCGTTCTGCGCGAGCCGCTCCCGGGCGACCTCGGCTGGATCGTGCGGCGCAACGCCGTCCTGTACTCGGCCGAGTACGGCTGGAACGCCGAGTACGAGGGCCTGGTGGCGAGGATCGTCGCCGACTTCGCCGCGGACCACGATCCGGCACTGGAGCGCGTGTGGATCGCGGAGCTGGAAGGCCGGCCGGTGGGTTGCGTGATGTGCGTGCGGGACGCGGCGCCGGGGACCGCCCGGCTGCGCCTGCTGCTCGTCGAGCCCGGCGCGCGGGGCCACGGCGTGGGCGACCGGCTGGTACGGGCCGTCGTCGACTTCGCGCGCGACGCCGGCTACCGCCACCTGGTGCTGTGGACCAACGACTTACTCGGCAGCGCCCGCCGCCTCTACCAGCGTCACGGCTTCACCCTCGTCGGCGAGAAACCGCACCGCTCCTTCGGTAAGGACCTCGTGGGCCAGGACTGGCGGCTGGACCTCGACCAGGGCCTGTCCGGCGGATCGTGTGAGCCCTGAGCTTCGGGATCACCGCCTGTTTTGTGGGGCGGGGAGATCTGACGAGCGATGAGTGGGCGCGACTGGCGCCGCATCCGGCGTTGGGGACCAGCGGTACAGCCGTTGGCGCCAAGCGCTTGATCTTGGTCGTCCAGCACAGGCGATCGGGCTGTTGCGGGGGTTTTCCGGAAGCTCTTCGATCGCTGCCGGGGCTGGCTACCGTCCGCCGCATGCCGGTGGAATTTTGACCGATGCGCGCCGGGTGCGCCGCCTCCGGCCGACGGACGCGATCAACGACCAGGTCATCGGTATCGGGCAGATGGTGGTGCCCGGCACCCCGCGCGACTCCCTGTTCATCCTGGACGCGCTGCTGAACCTGGACGGCGGGGTGAAACCGGAGATGGTCGCGGGCGGCACCCTGCGCCCGCTGCGCGACCCTGACGCGGCCGGACTCGATGACGACGAGGACGGCGCTGAGAACTGACGGCGTCAGGTGCCGACCAGGCGCACCGATCAGCTTGTGAGCCGCGGCCTTGGTCAGCCGCTTCGCAGCCGTGACGGTCTGCCCCCCCGCGGCCCCGAGGCCACCATGGCGTGGTTGTAGCCGTTGGCGGGAGGCATGCCCCGGGGCGTACGAGGTGGCGCATCGTCACGTCCTACTCATCCGGGTCCCAGGCGCTGAGCTGCTCGAAGAGACGTCGGTCGCCGTCGAGTTGCAGGGAGTCGGTCGGGATACGGTCGTGCAGGATGAGGACCAGCTCGCTGGCCGTGCCCCGAGCGGAGAGGAAGGCGGCGGCCGCGTCCGGGTCCTGGCCGGCAGCCGTGGCCGGCATGGTGCCGGGCCCGGGGAGGCGGGCGGTCCGTGCGCCGTCGGCGGAGAGCGAGAGGCGCCAGGAGCGGCCCTCGGAGGCGTGGAAGTCGACGACAGCGGGCTTGTGCGGCCAGGCACTCGTCGTTGCGACGCAGGTGGACAGGAACTCGTCGACACCGTCGAGCGCCACCTCGTCCGGCAGCGGCTGCGGGGCACCTACGGTGATCTGGGCGTCGTACGTGTGCACCGCCATCTGCTGGAGCTGGTGCCGAGCTACGGCACCGGAGGTCTGCGGCGACTGCAACGCCTCCCACCACGTCCAGCAGCCGCGATCCGGGCCGGCCTTCCGCAGTGCGTCCAGCAGTTGCTCCGTGGACTCCGCCAACCAGGCCAGCAGGGCCTCGCGCTCCCGAGGCGCAGCCGGGGCGCCCTCCGCCGCGGACTTGGCCGGAGCAGGCCCTGCGGCGACGGTGGCGGCCCAGTCGCGGCGCCCCTCGCCGATGTGCTGCGCCAGATCGAACAGCGTCCACTCGGGGCAGGTCGGCACCTGTACGTCGAGGCTGGGCGCGGAGGCGACCGCGGCGCGGAAGGCGGTCGACCGTTCGTCGATCAGCCGCAGCAGAACGGGGAACTCGAGTGTCGTTGTCACCCGGACTCTGTATCACTGCGTTCCGACAATCCGACAGCGATTTTCACAGCCGCCATCGCGGGCTGGCGCCGATGACTCCAATCCCGTGATGCCGCCATGATCCGCCGGACAGCCCCCAGAGGGCGCACGGCAGACGGACGGACCTCGACGGGTAGGGCGGACACGACTCAACTCGCGAGCTTTTGTGGGGCAGACGCACATGTGGTCGGACACCATGGAGGGGTTCGCAGTCCTCAAGGCGGCAGTGGCGGGACTAGGGCCTTCCTTCCGGATCAGGCCGGCTCCGGTCTGCGGTGCCTTCTGGCCGACCCGAGCGGGGTCTGGTGCGTGCAGCTGCAAGGCGGAGGAGGGAGTCGACGCGGCGCGTCGGGGACCGACGACAACGCCGCAGATGTGCGTGCCAGACCCCGCGACCCCGGCAAGATCCGGAAGAGAGGCCCTAGTGGGCGGGGATCACGGCGGATGGTCCAACAGGTGCGCGGCAACGCCCGCTTCGCAAGGACGGGACACCGCCGGGCGGCGGAGCGGGTCGGGCGGAAGATGCCCGGGACTGGAGGTCTGCAGCCCTCCAGCGGCCGTTGGCCGGTCAGCTCAGGCGGTGCCCGTGTGGGCGGCCATCGCGTCGCGTTGGTAGACGGCGAGCCCGGCAGCGACCTGGCCGTAGGCCGCGCGGCACTGCACGTCGTCGACGTAGGTCTGTCCGAGCGCCTTGAGCGCGGCCGCGTTCGGGGTCCGCATCCGGCAGATGCCCCGGTACTGGGCATCGACCTCGGCCTGCACCGCCGGCTCGGTCATCCGCGTGCCGGCTGCCATGGCCTCAGCCATGCGGACCATCGCCGCCGTGGCCTCCTGCCGCAGCCGCGCCTGGTCCTCGTCGGTGAGCGTGCCGGTGAACTGTCCCGACTGCTTTTCGGCGATGGTGCGGCCGACCGTGGCCGCCAGCACGTTCAGCCGCTCCTGGTTTGCCGGCAGCCCGCGCTGGTGCTCGCGCAGCGCGGCCACCTCGTCGACCTGGCGCTCCAGGACCGCCGCGATCTCGCGCAGTCCCAGACCGAGTTGCCCGCATCAGCAGGAGCTGCTGCAGCCGCAGCAGCTCTGCCTCCTCGTAGTTCAGCAAGCGCGAAAGGCCCGCCGCTCGCGCACCGGACGAAGCCCGTCCGGCTTCTCAGAAGGACGAATGGGCGAACCAGTGGGTCAGCAACTGTTCATCCCCCTCGTGGGCAAGGGACTTGGCCGTGTAGGGCAGGCGGCCGTAGACGAGCAGGAGCAGGTCGGCCGCGGTTCCCCGGACGGTCGCGTCGGCGGTGACCGTGGCCGGGTGGGCCGGGTCGATCCCGAAACCGTCGGGCCGCAGGCGCACGAGCCAGGCCTCGTCCCCGTCCGTCGTGTGGAAGCGGATGGTCCTGTCGGCTCCGCGCAGCTCGGACACCTTGGGGGCGAAGAAGGTGGCGGAGGGCAGGTTGACGAGGAACTCGTCGATCCCGTCGACGGCGAGCGAGCGGTCGATCGAAGGCCGCAGTCCGAGTGCGAGTTCGGCGTCGACCCGGTGCAGCAGGGTCTCGAAGAGCATCCGGCGTGCCCAGAAGCGGGCGTGCTGGTCGGCGCCCCACGCCCACATCGGCAGGTCCGGGTCGGTGACCGCGAAGGCGTCCGCGGCCACGGTCGCGCTCTCGGCCAGCCAGTCGGCGTATCCGGCCGCCTGATCCGGGAGGTGAAGGTCGACGTCACGGCTGCGCGGCGGTTCCTGGACGCGTGCCCGCAACAGGACCGAGAACCAGCGCTGGACGCTGCCCGTGTGCCTGACGAGTTCGGCCAGGGTCCAGCCGGGGCAGCCGGGCACGGCCGTGTCCAGGTCGGCGTCGTTCACGACCGCGACGAACCGGGCGGTCTCCGCCGCGATCGCCGCGCGGTGATCGACCGAGGTGACAGCGGACGCGTGGTCGGTGTGGTCGGGCGTCTTCATCGGGACAGGCCTTTCAAAGAAGCTGCGGGTTCAGAGCGGGTTCAGAGACGAAGGGAGCCGGCCGCGGCACCGACTCGGGACATCTGACGAGTACGGGCTGCGGCCGGCGGTGCTGCGTGGAGCAGGGTCACACGAGTTCGGTACGGGGTTCCGGCTCCGAGACTTCCGGCGTGCCGGAGGCCACAGCCTCGGCCTCGGCCTTGCGGAGGACCGGCGTACGAGGAGCGTGCGTCGCCTTGATCCCGGTCAGGGCGACGAGGACGACCAGGCCGAACGCCACGCCGGCGATCTCGAAGCTCAGCGTGAACTGGCTCTCCTGGGGGAGTGCGGGCATCCCCTTCGGGAGCGGGATGGTCTTCGACGCCAGCAACGAGGTGATCACCGCGCTCGCGACGGCGCTGCCGACCGAGCGGGAGATGGAGTTGATGCCGTTGGCGATACCGGACTGGTGGGGAGGGACGCTGGCGACGATGAGCGCCGGCATCGCGGCGTAACCGAAGCTGATCGCCAGACCGATGACCATGCCCGCGCCGATCACCGAGGCGGTCGTGTCGTGCGCGGCGCTCAGCCACGTGAAGCCGACCACGCCGAAGCAGGCCCCGGCGGCCAGAGTGACGCGCGCGCCGAGCCGGCGCACCAGAACGCCGCCGAACTGGGAGCCCAGGAGCGAGACGAGCGTGGTCGGAAGCAGGTACACGACGGACGCCGCGAGCACGGAGGCGCCGAAGCCGTAGCCCGCGATCCTCTCGGGGACCTGGACGAGGTACGAGACGCCGATGAACTGGGCGAACATCGCGAACCCGAGCAGCAGCCCGGCGAGGTTGGTGAAGAGAACGGGCCGGTGGACGAACATCCTCATGTCCACCATGGGTTCCTTGACACGGCTCTCGGCGAGGACCCACAGACCGGTCGTCACGACCATCGCGGCGAAGCAGCCGAGGGTACGGCCGGACGTCCAGCCCCACGTGTGCCCCTGCGAGATGGGCAGAAGCAGCAGGACGAGCAGCGCCGCCAGGGTGAGCGCGCCCAGCCAGTCCGTGCGCCCACCCGTCTTCGTCCGGGAAGCGGGCACCGCGAACAGCACACCTGCCAGCGCGACGACCGCGAGCACCACCGCGAGCCAGAAGACCCGGTGGTAGTCGGGGTCCGAGCCGCGGGTGAGGAGCCCCGCGCCGACCAGCGCGAGTCCGCTGCCGAACGCGAGCGTTCCGCTGACCAGGGCCATGGCACCGTGCAGCTTCTCCGGCTTGATCTCCTCGCGCAGGATGGAGAGGGCGAGCGGGAAGATCGCGGTTGCCGCTCCCTGCATCACCCGGCCGACGATCAGCCAGGTCAACGAGGTGGTGGTGGCGGCGAGCACCGAGCCCGCGATCATCACGAGCAGTACGCCGACGAGGGTGGGCTTCTTGCCGTGCTGGTCACCGAAGCGGCCGAGCAGCGGGGTGAAGACGGCCGCCGACAGAAGCGTGGCGGTGGTCACCCAGCTGACATTCGCCGTGGTGGCCCGCAGGTCGCTCTGGACGATGCCCAGGATCGGGACGACCAGGGTCTGCATCATCGAGACGACCATCGCGGCAAGCCCGAGCACCAGGACGACCGCGGTGTCCGCCGAAGGTCGTCGGGCCGCCGTGTGCTGTTCGTGAGACACGGAATCTCTTCCTGAGTGAGACCTCGACGATCTATTTCAGAACATCGAAGATTGAGAACATCAAGTAACGGTCGGGACCGTAGCCGCCGATATTTGAGATCGTCAAGTTTCGAGGCGTAGGGTGAAGCGCATGACGGCATCCCCCCACGTCGGCCGCGCCCAGCTCATGGAGCTGCTCTCCGTCTCGCTTGCCTCGTACTACGGCGACTTCACGGTCGCCGCCGCGAGCGAGCACCTCACGGCCAGCCAGGGCAAGACACTGAACGTGCTGCGCCGGGAACCCGCCTCGATGAGTGTGCTCGCTGCCACCCTGACCTGTGACGCCTCCAACATGACCGGGATCGTCGGCCGCCTGGAGAAGCGCGGGCTGGTGCGCCGCGAGCCGAGCCCCTCCGACCGGCGCGTCAAGAACGTCGTCCTCACTCCCGAGGGCGAGCGGGTCATCGACGTGATCCGCGGGAAGATGCACCACACGCTCGACGGCCTGAACCGACTCGACGAGCAGGAGCGGGAGGCGCTGTACGCGCTGCTGGAGCGCGTCTTCCAAGCGCAGCCCGTCGCCGACCACTCCTGAAGTCGCCCGCGGGACGCGGCGTGCGTGCCGGGGCCGTACTTCCGAAGGCGCAACGGGGGGTCGTGCGAGAACGCTGAAGAGGCGACGCCGCCGGCCGGGGCTGCTCATCGCGCCACCACCCGTCTGGTGGGCGTGCCGCAGCTCGGACTGTTCCGGCCCGCTGTCAGCCCCTGTGCCGCTCCCTCTGCCGGTCACCCGGAAGTCGGTCCGTGGGCTGCCGCGCCGGGCCGGACGTAGTCGCCCCGTCGACGTCGGCGGGCCTTCACCCGGGCAGTCCTGTCCTGGGTACTCCTGCCCCGGTCCGACGGAGTCGTCGAGGCGGCCGTGCGCAGCGTCCTCGGGCCCGGAGTGAACGTGTGCGACGGCGGGGCCGGGCTCACCCCGGGCGAGGGGGACTCACTCGGACAGATCCAGACCGTCCTCGCCGTCGAGGAGGAGTCCGGCGCCCGGCTGCCGACGACGAGTCTCATGAGCCCCGGCCGCTTCGAGCGGCTGTGCCGTGTGGTGGCCGAGCGGGCCGGAGCGTCGATCTGAGCGAGCGGTCAGTTCCAGCAGACGCAGGGCGCCGGGCGGGCGCTGAACGCCTTGTCGGCGTCCGGCTCCGCTGCGACCTGTCCCACCGGTGGGGCGAGGGTGAAGTCGGCGGCGGGGTCGATCTCGTCGAACGAGCCGAACAGACGCGTGCGGGGGAACCACTCGCCGAACGGCGCCGTGGACTCGCCGATGCCGATGAACTGGCTGCCGGTGGCGACCGCGGCACGCACGTCCCACGGCCCGTCGCCCACACAGACGACCCGGTCGAAGCCGTCGCCCGCCTGGTGGATGGCCTCCCGCACCACGTGCTCGCGGAAGGTGTGGTCGCTGGCGGTGGACACCGGGCCGGCCACGCCCAGCGGTGCCAGCTTCGCGGCGGTGACCTCCCGCATGCCACCGGTCGCGAACGCCACCGTGTACGCGTCGGACTCGGCCAGGGACCGCAGGAAGGCGGCCGCGCCGGGTATCTGCTCGACGGCCTCGCGCTCGGTGGCGGCCAGGAAGCGTTCGTACAGCCGGTCGGCGAACTTCTGGGTCTCGGCCTCGTCCGGGAGCCGGCCCGTGTTGCGCCGGAAGACCTGACGGAAGATCCACGAGTCCGTGTGGTGGGCGTAACCGCCCCACCCGGAATCGATCTCCGTGAGCCCGCAGTCGCGCAACGCGCCTAGGAAAGCGGCCTGGTGGGGGGCGACACTGCGCAGCAGGGTGCCGTCGATGTCGAAGACGATCAGAGTGGTCATGGCCTGCTCTCCTGGTCGAACGCGATGACGATCTTGATCGTAGGGGACGGCTGACCACATGCCGGAGAACGTGAGCGGGTTCACCGGTCGCACGACCCGCTGGAACGCAAGCAGGCGCCACTGCACCGGACTTCGCCCACCGCGGGGTACGACGGCCGAGCACGTGCTGGGCATGACGTGCGCCGCCCGGCAGGCCGTGATCGACGCGGAGTACCCGGCCGTCACGGGGCCTCCACGCGCCGTGGACCGGCCCGCCTGCGGGCGGCGGGGCAACGCTCGCGTGGGCCACTTCGAGGGTCCGGGACGCGATCTCCGGGGCGTCGGCGGCTCGGCGGAAGTCGGTGGTCGCGTGGACGGTCTCGCTGGACCACGTGCGCGGCGTAAGCGGTACGTCAGCCGGACGTCAGCGGTGGCCTGGAGAGTATGAACGTCGGTTCACCGGCACGACGTTCGAGCAAGCAAAGGGATTTCAGGATGAAGAGGATCAAGGCAGCTCTCCTCACGGCCGCCGTCGTCGCGGGTGTGGCAGTGACGGCCGCCACCCCGGCGCAGGCGCTCAGTTACTGCAACGTCGGGGGCGGAACCGTCATCTGCGAGTACGGCGTGACCCGTACGACGCTTCCCGACGGCACGCTGCAGGAATTCGCGATCGGCACCGACAAGGCCGTGTGGACGCGCTGGACGACCTCCTCCGGAGGCTGGACGTCGTGGCAGTCCATGGGCGGCGAGTGGCGGAGCGGCGTCACGATCCGTACACAGCAGGTGGGCTCCTACCTCTTCGCCATCGTCCTCAAGGGAACCGATGACTGGCTGTGGTGGGACCTGCGCGACAGTCAGGGCAACTGGACCGGCTGGTCCCACGTCCCCGACCCGACCTGAGGACCCGCACCGTCGGTGGCGTCCCGCGCCTGCATCAGCCGCTCGCCGGTGAGCCAGTCGGTCAGCCGCGCGGGACGGGCGCGGACGCCCCGCGGGCAACTGGCGCGCGGGGCGTCCGCGTTGGGCCGAACGGTCCCACGGGTTTCGGCGGGAGGCCGGCACACGTGTGTGCGGTGCCGGCCACCGGCGCCGGTCCGAGACCGGCGGAGGCCGGAACGGTTCGGACGGGCGCCTTGGTTCATCGTCAGCCGAGGGTCGGGTAGTCGGTGTATCCGCGTTCGTCGCCGCCGTAATAGGTAGCACGGTCAGGGGTGTTGAACGGGCCACCGGCGGCCAGGCGGGCGGGCAGGTCGGGGTTGGCCAGGAACAGGGCGCCGAAGCTGATGATGTCGGCGGTGCCGTCCTCGATCAGGGCGAGATCGTCAAGGCCGGTCATGGAGCCGGGCGTGTGGGGGTTGAGGATGAAGGTGCCGCTGAAACTCTTTCGCAGCGCCGAGGTGAGTTCCCGGTCCCCGCTCTCCATGACATGCAGGTAGGCCAGGTCGATCGGCTCCAGCGCCTCGACCAGGGCCAGGTAGGTGTCGCGGTAGCCGTCTTCCGTGATGTCGTTGAAGACGCCGGCCGGGGAGACCCGCAGGCCCACGCGATGAGCTCCGATGGCGTCGGCGACCGCACGGGCGAGCTCGACGGCGAAACGGATGCGGCCCTGGACCGACCCGCCCCAGCCGTCGGTGCGCCGGTTGGCGTTGGTGGACAGGAACTGGTGGATCAGGTAGCCGTTGGCTCCGTGCAGTTCGACGCCGTCGAAGCCGGCGGCGATCGCGTTGCGCGCGGCCCGCGCGAAGTCCTCGATGGTCTCGGTGATGGCGGCCTCGGTCAGCTCGACGGGGGTGACGAAGTCCCGCATGCCGTCCTGGGTGAACACCTGTCCAGACGCGGCGACCGGCGAAGGGCCGACGGGAAACATGCCGTCGGGGAGCAGGCTGGGGTGCCCGATACGGCCGGTGTGCAGCAGCTGCGCGTAGATCACACTGCCCTCACGGTGCACCGCGTCGGTCACCTCCCGCCACGCCTCGACCTGCTCGGCCGAGTGCAGGCCGGGGGTGTTGGTGTAGCCCTGGCCGATCACCGACGGCTGGGCGCCCTCGGTGATGAGCAGGCCCGCGCCGGCCCGCTGGGTGTAGTAGGTCGTCATCGCGGCCGTCGGGCTCGCGCCAGGGCCGTAGGCGCGACTGCGGGTCATGGGGGCCATCGCGATGCGGTTGGCCAGGCGCTTGCCGCCCAGGTCGATCGGATCGAACGCAGAAGTCATCTCATGGCCTTCATCGGTGAGTAGCGCTGTGTGGAAGCCGGCCGGACTTCGTCCGGTGGCACTGGGTCGCACGACACCGTGCGACCCGGCAGGCCCGCGGTGTCACGTTCTTTTCTGCTGAGACCACGAACTATGTTGCTCGAACAAATAAAAGCCCTGGCGCCATTCCCTGTGAGCGGCTGTGACGATCGCCACAATCCCATGCCTGGTCCGGTGAAGCGGCATCCGCGGGTGTGATGTCCGCGGTCCAGGCGGCCGAAGTACACTGGTAGGTGTTCGAGCAACATCTGCAAGGAAGGGTGGCGGCAATGACTCAGTCGACACCTCCGGCCGACGGTCAGGCGTCTGTGCCGGGTGAGGCGACGTCGGTACCTCTGCCCACATCCGCGAGCGGAGGACGCATCAGCCACGCGATCTTCCGGGTGGCCCGACTGCACCGCATGATCGCCGGGCAGCTCCTGCGCCGGGTCGGGCTGTATCCGGGCCAGGAGCTGGTCATGATGCACCTGTGGGAACTCGGCCCTCAGCGCCAGGTCGACCTCATTCGCCTGCTGGACTCCGACGCCCCCACCATGACCCGCACCGTCCGGCGCCTCGCACAGGCGGGCTTCGTCCGCTGCCGCCCCTCGGACACCGACAAGCGTTCCGTCATCATCGAGCCGACCGCTGCCAGCCACGCCCTGCGCCGGCAGGTGGAGCAGGTCTGGGCCGACCTCGAACGCGTCAGCATCGGCGACCTCACCGCCGAGGAGCAGGACGCGACCTTGCGCGCGCTCGAGCGCCTGGAGGGCAACCTCGCCGCCTGGCACGCACCCGACGACTGAGACGGCAAGGGCAGTGGAGGAGCGCGCACCGGGCTGCGCCGACGCGCGCACCCGGGGAGCGGTGCGGGCCCGCATGAAGGGCGCAGGTGGCTTGTGACTGTCCAGGGCACGGAACCGCCTCAGGATTTGGCGTGTGGTGCGGGTGGACCCACTTGCTGTGCGGGCCGGGCAAACCCCGCGGGGGCATCAGATCGGTCGTGGGACCTACTGGATGACTGAACTGGATGACTGCATAAGGCTCGTCCTGCCGGCCCAAGCCCGCCTCCACCCGGCGGGAGTTGGAGCGCCCGCCGCGGCGGCAGCAAGAATCACCGTCCGCTTGTCGGAGCACGGTGACAGACATCGCGGAGTCACGTTGACGGCGCATGGCCGGCGAATTTCGACGAGTGGCTGGTGCGTGGCTGCCGGACCGTCGAGGCGAGGGCGTGGATCAGCTCGGAGTTGTGGCGCCGGAGCCCAACTGCCGCTCGATCTCCGCGGCCGGGAACGGCGTCTGCTTGCTCTCGGTGAGCAGACGGCGGAAGAAGGAGTCCACGACGACGGTCGGGCGTGCGTGCCGGTCGATGATGGCCGTGATCTCGGGCGGGACGTCGTCAGGTCGCCGGCCGGCTATCCAGTCGTGCAGGAAGGCTTCGCGTTCCGTGTCACCGCGCACGCCGTCGAGCAAGTGGTATCGAAGCAGGTGGCTCGCGGTGTAGCAGTGGTCGTACGCGAGGTGGTCCGAGAGGAAGTCGGACTCGTCCGCCGAAAGGTCGAAGCCGGAGCTCAGGGCAAGTCCGAAGTCGGCGAAGTAGAGCTGGCGGCCATCGGTCAGGATGTTGGCGAAGTGAGCGTCGAAGTGGACAAGTCCGCGAGAACTCATGAAGGCAGCTCCGCGCATCAGAGCTTCCTCCACCCAGCGGAAGGGCGAGCCGTCCCCGCCGTCCGGCACGGCGGTTTCGCGCTGGGCGGCCAGCCATCCGGCGAGCGTGTGCGGCACGTGCTCCAGGAAGACCACCAGGCTGCACGACGACTGGCCGATGGCCTCCAGCCGGTCACGAACGGCGGGTGATCCCTCCCAGTGCGCGACGGCCCCCTCCAGGCCCCCGAACTCGTCGGTGAATTCTTCGGGAGGGGAGTCAGGCAGAACCCGCCAGTGGTACATCAGGGGGAATCCCGCGTACTCGTCGCCGAGAACCCAGTTCGTGGTCATGGTGTGCACGGCAAGCTCCCGCCAGGCACCGAACCCGGCCGAGCCCACCCCGTACTGGTAGAACATCGGCAGTTCGAAGACATTCGCCGTCGACCGCACGTTCTCCGGGCGTAATTCGGTGTCCGTCAAAGGGATCCGCTTGACGAAGACGCGCGTTCCGTTGATGTCCAGCTCTGCCGACCTGCCGCCGATGCCCGACCCGAGCGGGGTAGCGGCTGCGACGACCTTCCCGAGCCGGTGGTCGCTCAGCAAGGAGAGCTGAGTGCTCACGCTCCCGTAATCAGCCAGGCGCGCGGCGCGCCGTAAATCCTGGTCCAGCATCGACGACTCCTCGGTGCCCGAACCAGGGCTTCGGCAATCCCACGTACGGCACCGACCCTACGCCGAGAAGGTCGGCCACTCTCATGAACGGCCCTTTCCCGGAGCGAGATCGGACGGTCGGCGGGCTCACGCCGTCAGCCCAGCGAACGCAACCGATCCAGTTCGGTTCCGATCCCGTCCCGCAGCACATCATGCTGCGGCCCCAGCCTGAACCTCTCGTCACTCCACCGGTCACCCGGATACAGCCACACAGGCTTGCCCACCAGCTCGGCCGGCTCCCACTCGAACCGCGGCCAGACGTGGGCATGCAGGAACGGGTCGGTGTTCCCCAGAATCTCCAGGTTGACCCGGCGGAAGCCGGGGTCCAGGCGTCGGCAGACGCGCTCCACGGCTTCTCCGAGCCGGTCCATGTCGGACAGAAACGACAACCGCCTCGCCGTCGGCAGACCAGACAACCGCTGAACACCTGGTTCGTCCACGAGGAGAACCGAGTAACCCGGCAGGAACTGAACGTCGCCGATCACCGCGAACCCCGACTCAAGCCGCCGCAGCACGGTCGGGTTCTCACCTCGCAGAGCAGCCCCGATCCGATCCAACCTCCAGTCACCAGTCATGGCCCCAACTTAGCCACAGGTGATCAAGGCCCGCTCTTGGCTCCCCAACCTCCCCGCATACATCAAGAACCAACCAAACGGGGCGAGGAGCGACCCCGGCCGTTTTCACGAATCGCCATCAGTCGTGATCACACCAGACACCGCAGGATCGCCCCCGTCGGCCTCCGGCTGCTTTGCTCGGCTGTGCGGATCAGGGGGCCAGTGCGGCACTCACACGCGCCAGGCGTGCGGCAGGCCAGGCGAAGCGGTTGGCGGGGTTGCGGAAGGACAGCCCGCCGTCGTTGATCCAGTAGCCATGCCCGGTTGTGGTCCAGCGCACCGGACCGCACGACCCCTGGTCTTCGAGCAGGGCGGCGGCGAGCCGATCGGGGGCCTCGACCTGAGTGCGGGCGCGTAGTGCTGCCGCCAGGCGGTCGACGGCGTCATCGGGTACGGCGTCATCGCCGAACGCGGGCAGCAGGAGCAGCAGCCGGGCGTGCGGATCAGCGGTGCTGCCGCCGGGCAGGCCGTTGTCCGCTGCGGCGGTCAGCTCGGCCCAGGAAAGGGCGGGGCCCATGAAGTGCCCTTCGTCCTGGGCGAGATGTTCGGTGTGGTCCCGATCGAGGTGGTGCAGGAGGTAGTCGATGCCTTCGTCCTCCTCGAAGGCGCGGTACACCACGTACAGGCGGTGGCCGCCGACGAGCGGGACGGTGAACACGGGCCAGTCGTCCCCTTCCAGCAACTGGCGCTGGAAGTCCGCTGCGTCCTCGGCGTCCTCGCCGAGCAGTAGTTCCTCGGCGTCCTCGCTCTGGGCGCAGTTGTGCAGGTGGCCGAGCCAGAACAGGCTCTCGTCCAGGAGTTCGGGGCGGTGAGTGAAGGGGCCGCCGTCGTAGCCGGGTATCCGGCCAGGGTGCATCGCCGTGCTGTTCGTCACGGAGTTCCTCATGCCGCCCGACTCTTCGGTCATCGAAGTGGGACCATCGCCTGATCTTCGCGGGATGCCCCTTGGGCATGACGAACTGCCCGGATTCAGCGCGGTGAAGGTAACGGCGACACCCAGGACCTGCGCACTGTATCGCCCGTAGCCGTCGGATGCCGGGCGTGAGGACGTGGAGGTCCTTTCCGCTCGATGCCGGTTCGGTGCGGGCTGTGCCGCTTGAACCGTGCCGTCATGCGGGCACCCCGGCCTTGTCCATGACCCCGGCCATCTCTCCTGGGGGAAGGGCCGGATTGGCCCCCGCGCTGGAGGCCAGCTCGGGCACGGTGAGGGCCTCGAGGAGCCGGGGGAGCGGTAGGCGTGGGTCGCGGGTCGCCGCCTGGCGAGTCCACACGACCGGGTCGTGGCTGAGCCGCTCGATCAGATCGGGGCTCGCGGCGGGGTCGCGGACTGCCAACTGCCGGTAGGTCCCCTCCGGATGGTCCGCATAGCGGGCGGCCAGCCCTTCGCGGGGGAAGCGGGGGTGGCCGGTCGCCATCCAGGCGGAGAACGTCCCGCCGAGCCGCGCGTACACGCTCATCAGGACCTCCTCTGGGGTGTCACGGTGATGGACGGCCAGGTGGGTACGCACGATGACGTCCTCGTCCGCGGCCAGAAGCCGCAGCAGACCGGCCGGCAGATGAGGGCTGCGGGCCGCGGCGCGACGCAGCAGCGGATGGGCGGAGGTCGCGGCCCGGCGCAGCACGTCCGGATCGTCGATACCGGCCGCCACCCAGTCCACGTCTTTCGTTACGTGCGGAGCCACCGTGAAGTCGATCGCGGCGCGCCGGGCCTCGGACAGCTCGGGGCGGAGGGACACGGCGAGCCGCACCTCGTCGTCGGGGCCGACGGCGAGACGGTCCACGAGGTCGGCGGGCAGGGACGGATTGCCGGCGAGTTCGACCAGGTGGACGCCCTCGGCGAGGAGCCCCTCGGCGTCCGCGCGGCCGAGCAGCCCGCGGCGCAGCGCCTCGGGCCGGACGGCGGGGTCGCGGAGCAGCGCCGCTGTGAGCCGCGCGTCGTGAGGACACGCGCACAGCTCGGCCGGCCGTCGTACCTCACGGTCGGGATCATCGAGCAGTGTGGCCCGCTCGTCCGCCGTCAGTTCGTCCCAGACGCGCAGGGCGGCACGTCGTGCGGCCGGATCGGGATGCCGGACCAGGGAGACGAGGAAGGACGGCGCCAAGTGGCGGGAGTGCAACAGCGCGCTCCGTACGGCCGGTTCGGGGTCGTCGAGGAGCCGTCGGCACACGGCGTCCGGCAGCGGACCGACCTTCGTCCGGGGATCGTGAGTCCACTCGGGCCCGACCGCGACGGCGGCCCGCACCTCGGGCGACGGGTCGTCCGCGAGTCGGGCCCGCTGCCCGGCGTCCGCCTGGCCGCTCGTCGCGAAGTGGACTCGGGTGTCCACGATCGGGTGGGTGAGGACAGCCGCCACGGCCGGCTCGGGCAGTCCCGGCCGGTGGAGGGCTTGGAAGGGCGGCCCTTGGCCCCCGCCGTCGAAGGCGATCAGCCGCAGCAGCAGCGGTGTGGGAAGGGCCGGGTTGGCGGCGACTCCGTCCAGCGCGGAGGAGTAGAAGGCGACCACGTCTCAGCTCTCCGCCCCGTCACTCTGCACGCGTCCCAGCGGATGCCTACGCGGCATCGGCCTGTCGATCCGACCAGCCGTCATCGTGCCACGTGCCAGGCTGCCCGCGCATACGGTCCCCGAGAGTCCGCGCCGCGCCACGGAGGCCGTTCCGCTGCAGCGGCCAGGGCCGGTCAGAGTCGGCCACCGGCCCACCGGCCCACCGGCCCACCGGCCCACCGGCCCACCGGCCCACCGGCCCACCGGCCCACCGGTCACCGCCCACCGGCCCACCCGTCGGTCCGGCCGCCCCGCACCGTGAGTGCGCGGACGCGTGGGCGGTGACGCCGGGCGCGGCGGTCAGGTGGAGGCCGGGATGCCGAGTTCGGTGAGCAGGCCACGCACCCTGCTTCAGGGATGCGTCGCCTCCGTTGATCCGGTCGTGCTGATCGCGGAGGAGGCCGCTTTCAGCGCGGAATCACCCAGTTCGGCACCCAGGTTCCGGGGGCGTCGTGGGCGGCCGTCGTGGTGGCGAGGTGGGCGCGGAGGGTGGCCAGTGCCGGGTGGGGGTTGTCGCGGTGCCAGAGGAGCGAGTGCGGGTAGACCGGCGTCGGGTCGGTGACCGGGATGCGGCGCAGGCCGTGGTCCGCGGGCCAGACGAGGCGGGTGTGCTCGCCCATGAAGGTGGCCAGGGCCGGGGTGTCGGCGACGGTGTCGAGGAGCGCGTCGGAGCCGAAGTTGGGTCCGGTCGCCTCGATGGTGAGGCCGAACTCGGCGACGAGGTCGTCGTAGTAGGCGGCCCACTCGGTACCGGGGACGATGCCGGGCATCCAGATCCGGTGCCCGGCGAGCTGGGCGACGGTCACCGACCGGGCGCCCGCCAGCGCGTGGGCGGGGCCGGTGAGGAGCTGGAGCGGCTCGTCGAGCACCCGTACGGACTCGAAGTCCTCGGGGAGAGGGCGGCCGGGCGCGGCGACGGCACGGAAGGACGCGTCGATCTCACCGGACCGGATGGCGGCGACGGCCGTCTCGATGTCGAGCAGCATCACCACGTCGAGTTCGATCTCGGGGTGCGCGCGGTGGAAGCCACGCATCAGGCCCGCCGCCGCGCCGCGCGAGGCGATCACGTCGATGCGCAGCGGACGGCGGCCGGGCCGCACGGACGCGACCGCGCGCTCGGCGACGCGCAGCAGCTCGCGCGCGTGGGGCAGGAACGCCTGCCCGTCGATGGTGAGCTCGGCGCCGCGCGGGGTGCGGTTGAACAGCCGTACGCCGAGGTTGCGCTCCAGCGCTGCGACGCGCTTGGAGACGGCCTGCTGGGTGATGGCCAGCTCGGCGGCGACCTCCTGGAACTGGCCCGCGTCGGCGGCGGCCACGAAGGTCCGGACGGTGTCGAGGTCCATGCCGACACCCTATGGCCACAACCGATGGTTGTGGCCGACGGTCCCGCGGTTGTTTGATCCCTGGGTAGGGTGCTCGCTTTGATGCTTCCGATCGCGGATCGGTTGTGCGGGTGAGTGGCGAGGAGCGTCGGGTATGAGGAGCGGGCACCGGCTGGGGCAGCTGCCCGGACGGCGGCTGGGGCGGCGGTTCGGGTGGCTGTGGGCCGCGTACGGGACCAGCGCGCTCGGTACGTGGCTCGCCTTCGGCGCCTTCCCGCTGATCGCCGTCCGGGTGCTGCACGCCGGACCGGCCGAGGTCGCCGCGCTCGCCTCCGTGGGGGCTGCGGTGGGCGCGGCCGTGGCGGTGCCGCTCGGCCCGTGGGTGGAGTTCCGCCGTAAGCGCCCGGTGCTGATCGCGATGGACCTGGTGCGGTGCGCCGCGCTGCTGACGATCCCCGTCGCGTTCGCGCTCGGCGTGCTCACCTTCCTTCAGCTCCTGCTGGTCTCGGTCGTCGTCGCGGCGGCCGACATCACCTTCCGCGCCGGCTCCGGCGCGTACCTGAAGACGCTGCTGCCGGCCGAGGACCTGCTCGTCGCCAATGCCCGGTTCGAGTCCACGGCCTGGACGACCACGATCATCGGACCGCCGCTGGGCGGCGCGGCGATCGGGCTCCTCGGTCCCGTGGCGACGGTGGTGGCGGACGCGGTCAGCTACCTGCTCTCGGCCCTGGGCATCCGTGCGACGGGCGGGCACGAGCCGCGGTCCGAGCACCAGGAGGTCGCGCGCATGCGGGCCCGGGACCTGCTCGACGGATGGCGGTACATCCTCGCCGACGCGACGCTGCGTCCGCTGTTCTTCAACACCGCCTTGTTCAACGGCCTGGTGATGGCCGCCCAGCCGCTGCTGGCCGTCCTGATGCTCGGCCGGTTCGGGTTCGCACCGTGGCAGTACGGCCTTGCCTTCGCCGCGCCCTCGATCGGCGGCCTGCTCGGCTCGCGGCTGGCCCAGCCGCTTGTCACGCGGTACGGCCGACACCAGGTCCTGGTCGTGGTCGGGGCCCTGCGCGCGCTCTGGCCCGTCGGCCTGGCCTTCGTGGGGCCCGGTACCGGAGGGCTGCTGCTGGTGATCGGTGTCGAACTCGGTCTCATCTTCTTCTGCGGGATCTTCAACCCCGTCTACGCCACCTTCCGCCTCGAGCGCACCGCGACCGACCGGGTGGCCCGCACGCTGTCCGCCTGGGCGGTGACGACCAAGGCCTCGACCGCGCTCCTGACTGCCGTCTGGGGCGTACTGGGCGGGCTGCTCGGTCCGCGTACGGCCATCGGCGTGGCCGGTGTGCTCCTGCTGGCCACCCCGTTCCTGCTTCCCCGCCGCACGGCAGCGCGCCTCTCCGAGCCGCATCCGGCACCGAGCCACACCTGACCGGCCCTTACGGACACCTACGGCCCTTACGGACCCTTACGGCCCTTACGGCCCTTACGGCCCTTACGGACCCCTACGGCCCTTACGGACCCCTACGGCCCCTACGGCCCCTACGGCCCCTACGGCCCCTACGGCCCCTACGGCCCCTACGGCCCCTACGGCCCCTACGGCCCTTTCGGCCCCCGCGGCCCCACAGCCCCTACGGCCGGCGCGTCGAAGAGGGCCTGGACCGGCGGCGCGGGGGGACAGGAAGCCCCGACCAGGAGCAGCCGAAGCCCTCGCGGCGGCCGTGGTGGGGGCCGTGCGAGGGCTTCGGGGAGGCGAGGACGCGGCAGGAGGCCCGGGAAGGGCCCCGCGCGTGTGCGTCACGGCTTGATGCCCACCCCGGTCCACAGGCTGACCTCCGCGTCGGTGGCGGTCGGTTCGGTGTCCGGGCGCCAGCGGTGGCCGACGGAGACGCCGGGGTCGAGCAGTTCGAGCCCGTCGAAGAAACGCGCCACCTCGGCGCGCGAGCGGAACCGCACCGGAGTTCCGGCGTCGTCGTAGATGGCGGCGACCTTCCGCCAGGTGGGAGGGTCGAAGTCGGGCGTGCAGTGGCTCAGGGCGAGCGCGCTGCCCGAGGGCAGGGCGTCCAGCAGGCGGCTGACGATGCCGTAGGGGTCCTGGGCGTCCGGCACGAAGTGCATCAGGGCGTTGAGGGACAGGGCCACCGGCCGGCCGAGGTCCAGGATCTCGGCCGGCTCGGGGGCGTCGAGCAGAGTCTGCGGGTCGTTGACGTCCGCTTCGAGGTAGATGGTGCGGCCCTCCGCGGTGCCGCGCATCAGACGCTCGGCGTACTTGAGGACGAGCGGGTCGTGGTCGGCGTACACCACCCGTGCGTCGGCGACCACGGACTGGGCCACCTGGTGCAGGTTCGGTTCGGTGGGAATGCCGGTGCCTATGTCGAGCCACTGCCGGATGCCGTGCTCCCGCGCGAGGACGCGGGTGGCGCGGTGCATGAAGGCGCGGTTCTCACGGGCGCAGACGAAGATGCCCGGGTAGGCCGACGCCACGGTCTCGGCGGCCTGCCTGTCTGCCGCGAAGTGGTCCTTGCCGCCGAGGTAGTAGTCGTACATGCGGGCGGAGTGGGGCCTGCTGGTGTCGATGTCCCGCGGTGCCTGTGAGTTCGTCATCCTGTCCCTGTTCGGTGTGTCCGTTGGGGAGAAGTCATCCGGTGGTCAGATGGTCGGCGAGGCCCTGCTTGACCCCCGTGACGAACGCGGTTATCTCCTCCGGGGTGTAGATCAGCGCGGGGCCGGCGGGATCGGTCGACTGCCGCAGCGCGACCCGGCCGTCGGCGAGCTGCTTCGTCTGCACGCACTGGCCGCCGTTGGGGCCGCTCCAGGGAGACTCCCAGCCCTGCTCACCGAGGTCCGACGCCGGCATACCGTTGTAAACGCGATAGACACTGCCGTCGATGATGGTCATGAGTACTCCTTGCGCATGTGGTTCAGGAGCGCCCGGCTGTGCGCGTCAGAGGTCAGCAGGGACATGCGGTTGTGCGCCTCGAGATGGGCGACGACGTCGGAACGCTGGTCCAGGTACATCGCGCCGGAGAGGATCTCGCTGTAGACGACGTCCGGAAGCTCGGGCTCCGCGAACCGGAAGTAGGTGAACGGGGCGCACGCGCCCACGTGGGCGCCGGCGGTGAACGGGACGACGTCGACGCTGACGTGCTCCAGCTCCGAGACCTCCAGGAGCCGTTCGATCTGCTCCCGCATCACCTCGGGGCCGCCGACCACCCGGTGCAGGACGGCCTCCTCCAGCACGACCCACAGCGTGGGCGCGTCGGGTTTCTCCAGCAGGGCCTGGCGGCGCAGCCGCAGGTCCACGCGCCGCCCGAGGTCGTCGTCGCTGTCGTTCGGGAAGCCGCCGCCGAGTACGGCGCGCGCGTACTGGTGGGTCTGCAGCAGGCCCGTCGCGTAGTGCGGCTCGTAGGTGCGCAGGATCCTCGCCCCGGTCTCCAGGCTCACGTACGCGCTGAACCAGGTCGGCAGCACATCGCGGTAGGTGTGCCACCAGCCCGGCTCGTTGGCCCGCTCGGCGAAGGCGACGAACTCGTCCCTCTCCTGCCGGTCGGCGCCGTAGGTCTCGAGCAGTTTCTCCACGTAGAGGGGTTTGAGCGCCACCTCCGCCTTCTCCAGGCGGCGGATGGTCAGTGACGTGACCCGAAGCGCCCGTGCCGCGTCCTCCAGGGACGCGCCCGCTTCCTGCCGCCGTTCCTGCAGCCTTCGACCCAGGACCATCCGCAGAACGGTGGGCGCACTGGTGCTGCCCGCGTTCGAACGGCCTTCGCTCACTCCCTACCTCCTGAGGGGCGGTCATCAGTACGAGTGTGACAGTCACTTGATGAAGCCACCAGGCCGAAACCGGCTCGCTGAAATTATCAGGGAGTCGGTTGCAGGGTGAACCCCGATGCGCGCATAGTTATTTGCGTGCATCGCATCCACGATCACGGGCAACGTCGCTTAGTTACTGGGCAGTTGTGCACTTCCGGCCCTCCTGCGACTGCGTCCGCCTCACGGAAGGCAACCACCGTGTCCCCCCACACGACCTCCGCTCCCGAGCTGCTGGACGTCGCCGACCCCGATCAGGCGCACTGGATCGAACTGCCCTCTTACCGCCCCAGCGTCAGAGTGGCCCGCCGCTTGATGAGGACCCGGCTGGGCGGATGGGGGCTGTCCGGCGAACTGTGCGCGGACGCCGTGCTCCTGGTGTCCGAACTGGCCGCCAACGCCGTCCGGCACACGTCGAGCGTGCGGATCCTGTGCGGCATGGGCTTCGTCACCGCCGGATGCCTGCGCATCGAGGTGCACGACCACGACTACTCCGGTTGCGGCCTGACCCGGCGCGACCCCGGGCCCGACGACGAGGGCGGTCGGGGGCTGCTGCTCGTCGAGTACCTCGCCGACTCCTGGGGCGTCGACCGTTCGAGGCTGACCGGTGGCAAGGCGGTGTGGGCGACGCTGACGGCCTGATGCGCGCGATGGACGGACGCGGGAGACGCCGGAGACGGGCATGGGGGACGGGGCCCGACCGCGGACGGGCAGTCCTCGGCCGTGGGTGGTCAGTCCCCGGATGCGGGCGATCAGGCCCTGGCGGGTGTCAGCTCGGCGAGCAGGAGGGTGCGGTCGTCCGCGCCGCTGCGATCGGAGGGGGCGTGCAGCAGGCGTCGGCACAGCGCCGGCAGGACCTCCCGGCCGTCCGTGTCGGCGGAATCGGTGACGTCGGCGTCCGCGGAATCGGCGACGGCCGCGTCCACGGCGTGGGCGAGGCGGGCGATCTGATGGTCGATGTCCGCGTCGCGCGACTCGACCAGGCCGTCGCTGTAGAGCACCAGCAGAGCCGGCTCGGGCACGGTGAACACGGTCGCCTCGTAGTGACCCGTGCCGAGCCCCAGGGGCAGGCCCGCCTCGGTCAGGGGGACCGGGGCCGTCCTGCCGTCGGGGCCGCGCAGCAGTGGGGGAGGGTGACCTGCGCTGATCACGGTGCAGGTGTGCTGCTGCGCGGCCCACTCGACGTAGACGCAGGTGGCGAAGGAGGCGCCCGGCGTCTCGCAGGCGAGCGCGTCGAGGCGCCGTACGAGATCGACCGCGGGGATGTCCATCCCGGCCAACACCCTCGTGGCCGTGCGTAGTTGAAGCATGGCGACGGCGGACTCCGGGCCGTGGCCCATGGCATCACCCACGATCAGCCCGACCCGGCCGCCCGGCCGAGGCAGCACGTCGTACCAGTCGCCGCCGATGACGGTGTCCTGCCCGGCGGCCAGGGAGTCGTGGGCGACTCGGCAGCCCTCGAACAGCTGGAGCGTGCCCGGTGGCAGGCTGTCGCGGATCGCCAGGGTGGTGCGTCGCTCGTGCTCGTAGCGGCGCGCGTTGTCCAGGGCGACGGAGGCCCGCGCCGTCAGCGCCTCCACGGCCGCCGCCTCGGCGGGCAGGAACGGCGCTCTGTCCGGCCGGCGGGAGCAGGCGACGAAGCCGATCGTCAGGTCCCGCACCCGCAGTGGCACGACCAGGAAGGAAGCCACCCGCAGCAGTTCGTGGATCCGCGCGTCGCCGCTGCCGGAGGCGATGAGCCGCTCGGAGGTGTGCGCGTCGACGGAGTCGAGCAGCTGCGCCTGCCCGGAGGCGAGGGCGCGGGCGTACGGCGTCTCGCGCGGGAAGACGATCACCTCGCCGTCCGGCAGCACCCCCTCCCAGTCCTCCCGGGCGTCCGACCCCACCCTTAGTGCCAGCCGGTGCGCTTCGATCCTCGCCGGGTCCACGGCGGTGTGCGCGTTCTCCCCGCGACGCCACCGCTCCAGCAGGTAGACCGACGCGGCGTCGGCGAAGGCGGGCGTCAGCGCGTACGCGAGCTGGCTGCCGGTCAGTCGAAGATCGAGCGCGGAACCGATGGCGTCCGCGGCGGGGGAGGAGAAGGTCTGGCGCGGTGACGGCCGGGTGAGGGGTGGGTCGTCGATGCGGCTGCGCGGGTCGTTCCGCAGGGTCGTGCCTTTCCGCGTGGGGGCCGACCGCGCGACGGAAAGAAGGGGGCGCCGCGCGTCGTTGTGCAACTATATGACGAACCGTCAAGATCCATTACTGGAGAGGACATTCAGATGCGCGGCAGTGCAGGTCCGGTGCCCGGGGTGGAGGCCGACAAAGCGAGCGTCGCCCGGATGTACGACGCCATGCTGGGCGGACAGCACAACTTCGCCATAGACCGGGAGGCGGTGGCGGCCTTCACGGCCATCGACCCTCAGGTACGCGTCCTGGCCCAGGCCAACAGGGACTTCCTCGGACGGGCGGTGCGGTTCCTGGTCGAGGCCGGGGTACGGCAGTTCATCGACCTCGGCTCCGGCATCCCCACCCAGGGCAACGTCCACGAGGTGGCGCAGGCGGCGAGCCCGGGCGCCCGGGTGGTGTACGTCGACAACGACCCCGTGGCCGTGGCGCACAGCGCTTCCCTGCTCGAAGGCAATCCGGACGCGGACATCGTCGACGCCGACATCCGCCGGCCGGCCGGCGTCCTGGATTCACCGCAGCTGCGCAAGCTGATCGACTTCGAGCAGCCCGTAGCCGTACTGATGATCACGATCCTGCACTTCGTCGCGACCGAGGAGAACCCGGCGGGCATCGTGGCCGCGTTCCGGGACGCCCTGCCGGACGGCAGCTGGCTGGCGATGTCCCACGCGACGAACCAGGACCGCCCCGACACCGCCGCCGCGGTGGGGCAGCTCTACCGGTCCCGGGCCACCTCCCCGGTGACCGCCCGCTCCCACGACGACATCCTCGGACTCTTCGCCGGCTTCGACCTCACGGAGCCCGGTCTGGTCCACGTCCCCCTGTGGCGCCCCGACCCGGAGAAGGAACTCCCGGACAATCCTTCGGAGTACTGGGTGTACGCGGGCGTCGGCCGCAAGAACGCGTAGGCGGGCGTGCGGGCGTCGACCGGGTGCCGTTCGGTGCGCCCATGACACGCGTCGGGCCCGTCCGCTCCGGTGGACGGGCCCGACGGCTGTGAGGTGTCGCGTCAGCGCACGTGGATCGTCACCGTGACGGTCTTGAGGACCGCCGGCAGCTTGGTGGTGTCCACCTTCAGGATCTCGCCGTTGTCCTCCTGGCCCGTGGGCGGCAGCACCTTCTGGTGCACGGTCCACTTCCCGTCGGGGTCGACGGCGATGGTGTCGATGCCGAAGTCGTCGTCGTTGGACAGGTACAGCGTCCTGCCGGCGTTCGTGGTGGCGACGCCCTCGACCTTGTCGTGCCCGAAGAACGCTCCGCTGGGGTCGAGTTGGCTCACCAGCGCGCCGACATCGAGGTACGACCGCTTCTGCGCGACGTGGACCCCGGCACCGGTGAGCACGGCGAGTGCCGCGTTGGTGCCGGCCGTTCCGATCAGCGCCTCGGGCGACTTGCCGCCGAGCGTCAGGCCACTCATGTCGGTGGCGCCGTCGATGTCGACCTCGTAGAGGGTCTTGTGGGCGAATGGCTCGAAGGCGCCGTCACGTTCGTCGACGAGGAACCTCGTGCCGGACAGCGCGGTGATCTCGCTGTTGGCGTCGCCCGTGGACGCAGGGTTGTCCAACAGGTACAGGTACTGCCTGGACTTGAACGTGCGCAGGTCGATCGTGACGATGCGGGTGGCCGCGACGCCCGCGGCCTTGGTGCCGCCGAGATCCGGCTGTTGCAGCGCGGCCTGCATGACACCCACCAGGGCCGAGCCGTCCGGCGTGACCGTCAGGCCTTCCATGCCCTTGTTCTTCACCCGGTCGGCGAGCTCGGGCGGCAGGTATCCGACGATCTTGTGGTGTGCGTTGTCCGGGCTGTTCCGGTACGGGGTCAGCCGGCCCAGCTCGTAGCCGTGCGCGTCGAAGTGCGTGAGGTAGGGGCCGTACTCGTCCGACACCCAGAACGTGCCGTCCGGCAGTGCCACCAGGCCCTCGGAGTCGTAGCCGTACGGGTCCCTGGCCACGGGCGTGGGGGTGCCGCCGTGGGCGTTCGTCGCGGCGACGTCGTCGATCGTCTCGCTCGTGTCGTGCGGCGGACGGCCGCTGTACCGCACCCCGCCGAGGCTCCTCGGCCCCTTCAGGGCGACCTTCCTGACGAGTTCGGCCCTGCCGTCGACGAGCCTGAACTCACCGATCGCCGGCGTGAAGTCGAGGACCATCTCGGCCTTGTTGCCGTCCGGGGCGTCGGCGTTGGGGCCGCGGTCGGTGAGGCCGTAGAAGTGGCCGGGCCTGCCCGGCACAGGGGCGAGCGACGAGCCGAAGCCCTCACCGGAGATCCTGGTGGTGGTGCCGCCGGGACCCGCGACCTGTCCGAGCGGCGGGATGGGGGTCCCGTTCGACCGGGTGTCCTTGAACAGCCGCACCGCGTCGGTCGTCGTGTACATGAAGGTGTCCGTGCCCTTGAAGCCGGACCTCGGGGTGTACGAGAACGTACCGTCCGCGTCGATCGTCACCTCGCCGTCGGACGGAGCGGTGTGCCGCACCACCGCGGTGGCGCCGTGGTCGTTGCGCAGCACGTCTCCGGTCACCGTGCCGTGACCGGAGAAGGAGTCGGAGACCGCGTCGAAGTCGTGGGAGGGCGCAGGCGGGCGGCCGCCGGCCTGCGCCGCGATCGTGCCCGCGCCCACCACGGCGACGGTGGCGCCGATCGCCATGGCGATCCGGGCGCTCTTACGGGAGAAGGGTCTTGAAGTCACACGCAGAACCTTTCGGTCGATGGTGAACTCCGAGGGGACCGTCGGTGAACCCTCGGTTCAAAAAGAAACCCGACGGCCCGAGCGAGGCCCTCGTACAGCAGATCAAGGCCTCACCTCGCGCGCCCGGATCGAGGCCCCGCCCCTGTGAACCGATCAAGACGCCGCCCCAACTGCCGCTTCCACGCGCTCAGTCGGCGGTAGCACCGGTCCGGAAGACTCCACGACGGTCAGTCCTGCGGCGTGACCGAGTCGCCCGTGCGGACCATGCCCGGTTCGAGGACGTCCAGATAGACGCCGAGGCATGCGAGCCGGCCCAGGTCGAAGACGGGTGTCCGGTGTTCGCGTGCGATGGCGCGCATGATGCCGGGGTCGGCCCGGAGGCCGTCCTGGCCGAGGGTGGGGACCACGCAGCGGGGGGTGGGCACCACCACGCGACACAGCGCCTCGCCCACGCGGACTCGACGGCCGACCCAGGTGTCCTCCACGAAATCCTGTCCTTCGCCGGTGTCGACGACCAGGTTCGGCCGGAAGCGGCGCGGATCGAAGTCGCCGTCGGGGTGCACGGCCCGGAGCCTGGCCAAGGAGGACGTGGTGACCAGGTGGACCTTGCCGAAGTCGAAGAACGTTCCCGGAGCGACCCTGCCGACGGTGACCTCCGTGCCCGTGCCGTCCACGAACGCCGACTCGCGCACGGCATCCGGAACCCCGCCCTCGTACTCGGGCACCGCACGCTCGAGCCTGGCGCCGGCCGATGCGTCGGCCGAGACGGACACCTGGCGTCCCAGCAACTTGGAGAGACGCGCGCCCAGTTCGGGATCCTCCGCCGGGAACCTCGTCCCGTCGGGAAGTGCGACCTCGACGGTTCCGTCCTCGCCCGACCGGCCCCGGCACCACAGCAGTCGCCCCCACTTGCGCGGGTGCTTGACACTCCCGACAGCCCCGTCGTCGTCGAGCACGGCGTGGGTGCGGTCTCCGGCCAGCCCCGCGTGCGTGACGGCCACGCCCGTCAACGTCTCGCCGAGCATGGACTTCACCGGATACCGGTGCACCGCGACCAGAGTCCCCATGGAGATCAATCATGGGCTCGGGCAAGGCACTTGACCAGATCACCGGCACCCGTCCGACGGGTGACCGTTCGCGCACATGTGCCCGTGGGGCCGGTGGCGCGATCGGCCTATAGTTGCACGCTGTTCGCCACCTCGTCGGGCGGTCACCGGCGGTTCGCGGTTCGGTTCGGTTCGGCGTCGAGGGAGGGCCGCTCATGGCCAGCGCGTTTCAGGAGCGCAAGCTCAAGGGGATGTTCGCCGCGTTCGACGCGGACAGCGACGGCTGTCTGCGCGAGGAGGACTTCAGGGCACTCGTCGCCCGCTGGAGCCGCCTCCCGCGAGTGGGGCCCGGCACGGAGCTGCGTGCGAGGGTGGAGACGCTGCTGATGGGCTGGTGGGCGGCGCTGCTGGAGGCCGGGGACGCCAACGGGGACGGCACGGTCGACATGAGCGAACTGCTCTCGGTCGTCGACAGGCTGCCCACCATGGTCGCGGACGTCACCGCCACCGCCGACACCGTGTTCGACGCCGTGGACGCCGACGGTGACGGCCGCATCTCCCCGGATGAACACCGCAGGCTCGTCGAGACCTGGAACGGGCGGTCCGTGGACGTGACGGGCGTCTTCGAGTTGCTCGACCTCAACGGCGACGGCCACCTCAGCCGCGACGAGTTCGCGCTTCTGTGGCGCCAGTTCTGGATCAGCGACGACCCTCGGGAGCCGGGCAACTGGCTCTGCGGTCGGTTCGCCAACTAGCGGGAGTCCTGCCGGTAGCGGGAGTCCTGCCGGCGAAAGTCCGGCTGGTCGCCCCGGGGGAGCGATCGCGCGCCGCGCCCCCGTACAGCCCGGCACGCGGCGATCCGGCTCTCGGCTCTCAGCGCGTCACTCCGCAGCGTCGTGCGATCGCCTGCCCCGTCTCGATGGCGAGGTGCCGCCGATTCAGCTCACGAACTCCTCGTCGCCGTAGCGCACTTGCGCCTTGTTCACGTCGACGCCGAGCGTGCGCGTGAACTTCTGGGCCAGTGGCAGGTCGGCGAGCGTGGCGACGAGGATGAGCCGTCCGTCGAGGGTGACCGAGCCACCGCCGAGCTCGGCACGGCTCTCGGGGTCCGCGAGCAGGGCGTCGTGCAGTCGGGTACGGCTGACGCCCGGCGCCTGGATCTCGACAGCGTCGGTCTCCGGCGAAGTCCGGGGCAGACAGCGGAACGTGAGCACCGACTCCTGGCGGTACTCCTTGGCGATGACGCCGGCGATGTGGTGGAGCCCGTCGCGGCCGACCTTGTCGACGTCGAACGTGCGGGAGCGCTCGTAGGTGGCCTGGTTCAGGGAACCGGACCAGAAGACGCCGTCCAGGAGGGTCGAGGCGCCGGGCCTCGCACCATGGGCGTGGATGATTCCGCGCACCTCGCGGTCGAAGCGCGTCAGGCGGGACGTGAGCCGGGGGTCGGCCGGATCCGTGATGATCGCGGTGTTGTCGGTGGCGAAGATCTCCGCCGTCGGGCACCCGGGGGTCGCCGGGCTCGCCTGCGCGCTTCCCGCGTTCGTCGCCCCCAGTGTCAGCGCGGCGACCGTGACCAGCGTGCGCAACTCCCCCTGCGCGATGACGTTTTTCATGTCGTGATCAACGAGCTCCGGCGGAGTTCGTTGCTCCTGGAGCGCCGGTCTCGAGGGTCTCCAGGGTCTCGACGACGCCGTCGGACAGCGTGGGGGCGGCCACGCGCCGTGGTCTTCATGCCCTCACGGCAGAACTCGCCGAGCCGCTGCCGGCGGTGCGCACCACGAGCGCGCTCATGGCCTTGACCTTCCCCGAAGGTGAAGGCCGAGGGTGTTCACGGCGATCAGGCCGACTATCTCCGCGCCGTTGCTGCCGTTGCTGCGGCCGGGGGCTGGACGAGGGGAAACCCGCATGGAACCGCGCTGCGTCGTTCTCGACATCGGCGGAGTCCTGGAGATCACACCCCCGACAGGCTGGCTGCGGCGATGGGACGAGCGGCTCGGGCTGTCTCCGGGGAGTGCGGACCGGATGCTCGATGACGTATGGGAGGCCGGGGCCGTCGGGACGGTCGGCGAGGCGGAGGTGCGCGCACAGGTCGGTGCCAGGCTCGGCCTTGATGACAGGCGGGTCGAGTCGTTCATGGCCGACCTGTGGGCCGAGTACCTGGGGACGCCGAACACGGAGCTGATCGAGTACGTGCGGGTGCTGCGCCCCCGGTGCCGACTGGGCATCCTCAGCAACAGCTTCGTGGGCGCCCGTGAGAGGGAGGCGGCGGCGTACGGCTTCGGCGAACTCGTCGAGGAGATCGTCTACTCGCACGAAATCGGTGTCCGCAAGCCCGACCCGCGTGCCTTCGGCATCACGTGTGCTCGCCTCGGAGTTACACCGGCGGACTGCCTCTTCATCGACGACTACGCCGTCGACGTCGAGGCCGCCCGGGCGGCGGGCATGCGGGCTCACCTCTTCGAGGGCAACGAACAGACCATCGCCCGCATCGCGGCTCACCTGGACGGTGCCGCGCCACTCGGCACCCGCCGTGCGCGGGGAGATACCCACGCACGACACGCCCCGGCGGATCGCGACCCTGCCGGCCGAACTCCCGCACCACGAGCCCGACCTTGGTGACCAGCAGCTGACCAGCAGCTGACCGGCCGGTGAGCGAGGCCGCGCCGGAGCCCTTGTCAGCCGCGGGGGCTGCTGATCCGGTCCGGCTCGATCACGTAGATCACCCGGACCTGGTCGCGGCCGCCGAACCACGGGTAGGGCCCGCCGAGGTACTTCTGCGCGAGCGCCTCGATGTGCTCGACCGCACCCTCGGTGGCCACCTTCACCACGCGGCCGCGGATCTGGACGTAGGAGGAAGGCTCCGCGGGGTCGGAGATTGCGACGGCCACCCGGGGGTCGCGCGCGATGTTCCGGGTCTTCTGATGCGACTCGACGCTGTTGATCAGGACGTGCTCGCCGTCGGTGTCGACCCATGTCTGAGTGAGCTGGGGCGAGCCGTCGGGCATCGTCGTGGCGATGTAGCAGGTGCTGGGGCGGCGCAGCAGCGCCACCACGTCCTCGCCGAGGGGCACGGGCACGGTGGTTCTCCAGTGGTCGTTCCGGTGGTGTGCTGGGGTCACGGTAGCCACGGCGCGGAATCCGGCTCTCCGGCACCCCCGGACCACAGCGCCGGGGAGCTTCGCGGGCCGGGCCGCCCTGCTTGGTTGCCGAGATGTGCCGCGCCGTACCGCGCCGTACCGAGACGCGATGAGCGCCGTGCCGAGACGTGATGAGCGATGCGCGCCGCCGATGTGCCCGGGCGTCCGCGGCATGGGTTGCGACCCCTGCCGTACGGGCGTTACCTGGAAGTACCGGCGGTGAAGCGAGCGCACCGCGCCATGATCATGTCATGGTGCGGGTGGGTGCCCTGCTGCGCGTCCCCGTCAGCGCTCCTCCTCGCCGCCGCCATCCGGCGTTGGACGCGGAGGTGACCGAAAGTGAAGGCCGTCGTCTACGAAGAGCCTTTCAGCGTGGTGGTGAAGGACGTCGAGGATCCGGGGATCCTGCACCCCAACGATGTGATCGTGCGGGTCACGTCGTCCGCGATCTGCGGGTCGGACCTGCACATGTACGAGGGCCGCACGGCGGCCGAGCCGGGCATCGTCTTCGGACACGAGAACCTCGGGGTGATCGAGGAGGTCGGCAGCGGCGTGACCTCGTTGTCCGTGGGGGACCGTGTCGTGATGCCGTTCAACGTCGCCTGCGGATTCTGCAAGAACTGTCTCGCCGGCGACACCGGATTCTGTCTGACGGTCAATCCCGGCTTCGCGGGAGGGGCTTACGGATACGTGGCCATGGGCCCGTACACGGGCGGTCAGGCGGAGCTGCTGAGGGTGCCCTTCGCCGACTTCAACTGCCTGAAACTGCCGGAGGGCGACGAGTTCGAGACCGACTTCGTGCTGCTCGCCGACATCTTCCCGACGGGGTACCACGGCTGCGAGCTCGCCCAGGTCTCGCCCGGCGAGACCGTGGCCGTCTACGGCGCCGGGCCGGTAGGCCTGATGGCCGCTTACTCGGCGCTGCTGCGCGGCGCGTCGAAGGTGTTCGTCGTCGACCGGGTGCCCGAACGGCTCGCCAAGGCCGCGGAGATCGGGGCCATCCCCATCGACTTCACCCAGGGCGATCCGGCCGAGCAGATCAAGGAGATGACGAACGGAGAGGGGACGGACAAGGGCATCGACGCTGTCGGCTACCAGGCCCAGTCGTCCGACTCCAGCCACGAGGAACCCGCCATCGTCCTCAACGAACTCGTCGAGACGGTGCGGCCGACCGGCAGGCTCGGCATACCGGGCCTGTACGTGCCGTCCGACCCCGGGGGACCCGACGAGCACGCCAAGCACGGCCAACTCCTGGTCTCGATCGGCAAGATGTTCGAGAAGGGGCAGAAGATGGGAACCGGTCAGTGCAACGTCAAGCGGTACAACCGCCAGTTGCGCGACCTCATCATCTCCGGGCGCGCCACGCCCAGCTTCGTGGTGTCCCACGAGCTGCCGCTGGAGCAGGCCCCCTTGGCGTACGAGAAGTTCGACAAGCGCATCGAGGGTTACACCAAGGTGGTGCTGCACCCGGGTCACGACCTCGCGGCGTGAACCCGGCGTGATCCGGAGCGTGAACCCGGCGTGATCCGGGACGTGAACCCCGAGGGACGGGGCCGGTGCCCGGCCCGTCCCGTGAACGGCCAGCACCCGGCGCTCATGCGGGCGACGGGTGCTGGAGTGGGGTGCTCCGGACGGGGACGGTTGGTGTCCCGGCTCAGTGCTTGCGCTTGCGCGCCTGGGACAGGTCGCTGCCGGCGACGGACCGGTCGTCTTCGGAGATGTCGGGGTCGTCCAGCAACTGCCCGGCCTCGGAGGCGACGCGCTTGCTCGTGTGCTTGCCGACGCCTGCCTCGGACAGGTCACTGGCTGCGACCGAGCGCTCCTCCGGCGTGGAGTTCGGATCGGCGAGGATGCGTGCGGCCTCCGACGCGTCGCGCTTTCCGGTTCCGTGGTCCTTGCGGGTCATGGTCTCTCACCTCTTCTGGTCGTTCGACCATGACCCCATCCTCTGACCATGCGGTGTCGACGGCAACATGACCGGGAGCCGTGCGACGAGAGCCGTGTGATGCCCTGTCGCGGTGCGGAAATCGCGTCCGCGTGGCCCCGTCGCTCAGTCGGCCAGGTCGGTCAGGAACTGGCGGGCAGGAGCGAAGAAGGTCACTCCGGTGACGGCCTTGGAGTAGTCGAGGATCCGGTCGTGCAGCGGGGGCGGATCGCCGATGAACATGCGCTCCAGCATCTTCTCGATCACCCACAGGTGCCTGGAGTAGCCGATGAAGTACGTACCGTACTCACCGCGTCCCGGGGTCGCGAACGGCATGTTGTCGCGCAGGATGTCGTGCTCACCTTCGGCGTCCTGGATGGTGCACAGCGTCTTGTGCGACTTCTGGCCCTCCGTCGCGTCGGGCAGTTCGACGTTGTCGAACTTGGTACGGCCGATGATGGCTTCCTGTGTCTCGGTCGTCTGGGCGCGCCAGGCCGCCAGGTCGTGCAGGTACTTCTGGATGACGACGTAGCTTCCCCCGGCGTACTCCGGGTCCTCCGCGCCCACCAGGGTGGATTCCGGCAGGCTGAGGCCGTTCGGGTTCGCTGTGCCGTCGGCGAATTCGAGCAGGTCGCGTCCGTCGAAGTAGCGGAAGCCTGCGGTGTCGTCCACCGCTGTCACGGAGTCCCCGAAGGCGTCGAGCAGGATCTTCTCGAACTCGACAATCAGATCCGTCGAACCGGCCCTGACGTGGTACAGCAAGTCACCCGGCGTGGAGACGGCGGTGTGCTGGGCGCCCCTGATCTCCTGGAACGGCTTGAGTTCGCTGGGGAGGGGCTTCGCGGTCAGTGGTTCCCAGGCATGGTGCGAGATCGCGACGTTGCAGGTGAACGTGCCGCTGCTGTCCCGGATGAGGAGATCCTTGATGAGGTCGTCCGTACTGGCGACCACCGAGCGGGCGGTGGCCATCGCCTGGTCGCCCTCGTTGACGACCAGCACCAGGAAGGCGGCCGCCGAGGTCAACGGTGTGTCGATGTACTGCGGCTCGGTGTCGACAGCGTGTTTGCCGGTGGCGTCCTGCGCTGCAGTGTGGTCCATGACCTTCTCCCGGTGCGCGGCATGCGAATGAGCTGGTGCTGCCGTTCACCAGGCAGCCCAGCCCCACCAGCATCGGGCACCGGAGGACGGTCCGCCACCTGCATCGGGCATCGGGTCGTCGAGTGTGGACGCCGGGCATGGACGCCGGGCATCGACGTCGGGGGTCGGCGTCGGGCGGGGAACGCCACTCGGAGCCCGCGGACGCCGGGTGGGGAACGCCTCTCGGGACCACGCATGCCGGCGGGGAACGTCACACGGGGCCCGAAGCGGTCATCGGGCCTGTTCGACGGGGAGTTCCAGGCGGAGTTCGTACCCGCCGTCGGACGTCGGACCGGAGGAGAAGGTGCCGCCGAGGAGTTCGGCGCGCTGGCGCAGTCCCGCCAGACCGTGGTGGGCGCTGGGCAGGGCGAGCGCGAACCGGGTGGCGGCGGTGTTGGTGATGGTGGTGCGCAGGGTGCCCTCCGTGTGACGGATACGCACGGTCGCCGTGGCACCGGGGGAGTGCTTGCGGACGTTGGTCAGGGCTTCCTGGACGGTGCGGTAGACGGCGCGCTGCACGGCGGGCGGAAGGTCCTCGGGCAGCTCGGTGTCGAGCCGGGCCTCGATGCCACTGACGTGGATGAGCCGGTGCAGGTCGGCGAGGGACGGCTGCGGGGTGAGTTCCGTGGGACGGCTGCCGGAGGCGCGCAGCACGCTCACCATGTGCCGGAGTTCGTCGAGGGTCTGCACACTGAGCCGCCGGATCGTGGCCGCGGCCTGCCGGGTCTCGGCGTCCCGGCCGCCGACCTGAAGTGCTCCGGCCTGTACGGCGATGAGACTGACCTGGTGGGAGACCACGTCGTGCATCTCCCGCGCGAGCTGCGCCCGCTCCTTGGCCAGGACGCTCTGGGCGGTCAGCAGCCGCTCGTTCTCGCGGGCCTCGGTGATCTCGGCGAGCCGCAGGGACAGTTCGCGTCGGGCCTGGACGAGTTGACCCAGGAACACGGGCGCGGCCGCGGTCGCCAGTGTGTAGCTCAGGTCGAACAGGCCGTAGGCCTGGGTGAGTTCACCGGGCCGCAGCGACGACCAGGGCCAGGGCAGGAAGTCGCTGGCGGCGAAGGCGAGGGCGCAGACGGCCAGCAGGAACCGGTGGCGGCTGAGCGAGGAGAGCGTGTACAGAGCGGCCATGGGGGCGAACGACGCGTCCGTGATCAGGGCACTGGGGAGCGTGAGCAGGAAGGTCAGCAGCGGCAGCCTGCGGCGCAGCGCGAGGGCCACGGCGCCGAGCAGCGCGCAGGCCATGGCCGCGCCGGCGTCGAAGTCGACGTGCACCCAGGTGTCCGCCAGCGCGGCCAGGACGAGGACGGCGTCCAGCACCGGGGCCGGTGGTCTGCGGGGTCTCATCCGGTGTCCTCGTCCGCGGGCGGCGCCAGCAGCCCCGCGCGTTCGGCGATCACGGCCGCCTGGACGCGACTGCTCACCCGCAGCTTGGCGAAGAGGGCACTGACGTGGCCCTTGACCGTGCCGGTGCTCAGGTGCAGGCGTTCGCCGATGTCGGTGTTGGCGAGTCCCCTGGCCATGAGGACGAGGATGGCCCGCTCGCGCTCGGTCAGCCGGGCGGTGAGGTGCACGGCGGACGGGTCGTGCGTGCCGCCGTCGAGATAACCGTGCATCACGGTACGGGCCACCTTGGACGACAGCGCGGGGTCGCCCTCGGCCAGGGTGCGCACCAGGTGGGGGAGCTGATCCGGGTCCGTGTCCTTCAGCAGGAATCCGGCCGCGCCCGAGCGCAGGGCCGTCGCCACGTAGCCGTCGGTGTCGAACGTGGTCAGCATGGCGACCACCGGAGGGTCGGGCAGCCGACGGAGACCGGCGAGCACCGTCAGTCCGTCCACGTCCGGCATCCGGATGTCCAGCAGCACGATGTCGGGCCGGAGGTCGCGTACCGCCCGTACGGCCTCGCCGCCCAGGACCGCCGCGACGACCTCGATGTCGTCCGACGCGTTGAGGATGTGTGTGAAACCCGTGCGGACCAGAGCCTCGTCGTCGACCAGCAGTACCCGGATCACCTGCGCTCCGCTCCTCGCGTGCTCGCCGCTCGATGCCTACCACGCCGACGCCGCCCGTAGCCGGGCAGACCGCGCTTCCCGCCGGTTGGCGGAGGCGGGCCGTGGGTCGCCCCGTGGGGCCGGCCACTGCTCCCGGGTACTGCCGCGGTACCGCTCCCGACCGGCCGGCCGACTGAAACCGGACCGACAGACCAGCCGGCAGACCGGACGGCCGGTCCGCCGGTCGGCCGGTCCGGTTTCGGCCGGTCGACAGGGTGCCTTCGGAAAGCAGCCAGAGGCGCCGACGCACCCTGGACACCGACCCTGGAGAACATGACCCGGCACGCATCGTCGGCCGTTCCGGCAGGCGCGTCGTACGGTGTCGAGGCGGAACCCCGGCAGGCAGCGGCCGAAGCGTCGTCGAAGGGACGGCTGGTCGGCATCGACCTGGCCCGCGGACTCGCGGTCTTCGGCATGTACGCCGCGCACGTCGGCCCCGATGTGAGCGTCGGCGGCACGGTGGGCTTCTTGATGGAGGCGACGCGCGGCCGTTCCTCCGCCCTCTTCGCGGTGCTCGCCGGCTTCTCGCTCGTGATCATCACGGGCCGCCCGCGACCCCGTGTCGGGCGTGCCGGCCGGCAGGCCGTGGCCCGGGTCGTGATCCGCGCTCTCCTCCTGATGGTCCTCGGCTACGTCCTGACCGCCCTGGGCACCGACATCGACGTGATCCTCAGCTTCTACGGCCTGCTGTTCCTGGCTGTCGTCCCGCTGTACCGGCTGCGGGCGGCCGCCCTCGCGGCCGTCGCGGCCGCCGGGGCGCTGATCCTGCCGCAGGTCCTGTTCGCGATCCGGAGGTCCATCGAGGCCGGGAACTGGGCGGACGTCGTCGTCGCGCACGACCCGCTGGCCCGGGTCAGCGGCACGGACGGGTGTGTCGAGCTGCTGTTCACGGGGGAGTATCCGGTGCTCACGTGGATCCCCTTCCTGGTCGCGGGAATGGCGGTGGCCCGGCTGGACCTCGGCCGCCCCGGCATCCGGTGCCGGCTGGCCCTCACCGGAGCGTCGCTGGCCGTGGTGGGCTACGGCGGCTCCTGGCTGGCCCTGCGGCTCGTCCCGCACGCCCTCTCCGCGGTCTCGGCGGCCACGGACGGCGGGTCCGCGTCGTCCGCGTGGTGGTCGGACACCGTGGGAGACCCCACCCGCCGTACCCCGGCCGTCTGGCTGCTGGTGGCCGCCCCGCACAGCCAGACGACCTTCTCCGTCCTCGGCAACACGGGTGTCGCCGTCCTGGTGGTGGCCGCGTGCCTGACCGTCGCCGAGCGGCTGCCGCGGCTCACCCGGACGGCCACGCCCGTCGCGGCCGTCGGCACGATGGCCCTGACCGTCTACGTTCTGCACATCGTCGCTCTCTGGTGCTTCACCGAGGTCTGGCACGTGCCCGCGGTCGAGAGCGACACCATGTCCGAGCTGCCGGTCCTCCTCGGCTTCATCGCGGCCGCCGTCCTCGTGGCCGTCGTGTGGACCCGCTTCTTCAGGCGAGGTCCCTTCGAGCACCTGCTCCATCTGGCCACTCGGCTCGCGCGGCACATCACGTGACCGCTCTCCACGCTCCTCGTGGGCTCGTGGGCTCGTTCGCTCGTTCGCTCGTTCGCTCGTTCGCGTGACGCCGGAACGCCCGGCGATCACCGGACGTTCAGGGTGTGGAAGCGAAGTCCCCTGTTTGGCAGGTACCCGAATGTCGATGACTTCCCGGCTCGGCCTCTTACGTGACCCGGATTTCGGGCGGCTGTTCGTCGCCACCGCGCTCGGTCAGCTGGGCGACCGCATCATCCTCCTGGCGTTGCCCCTGGTCGCGATCGTGGCACTGGACGTAGGGGAGTTCCAGGTCGGGCTGCTCACCGCGGCGACCATGGCCGGCTCACTCCTGGTCGGGTTGCCGGCCGGTGCGTGGGTGGATCGCATGCGGAAGCGCTCGGAGATGATCCTGACCGATCTAGGGGGTGTCGTTTGGATCAGCTCGGGTCCGCGACGCCCGGCACGGCACCTCGCCGCGTTGTCGGATCAGCCGAGTACGTCCAGTAGCGGCAGATCCTCCGCCTTGCGAGGCACCGCACCGGACGCCGCGGCCTGATCCGACCTGATCCAAACGACACCCCCCAGTCCGGGCGCTCGTCCTGGTGGCGATACCGGTGGCCTGGTGGGCAGGGTTTCTGACAATCTGGCTGCTCTACGCGGTCGCCCCGACGCACGGGGTGCTGACGGTCTTCTTCGACGTCGCGTACGTCAGTTTCCTCCCGCACCTGGTGGGGCGCGGCAACCTTGTCGAGGGGAACTCGAAGCTGTCGGCGGTGCGCTCGGTGACCAGTATCGGCGGGCCGGCGGTCGCCGGACCGTTGGTCGGACTCGTCGGCGCCCCGGCGACGCTGCTGGCGAGTGCGGCCGGGATGGCCATGTCGGGCCTCCTCGCGACCGGCATCCGCAAGCGCGAGGCGAAGCCGGAACCGGAGCCGGGTGAACACCCCCGACTGAGCTGGGACATCAAGGAGGGACTGCGGTTCGTCCTCGGACATCCCGTCCTGCGCGCCACCGTTCTGGGAGACGCGATATTCAACCTTTTCCTGGTCATGAACCAGACCATGCTGCTGGTCTTCCTGGCGAGAGAGCTGGATCTCGAGTCCTTCGGCATCGGCCTGATTCTCTCGGGAATGGAGTGCGGCGCCCTGGTGGGCGCACTCGTTGCGACCACGGTCTCCAGAAGGCTCGGCCAAGGCCGGGTCATCTGGCTGGCGCCGCTGGTGACCTGCCCACTGACCGTCCTGATGCCGTTGGCGACACCGGGATGGAGCGTGTACGTCGCCGCGATCGGACTCTCGGCTCTCTCCCTTGGCGGCGTTGTCCGCTTCGTGGCTCAGGCGAGCTTCCAGCAGGCCCTTACACCGGACCGGCTCCTCGGCCCGATGAGCGCGACGGCCCGGTTCGTGTCCTGGGGCGGCCTGCCTCTGGGTGGAGTCCTGGGCGGAGCCTGCGGCGCCGCCTTCGGGGCGGCGGCCACCTTGTGGATCGGCGCGGCCGGAATGACGCTGAGTTTCCTCCCGAACTTCCTCTCCCCGCTCCGTACGATGCGCCGCCTGCCCGCGGAACCGGCCGCCGAGCCCGTACGGCGAGACCCTCGCCCGGTCGCTGGTCGTGTGACGCCTGCGGACGACGGGCCGCGCTGAGCAGCACACAGGACTCCAACGGCGAGCCGACGGTGCCCTGTTGAGCCCCTCCCGATTACCTGACAGGTCATCGACCCGGTCGCGCCCCGCATGCCACGATCAGCGGTGCAAGGAGCCCGGCCGACCGGAAGGACACCATGACCGCCTACGCCATCGCTCACCTTCAGGAGAGCGCCCCGCACCCGGAGATCGCCGAGTACATCGAGCGCATCACCGCCACCTTCGAGCCGTACGGCGGCCGCTTCCTCGTCCACGGGGCGCGGCACGAGGTGAAGGAGGGCAGCTGGCCCGGACACGTCGTCGTGATCGGTTTCCCGGGCATCGCCGAGGCACGGGCCTGGTGGGACTCGCCCGCGTACCAGGAGATCGCCCCACTGCGCTCACGGCACATAGACGGCGACATCATCCTGGTCGAGGGAGTGCCCCCGGGCTACGACCCGGCCACCACGGCCAAGGTGATGCGCGAGGCGATGCCGACCGAGTGACCGTCGCCCCCGCGACCCGGCGGTGCCGTCGATACGTCGGACCCGAAGCGGACCACAGATCTGTCAGGGTTCAGCTACTCAGCTGTCGGAGCACGGTTCCCCAGGGCTCTCCCACTGTGCCCTGGCCGTCCCGTCCGAGTCCGGTACCACGGCGCACCAATCGCCCATCACCCTGTCCGCCAGCATGAGTGAGAAACCCTCATCCGTGACCTCGGTGAGCGTATCGGCGCCACCGGGGTAGGCCCGGTGGGCCAACTCGCCGGGCAGCAGCGGGGCTACGAAGGCGGTGAAGTCGTCCTCCAGCAGCTCAGGTCTGGGCCGCAACTCCGGCTCGGTGGCCACGCAGACCAGGGAACGTGGCCGCATGAGTCGGGCCAGTTCGGCTGTGTTCTCCCGAGTCACGCGGAACCATCTGCACCCGTGAGCCCCGTGTGCCCAGCGTTCGCACAGCAAGGTGAAGCGCTCGGAGGCCTCCGCCACCGTCGCCCAGAAACCCTCGTCTGCGACGGCGTCGACGGGCTTCGAGATCTCTGTGGGCTCAGGAGTTGCGTCGCGCCACTGGAGAATCACGCTCTGGCCGGGGAACCCCGCCAGATCGGCGGCCACCGCTCGTGTCGTGTAGAGGTGTACAGCTCCGTCCCACCCCGACTCGATCTGAAGCCGCCCTGAGGTGGAAAGCCGACAGTACGGCCCACGCCCGGCTGCCATTCCCTCGACAAGATCAATTGCTTGCGGGGGCGGGACCTCCGCGCCGTTGCGAACGCCGGGGTACCTGTCGGAGAGGGGTTCACTGACCAGCAACTCGCCGACCTCCAGGAGGTCAGCGCCACTCTTCTCGATCGCCATTCCGAGCACCTGGCGCAGTTCCGCCGCGTACGAACCCCAGGCAGCCGCGTCTGCCAGCTCCTCTCGCACCCGCTCGCTGCGAGGGCTGATGACCAGCTCCTTGCTCATTTCGCCAACCATATGAGTCTTCGCAGCTCTCCGTTCGGCCCGATGCCCAAGTCGAGATCGCAGTTGTTGTCGTGGACGAGGGCCGGAGTGTTCCCCGCCGCCACATAGTACGCGTGCTACGCAACCCCTCCCCACCTGCGTTTTCGCAGGTCATCGGCGGTTTCGTGCTCCGCCGACGTCCGTGGCTGTGCCCTGGCGTCCGCGCTTGTTGCCGTCACTACTGCCGTCAGCGGTCTACACCGCCTGGGGAATTCCGAATGCGCGTGTCAAGCGGCTTCGTCGTGCGGGGTGAGGCTGATGCTCAGGTCGGCGCCGAGAGCCTGAGCCAGGCGGCGCAGGAGGGGAAGCGTGGGCACGGTCCCGCCGCCTTCGAAGCGGGAGATCTGCGGCTGCTTCATCCCGCACCGCTCGGCCAGCTCGGCCTGGGACAGCCCGAGCTCGATGCGCCGGTCGTGGACGAGTTGCCCAAGCTCACGGGCGAGCGCGGAAGGCGGGTCCTGCATGGTTCCTCCCCGCCTCAGGCCGCTGGGGCGACGATGGTGACGGTGGGCTCGTCTCCGCCGGCGAGGTGCACGTCCACCGTGAGGTCCAATGCGCGGGCCAGGCGCATGATGACCGCGATGGGCGGCAGCTCGGTGGCCGTCTCGATGCCTTCGATGTCATCGACGTCGACGTGCATGCGCTCGGCGAGGTCGGCCTCGCTCAGGCCCAGCTGCTTACGCCGGTCGTAGACGGCCTTGCCCAACGTCATGGCGAGGCCGGCCTCTTCGTAGACCCGGTCGTACTCGGCGTCAGCGTCCAGGTGTTCGCCCAGCAGCCGGCGGTGGCGACGGGTCCTCCATTCGCTGTGGTTCACCGGTTCTCCTTAAGCTTGCGGCTGTAGAGGTCGTGCTCGGCGGCGGCTTCATGCTCTGCCTCGCACAATCGCTGTGCGGCGTGGGCGCGGTCCACTTCGGCCTGCTCGCGCATCTTGGTCTTGCGGAACACGGTGAGCAGCACGACACGTCGGCCGGGCGCCAGCCAGTAGGTGATCCGCTGATGGGCATCGCCGAGGCGGAAGCGCAGCTCGCGGAGCTTGCCGCCCAGATGGCGGGAGTGCGGTTCGTCGAGCGTGGTGGGCTGCTCGGCGAGCAGGTCGGCGACGCGTTCGGCCTGCTTGTAGTGATGGGCCGGAATGTTCTCCAGCCACAGCCGTACCTCCGGCTCGATCTCGATCGAGTACCGCCCACCGTCCATAGCGCCGATGATATATGGCACGGGGTGCGAGAGCGCGACTTCGTAGCTCAGGTCGTGTGCCGTCGCCGCGACCGCAGCCACTCCAGCGCCGCACGCCCCAGTACTCCCTCTCGTCCTGATGCGGCGGCGGTGCCGCACACCAGCGGCAACCGGCCGGGGCGACACAGGGTCGGCTTCGTCCGGCGGGATCGGTCCCGAGCGGGAGGGGCAGCGTGCGGCCGGGCTGGTGCGTCGCCCAGTCTGGCGGCGCGGGGACCGGGGCGGGAGAGGCCGGTCTGTCACGGGCGGCCGGGAGCTCGCTCCCCGCCGGAGGCGACGCCGGCCGCCGCCTTCGGTGAGCCCGGCGAGGGATATTGAGGGTCGGCCCCCTGGTCGGCCGTTGCCTGCGATCCGGCCGTAGGACGGTCGTAGGCGATAGCTTGCTCTGCCAGGAGCCCGGCTCCGGTCATCCCGGTGATCTGGTTGGCTGCCGCTTCGGCTCGGTGCCTCCAGTAGCGCGTGATCGCGGGAGTAGACGGTGGGGCTTGTCGGCGACGGCGGCCCGCTCAGGCGGGCGGTGCCCGCCTTGAACCTCGTAGAGAAAATCTGAACGCACCGCCCTGACCAGCGTCCCGGATGGTGGGTCAGCGACCCCGCTCGCCGTTGCCTGACTCCAGGGCCTCGATGCGGCCACGAAGGTCGGCGATCTGCTGAGCGGCCTCGGACAGCGCACGTTCCAGCGCCTCGACGCGGGCCGTCGTCCCGGTGGCGGGCGCGGGCGCCTCGGGGCCGTCGAGGTCATCAGCGTCGCCGGCGGCGTGGTCGTCGTGGGTGACGAAGGCTCCCTTGCCGGGGCGGGAGACCGCCCACCCCTCCTGCTTCAGCAGGGCCATGGCCTTCTGCACGGTCAGGCTGGAGGCCCCGAACTCCCGCATCAACACGGCCTGCGTCGGCAACGCATCCCCCGGCCGCAGCCCGCCGGAGCGGATGCGCTCGCGCAGGGTCTCGGCGATGACCTCGAACGTCAGCGGCACCCCGCCGGCCGCCCGCCTGCGCCCGCGCCGCCCCACCACCACGCCTGGTCACCCCCGCTTTCCACGCCCTCTACCAGCAATATCCGGCCCGTCCAAGCCGGGAAACCGACCCCACACTACCCGCGTCCCGAACCCACAGAAAGGAATGAGGAGGGATGTACTTGAATGCGCCCGTGGGGCGATGTTAACGTCACGCACCCGCCGGTGATCACCACCGCGCCCCGCCGACCAAGCCCCCACTGGTCCGGCCTCCGCGCCCACCTTCGAGGCGCCCCGTTCCCCTGTGAGCCGATCTTCGGCCTGCCAGCCGTCACGTCGTGCTGCTTCCGCACTCCCGCCGAAAGGCCCTGTTCCGCATGCCCGCACAGCTCCAGTTCCCGTACCCCGCGCCCGTTCCGACCACCTTGCGCCCGTCGCAGGCGTTCACCACGCCGAGCGGCTCGGCGGAGGTCGCCTCCTCGGCGGCCGGGCGGTCGGCGCTGGAGCGCCGCGCCAGGCTGACCAGCAGGCTGGCGAAGCTCGCCGCCGCCGGCCAACTCGCACCCCTCGCACGGCAGATCAGCACGCTCGGCGGCTGCGCGCACCCGATCCGCCTCACCGGACACCGCACCCGACTCGACAGCGCGACCGGCGAGATCCTCGACCACTTCGACTCCGGCCGACTCCCGGCGGGCGAACTTCTGGTCCGCTGCGGCAACCGCCGCGTCACCCGCTGCCCCGCCTGCTCCACCGTCTACCGCTACGACACCTACCAACTCATCACCGCCGGCCTGCGCGGCGGCAAGACCGTCCCCACCAGCGTCGCCGGACACCCGCGCGTCTTCGCCACCCTCACCGCCCCCGGCTTCGGCCCCGTCCACAACCAGCCCGACACCGGCCGCTGCCACTGCGGCCACACCCACCCCGACGAAGACCCGCTCCTCGGCACCCCGCTCGATCCCGAGCGATACGACTACGGGGGCGCGGTGCTGTGGAACGCGCACGCCCCGGCCCTGTGGGCACGCTTCACCACCCACCTGCGACGCGAGATCGCCAAGGCAGCGGGGCTGACGCAGCGGGCCCTGCGCGATCACGCCACGCTCTCCTACGCGAAGGTCGCCGAGTACCAGAAACGGGGCCAGGTCCACTTCCACGCCGTCATCCGCCTCGACGGACCCACCGGCCCCGGCAGCACCCCACCCGCCTGGGCCACCACCCAGCTCCTCGACCACGCCGTCCGCGCCGCCGCCACACGCACCCGCGTCCACCACGAGGGCGAACCGCCGAAACAACCACAGCCCGCCGGGGTCGTCCCCGTCTCCCCGCCTCAAGGCTCAGATCGGACAGGGCGGTTGGTGTTCCGGTTCGGACGGCAGATCGACGTCCGCGCCATCCGCAGTACGGACTTCACCGGTGGCGGACCGGTCACCGACCGGCACGTCGCCGGCTACATCGCCAAGTACGCCACCAAGGGAGCCGAGACCACGACCGGCACCCTCGACCGCCGCCTCCGCTTCCTCGCCGAACTCGCCGGCCACGACATCACCGACCACGCCCGCCGCATGATCCACACCGCCTGGCACCTCGCCACCAAACGCGCGCACGCCCACCTCCGCCTGCGCCAATGGGCCCACATGCTCGGCTTCCGAGGCCACTTCTCCACCCGCACCCGCCACTACTCCACCACCCTCACCCACCTCCGAACCGAACGCACCACCTGGCGAACCCACCAACCCGACACCCAGACCACCGCCTCAGCGTCGGCGAAGACACAGCCCGGTCAGACGAGCGGCAGTCCGGTCGGTGACCGCGCCGGACACTCCACTGACCTGGCCCCCGGTCACAGCAACATCGCCGGTCAGCGCGGGGACTCGGACACGACGCTGGTCATCTCCCACTGGCAGTACGCCGGAACCGGCCTCCTACCCGAACTCGAACACCTCGCCGACCTCCTGGCCGCAACGCAGCAGACCCGGCCCGAACAACCGCACCGAACCCGGCGCTCGAAGCGCTCCGGCGACCGCGCCGGTCACCCGGTCGGTCACTCCTCTCACCGGCTGACCGGTGCTGTCCGGGCGGGGGGCATCACGTGACCGCCGACACGGAACTCCTCACCGTCCCCCAGGTCATGGAACGCCTCCAACTCGGCCGCACCGCCGTCTACGACCTCATCCGCACCCGGCAACTCGTCTCAATCACCCTCGGCCGCGCCCGCCGCATCCCCGCCCCCGCGCTCGACCACCTCATCACCACCCGACTCGACCAGGAAGCCGCATGACGCCCCGCACCACTCCCCCCTCCCGCCGCAGCCGTGCCAACGGCGACGGCACCGTCTACCAGCGTAAAGACAGCCGCTGGGAAGCCGCCGGATACGTCCTCGCCCCCGGCAACACCCGCAAACGCGTCCACGTCTACGGCATCACCCGCAAGGAAGCGCTGGCCAAGCTCACCGAGAAGATTGCCGCCAGCAATCGCGGCCTGCCCACCGCCGCAGCCGACAGCACCGTCGGCGACTACGTGACGTACTGGCTGGGCACCGTCGCCGTCCATCACCTCCGCGAGAACACCCACACCCGCTACGCCGCCTGCATTCGTCTCCACCTCATCCCCGGCCTGGGTACCAAGAAGATCGCCCGGCTCACGGCCCGGGACGTGCGTACCTTCCTCGACCGACTCCGTACCACCTGCCAGTGCTGTGCCCAGGAACGGGACACTGGCCGGCGGCGATGCTGTGCCATCGGCCAGTGTTGCGGCAAGACGCTGTCACCGCTGACCGTGACGTACGTTCACTCAGTCCTCAAGTCCGCCCTGGAGCATGCCGTTCGCGAGGATGAACTACCGCGCAACGTCGCCCGGAACGTCAAGACCGCGACGCCTCGCCCCAGACGCTTCCGGCCCCTCACCGCGGCCGAGGCTAGGCAGCTCCTCCAGACGGCCAGCAGCGACCGGCTGCACGCGCTGTACGAACTCGCCCTGCGCACCGGACTCCGCAAAGGCGAACTCCTCGGCCTGCACTGGGAAGACCTCGACCTCGACGCCGGTACCGCCAGCATCCACCGCTCCCTCCAGCGCACCCGCACCGGCGGCCTGACCACCCTGCACACCAAGACCCGCGCATCCGAACGCCGCATCGCCCTCCCCACCGAATGCGTCCACTCCCTCAAGAACCACCGAGAGCGCCAGCAGGAGGAACGTCGGGCCGTCGGGGCGCGCTGGTCGGACAGCGGGCTCATCTTCACCACCCCGATCGGTGGGCCTCTCGACCCCGCCAACCTCACCCGCCGCTTCGGCCGACTTCTCCGCTGTGCCGGGCTCCGCCGCATCCGGTTCCACGACCTGCGCCACTCGACCGCAACTCTGCTCCTGGAGCAGGGCATCGACCTCGTCGTCATCAAGGAACTCCTCGGCCACGCCCATATCGGCGTCACCGCAGGCGTCTACGCCCACGTCCGGCTCCGCCTCCAGCGCCAAGCCATCAACGCCCTGGGGGATGCTCTCGGCACCGGGGACGATGATCCTGACGACCCACCCGCCGCAGTCGTAGTCCGCTGACGTTGCCGTCACCGTTGCCGTCAAGGCACCCAAAAGCCCCACCGGCACCATTGCCGGTGGGGCTTTTGAATTCACACTTCTAGGCTATTCCCGTGGAATCAGAAGAAGGTTCTGGGCGCTGCCTTCTGAGAGCTCCTCCTCGGACTTTGTTCTGATTGATGGCTCATCCACACTTCCCGATGGGCGCCTGATCCCTACTTGGGCCACGGCTTCATCCCCTCGGGCGCATGAACGCAGATCAACGGGCGATCCGCGATCACCATAAGGTCCAAGCCCTCATAGGGTGTGCTTCCGATGCTCCAGATCAGGCCGTTCGCGTAAGCGGCCACAGCCCCGTCCGGCCGCATGAAGACATGCGAATAGCTGAGCCACCAGCCTACGGGAAACCATGAACCGCCGAGGGCTGAGCCGATCGCCGAGGATTCGTCCTGATGCCTGCCGCCAGCCCCCACGGCATCGACGAAGAACGGTTCGCCGTTGATGAAGTTGGGGCCGTCCTCACGGACCGGCCCAATCTTCAGGCCTCGGAACGATTCGAGGAAGGCGGTTGCCAATGGGCTCGGGATGTACCCCTGAGCCTCCAGAGACTGGATGTCGGAGGACACGTCGAGGTGTCGCCCGGGGTACCAGCCAGCCTGCCGCAGGGCGGAAACCGTTGCGGGGTTCAATCGGGAGGTGAATTCCTCCGGTTCGCCGCTCACTAGTAATTCACCCCCAAGCTGTCCATCACTCGGCGGCACGCCTTGCACGGGGTGGCAGGAGCACCGTGGTCACCCTTGGGCGTATCGCTCACATGCACCGTAGTCATGTTCCCGCCTCGGATACCCGGTTCACCTTCTCTTGCATACGCCTTGCTCAGGCACTGCATCTCCGCACATCCACCGTTCATCGGGTGGGCCTGTTGCTCGAAGATCTCCGCCATTTCATCCGGAGCGGTGACAGGCTCCTTGTTGTCCGATCGGTAGACATGGCCGCTCCGAGATTCATATTCGGCGGCGAAGTCGCTTCCCCGAATCTCGCCCGCATCGGCCTGTGCGTCGAGGGATGCCTCACCGCAGTTATGGACCAGTACCGGCGTGGCCCCCGCCAGCACATAGTACGTGTGCTGCGCGACTATCTGCCTACGTTTTCGCAGGTCAAGCGGTATTCGGCGGTCCGTTGGGGTGCGGGTTCGGCCGGGGTTGTTCGTGGTTGTTGCCGTCGTGCACATCGGCGTCGCCGCCACCGTCCACGTCCGACTCCGACTTCTCCGAGACGCCGTCAACACCCTCAGCACCGCGCTCGACGGTTCCGCCGGCCACAATCCGACCCGCGACGACGGCAACGAACCGCCACTGTGCGCAGCCCCCGCCCGCTGACGTTGCCGTCAACTACTGCCGTCACCCGATGCTGAAGCCCCGCCGGGACGCCTGACGGGGCTTCAGGGTTGCGGGATCGGGCAGCGAGGCTACGGACCGTGCTTCGATGCAGGGATACTGCTGTGGTGCTGTTGACGTGGATCGCTGAGGTGGCGAACGAGCCTCTGGTGCTGGAGCCGGCCGACCGGCGGGTCGAGTGGGAGACCAACACCTGGTCGCTGGGTGCGGCTGACGAGGACAGGAGTTCGTTGTCCGTCGCCGAGGTGGTGACTGCTTTCGAGCGGACTGCTGCTGCCATCCGGCAACGCATTCGCGATCTGGGCGTTTCCGGGGTGGCGACGTTCTACGTGTGGCACGACGAACAGGCAGGGCAGCTCCGATGCTCGACCGGTTCTGTGTCCCCGGATGCGTTGCCGTTCAGCGGTACCTATGTGGCTTCCGACGACCTCGGTGCGGTCGTCGAGGGATTTCTGGCCGACAGCGAGCCAGGCGTCATCGCCTGGTCGGACCTGGACGATGCGCGGAACCTCTCGGAGCAGACCGAGACCGAGCCGGAGATCAGGCCCTTCGGTGTCTGGGTCAGCAGTGTCGGAGCCTCGCATTGACTGGTTATGCCCGTCCACACGGACGAGTCGGCGGTGGCAGATGAGGGCGGCGGCTATGCCGGCGAACCAGGCCGGAAACGCCCGGTGCCCGACCTGCGTCACCGAGTGTGTGACGCCGGTCGGGCAGGGGGGGGCTGGAACTGGTGTCCCGGTCTGCTGCTCTGGGCCGGGACCGTGCCGTTACTTGCTCGACCCGTGTTCCTGGGTCTTCGACGCGGACTCGTCGGTGCGGGACGGGGTGATCACCGAGTCGGAGTCGGGGGTGATCACCTTCGCGGGGTCGGCGAGGATCTGGTCGCCGTACAGGTCCTGCAGCCAGTTGGTCTGGTAGATGGTGTCGAGGTAGCGCTCGCCCAGGTCGGGGGCGATGGCCACGGCGGTGAGGCCTTGTGTGCGGTGCCGGGACAGCCATTGCGTCGCGCCGCTGACCACGGTCCCGGTGGAGCCGCCGAAGAGGAAGCCACGCCGGGCCATGCGGTGGCAGGTGCGGATGGTGTCCGCCTCCTCGACCCGGATCACCTCGTCGACGTAGGACTCCTCCAGCAGCGGGGGCACCATGCTCATGCCCAGGCCGGGGATCATCCGGCGACCGGGCTTGCCGCCGAAGGCCACCGAGCCCACGCTGTCGACGGCGACGACCTTCACCGGCCGGTGCCACTGGCGGAAGTAGCGCGCGCAGCCCATCAGGGTGCCGGCGGTGCCCGTTCCGATGAACAGGACGTCCAGTTTCGGGAACTGGCCGGCGATCTCGGGTGCCGTGGTGCGGTAGTGCGCCCGCCAGTTGCCCGCGTTGGTGTACTGGCTGAGCCAGACATAGCGGTTGTCGGAGGCGCACAGGTTGCGCACGTAGTCGATCCGGGTGCCCAGGAAGCCGCCGTTGGCGTCCAGGTCGGCCACGACGTGGACCTGGCTGCCGAGGGCCTCCATCAGCAGGCGGGTCGACAGGTTGCAACGGGAGTCCGTCACACACAGGAACCGGTAACCCTTGCTGGCTGCGATCATGCTGAGCGCCACGCCCAGGTTTCCTGACGAGGACTCGACGAGGATGGAGTCGGGCGTGAGGATTCCGTCACGCTCGGCGCTCTCCACCATCTCGTTCGCGGCCTTCAACTTGATGGAGCCCGCGAAGTTGAAGCCCTCGCACTTCAGGGAGAGGGGGCATCCGAATATCGACTCGAGGTCGACGAAGAGACTGCCTTCGTTGAACTCGTGGGGAGAGGAAACTACGGGCACGGTGGACCTCCTGGTGCCAGGGCTGAGGGTCGGCCTCAGCCGTAACGGCGCAGGTCGGAGAAGAAGTCGTCGATGAGGTGGAGGTTCCCCGCCCCGGCCGTCTCGTCGTAGACGTACTTGCCGACGGCGAGATCGAGGACGCCGAGTCCGAAGGGCGAGAAGATCACCGGGCGGTCGGCCGGCGGGGCGGCCCGCCCGAGCATCACGTCGCAGAGGGTGCCGTTGAGGAAGTCGCGGTTGCCGGTGCGCTGTTCGACCAGGTGCGGGGACGTGTCGGCCTTGAGGCAGTGTTCGACGTCGTCGACGAAGTTGGCCGAGGCCAGCAGGACCTCGGGGGCGAGGTCGCGCAGCGACACGTGCAGGACCACGGGGTTGTGCGAGAACCAGGCCTGGGACGTCACGTGCGGCTCGCCGGCCACGGTCGCGAAGACCACGAGGTCGCTGGAGCAGATCAGGTCCTCCGGGCTGTCGTGGACGGTGATCTGCGCGGAGGTGCCGCTCTGCCGCAGATAGCCGCAGAAACCGGCGGTGCTGTCCGCGGACACGTCGTGGACGCCGATGCTGTCGAACGTCCAGTCGGTTCCCGCCAGGAAGGTGTGGATGTAGCGGGCGATGAGACCCGTACCGAAGAAGCCGATGCGCCTGGGGCGGGTCCGGGTGCGGCTGAGCCAGTCGGCGGCCAGCGCGGCGGACGCCGCCGTCCTGGTCGCGCTGATGACGGAGCTCTCCATGCAGGCGAACGGATAGCCCGTCTCGGGGTTGTTGAGGATGAGGACGGCGGAGGCACGGGGCAGCCCGGCGCTCACGTTCTGCGGGAAGCTGGAGATCCACTTCATGCCGTCCACGTGCACCGAGCCGCCGACGGAGGCCGGCAGCGCGATGATCCGCGCGGTGGGGCGGTCGGGGAAGCGCAGGAAGTACGACGGCGGGTTGACCGAGTCCCCGGCGCCGTGCAGCCGGTAGGTGGTCTCGACCAGCTCCATGATCTGCTTCTCGCGCCCGCTGAGCGCGCGCTGCACCTGATCGCCGGAGATCACGGCGAACGTCGGTGCCGGCGTCGCGTGGGGCATGGGCGCCTGGGTGGGGGTCGACAGCAGGTTGGTCATCGCCGGCTCGCCTCCGGGGTCGGGCAGGAGTCGTCCAGGCGCCGCGGCTCGGCCATGCCGACCACCACCCGCCGCTCTCCGTCGAACGGCTCTCTGCTGTGTGCGGTGCGGATGTTGTCGACGAGCAGCAGGTCACCGGCCTGCCAGGGCTCGCGACGGGTGTGCCTGTCGTAGGTGGAGTTGAGGATCTGGACGACGTCCTCGCCGATCGACCCGCCGTCCCCGAAGCGGGTGTTGAACGGCAGTCCGTCGGCGCCGTACTCGTCCACGAGGTACTCGCGCACCTCCGGGGCAAGCGTCCACTCGTTGAGGAAGGCGATCTGGTTGAACCAGCAGCGCGCGCCGGTGACCGGGTGCCGCACGACGGCGGGGCGGCGCTGCCGGGTGCGCAGCGAACCGTCGGGCTGCCAGGTGAAGTCGATGGCGTTGGCCCGGCAGTAGCGTTCGATCTCGGCACGGTCGTCGGTGCCGAACGACTCCGACAGGGACGCCCCGATCTCGTCGTTGTAGCTGCGGGTCAGCAGCCAGCCCTCGCGCTCGAACCGCTGCGTCAGCTCGGCGGGCAGCGCCTTGAGCACCTGTTCGGCGTCGGCCACCGCCGTCGCGCCGCCCTGCGCGGGCGCGGTCAGGCACGCGAAGAGCATCAGGCCGGGCACCTGATGCGTGTAACTCAGCTCGTGGTGCATGCACATCGGCTGGTTGGCGGGCCACGCGGTGGAGGAGTACAGCCCGGGGCCGTACGCCTCCCGGGGGGCGAAGGCCTCCCGCTCCGTCATGAGATCACCGGCGAGCCCCGCGAACACCGCACCGGCCTGGGACGGCTCGCGCAGACCGAGGCCGCGGACGAGGAGCGCCCCGTGCTCGGTGACCTGCGCACGCACTGACTCGCGGTACTGGGCCGCCCAACTCTGCGCGTCAACAGGGGAGTCGACGTGCAGGATCGCCGGGCTGTCCGGCCGCAGTTCCACATCGAGGGTTGTTGCAGGCGGTGAGGAAGACATCTCGGTTTCCCTTCGGTTGCCCGTCTGAGGGCTCTGCGGGGCTAGGAGGAGGCCAGTGGTGCCACGACGCCCAGGACGGCCTGTGCTGCCTCGGCCGGTCGGGTGCGCGGGAAGTAGTGGCCACCGTCGCCGAGTTCGTGCAGGTCCACGTGCTCGGCGAGCAGCAGCCAGTCCCGGTGACGTCGGGTGTGGTCGGCGGTGTGCGGGTCGTCGGCGGCGACGACCACCGAGACGGGTACCGACAGCCGCACCGGCGGCGGGGTCTGCAGGGCGTCGCGGAAGTAGCGGTGCGCCGACAGGCAGTCGTGCCGGTAGGCGGCACCGATGTGCTCGCAGTGCCGGGCGTTGAGTTCCGCGAGTTCGGTGTAGCCGCTGTCCTCGGTCAGCCGCTCGGCGATCTCGGCGTCGCTGCGGCTCGCCAGTTCGCCGATGGCGGCCCGCCGGTCCTCGGCGGTGCCGAGCAGTTGCGCGCCGATGAACACCCGTGTCACGTCCACCCCGCGCTCCTGGAGCCTGCGCGCCGTCTCCAGGGCCGGCGCGGCGCCCGAGGAGTGGCCCCACAGCATGACCCGGGTCAGGCCGCGCGCCGCGACCTCGGCGGCGACCTGCTCCGCCACGTCCGCGATCGACGCGAACGGCTCGTGGTGGACGGCCAGATCATGGCCGGGCAGGTCGACGGCGAGGACCGCGATGCCGCTGCCCGCCAACGCGCTGGCCAGCGGCTGGTAGTTGACCGCGTTGCCGCCCGCGTAGGGGAAGCACACCAGGGCGCACCCGGCCGCGCCGGGCGCCGTGGACAGCGGCTGGAGCAGCTCCGGGTGCGGCTGGGGGGTGCCGTCGAGACGGGCGGCCAGGTCGGCGAGCACCGGATGCCGGGTGATGTCCTTCAGGGACACCGCGCGGTCGAGCGCGATGGTGAGCCGGACCGCCGACAGGGAGGTGCCGCCGCGGTCGAAGAAGTGGTCCTCCCGGCCGATCCCCTCCTCGGGAACGCCCAGCACCTGCGCCCAGGCCGCGGCCAGCTTCCGCTCGGTCGGCGTGAACGGGGCGCCGTCGGGCTCCGGGGCACTGTCGCCCGGTGCCGGCTGCGGCGCCTGCTCGGCGAGCGCGGTCAGCGCCTTCCGGTCGATCTTGCCGTTGCCGGTCAGCGGCAGTTCGGGCCGGTGGTGGAAGGCCGAGGGCACCATGTAGGCGGGCAGCACGGCGCCCAGCGCCTCACGCAGGGCCGGCACGGTCTGCTCCTCGCCCGTGTAGAAGGCGATCAGATGCTTGCTGCCGCCCGCGAGCTCGGCGCAGACCACCGCGCCGTCCCGCACTCCGGGCACCCGCAGCAGGGTGTTCTCGATCTCGCCGATCTCGACGCGGAAGCCGCGGATCTTGATCTGGTTGTCCCGGCGGCCGAGGAACTCCAGCTTGCCGCCGGGGTGCCAGCGGCCCCAGTCGCCGCCGAGGTAGAGCCGCTCGCCCGGCCGGTACGGGTCCTGCCGGTAGGCCTCGCGGGTCCGCTCGGGGTCGTTGACGTACCCGCGGCCCACACAGACCCCGGAGAACGCGATCAGCCCGGGGGCGCCCAGCGGCACCAGGGCCAGGTGCTCGTCGACGACGTACACCCGCACGTTGTTGACCGCGCGTCCCAGCAGCACCCGCTCGGGCACCGCGTCCATGACCTCGTGGTTGGTGTCGTCCGAAGTCTCGGTCAGGCCATAGGCGTTGACCAGTTTGATACCCGGCTGGATCGCGAACCAGCGCTGGACCAGCTCCCGTTTGAGCGCCTCACCGGTCACCGACACACACCGCAGGTCCGGCAGGGCGCGGGGGTGCCGCTCCAGGTACGAGACCACGACCTCCAGATAGGAGGGCACGAGCTGCGCCACCCCGACCCGCCCACCGGCCAGCGTGTCGACGAACCGCTCCACGTCCACGATCACGTCCTGCCCGACCAGCAGCGTCCGGCCGCCGACGAGCAGCGAGGACACCAGCTGCCACAAGGAGATGTCGAAGCACTGCGGTGCGGTCTGCGCCACCACCGACCCCTCGCCGATCCCCAGGTCGTCGATCTTGGCGAAGAGATGGTTGAGCATGCCCGCGTGCTCGCACATCGCGCCCTTCGGCTCACCCGTGGAGCCGGAGGTGAAGTAGATGTACGCCAGCTGACCGGCGTCGACCTGGATTCCGAGGTCGTCGTCGGCGTGCGGTTCCCCGTACGCCGCCTCGATCAGCAGCCTCTCGGTCCCCGGCAGGGACTCCAGCGCCTGGTCGAGAGTGCCGGTGCTGCCGGACTCGGTCAGCACCAGCCGGCATTCCGCGCGGGACAACGTGGCCAGGATGCGCCCGGCGGGGAAGTGCGGCTCGATGGGCAGGTACACGCCGCCCGCCTTGAACACCGCCAGCGTCGCGGCCAGCCAGTCGAGATCGCGCTCGGTCACCACGGCGACCACGTCCTCCCGGCCCAGCCCGCGCGCCAGCAGCGCGCGCGCCAGCCGGTTCGCGCGCGCGTTCAGCTCGGCGTACGTCCACTCGCGCGTGCCCTGCACGGCGGCGACGGCGTCCGGGTGCTCGCGCACCCGCCGCTCGAACAGCTGGTGCGCCCGCGCGTCCGGCAGGGCCCGGCCGGGTCCGGCGAGTCCCTCCAGCTGCTCGCGCACCTCGTCCGCCGACAACAGGCTCTGCCGCGAGTGCTCGGTGTCCGCACCAGCCGTCATCAGGCGGAGCGCCGCCAGATGGTAGTCGCCGATCCGGGCCGCGGAAGCCGCGTCCAGCACGTCAGTGCGGTACCGCAGCCTCAGCCTCAGCCGGCCGTCCAGATCCGACCAGCGCACGTCGAGCACGCCGTGGACGGACCGCGCGTCCTCGGCCCCCCGGGGACCGAACACCACCTCGTACGACGGCTCAGGGGCGGACAGCTCCCGCCGCAGCGCGTCCACCGGGAACTCCCGGTGGGCCAGCACGTCCGCCTCGGCGTGACGAGCGGCGGTCAGCAGCTCCCGCCAGGTCCCGGGACGCACCGTCAGCCGGCAGGGCAGGGGCTCGCCCCGCACCCCGGCGGCGTACCCCGTCACCACCTCCGGCTCACCGGACAGCGCGGCCAGCACCTTGGCGTGTGCCGCGAGCAGCAGCGCGCTGACCGGTACGTCCGCCTGGTGCACCAGCTCCCGTGCCGCCTGGGCGACGTCGTCCGGTACGGGTATCTCGTGCTCGGCCACTCCGGCGACCGGTTCCCGTACCCACCGAGGCACCGCGGTGCTGCCACCAGCGGTCAGCACCCGGCTCCAGAACTCCCGGTCCGCTTCCACGCGCGCTCCCATCGAATGGCCTTCCTCAACTCACGGTCGCCGCGGAGGCGTCGACCGAAGACGGTGACGATTCCGGGCCGCTGCCGTACGAACGGCCGGCCGTTTCCGGCATGTCCACGGCCGGGTTGCCGCCCCACCGCGCGTACGAGGGCACTTCCTCGCCCTTCATGAGGAACGAGTCGGGTGCCAGCACCGCGCCGTCGTTCATCGTCACGCCGTAGTGCACGTGCGAGGCCACGCCGAGCGTGCAGCCCGCCCCGAGTGCGGTGTGGTCCGACTTGAAGGTGCCGTCCTCCTGCGAGTGGCACTGGATCTTGCTTCCGGCGTTGAGCGTGCACTCGTCGCCGATCGTGGCGAGCGTCCGGTCCGTCAGATAGCAGCCGTCGTCGAACACCCTGCGGCCGACGCGCACGCCCAGCAGCCGCCAGACGAAGCACTTGAACGGCGTGCCGTTGAAGATGTTGAGGTAGTGGTCCGGAACCTTCCACAGCCGCTCCTGCAACCAGAAGGACCGGTCGTAGATGGAGCAGAGCTGGGGGCGCAGCCGGCGGAACGACATGATGGCGCGCTCCACCACGATGTAGTACAGGGTGGAGAACGCCAGCGTCAGCGCGAGATACCCGGCTATCACCACGTGCCCGAGCACGCCGTACAGGTCCACGGAGGCGAGGGCGATCAGTGTCAGCGCGAAGGTCTGCAGCCACCGCACGCCCAGCATGAACGCCATCGAGCGCAGGTTGTAGCGGTTCTTCGCGGCGAGCCGCAGGCGCAGCGTGTCACCGGTCCGCAGGTCGTCGAACCGTGAGTCGCGCTCCACCGACCGGGGTATCTCGAAGCTCGGGGAACCCAGGAGGCCCACGCCTTCGCGGATCTCGCCGTCGAGGGGCACCATCACCTTCGTCGCCAGGAGGCAGTTCTCGCCGGTCCTGCCGCCCGTGGGATAGGCGATGTTGTTGCCCAGGAAGTTGTGCGCACCGATCGTCGCCCGGGAGACCCGGAAGGAGGTGCTGGAGTAGTCCGCGTTGATGACGGAGAGACCGTCGGCCACCATCGTCCCCCTGCCGACGGTGACCAGCAGGGGAGTCTCGTGCTGCACTTCGGTGCCGAAGTTCGACCCGGTCTGCTCGACCCGGGACAGGTCGTATCCGATGCCCCGGAGGTAGTGCACGATGTAGGAACTGTCGCCGAAGAGCCAGGCGAAGAACTTGGGGTTCGTCATGCGGGCGATCGAGCGGTGCACGGCGTACTGGAAGCCGTAGAGCGGATAGACCCGGTCAGGCCTGACGGCCAGACCGAGCAGCCGCGGCACGGTGCACAGGACGACGAGGCCCAGGACGGCGAATCCGAAGAACAGGACGCAGGACAGGATCAGCGCGTCGGGTATCAGCTGCGAGCGTGCGACCGCCGTCTGCGGGTCGAGCCGCCTGCCGAGCGCGGGCACCTCGGTGAACAGCATGTATATGCCGCCCACGGCCAGCGGTATGTACAGGAAGAGCAGTTGGACCAGCGTGACCAGACCGAACCAGGCGCGGCGACCGGTGCCGCAGGCGGCCGGCGCGACGCGCAGGTAGTCGACGTCCGTGGGCTGCGCCGGCGTCCCGTGCCAGCGCGCGCCGTCCGGCACCGCCTGGCCGCGGTAGAGGGCGGACGAGTGGCCCAGCTGCGCGCCGTCGCCCATCGAGGTGTCGATGTCCAGGACGGTCTTCTCACCGATGTACACGTCCCGGCCGAGCGTGACCCGGCCGGTCTCGAGGCGTCCCGCGTGCGCGCGGTAGCCGAGGAAGAACGCGTCCTTCCGGATGACCGTGCCGTCGCCGATCGTCAGCAGGTCGGTGCAGACCGGTACGGAGTGGGACAGGATCGTGACACCCTTGCCGACCTGCGCGCCGAGTGCCCGCAGATACAGCACGTACAGCGGATTTCCGATGAAGAGAATCATCGGATTCGCGTGCAGCAGTACCTTGACGAGCCAGAAACGTACGTACGCCGCTCCCCAGAGAGGGAATTCGCCTGCTTTCCAGCGGCCGACGAGCAGCCATTTGGCGATGACCGGGAACACGCACAGCGCGATGAATCCGAGACCGCCGAAGAGCAGCGACCGCAGATAGATGTCGGCCAGTCCGGAACCGTCGGCGATCCACTCGTATCCCGCGGCGGTCGCGAATCCGGCGACCAGCGAATAGCCCAGGAACGCCAGCAACTGGAAGGTTCCGCAGAGGAAATGGTTCAGCCCGCTGACCGGTACGGCCGGAAGCGGGGGCGGCGGCTGTGCGGACGCCGACGCGGGATCCGGTGCGCCGACGGGTTCAGGCGCGGCCGCCGTGAGTGCCGCGGCGAGGCTTCGGATCGTGGGATACCGGTAGATGTCCTTCATGGACGGTGACGGCAGGTCCGCGAGCTTCCTGACCCGTGCGCAGAACTGCGCCATGACCAGGGAATTGGCGCCGAGGTCGGTGAAGAAGTGACTGTCGACCGCGACGTGCTCGGCTCCTACGACGCCTGCCAGCGCTTCCGCCAGTTTCTGTTCGGTCCCTGTCCCGGTCGGGTCGGTGTGGCACCGTCCTGCGACGGTGCCGGCGCCCGGCTCGGATATGTGGACCTCGGATGACTGCTCCACCATTCGATCTCCTGGAGGACGTCTGGATCGCCGATGGCGGTCGGTGACGGGTCCGGGTCCGGGTCCGTCGAGGACCCGAGATCGGCCCGCCGGGCCATCGGAAGCTCGAGATCCGTTCTGTTTCCTGATCACGAACCGCCGGGATCAGTTTCGGCCCGGCACCGTGAGGTTGCCACTTCGAATCGATCACCGTGGGCGGCGGGAAAAGCGCGATGGGCCCGTGTTCTCTGGTTCTCCGCAGCACTGGGGCGTCTGATGGATCACCCGAATGGCGGCCTTTCGGGGCGGCTCGGGCGGCGCGTGGGAAGAGGCCCGGGGCCGCCCGGGGAGTTCCGGCGCGGGGCAGGGGCGGCGGGCGCGGGGAGCGGGGTTCTGGCTCGCCGTGCGGCGTCCGGATCCGGGGGGCCGGGCCGCCTCGGTCACATGCCGTGACCACGCTGCGGGGAGAGAGCCGGAAGAGCCGGACGTACGCTCGAAGGCGACGCCGTCGAGCGCACGAACAGGCCGTACCGCGGTGCGGAGGTCCGGCAGCGGCCGGACGGGTCCGCGACCGCGTGAAGGGTGCGACCGCGTGAAGGGTGCGACCGTGTGAAGGGCGCGGTCGCGTGAAGGGTGCCGGGTGTCGTCCCGGGTCGGCCGGTGGAACCCGGTGGCTACTTGGCGATCAGGAGCAGGACCGCGCGGCCGTGCAGCCGGTACACGGTGCCGGAGCCGCCGACCGCGGCCTCGCTGCCGGGAGCGGCGACCTGGTCGGCGCCCTCGGCCCAGGCGGAGGTGTCGGTGACGCGGTACCAGCTCTTCCCGGCGCCGGGAGACGGGAGGGTGAAGTCGACGTCGCCCGACCAGCCGTTGTAGGCGACGTAGAGCGCGCTGCTGGGGTCACCGAGTTCGGTGCCGTCGTAGCGCCGGGCGAGGGCGTGGTTGTCGGGGTTCGCCCAGTAGGCGGCGTCGGGTGCGCTGCCCGCCGGGGTGAACCAGTCCAGCTGGCCCATGCCGTTGCTGTTGCCGTCGGCGGCGCTGTAGAAGGCCGCCGGGCGCAGGGCGGGGTGGGCCTTCCGGAAGGCGATCAGGCGCTGGGCGTAGGTGCGGAAGGTGCTCTGGTCGGTGGTGAGGGACGTGGTGAGCCAGTTGGCCGTGGAGTCGAGGTTGTAGGGGTTGTTGTTGCAGCGGATCGAGCGCAGGTACTCGTCGCCGCCGGTCATCATCGGTGTTCCGGCCGACAGCATCAGGAAGGCGAAGCCGTTGCGGGCGGCCTTGCGCTGGTCGGCCGCGACGCCCGCCTGGTCCCAGGACAGGTTGTAGTCGGAGCCGCCGTCGGAAGGACCGTACGGCCAGGCCTGGTTGTTGTCCTTGGCGTTGCAGCGGTAGAGGTCGGCGAGGGTGAAACCGTCGTGCGCCACCATGAAGTTGACGGAGTTGAAGGGCGCGCGGCCGCTGGGCTGGTAGAGGTCGGAGGAACCGGCGAACCGGGTCGCCAGTTCGCTGGGGGTGACGTTCTCCACGCCCAGCGCGTTCTGGTCGCGGCGCATGGTGTCACGGAACTTGTCGTTCCATTCGGACCATCCGGAGGGGAAGTTGCCGACCTGGTAGGTCCCGCTGCCCAGGGCCCAGGGTTCGGCGATCCAGTCCGTTCCGGAGCCGCCGGACGCCGGACGCGCGGGCATCAGGGCCGTGATCCGGTTGAGCGCGGTGTTCGGGTCGGTGCGGCTGTACTGGAAGCAGCCGTGCTGGCAGGTGTTGCCCAGGACCGGTGCGAGGTCGAAGCGGAAACCGTCGACGCCGAGCGTGTCCTTCCAGTACGCCAGCGAGTCGGTGATCAGAGTCTGGGCGACCGGGTTGTAGGTGTTGACGTTGCCGCCGACGCCGGTGTTGTCCCAGGGACTCTGCAGGTCGTTGGTGAGCGAGTAGTAGGCGGGATTGTCCAGGCCGCGCAGGGAGAACAGGCTGTAGGTGTTCTTGTCGCCCGCGTTCCAGGGGCCGCCCTCGGCGGTGTGGTTGTAGACGACGTCGGTGAACACCTTGATCCCGGCGTCGTGGAACGCCTTCACCATCCCCTTGAACTCGCGTGTGGGTCCGCCCGCGCTCCGGTCGGAGGCGTAACGGCGGTCCGGCGCGAAGTAGTCGAGGGTGTTGTAGCCCCAGTAGTCGTCCCCGGTCGCGCCGGCCGGGTCGGCGTCGTTGGCGTCGTTCTGCACCTCCTGCACGGGGAGGAACTCCACCGCGGTGACGCCGAGGGCCGCGAGGCCGGCGGCCTTCAGCGCCGCGCCCTTGTAGGTGCCGCGGTAGGCGGCGGGCACGGAGGTGTCGTTCTGGGTGAGCCCGCGCACGTGCACCTCGTACACCACGTCGTCCTTCAGGGCGCGGGTCGGCTTGGTGCCGGTGCTCGTGGCGTCCGCGGCGAGGACGATGCCCTTCGGGGCCTGTACGGCGTCGTCGACCGCGCGGTACTGGGGGCCGGTGCCGTACACCGTGCGGTCGGTGGCGGCGGGGGTGAGCGGGTCGTGGGACAGTTCCCGCGCGTAGGGGTCGGTGAGCAGCTTGTTCGGGTCGAACCGGTTGCCGGCCGCGTCCACGTCCGTCACGAAGCCCGCGGTGGATCCCTTGGTCCATGAGGCGGAGTAGGGCCAGTTGGGCCCCCAGGCCCGGTAGCCGTAGTAGACCGGGCCCGTGATGCCGTACTGCTGCTGGAGCGTCGTCACGGGTACGGTCACCGACCAGACGCCGGTCGCGGCGTCCTTGGTGAGCTGGAGGGCGGCCGCCTCCTGGCTGCCGGTCGCTGTCCGGTACAGGTACAGGTCGATGCGGGTGGCCCGGGAGGAGTACACCCGGAACTCCACTTGGGTGCCGGAGGCGTCGTAGCGGGCGCCGAGGGGAGCGCCCGTGGCCGCGGCGGCGGGCACGGCGAGACCGCCGGGGGTCAGCGGTACGGCGAGAGCGGCGGTCACGGCGAGGACCGCGGTCGCGGTGCGGATGGCGAGGCGGCGTCTTTTGCGCGTGCGCGCGAGAGCAGGGGAGAGCGAAGACACGGCGGCTCCTCAGGGCTGTGGGGGAAGGCCCCGGCGCCTGTCCCTGGGCGCCGGTGGCGTGAAAGAAGTTGCTGAATCTTGCCGGAAAATAGTGCAACTTTGAAGCGTCGTACAGACCTTGCGCGGGATCCGGGGGCGGGGCACCGGAGTTGGGGGCCGGAGCGGGTGTCTGCGCGGAGGCCTGTGCGGGTGTCTGCGCGCGGAGGTCTGCGCGGATTCCGGAGGACACGGCAAGGCAGCGCAGGGCAACACAGGCCAGGGCAGGTGCGGTTGCGGGGAGGGTGGTGGGTCGGCGAACTCGCCTGTGAGGGCTGGCGGGTGATCGTTCCCGCGTGCATGATGGCAGGGTTTTCCGACAGCCCCGCTCGCCGAAACCGGTGAGTGGCCGCAGAGGTTGGGGTCAGGTGCCGATGTCGCGGACCGTTCGCGGGAGAGCCCGCTTCGAAGACGGTCGTCCGGTCGTACGTCCGGGAGAGGCGTGACATGAGTGACTTCGTGGCCCGCGCCATCGCTACCGAGCGGCTGGATCTGCTGCCGCTTCACGTCGAACACGCCGACGACATGGCCGCGGTGCTGTCCGACCCGGCCCTGCACACCTTCATCGGCGGCACCCCGGAAACCTCGCGGTCCCTGCGCTCCCGGTACGAGCGCATGACCGCTGGGTCACCCGACCCGGCCGTGTCCTGGCTGAACTGGGTGATACGGCTGCGCGGCGAAGCCTGCCTGACGGGAACCGTCCAGGCGACGATCGGCCCTTCCGCCCAGGGGCCCGTCGCCGAGATCGCCTGGGTGGTGGGGACGCCGTGGCAGGGCAGAGGCATCGCCAAGGAAGCGGCCGGGGGACTTGTCGACTGGCTCGGCCGGCAGCCGGTGCGGACGGTCGTCGCCCACATCCACCCCGGCCACCGGGCATCCGCCGCCGTGGCCTCCGCGGCCGGGCTCACGTCCACCGGCGAGGAGCGGGAGGACGGGGAGATCCGCTGGCGGCGGAACCTCGGGTAGTGCCGTCAGCGGACGAGCCGGCCCGTCGGCCCCGCGCGCCGCTCCGCCGCCCCGGGGTGGCCGCGCCGCTTTGCCGTCCCGAGGCGGCTGTGAGCGGTCTTCAGCGGGGCCGGCGGCGCGGAGGGCGCGGTGCCCTCAGCAGAACCAGCCGTCCTGGACCCAGCCGTGGCGGTTGATGTCGCCGTACGCGAAGCCGTACGCCCAGCCGGACTGCTTGCTCTCCACCAGGAAGGTCTGGCCCTGGTAGAGGGTGCCCATCCAGGCGCCTCCGGGGTCGGTGCGGACGAAGAGGTCCTGGGCACAGACTGTTTCGCGTTGGCCGACGGTGCCATTGGCGGCCTGGGCGGGCGCGGAGCCGAGCAGCAGGGCCGTGCCGAGGGCGGCTGTCAGCGCCGCCGCGCGGATGGCGCGGGTGGAGCGGGCGGTGCGGGTGGTACGAGTGCTGCGGGGTGCGGACATGGCGTTCCCTCCCGAGTCGTCCCGGCTCACCAGGAGCCGTAGCCGCCGATGCATTCGATGCGCACGTAACCCCAGTCGTTGGGGCCGAAGTCGAAGGTGGCGGCCCAGCCGTTGTAGACCGGGTGGACCCCGGGGGTGTGGCCGACCTTGTCGCCGTAGGGCAGCGTGCGGACGAGGCCGCTGGGGCCGGAGGAGCTGTCGTAGTTGGCGTAGAAGCTGGCGCTCTGGCAGGTGATGACCGCGTGCTCCGGGACGACCACCGCGTGGGCGGGGGCCTGGAGCAGCGCCGTGACGGCGACCGCGGTCGCGCCGGTCGCAAGGGCGCGCCTGATGTACGGCATGGCGCTTCGCCTCCTCGTGGGGTGATGGCGTGGTTGGCGTGGTTCGACGCCAGCACACGGTAGCCGTGATTGACATGCTCGCAACAGATGTGTGCCGGGCCTCTCGCCGGGGCCGCCTCGCGGTGGCCGCGCACCTAGGGGGTGTCGTTTGGATCAGCTCGGGTCCGCGACGCCCGGCACGGCACCTCGCCGCGTTGTCGGATCAGCCGAGTACGTCCAGTACGCGGCGGATCCTCCGCCTTGCGAGGCACCGCACCGGACGCCGCGGCCTGATCCGACCTGATCCAAACGACACCCCCTCGACGCCGCAGGGAGACGCGCGTCACGCGCGCGCATGTCACAACTCGCCGGGCCGTTCCGTCCAAGAGGTGTAACCACCGGCAACCACGCAGGAGTTGACCATCATGGAAGCTCGTCTGAACGTCATGGCCAGTCCGGTCGCGGCCAAGGCGATCAAGCACCTCATCGCCGCGGGCAGGGCGCTCGCGGAGTCGACGCTGCCGCCCGCCACGCGCGAACTGGTGATGCTGCGCGCCAGCCAGATCAACGGGTGCGCCGGATGCATCGACATGCACACCAAGGAGGCCACCGCCTCGGGGGAGAGTGCGGTCCGCCTCCACCTGGTCGCGGCCTGGCGCGAGGCCAAGGTCTTCACCGACGCCGAGCGCGCCGCGCTGGAGCTGGCGGAGCAGGGCACCCGCATCGCGGACGCGGCCGGAGGTGTCCCGGACGAAGTGTGGGCCAACGCCGCCAAGTACTACGACCAGGACCAGCTCGCCGACCTGGTGATGCAGATCTCCGTCATCAACGCCTTCAACCGCGGAAACGTCATCACCCAGCAGCCCGCCGGTGATTACCAGGCCGGTCAGCTCCACTGACGGGACAGTGGGGGAGGGCCGGCGCGGTGTGGTGCGCCGCTCGCGGCGAGGGCCGGTCCTTCCGCACCGGCCGGCCCTCCCGCAGGATGCCTCACTTGTCTTCGGGAGTCTCCTTGTCGTCGCTCCAGCGCGGGTCGGTGTCCCACTCCTCGTTGCGCTCGTGGGTCGTTTCCACCGCCCGAGCGGCCTCTTCCCTGGACGCGTACGGGCCCAGGCGGTCGGCGGCCCGGCAGTCGGGACCCTTCTCCACCGTGTGGTGCTTGAGGCAGTAGAACCAGTCACCCGACGCGCCGGCGTCGCCCTGCTTGAAATCGCTCATACGATCATGGTGCCCGACACCGGCGACAACGGACAGTCGATCGTCCTCTTGTCGTCTCCGGGCGCACACCGTCGTGCCTCGCACCGCGCCCCCGAGCCGCGGCCCCCGTTTCCACGCATGCCCCCGTATCAGGCCGCGCTCCACTGGTCCCGAGCCTTGCCCGGGACCGCGCCGCTCCTCGGTCCACCACCGCGAGCGGCGCGGCCGGTCGACACCCTGTGCCTGTCCGCGTCCCGTGCCCGCCCAGCCACCCGCACGCACTCGCACGCGCGTACCCGCACGCACCCGCACTCCCGGTCGGTCAGGAAGGCCTGGAGCCGACCGGGGCGGCGGTGTCAGCTCAACTCCCCAGGGCGGACGGCCTTTCCTCACCGGCGGCATCGAGCAGCAGTCTCGCCGCCACCGTCGCCCCGTCGGTGCGGAACGTGGCGGCCACGGCCCTCGCGCGTGCGTGGGTCTCGGGGGTCAGGGCCGTTGCGAGCGCGGCCGACAGGGACTCCACGGTCGGAGTCGGGCCGTCGTGTGCCGCGCCGATGCCCAGCTCGGCCACTCGCCCGGCGAAATACGGCTGGTCCCCACCCTGAGCCACCACCACCTGCGGCGCGCCCGCCCAGGTGGCCGTGGTCGTCGTACCCGCGCCGCCGTGGTGCACGACGGCGGCGGCCCGGCGGAACAGCGCCTGATGGTTGATCTCTCCGACGACGAAGCAGTCGTCCTGGTCGTCCGTCAGGGCCAGATCGGCCCAGCCGCGAGAGACGACCGCTCGGCGCCCCTGCGCCCGGATCGCCTCGATGACCACACGGGCGACGTCCTTCGGATCGCCCAGGGGAATGCTGCCGAATCCCACGTACACCGGTGCGCTGCCGGCGTCCAGGAAAGCCACCAGCTCCTCCGGGAGCGGGCGTTCGTCCGGCAGGACCCACGCGCCCGTCTGCACCACGTCGAGGTCCGCCGGCTGCCGCCACGGGGCCAGGACCGGGTCCGTCGCCAGCCACGGGCGGTCGGTGAAGACGTGGTCGCGGACGTTGTCCAGCGCCGGCAGGCCGACCGACGCCCGGTGGGTGTTGATCACCTCGCCGAACACCGCCTGTGCGTCCTCGGCGTCCCGGTCCCACAGCACTTCGTTGTCGGTCACATCCGGCGGGAGCGGCCGGCCCGGCCGCGGGATCGGCGGGTGGTGCGGCGACGGCAGGCTGACCGGCTGGTAACTCGCGTACACGTAACGGATGCCCAGCTTCTCGGCCACCGACTTCACACCGGCCACGGCCGGTACGAGGCCGGTCGCCACCAGCACGTCGCATCCCTCGGCGGCCTCGGAGACCTTGTCGTGGAACGCCGTGACCAACTCGGCCGCGCGCCGGGGCACGCCCCCCGGCGTCGGCGGCGTCTTCCCCGTCACCAGATCGCGCACCGACCGGCCGGTCGGCACCATCTCCACACCGACCCCGGCCAACCGCTTCGCGAACTCCTCGTCCGGCGGCGCGCACACCCGCACCTCCGCGCCGAGTTCCCGCAACCGGACCGCGAGACCCACCAGTGGCTCGACGCCACCGCGCGAGTCATAGGCTGACAGCAGAACGCGCATTTCGTGACTCTCGTTTCCGTAGGCTGCGGCTTCGGTCGGTGATTCTGCGGTACGACCCGGACCTTGCCGCAAGCCCCCCGGTGCGCTATATGTTGAGAGTGGCAAGGAGCGGTTTATCTCCTTGCCTTTTCCTTTTGCCGCGGAGTCACCTCAGGTCCTGGCAGATGGGGCGCAGGATGTGACCGGCGGAGCAGACCCACTCGGCCACCCCCGAAGCGGCCGAGGGATGGACACCGAGACCGTGGTCCGGGCACGTGGGCCACACGGTCCGGCCCGGGCAGGCCAGGTAGGTCTGGACGCCGTCGGCCGCCTCGGCGAGGACGCCCTGCGCGTCGACCGACTGGATGTGGGTGCTCTCCACGGAGACCTTGCCCAGGCTGAACTGCGGGTCGGGCTCCATGACGTCGATCACGATGTCGGGCGCCGGGTGCCCGGCGGCGCGGATGTCACGCGTCAGCGCGGCCACCGCGGACTCCGCCAGAACGGTACGGCGTGCCATCACGTACGGGGCGAGATGGCCGGTGGTCAGCTCGCCGTTGTCACGGAAGAGCGAGAGGAGCCACCCGCTGACCCCGGGATCCGGGGCGAACGGGTTGAAGTCGACGTCGATGTCCTCGCGCAGGCGTGTCAGCCAGCGCGTGAACGCGTGGTGGTACTGGTCCGGCATGCAGTTCAGCTTCTCACCCGCGTCGGTCATCGTGCCGGGGTGTTGTCCCAGCTCCGCCTCAGGACCGGGCGAGGACGCAGAACTCGTGGCCCTCGGGGTCGGCCAGGCACGTCCACGGGACGTCGCCCTGGCCGAGGTCGAGGTCGGTGGCTCCGAGGTCCCGCAACCGGGCCACCTCCGCGGCCTTGTCCTCACCGGGGTACGGGAGCAGGTCAAGATGGACGCGGTCCGGCACGGTCTTCACGTCGGGCGTGCGGAGGAACTCGAGATACGGGCCGACGCCCTTGGCGGGGCGCCACACCGCGTGATCGTCGGTCACCTCGTGCGGGGTCCAGTCCATCGCCTCACCCCAGAACCGGGCCATGGCCCGCGGGTCCGCGCAGTCGACCACCACCGCGGCGATCGGCCCGGTGTCCCGGTAGGTCTCCCGGGGCTCCAGCACGCAGAACTCGTTGCCCTCCGGGTCGGCGAGCACCGTCCACGGCACGTCGCCCTGGCCCACGTGGGCGGGCCTCGCGCCGAGAGCCCGCAGGCGTGCGACCAGCTCCGCCTGATGCGCCGCGGAGGTGGTGGCGAGATCGAGGTGCACACGGTTCTTCGTTGTCGTCCTGGGCTCCGGGACGGCAACGACATCGACGCAGACAGTGACCGGGGCCGACCAGTCGAAGCCGGCGGGCTTGACGGCGGTCACACCAGGTGCCTCGTCGATGACACCCCAGCCGAGCGCCTCCCCCCAGAACCGGCCGACCGCCGAGTCGTCAAGAGCCTTTATGTTCACCAGTACCGGTCGCAGCGACATGCCGGCGATCCTATGCGCGCGCTCCGCGACGACAGCCTCACCACAGGGAACACGGGCGTTCAAGAAACCCTCGCTGTCGCCCCCAGCCGCTGGAAGAAGCTCGCTCAAGTCGTCATTCGGGGACACGGTCCTGTCGACCCATCGCGGTGACGAGGGTGGAGGAGATGTGGGCGAGGGCGGGGTCCGCGGCGATGAAGAACGTTTCGACTCCGGCCAGTTCGTGGTTCATGCGGGCCATCGGCATTTCGTGGTCCAGGTCGCGAACGCCGCGGACTCCGCGGATGACGACGTCGATTCCGGCTCGGCGGCAGTAGTCGACCAGCAGGCCGCCGGTGTGGGAGTCGACCGTGACGTTGCTCAAGTCGGTTGCTGCCGCGCGGAGTCGGTCCAGCCGTTCCGTGACGGGGAAGCGGCCGGTCTTGTTCGCATTGAACATCACGCACACGACGACCTCGTCGAACAGGAGGGCAGCGCGCCGGAGTACATCCTGGTGCCCCTGAGTGACCGGGTCGAAGGATCCTGGGAAGAGGGCTCGCACGATCGGGAAGAGTAACAAGCGGCCGCCCCCGTTGGTGACATGGTCCCGGAGCGGTCCGACCACTTCGAAGATCATTTCGTTAGGAGTTCTTAAAGCCGACGAAACGGCGGAGCAACGGCGCGGCGCGAACCTTCCGGCAGTGGCCCGGGGCGTCCGGGACACGGTGCGGGACGAGGGGAGAGCCGTGACGGAGATCGTCGACAAGCGGGCGTCGTCGTCGGCGCCGCCGAGCGGGCGGACGTACAACGACTGGGCGCGGAACGACACGTTGGAGGACTACTCGCTGCGCTACGCGCCCAAGTCCTTCCGACGCTGGACGCCGTACGTCGTGGCGACCACGGCGCTGGGCGGGATCGCCTACCTCGCGGACTTCGCGATCGGCGGCTCGATCGCCCTGTCCCACGGCTTCTCCAGTGCCATGGTGGCGATCCTGGCGGCGGCGGTGGTCATTTTCCTCACCGGCGTGCCGATCTCGTACTACTCCGCGAAGTACTCCATCGACATGGACCTGCTGACCCGGGGCGCCGGCTTCGGATACCTCGGCTCGACCCTCACCTCGGTCATCTACGCCAGTTTCACCTTCATCTTCTTCGCCCTCGAAGGGTCGATCATGGCGCAGGCCCTGGAGCTCGGCCTGCACGTCCCCCTCGCCGTCGGCTACGTCATCTGCTCCCTGGTCATCCTGCCCCTCGTGGTCCACGGCATGACCGCCCTGTCCAGGATGCAGGTGTGGACGCAGCCGGTCTGGCTGGTGCTGATGGTCGCGCCGTTCGTGTCCATCGCTATCCAGGAGCCGGGAAAGTTCTCGGAGTTCACGCACTTCGCGGGTGACTCGCCGACCGGATCGACCCTCAGCATGCTGGGCGTCGGAGCCGGTGCGGGCGTTGCCCTGTCGCTGATCGCGCAGATCGGCGAGCAGGTCGACTACCTCCGCTTCATGCCCGACAAGACACCCGAGAACGCCAGGAGGTGGTGGGCCGCGGTGCTCGGCGCCGGTCCCGGCTGGGTGGTGCTGGGCGCGCTGAAGCAGATCGGCGGGGCCTTCCTGGCCTTCTGCGTCGCCGGCGCCGTGGGCCTGGGCAAGGCCGACGAACCCATCCAGCAGTACGTCCACGGGTTCGGGACCTTCGCCGCGCCGGTCGCCCTGGGCCTGGCCACGTTCTTCGTCATCCTGTCCCAGATAAAGATCAACTCCACCAACGCGTACTCGGGTTCGCTGTCCTGGTCCAACTTCTTCTCCCGGCTGACGCACCGTCACCCGGGCCGCGTGGTGTACATCTTCCTCAACGTCGGCATCGCCCTGGCGCTCATGGAGTGCGGCGTCTTCGGGCTCCTCAACACGGTGCTCGGCTTCTACTCCAACGTGGCCATCGCCTGGATCGGCGCCGTCGTCGCCGACCTGGTCATCAACAAGCCCCTGAAGCTGAGCCCTTCGTACATCGAGTTCAAACGCGCGCACCTGCACCACTTCAATCCCGTCGGCTTCGGTTCGATGCTGGTCGCCTCCGCGGTCTCCATCGCCGCCTACTTCGAGGCGTTCGGCGCCTACGGCAAGGCGTTCTCGCCGTTCATCGCGCTGTTCCTGGCCATGGTCCTCTCGCCCGTCCTCGCGGTACTCACCAAGGGGCGCTACTACATCGCCCGCGCCGACGACCTCGACGAACCGCCGCTCGGCACCGACGGACTGCCGTCGGCCGTCACCCTGACCTGCTCGGTGTGTGCGACCGGCTTCGAGCGTCCTGACATGGCCCACTGTCCCTTCCACCAGGGCCCGGTCTGCTCCCTGTGCTGCAGCCTGGAGAAGGACTGCCACGACATCTGCAAGAGCACGGCCGCTCCGGGCCCCGTCGCCGTCGCCCCGCCCACCCTGCGCGCCGCGGACTGACCCCACCCCGCCCGCGCCCCGTCTCTACCCACACCCGCACCCGCCCCCGCACACCGCCCCGCCCCCACGCCCGCGCGTGTCGGCGTCCCCGCGAGCCCGGCGCCGTCGCTGCCCGGAATCCTCACGCATGCCCCGGCGAACGTTGGGTACGCGGGGCGGGAGCACGCCCGGGCGCCGACCCGTGCGTGTGCCCGTACAACCACCGCTACCTGGGGACACACCATGGAGACACCCGCACACGACGCCCTTCCGACGCCCGCCCAGCAGGCGCTCGACGCGCTGGCCGTGAACGCAGAGGACCAAGCCGCGCTGGAGACCCTCGCCCACAGCGACGTGCTCGTCCCCGTGCCGGACGGCGCGGTCGACATGGAGGGCGTCTCGGACGCCGCCACGGTCGCGCTGCCCGTCATCGAACAGCCCGGCGGCGAGCCGGTCGTGCCCGTGTTCACCTCGGAGGAGGAGATGGCGGGGCTGCTGCCGACCGTCTCCCGATACCGGCTGGTCCCGCTCGCCGCGCTCGCCTCCCAGTGGCCCGAGGACGACCTCTCGCTCGCGATAGACGGCAGCTCGGAGCACGGGCTGACCCTCACCTCGCAAGGGGTGCGCACGCTGCTCGCCAGGTGAGCCCGCGCGGCTGAGACGGCCGCGGGAGCTGTACGCCCGGCCGGCCGACGCGATCAGCCACAGCGCGTCCGTGGCCGGCCACAGCGGCGTCCGCTGCCGCCGCAGCGCGCCCGCGGCCGTGCGCGGCAGCCGGGGCCGTGCTCCCCGGGCGCCCCGGGCGACACAATGTGCTCATGGAATGGATCTCCGGCGTGGCCGGCGGACTGGTGCTGGTCCTGGTCCTCAGCAGCATCCTCCGCACCCTCGTCGTGCCCAGAGGCCTCTACTCCGCGCTGGTGTTCCGCCTGTGGTGGCTGCTGCGCAGGCTGCTCCGGCTCACCGCCGGGCGCGGCGGCTACGACGCCATCGACCGCGCCCAGACCTGGCTCGCCCCGCTGATGCTGATCGGCATGCTCGCCACCTGGCTGGCCGGGGCTCTGCTCGGCTTCGGGCTGCTGCTGTACGCCCTGTCGCCGCTGTCCTGGACGACCGCGTTCCGCGAGGCCGGGTCCAGTCTGTTCACGCTCGGCTTCGCCAGTGGCGCCCGGCTGAAACTGTCCGTACTGGACTTCCTGGCCGCGGCCACCGGACCCGTCCTGATCGCCCTCCAGATCGCCTACCTGCCCACCCTCTACGGCGCCTACAACCGCCGCGAACTGGAGGTCACCCTTCTACAGGCGCGGGCCGGCGAGCCCGCCTGGGGGCCTGAGATCCTCGCCCGGCAGTGGCTGGTCGACACCGAGACCGCACTGCCCGAGCTGTACCGGGCCTGGGAGCGGCTCGCCGCGGACATGGGGGAGAGCCAGTCCACGTACCCGATCCTGCTGACCTTCCGCTCACCGAGCCCGTACCGCAGCTGGCTGGTCGGACTCGTCGCCGTCATGGACGCGGCCGCGCTCCAGCTCGCCCTCGACCCGCGGACAGCCCCGGCGGAGGCCCGGCTGGTGCTGCGCGCCGGGTTCACCGCGCTGCGTGACATCGCCCGCGCGCTGCGCATCCCCTACGACCCCGATCCGTCGCCCGACGGACCCGTCCGGCTCACCTACGACGAGTTCGACGCGGCGGTGGCCATGCTGGAGGCGGCCGGTTTCCGTGCCGAACGCACGCCGAAGGAGGCATGGCCGCACTTCCGCGGCTGGCGGGTCAACTACGAGGCGATCGTCTACGAGCTGTGCCGGCGCTGCGACGCCGTACCCGCACTGTGGACCGGCCCGCGCGACTTCTCCGGCGGCCCCATGTCGCCACGGCGTCCGGTCGACCGGCGGCCCGACGGAGGACGGCCGGGACTTCCTCCCGCCTTCGGGTAGCCGCCTTCCTCCCGCCTCGGGGTGGAAAGCGTGCCCTCCGGCGGGAAGATCCGCGGCCGCGCGGAACGGTGACCTGCTACGCGGACAGGCCCTGGGCCGGCCGACCGGTGCCGGTGGCCGCGCCGGGCCGTTCGGCCAGCATCCGCTCCAGCACCGCCCGTTGCAGCGGAAGCACCTCGGTGTGCAGGTCGCGCCCCTTGCGGGTGAGGGTGACGTACACCCCGCGCCGGTCCTCCGCGCAGACCGAGCGCTCGACGAGGCCGTCCTTCTCCAGGCGGGCGATCAGGCGGGACAGCGCGGACTGGCTGAGATGGACCCGTCCGACAAGATTCTGCACCCGGCACTGGTCGCCCTCTGCGGGCGACTCGGTGGCGAGGATGTCCAGCACCTCGAAGTCACTGGCGCCCAGGCCGTGCGGGTGCAGGGTGCGGTCGATCTCGCACATCGTGCGCGCGTGCACCGCGAGTATGTCCCGCCACCGTTCCTCCAGCCGGGTGTCGGCCGTCTTGACTGCCATACCCGCACCGTAGCACCGATCCAGCCAGTCATTGAGTGTGCAACTAGTGCGGGCGCAACCGGCGGTACGGCCTCAGGCGGACGGGTCCTGGAGCAGCCCCACGAGGTTGCCGTCGGCGTCCTTCACGGAGGCGATCAGCCGGCCGCCGCCGACGTCGTGGGCGTCCTCGAGCAGCTCCGCACCGGCCGCCAGCAGGGCCGCCAGACGCTCCTTCAGGTCCGTCACGTGCCAGTACGGCACCGGCCCGGTCATGCCCTTGCGGTGGCCGTTCGGGTCGAGGCCGACGTCCTGCCCGGCGGCCTTGAAGCCGACGTAGTAGGGCTCGTCCGCGTAGGGCTCGACGCCCAGCAGCGCGGTGAACAGGGCCTTGCCCCGCTCCAGGTCCTTCACGGGGTAGATGATCGTCTGCAGTCCGGCGGTCGTCGTGGTCATCGGAAGTCGCTCCTCGGCGTTCGGGGCCCGGCGGGTTCTCCACCGGTGCTCTCACGCTAGGGCGGGACCCCCGCCGCCCGCTTCTTCGATCCTGACCGATCGTGCGTGCCCGATGGAGCCCGGCGGATCACTCCTGCCCGATCGCGCGTTCGATACCGGACAACGGCGGCCGAGACGCGGACGCGACGGCACCGCCTGCGCCACAGTGGAACCAGGGCGCACGAGGAAGGCCGGGAACGGAGGCGGGCGGATGATGGGGACTCCCTCGGGCCGCGTACGGCAGACCGTTCTGGACCGGCTCAAGGACCCGGCGGCCCACTTCCCGTCGGGACGTTTCCATACCGACCCCGCCCGGACCGGCGTCACCGCGAGAGCCATGGCCGCCAAGCTCGGCATACCCCGCCGGACCGCCGCCGCCCACCTCGACCTCCTCGCCCGCCTCGGCCTGCTGCGCGCCCGGCGCCTGTGCTGGCGCACCTACTACCGGCGCGACGAGATCCGCATCGCCGAGGTGTCCCGCATGTTCGAGAAGGGCTGGTGAGCGGCGGCTCGGCGGCACCCGGCTCGCTCCTGAGGGGGTGAGGCCGAAGTTCGCCCGATCCGTCCTGCCGACCCGTCCTGCCGATCCGGCCTGCCGCCCCGGCTGGTCGGCCCGAGGGCCGACTCTCCGCCCCGGTTGGTCGGCCCGGAGGTCCGCCCTCCGCCCCCTCTCGCCGGCTCCGGTACCCGCGGCCCGGCCGGCTGCCCCTGCTTCCGCAGGTCACCGGCGGCGGCCAGGTCGCCGCACGGCCGGCGACCCGTGGGCTGCTCGGGGGAGTGCGGGAGTGAGGTCCATGCGGGGACGGCCGCCGATCGGGCCGACGGTACCCTGGTGCCCGGCCGAGATCACCCGTCGGGGCAGGGCCGGACAGGAGACGTAGGACCATGACAGCCCCGGAAGCCGAGAGCGTCCGCGTGCGCCCCGTGTCGCCCAAGCGGGCCGAGTGGCGGACGCAGGCCCCGGTGATCGCGGTGGTCGCGGCGGGCGGTGCCCTCGGTGCCACGGCCCGGTACGCACTGGGCCTGGCGTGGCCCACGGTTCCCGGCGCGTTCCCCTGGGCGACGTTCTGGACCAATGTCACCGGCTGTGCCGTGATCGGCGTGTTCATGGTGCTGATCACCGAGGTGCGCAGTGTCCACCGCCTGGTGCGCCCCTTCTTCGGCACCGGTGTGCTCGGCGGCTTCACCACCTTCTCCACCTACGCGGTCGACATCCGCAAGCTGGCCGGCGACGGCCACGTCGGCATCGGCCTGGGCTACCTCGCCGCAACCCTGCTCGCCGCCCTCGCGGCGGTCCGGCTGGGCTCGGGCGCCGCGCGCCGGCTGTTCGCGGCAGGCGGCGACGCCCCCGTGTCCCGGGCCCGGACCCGGCGCCCGGATCCGGCTTCCGGTACGACGGACGTGAAGGGTGAGAACTCGTTGTGAACTGGCTGCTGGTCATCCTGGGAGCCGCGGTCGGCGCCCCCCTGCGTCATCTCACCGACCGTGCCGTCCGGGCCCGCCATGACTCCGTCCTCCCCTGGGGCACCTTCGCGGTGAACGTCGCCGGCTGCCTGATCCTGGGCCTCCTCAGCGGTGCGGCCTCCGCCGGCGTCGCGGGCCCGCACCTCCAGCTGCTGCTCGGTACCGGGCTCTGCGGCGCCCTGACGACCTACTCGACCTTCTCCTACGAGACCCTCAGGCTGACCGAGACCGGTGCCGGGCTCTACGCTGCGGCCAACGCGGTCGTGAGCGTGGCGGCGGGACTCGGGGCGGCCTTCGCCGGGGTCTCGCTCGCCGGCGCCCTGTGGGTGGCGTAGCCGCTTGCTCTACGACTTGGCATAGTAAGACTGTCTACAGCACTGTCGACCAACTCTCCTCAGAACTGGATTCCATGAGCGCCATCTCCGTCGGTCAGGCCGTCGTCCTCGGAGTAGTCGAGGGGGTGACCGAATTCCTCCCCGTGTCCTCCACCGGCCACCTCAAGATCGCCGAGGGGCTCATGAACATCCCCGTCGACGACAAGTCCGTCGTCGGGTTCTCCGCAGTCATCCAGGTCGGCGCCATCGCCGCCGTGCTCGTGTACTTCTTCAAGGACATCAAGCGGATCGTTTCCGCCTGGTTCCGGGGTCTGACCAACCGCGAAGAGCGCTACCACCACGACTACAAGTTCGCCTGGTGGGTGATCGCCGCGACCGTCCCGATCGTCGTGGTGGGCCTGGCCGCCAAGCCCCTGATCGACGGCCCGCTCGCCTCCCTCTGGGTGGTCGCCGGTTCGCTGATCGTGGGATCCGCCGTGATGTGGTGCGCGGACCAGATGGGCCGCCACAAGCGTGGTGAGGACGACACCTCCTTCAAGGACGCGATGCTCGTCGGCTCCTCCCAGATCCTCGCCCTGCTCTTCCCCGGCTTCTCCCGCTCCGGCGCCACGATGTCCACCGCGCTCGTCCTGGACCTCGACCGCGTCGCCGCCACGCGTCTCTCCTTCTTCCTCGGCATCCCGGCCCTGACCGGCGCCGGCATCTACGAGCTGAAGGACGCCCTCGGCGCGGGCGTCGGCGCCGCCCCGCTGGCCACCGGCACGATCGTGTCCTTCGTCGTCGCCTACGCCTCCATCTCCTGGCTCCTGAAGTTCGTCGCCAAGCACTCCTTCAACGCCTTCGTGATCTACCGGATCATCATCGGCGTGCTCCTGATCGGCCTGCTGGCCACCGGCACGCTCGAAAGCTGAGCGAGCCCACCCGAACCACCCGCGGGGTGCGGACGCCTTTCACCGGGCGTCCGCACCCCGTCCGCGTGTCCGCGTGTTCGCGTGTCCACGTCTCCACGGGTCTGCGTCTCTGCGTGTCCGCGCGCGGTCGCGCGTGTGTCTCCCGGCACGTCCGCCCGTGACGCCTTGACAGTGCCGTCCCGTACGCCGCAGGATCGCTCCGTGAACCTGTCAGACAGCCAGACAGGTGGTCGGGTCCCACGGCGCGTCAGCGCCATGGAAGCGGTCCTCGGCCACCTCCGCGGCGCCATCGAGCGCGGTGAGTACGCCATCGGCGACAAACTCCCCTCCGAAGCCGAGCTGTGCCGCACCCTCGAGGTGTCCCGGCCCGTCCTCCGCGAGGCGCTGCGTGCGCTGCAGACGATGGGCCTGACCGTCTCCCGGACCGGAAAGGGCACCTTCGTCGTCGCGAGCGCCGTGGAGGACCCCACCTTCGGCGACTACGCGGCCAGCGACCTGCTGGAGGTGCGCCGCCACATAGAGATCCCGGTCGCCGGGTACGCGGCCCTGCGCCGCGGCCCCGAGGACCTCGACCGCCTGGCCCACCTGCTGGAGCGCATGGAGCGGGAGACGGACACCACCGCGTGGGTCGCGATGGACACCCTCTTCCACATCGCGGTCGCCGAGGCCGCCCAGAACCCGGTCTTCCGCCGGGTCATCGAGGAGATCCGCGACGCACTGGCCCGCCAGTCCGCCTTCCTCACCGAGCTGGGCGACCGCCGCGAGCAGTCCAACCGCGAGCACCGCGCGATCGTCGAAGCGCTGCTCGACGGCTCCGAGCACGACGCCGTCGAAGCGATGAGCCACCACCTCGACCGCGTCGAGACCTCCCTCACCGCCATCGTGCGCGCCACGCGCGCGGACCTGCCCGCACAGGGCGGGCCCGCGACCGCGAGCGACACCCTCCAGGGCGGAACACGCCCACCGTCCACCCCGGACGACACGCGACCCGCGCGCCGGCCGGCCCCGACCCAGTGATACAGGCAGAGATGCACAGCAGTTCTCCCGCCGACGCCTCCGCCGTCGGTTCCCCCCGTCCCCCCGCCGGCGCGCCCGTCGTCCGGGAGCCCCTGCACGCACCCGTCGCCCACGTCGTACGCGGCGGGGTCGTCGAGGGCGTCCACCACGGCTCCGTCGTCGTGCTCGGCGCCGACGGCCGGGTCCAGTTCCAGCTCGGCGACATCGAGGCCGCGTTCTACCCGCGCTCGGCCCTCAAGCCCGTCCAGGCCGTGGCCATGCTGCGGGCCGGACTCCCGCTCGACGGCGGCGAACTCCTCTCGCTGACCGCCGCCAGCCACTCCGGCGAAGAGTTCCACCTCCAGGCCGCCCGGCGCATGCTCGACCTCGCCGGGCTCACCGAGGACCACCTGCGCAACGTCCCCGACATGCCGTACGACCCGGTCGTGCGCGACACCTGGATCCGCGACGGCCGCACGCCCAGCCGGCTCGCCCAGAACTGCTCGGGCAAGCACGCCGCCATGCTGTGGACCGCCAAGGTCAACGGCTGGTCCCTGGCGGACTACCTGGACCCGGCGCACCCGCTCCAGCGGGCCGTCGCGGAGACGGTCGAGGAGCTGACCGGGCAGCCTGTGGCCCGTGTGACCGTGGACGGCTGCGGCGCGCCGCTGTTCTCCATATCCCTGCACGGTCTCGCGCGGGCCCTCGCCCGCATCACCACGGCCGCGCCGGGAACGCCCGAGGCGCGGGTGGCCGACGCGATGCGCGAGCACGCCGAGCTGGCCTCCGGTACGCGACGCGACGTGGCCGCTCTCATGCGGGCCGTCCCCGGCCTGCTCGGCAAGGACGGCTTCGAGGGCGTTCAGGTGGCCGCGCTGCCCGACGGCCGCGCCGTCGCCGTGAAGATCGCCGACGGCAACGACCGTGCCCGCGTCCCGGTCGCCGCGGCCGCCCTCGCCCGCGTCGGCGTCGACCCCGCCCTGCTCACCGCCTTCGCCGGCGCACCGCTGCTCGGCGGCGGGCTCCCGGTGGGGTCCGTACGACCGGTTCGCGCACTGGACCCGGCCACTTCGCCGGCCCACGCCTGACCACACCCCACCGGCCACGCCTGACCACACCCCACCGGCCACGCGCGGGCCGCCCCGCCGGCCCGCCACGCCACGCCAACGCCACACAATCCCGCCCCGCCGCGCCGGGCCGCCTTGCCGGCCCGCGCGTGGCCACACCCTCACTCACACCCCCACCCACACCCTCGTATCACCGAGCGTCTGCGAAAGAGCACCCCCACCTCATGACCGCCGCCATCCGGAGCGAGCACGACCTGCTCGGCGACCGTGACGTCCCCGCCGACGCGTACTGGGGCATCCACACCCTGCGCGCGACGGAGAACTTCCCCATCACCGGCACCCCGATCTCCGCCTACCCCCACCTGATCGACGCCCTCGCCGCCGTCAAGGAGGCCGCCGCCCTCGCCAACGAGGAACTCGGCCTGCTGGCCCCGGAGAAGGCCGCCGCGATCGTCGAAGCCTGCCGCGAGATCCGTTCCGGCAAGCTGCACGACCAGTTCGTCGTGGACGTCATCCAGGGCGGCGCCGGCACGTCCACCAACATGAACGCCAACGAGGTCGTGGCCAACCGGGCGCTGGAGCTGCTCGGGCACGCCAAGGGCGAGTACGCGCACCTGCACCCCAACGAGGACGTCAACCTCGGCCAGTCCACCAACGACGTCTACCCGACCGCCGTGAAGATCGCGACGGTGTTCGCGGTGCGCGGTCTGCTCAAGGCCATGGCCGTCCTGCAGGACTCCTTCGCCCGCAAGGCCTTCGAGTTCCGCGACGTGCTGAAGATGGGCCGCACCCAGCTCCAGGACGCGGTGCCGATGACCCTCGGGCAGGAGTTCTCGGCGTACGCCGTGATGCTGGACGAGGACCGCAGCCGGCTGGCCGAGGCCGTCGAGCTGATCCACGAGATCAACCTGGGCGCCACCGCCATCGGCACGGGCCTCAACGCCCCCGACGGCTATGCCGAGGCCGCCCGCCGGCACCTCGCCGCCATCACCGGACTGCCCCTGGTCACCGCGGCCAACCTGGTCGAGGCCACCCAGGACTGCGGCGCCTTCGTCCAGATGTCCGGCGTCCTCAAGCGGGTCGCGGTCAAGCTCTCCAAGAGCTGCAACGACCTGCGGCTGCTCTCCTCCGGCCCGCGCGCCGGCCTCGGCGAGATCAACCTGCCCCCGGTGCAGGCCGGTTCCTCGATCATGCCGGGCAAGGTCAACCCGGTGATCCCCGAGGTCGTCAACCAGGTCGCCTTCGAGGTCATCGGCAACGACGTCGCCATCACCATGGCGGCCGAGGCCGGACAGCTCCAGCTCAACGCCTTCGAGCCGATCATCCTGCACTCCCTGTCGGAGAGCATCACCCACCTGCGCCGGGCCTGCCTCACGCTCGCCGAGCGGTGCGTGGACGGCATCACCGCCAACACCGAGGCACTGCGCGCCACCGTGGAGAACTCCATCGGTCTGGTCACGGCGCTCAACCCGTACATCGGGTACACGGCCGCCACCGACATCGCCAAGGAGGCCCTCGCCACCGGCCGCGGTGTCGCCGAACTGGTCCTGGAGAAGGGCCTGCTGCCCGCCGAGAGGCTCGCCGCTCTGCTGCGCCCCGAGGTCGTCGCGGGCACCGGGAAAACAGCCCTCTGACCTGCGCGGACACCGCCCCGGCAGCGCACCGGGACCGGCAGGAGGGACAATGGTGATCATGACGTCGACGTCGTCCCTCGCCTTCCTGCCGATCCTGGAGCGCATCGCCGAGGAGACGGCGCGCACACCGGGCCGCGGCCGTCCCGCCGACTACATCCCGGCGCTCGCGGCCCGCGACCCCCGCAGCTTCGGCATGGCCGTCGCCGAGCTGGACGGAACGGTGTACGGCGTGGGGGACTGGCGGCAGCCGTTCTCCACGCAGTCCATCACCAAGGTCTTCACGCTCGCCCTCGACCTGGCCCGCGAGGGCGACGACCTCTGGGAGCACGTGGGCCGCGAACCCTCCGGCAACCCGTTCAACTCCCTGGTGCAGCTGGAGTACGAGCACGGCATCCCGCGCAACCCGTTCATCAACGCCGGCGCGCTCGTCGTCACCGACCGTCTCCAGACCCGCACCGGAGACGCTGCCGGCGAACTGCTGGCCTTCCTGCGCGCCGAGAGCGGCAACGCGGAGCTGGGCTTCGACCGGGAAATCGCCGCCTCCGAGACCCAGCACGGCGACCGCAACGCCGCCCTCGCCCACTTCATGGCGTCCTACGGCAACATCGACAACCCGGTGCCGGTCCTGCTCGACCAGTACTTCAGGCAGTGCTCGATCGCCGCGTCCTGCGCCGACCTCGCCCTCGCCACCACCTTCCTGGCCCGGCACGGCATCCGCGCCGACGGCACCCGCCTGCTCACCCGCAGCCAGGCCAAGCAGGTCAACGCCGTGATGCTGACCTGCGGCACGTACGACGCGGCCGGTGACTTCGCCCACCGCGTGGGGCTGCCCGGCAAGAGCGGCGTCGGCGGCGGGATCATCGCGGTCGTACCGGGCCGGTGCGCGCTGTGCGTGTGGAGTCCGGGCCTCGACGAGCGCGGCAACTCGGTGGCCGGCGTCGCCGCCCTGGACCGCTTCACGACGCTGACCGGTCTCTCGGTGTTCTGACGGCCCGCCACCCGGCTGCGGGAGCCGGGCACGCGGTTGCGGGTGTGGCCCAGATACGCGCCAAAGGGGCAATGAGATGATCTTGAAGCTCTGAGTAGCCCCGCAACTCACTCGGCGGCGTTGCCGTCGGCTTCGGCGAGGAGGCGGTAGACGGTGGGGACTGAGGGGTGCTCGCCTTGGTTCTTTCCCGAGGGGATGACGAGTTTGCAGGCGATCTGCGGGACAGGGACGCCCTGGGCACGCAGGGTGCGGGCGTAGTCGGCCATGTCGTCGTCGACGACCTTGGGGCGCCCGCCGTGACGGCCTCGCTCGCGGGCGGACGTCTGGCCTTCCAGGGACTTCTCCCGGATGTACTCGCGCTCGGACTCGGCCATGCCGGCGAAGAACGCGAACAGGGCGGTGCCATGCCCGGACGGGTCATAGATCCCCTGGAGGGGGCCGGTGAGGAGTTCGAGCTCAATGTCGTGGTGGCGCAGGTCCTCTGCGATGGCCAGAAGCTCGGCTGCGCCGCGTCCCAGGCGCTTCACACCGTAAGGATCACCCGCTGGTGGGGACGGCCTTTTTGATGGTGCGGGCGAAGTCCATCGCCTTGACGAACTCCGGGCGGACCTTGATCCGGGTGCTGATCTTCTCCGAGAAGACCGGATCGCACCCGGCCTCGGCGAGGGCGTCGAGCTGGCTCTGGAGCTCTTGCTGGGCGGTACTGCACCTCGCGTACCCCACTCTCGTGGGCTTCGGGGCGGCCTCCGGCATCGCGGCGTCGATGGCCGGCCCCCTCTCCCATGCGCGGCCGGGGCTCCGGCCGGCGGGGGTCTTCACCTCCAGCTCGGCACGGAGCTGGGGCACCAGCATGAAGCGCGGGGTGTGGTACTTCGGAGCGACCTTGCCGCCGCGGGCGCGGCAGGCGCTTCCAGCGGGCACTTCACAGGTGGGGCAGTCGAACTGTTCGACGGTGGTTGCCGGTTCGGCAGGCTCTGACATGTCGCAGAACCTATCGTGAGGGGCTTTGTGCGAATCCTGTTCTGCGAGAGGTTATGAGAACGGAGATCGTGGGCAAACCGGACACGGTTCGGCGAGGGGCGCGATCTCTCAGAACTACTCATTTCTGCGAGCACGAAGTGCAACAATCGCCACCCACACGTCGGGGAGGTGGCTTGCGAGGCTGCTCATCTTGCAGTGGCCTTCCGCCCACCCCAGCGGTGTCGTTTCCTGGCCTGGGGAGGGTGATGACTACCAGCAGGGGTGAGCAGGCTGGGCTCTCCGATCGTGAGAGGCAGCTGCTCGACATTGTCGAAGTCTCTTCGGAACAGGCATACGTCACTGGCAGTGAGGTCGCTTGGTCCCAGGCCGTCCGGGCGGCGGAGCTCATGTTGTTGGTCCCGGAGTTCGACCAAGCGGACCGGGAGGTCCTGCGCCGCGCGGTGACGCGCGTGGTCTTCGGACGCTATCGAGGCTGTGGACAACAGCCTGTGCATCTGTCCGCTGCGATCGACATGCTGAGGAAAGTGGTCGAGGCGAGTCGTGTCTGGGCGGATGTCCCCCATCACGTGTTCGTCCTCGCCACACTGCTCAACGCCCGATACGACCTCGCGCCGCAGGAGGACGGCGGCGATGATCCAGATGACCTGGATGACGCAATCGCCCTTCCGCTGTTGGAAGGGACGCGCGTCGCTCGGACTCTTCACGCCGGCCTTCTGCGTATCCGGTTCGAGCGGACAGGCAGCATGCTTGATCTTGACCAAGCCGTCCTCACCCTGCGAGCGGTTTGTGAGGCGCCGCCCGAAGACCCGGAACGGCGGGAGGCGGACCAGTTGTGGTTCTCCTCCCGGCTCGCCGACGCACTGCGGGCACGCTCGGATTTCACCGGTTCCGTAGAGGACATCAACGAAGCCATCTGCCTGTTCGAAGCAGTGGCGCGGGCCGAACGGGAGGGCCAGCACGACAGCGACCAGGCCGCTTTGGGAATCGCGTTGCTTGCCCGTGCCCAGTCGGATGGTGCACAGGATGGCGACGCGGAATGCGCCGTGCGGGAGTTGCGCGCGGCGATCGGCATGGGAGAGGAATCCCTCAACCACCCTTGGTGGCTGTCGAACTGTGCGGACGCGCTGCGAACCTGGTGCCTTGCCCTCCCGTCCGGTGACCCCACCAAGGCGGACCGCCTTCGCGACGCCATCGCCCTGCACGACAGGGTCCTCGACATGGTCGGCGAGGCAGCCCGGGAGCGCCCGATGTATCTGGCGGCCCGGGCCGGCACGCTCAGCGAACTGGCTCGTGTCACCGGTGAGCCAGGGCCGCGGGGCGCGGCAATTGAGGCGTGGCGTCGTGCCTGTGACGCGGCGCCGTCCGGTGACCCCGCGCGCCCTGGCTATCTTGGGAATCTATCCCTGGAGTTGTGGCGCAGGAACGATCCAGTTCTGGGTGATGCCGAGGCCGCGACCGAGAACTGGAAGGCCGTCGTCGACGACGTGGCGGCACCGGCCGGCTGGCGGGTGCTCGCCGCGCGTTACCGCGCGGACGCCCTGACCGCTGCCGGCAACGAGATCGGTGCGCTCGGCTCGATGACGCAAGCGGTCGAGCTACTGCCACTGCTGGCGACTCCATCTCTCCAGCGCGGCGAGCAGGAGGAACTACTCGCGCAGTGGCAGCGAGTGCCGCAAGACGCCATGGGGTTGGCGCTGTCTCTACGTCGTAAGCGACAAGCAGTCGAGTTGCTCGACGCGGGCCGAGGCGTGCTGTGGTCGCACCATTACGGCGTTGAAGCGGCGCTCGGCGACCTGGGCAGGGTGGACCGGGACCAAGCCGACCGCCTCACTGCCCTGCGCAGCGACATGTTCCGGGCGGTGCGCGGCCACAACGGCCTGCGGCGGGCGGGCGCGGTCCGCCGATGGGCGGAGGCGACCGAGCGGGTGCGCGCTGAGGTACCTGGCTTCTCACGTTTCTTGTTGCCTGCGGAGTATGAAGAGTTGCGCGCCGCCGCAAGTGACGGGCCGGTCGTCGTCATGGCGGCAGGCGCAGTCGGCGGTGTCGCCTTGGTGGTCACGGCGGATCGCGCACAGCCGCAGAAGATCGAATTGCCCAAGCTGACAATGGAGGCAGTCGACCGGCACACCGAGCGCTTGGTTGAGGCATGGGACGAAATCGCCCGGGACCCCTCGGGCCCAGTCGGCGCGATGGGCGTAGCTGATCTCGCCGACTGCTTGGATGAGACGCTGCCGTGGCTGTGGGCATCGGCGGCGAAGCCGGTGCTCGACAAGCTTTCATTCCCGGCCCGCGCGGACGGTGTGCTGCCGAGGCTGTGGTGGTCTCCGGTCGGTCGCTTGGCCTTGCTGCCGCTGCACGCGGCCGGGATACCGGTCGTAGGCGAGTCGGTGCTCGACCGTGTCGTGTCCTCCTACACGCCGAACCTCATCAGCCTGCTGCGACTGCGGCGCCGCCGTGCTGCTTGGCGGGACACCGGCCCCGAGCCGATGGTGCTGCCGGTTGCCGTGCCCGGGAATCCTCCACTGGTCCATGCCGTTTCCGAAGCCCGCGCGGTAGCGGAGCACCTGCGCCAGCACTCGGCGCAGGTGCTGCTCGGGAAGGAAGCGACAGCGGATGCCGTACTGCGGCAGCTCGCCGCGTACGACTGGGTGCACTTCGCCTGCCACGGAGTTCGCCCTGCGGGTTATCCGTCTGCAGGAGACGCCGGAGGGCTGGGACTGCATGACCGGATGCTGCAGGTACTGGAGCTGGCTGGGGCGCGGGAGCGGCCGGGCGGGCTGGCCTTTCTGTCGGTGTGCTGGGGCGCTGGGGGTAGCAGCAAGTTGCCGGGTGAGGCCATCCATCCGGCCGCCGCGCTCCAAGTGGCAGGGTACGAGCACGTCATCTCGGCGATGTGGACGCTCCAGGACGGTTCCGCGGTCAACGCGGTCAAGGCGTTCTACAACACCCTCGTCCCGGAGGGCGCCAACAGGCTTTCGGCCCAGGGCGCGGCTCGCGCCCTGCACGGCACCGTACGGGCGCTGCGGCGAACGCACCCGGGCTCGCCCCACATCTGGGCGCCCTACGTGCACTTCGGACTGTGAACTCCCGCACCATCACGGCGTAGATCCGCCCGGAGGTGGCGGCCCGGCAGGTGGGGCCGTCGGGTGCTCGTAGCGCATCTGCCAGACCCGTCCGACGGGCTGCCGCAGAAGTGTGCTCAGCTTCCGGTTCTGTGCGTACTCGGCATCCCGGTCGGCGGGCAGCGGCAGGTGCAACGCGGTGAGCAGGTCGAAGCGATGCAGGTCGAAGGCGGCAGCGACGCACTCACCGTAGGCGACAGCGGCCTGGACAGCGGCGGAGTAGGCCAGCAACGCCACCAGCACAGGAGCCAGACAGAGCAACCGCCACCATCCGGATTGCCACAGCAGTACCAGCGCGACTGGCGCCACCAGCAGACTGGTGGCGCTCAGGCGGGCCGAGGCGTCCAGCCACATCCTCCGGTCAGCGACGGCGGCCCGTACCGGCTCGGCCAGCAGTGGTTCGAGCCGCGGCCAGACGACAACTGCGTCCAGCCCATACTGGCGACCGGCCCGTCGCTCCGCCGCGGCCAAGGCATTGCCAAACGCCGTCGGACGCAACAGATAGTCCTGGTCCGGGTAGCGGCTACGCTGCCAGGCTAGTCGCACCCAAGCCGCCTGACGTTCCGGCCGGCCAGCGGGAGCCGCCGCATTGACCAACCCCCGGCGCCACTTCTGGAACGCGATCCCCACCTGGGCCACCGGATGCACGGCCCGCCGGGCGAACCACTGTGGCCGGGTCGGCCAGTGGCCTTCCAGTAGACGCAGCAGCGGCAGTTGCAGAGGCATGGAGATTGTCCCAGCGAGGGCAGTCGCCAATACGAGGAGCACGATTTCCCCGATGCCCAGCTTCGCCGCTGTCTCCCACGCCCTGGAGAAGCGGACCGTATCCGGCGCCCCGGCCCAGACCAGCACCAGCAGAAACAGGCTGACGGCGGTCGTCGGCACTAAGGCCACCACGAAGAAACGCGGCCCGTAGGCTCGGTCGAGCGGCTTGGCCAGCGCATCCAGTTTCACGCGGTTCCCCCGCTGTCAGTTCGATTCCAGTTCCAAAGGACCATGCACCGGATCCACCGCACACAGCGGTGGGTTCTCGTCGTCGAACTCGAACAGGTACTGCGCATCGCGGCACCCGGAATCCCGGCAGCGGGCGGTCAGCTGCTCCGGATACGTCGAGTAGCCGGGAAGGCCGAGCATGCCCGCCCCCGGATCGCTGCGCAGCCCTTCCGCGCCCTCGGCACGCTCGCGAGGGACGGTGCCCACCAGGGTGTGGCCAGCCGTGAGCCGCACCGCGGCAAGCCCAGGCTCAGCGGCGAAACGATCACGCAGGACACCCAAGAGTTCCTTGCGCGACGGCCCGCCGGACACATCCACCGTCGGGAGGGCCACGTCCTCGCCAGCGGCGGTGTCCAGGAACATCTCATACTTCTTCCGCAAGTCGTCCGCGCTCACCGCACCCCCACATGTCAGGCAGTCTCGCCCGTGACCCTAATGATGCCCGGCTCAGGCGGCCCGGTTGAAGCCCCCAGCCGTCAGGTCCTGCTCACGCAGCGGCGTGAAGGCGACGTCGAGCTTCGGGTCGTACGCCTCGGGCTGGATGCCGAGCTCGTGGGTGGAGTACTTGCCGAACCGGTAGATGTGCTCGGTCAGGTAGGGCGAGATGTGGGCCAGGTATCCGGGGCCGATCTCCCAACCCTCTTCCAGCAGCTGCCGGACGATCTCGGCGATGTCCAGAGCGTTTCATTGCCTTCTCCTGCGCGACGGGGTCGTTGTCCGCGATGCCCCTGCGGCTACCGAAGCCGACCCGCTCGGAGAACCGGTTGAACGACTTCACCTTGTTCGTCGCCGCGGTCACCCGCCGGCGAAGCGCCGGATCGGAGAGGCAGCGCAGTAGCTGCACGGTGCGGATCACGCGGCCGACCTCGCGGAAGGCGGTACAGGTGTCGGGCCCCGGCGACCCAGGCTAAGGTCCCGATGACGCGATTGCCGAACGACAACGCCGACTACTCTGCGGGAGCACGGCTGTGGACTTAGTAGCACTTGACGAGGCGGGAATCCTCATCAACCGGCTCCGGATGCCAGCCGCGAACACTCTCTTGAATCAGAAGATGCAGGTTCGATCGGAAGGTCCGGGCTTGCTCTCATACGCACTGTGGCGCATAGGAGCACCAGAAGCGCCCGCAGTGTGGTGGATCGATGTGGGCAAGGCTGTCCGCCTTGTCGGCTTCCTCGGAGATCACGAAACACGTATTGAAACTGTGATCTCTGTGCACCAGTGCGACGTCAATCTCAGTAGGATCTTCAGCCAGCGCCTCTCTGGAATCCGCGGCCTTCTTGGGCGATCGGTCGAAGACCGGGAAGTGCGGCAGATTCGGACAACCTCGCAGACTGCCTCCCGGAGGACGGAAACGATCACTGCCAACTGGCCTCTTCTTAACGGCCAGTACCTCGCCTGACAGTTCGTCGGTCGGGAGCTTCGGAAGCGCGCGCCCCCATGTCAGGCGGCTGTGCCGAGGTACGACTTCAGCATCAGCAACAAGGCCAGCAGATGCTCATCACCATCCGTGGCATCGGCCGCCCCCTGAAGCTCATCGCGAGTCGGCGAGAAGAACAGATGCAGCTCATGCGCGGTGATCAGCCGCTTGAACCGCGGATACGCGGTCCGCTCGATCGAGGTCACAATCCCGCGCCACGCTTAGACGACAACAGCATCAACACCAACGACACTGAGCCGAACGGGTGACGGGACGGGGCGCCCAGGGCTTCAAGATCAACTCATTGCCCCTTTGACCCGTACCTCGGCCGTCCCCCGTTCCGGGAGCCGGGCGCGCGGTCAGCTGCCCGCGGCCCGGCCCCCCTTGACGCGCAGCGCGAGCGCCACGGCGCCCGCGCCGAGTACGGCGAGCCCCGCGACGGTCGCGGTCTGCGACCAGACCGAGTCGTCGTCGGGTGCCGGGGAGGTGGCCGCAGCGACCGGTGCGGCGGTCGGCTCGACGCGGGGCTTGGGGCGCATCGCGTCCAGCGAGCCCACCGGGTCCACCCGGCCGGCCGCGTCGAACCCCCAGTCGAGCAGCTCCCGGGCCTCCTCGTACACGGTCAGTCCGTCACCGGCCTGAGGGTTCATCACCGTCACGACCAGGGTCCGGCCGCCCCGGCGGGCCGCCGCGACCAGGGTGTTGCCCGCGTTGCTGGTGTAGCCGTTCTTGACCCCGATCAGCCCCGGGTACCGGGCCACGCCGTCCTCGCCGGTCAGCAGGCGGTTGGTGTTCTCGATGGCGTACGGCCATCCGTCACCGGGGAACTGGGCCTGGGCGGTGGAGCAGTACCGGGCGAAGTCGGGGTTGCGCAGCCCTTCCCGGCCGAACACCGCGAGGTCGAACGCCGAGGACACCTGGCCGGGGGTGTCGTAGCCGTCGGGGGAGACGACGTGGGTGTCCATGGCGCCCAGGGCGCGGGACTTGGACTGCATCCGGGTGACCGTGGTCTGCCAGCCGCCGTTCAGGGCGGCGAGCACGTGCACGGCGTCGTTGCCCGAGCTGAGGAAGACCCCGCGCCACAGGTCGGCCACCTGGTAGGTGTGGCCCTCCTCGACGCCGACGAGGCTGCTGCCCTCGCCGATGTCCGCCAGCTCCTCGTAGCGCACGGTGTGCTGCAGACCGGCGGGCAGCGTCGGCAGCACGGTGAGGGCGAACAGGGTCTTCAGCGTGCTGGCGGGCGGCAGTCTGCGGTGCGCGTCGCCCGCCGCCAGTACGTCGCCGCTGCTCGCGTCGGCGACCAGCCAGGACAGTGCGGAGACCTCCGGAACCGCCGGGGCACCGGGGTTCAGCCGCACCTGCGTGCCGGACCTGAACAGCAGGGACGGCTGCGGGACCGCGGCCCGCGGCCGGGGCGGAGCGGGTTCGCCCGCACGGTGGCCGGCGGCGACAGCGGTCGGCCCGAGGGCCAGTGCGCCCGCCACGCACAGGGAACAGGCTGATGCGGCCATCCGACGAGAGAATCCGATGTTCATATGATCACGCTAGGAAGGTGGAGGCGGTGTGGCGCGCTGCCGGGGCCGGTCGGCCCAGCGGAGCAACCCGGATGCCGCACTCCTGGGTGATCCGGAGTCATATCCGGCCCGAGTGCTCCGGCTGGTCACTCCGGTTACTCCCGTCGGTCCGGTCACTCCGGTCACTCCGGTTGCTCCCGTCGGTCCGGTCTCTCCGGTTGCTCCCGTCGGTCCGGTCGCTCCGGGCGCTGCGATCGCTTCGGTCGGAGTGGCCGCTCGGGTCGTCGTCGCCGACGTCCCGTCGCTGGGGCGTTTGTGTCCTGTCCTGCCGATTCGCCCGTGTCCGTTCACGTCGGCCGTGTCCGGCCGTTGCGGTCGTTCCGGCCGAGTCCGGTTGCTCCGGCCGGTGCGGCCGCTTCGGCCGCCCCGCGCACGTCCGCCCCACTCAGCCCGTCGGCAGCGTCGGCTGGACGCGGCGCAGGAACGTGGCGTTGTCGGGGGTGTCCCGCATCCGCTCCAGCAGGGTCTCCAGGGCGGCCGGTCCGCCCTCCCGGGAACGCAGAGCCCGGCGCAGGCCCCGTACGACCGCCAACTCCGCCGCAGTGAGCAGGAGTTCCTCGCGGCGGGTGCCGGTGGGCTCGATGTCGACGGGCGGGAAGACGCGACGGGCGGCCAGGTCCCGGTCCAGCCGGAGTTCCATGTTGCCCGTGCTCTTCAACTCCTCGAAGAAGTAGCCGTCGGCACGGGAGCCGGTGTCCACCAGCACACTGGCGAGGATGGTGAGCGAGCCGCCCTCCTCGGCCTGCCGGGCGGCACCGAAGAACCGCTTGGGGCCGAGCAGCGCGCCCGCGTCGACGCCGCCGCTGAGGGTGCGCCCGCCCGCGGCGGAGGCGTTGTTGTGGGCCCGGCACAGCCGGGTGAGGGAGTCCAGCAGGACGACGACGTCCTCGCCGGCCTCGACCAGCCGCTTGGCCCGCTCCACCACAAGGTCCGCCAGGGCGATGTGGTCCTTGGCCGGCCGGTCGAAGGTGGAGGCGTACACCTCGCCGCGCACCGAACGGCGCATCTCGGTGACCTCCTCCGGGCGTTCGTCCAGCAGGAGGACCATCAGCCGGCACTCGGGGTGGTTGCCGGCGACCGCGGCGGCGAGCTGCTGGATCAGTACGGTCTTCCCGCTCTTGGGCGGGGCCACGATGAGCCCGCGCTGGCCCTTGCCGAGCGGCGCCAGCAGATCGGTGACCCGCCCCGCCAGGCCGGAGGCCGGGTGTTCCATGCGGAGCCGCTCGTGCGGATGCAGGGGAGTCAGGTCACGGAAGTGCCGGCGGCCCCGCAGCTCCCCGGGATCGCGGCCGTCGATCCGTGTGACCTCGGTCAGGGCGCGCTGCGCCCCGTGGAGGCCTTCCACGAGGTCGCCCTTGCGCAGGCCGTACCGGCGGATCAGCGCGGGGGAGACCTGCGGGTCGGCGGGGGAGGGCAGGCAGTTCGCGGCCCGCAGGTGCCCCTTCCCGTGCGCGTCGACGTCGAGGAGACCGGTGACGGTCCGGGCGACCGGGGCCTGGCGCACCTCGGTGGAGGGTTCGATCGTGGTGGTCATGGGTGGCGCGTCCTTTCGGGACGGAAGACGTGAAGTCGAAGAGGGAGGGCAAGGAGGTAAGGAAAGGGAAGGGGAAGGCCGCGGGCGGGAGGCGGGCACACCTGCCTCGGGGCGGCGCGAACAGCACCTCGGGTACGGCGGCGAAGACCGCGGTCACGAGGTGGTGCCGATAGGAAGCCCGGCCCGGTCGGAGACCGTCGGCATGAGGGCTGAGGGAGAGGAGTGCGACACCGGCGCCCACACAGAGGGCGCGCACATGCGCTGATCGCACTATACCGCTCTGCTACCCCGTGTCAACAGGATGCCGTACGGACTTTGTTCCCGCTTCCCGTGCGGTCGCCCGGCCGGGCCGACGTACGACTCCGCTCCGCGCAACCCCCTCCGCGCGGGTCCGCGCGCGCCTACGATCGGCGACGCACCGCCGGCAGCACGCCCGCAAGGCCTGCATGCCCGTACGCCTGCAAGGCCCGCCCACCCACACGTCCGCACATCCCTACGCCCGCGCCCACGCGTCACGCGGCCGTACGACCGTCAGGAGAACCGTGGAGACCTCGCCCGCCGGAACCCCGCACCGCCTCGACCCCGCCGGGGGCTGCCCGCACGCCGACAACGCGCGGCTGCTGGCCCTCGGCGCGGTGGCCCCCGTCGAACTGCCGGGCGGGATCGAGGGGATGGCCGTACTGGGGCATGAAGCGCTGAGGGATTTCCTGCAGCACCCCGAAGTCGCCAAGGACGCGCGGCACTTCACCGCGCTGCGGGAGGGGCGGGTCGGCGCGGGCTGGCCGCTGCTGACCTTCGCGACGGTGCGGGGCATGACCACCGCCGACGGGGAGGACCATCGGCGGCTGCGGTCCCTGGTCAGCCGCGCGTTCACCCCCCGACGGGTCGAGGAACTCCGCCCGCGGGTGGCCGAGCTGACCGACGAACTGCTGGACGGGCTGGCGGCGGCCGCCGGGGCGGGCGGTGGCGTCGCCGACCTGCGGCGGCACTTCGCGCTGCCGCTGCCCATGGGGGTCATCAGTGAACTCCTCGGTGTGGAGCCCAAGTTCCGGGACCGCCTGCATCACCTCAGCAACCAGGTGGTCGCCACCGACATCGAGCCCGCCGAGGCCGTCGCCGCCAACCGTGAACTCGTGGCCGTCCTCGGCGAGGTCGCGGCGGGCAAGGCGGCGCACCCCGGCGACGATCTCACCAGTGCCCTCATCGCCGCCCGCGACGAGGGCGGCGACCGGCTCAGCCAGCAGGAGCTGATCGGCACCCTGGTGCTGATGATCATCGCGGGGCACGAGACCACCCTCAACCTGATCACCAACGCCGTACGCGCCCTGTGCGGCCACCGTGACCAGCTCGATCTGGTCCGCTCGGGCGGGGCGGACTGGGCGGACGTCGTGGAGGAGACGCTGCGCTGGGACGCGCCGGTCAGCTACTTCCCGTTCCGCTATCCGGTGCGGGACCTCACGGTCGACGGCACCCTGATACCGGCGGGCACCCCGGTCCTCGCCGGCTACTCCGCCGCGGGGCGCGACGTGGCCGCGTACGGCGAGGACGCCGACCGGTTCGACGTCACCCGCCCCGCCCGCGCCGACGCCGTGCGCCACCTCTCCCTCGGGCACGGCGCCCACTTCTGTCTGGGCGCCCCGCTGGCCCGCCTGGAGGCCATCATCGCGCTGGAGCGGCTGTTCGCTCGCTTCCCTGAACTCGAACTCGCGGTTCCCGAAGTGGACTTGTCCCGGCACGCCAGCTTCGTCGGCAACAGCGTGCGGGACCTTCCGGTGCGATTGGCGCCGTGAGGGCCGACGGTCCGCCGCGACCCGTCAGACGGCGCGCGCCTCCGCCTCCTTCGCGATCTGGCCGAACTGGGCGCCCATGGCCTCGGCGAGCGCCTGGAGGCCCGACAGCGGGCGGACCATGACCATCAACTCGTCGATCAGACCGGCGTCGTTGACGTGCAGGAAGTCGCAGCCCGTCAGCTCGCGGTCGCCCACCCGGGCCGCGAAGACCAGCGCGTGGTCGGGGCCGTCGGCGTCGCCGATCTCCCGCACGTACCGGAAGTCCTCGAACACCCGGGTCACCCCGCGCAGGATCGCCGCCGTGATCGGCTTGCCGGTGTACGGCTTGAAGACCGCCGGGCTGGTGAAGACGACGTCCTCGGCCAGCAGTGCCTCGACGGCCTCCAGGTCGCCGGCCTCGACGGCCTCGCGGAACGCGCGCATCCGATCACCTCATGGTCAGTTGAATGGAAAGCAGGTGCGGACGAGGGTACTCACCCGTGCCGGGCGAGCGCGTGCCCGGTCCGCAGGACAGGACCTAGGCTGACGGGATGTTCAGCCCAGAAGGTCCCACGCTGCGCGAACTCGCCGTGCAGGCGCTGTCGTCCGTCGAGCACGGCTACGACCTCCTCGCCCCGAAGTTCGACCACACACCCTTCCGGACGCCCGACGCCGTACTGGAGTCGACGGCGAAGGCGCTCGAGCCGTTCGGCCCGTTCGAGGACGGCCTCGACCTGTGCTGCGGCACGGGCGCCGGTGCGGAGGTGCTGGCCGGGCTGTGCCGCCGGAGCGTCATCGGAGTCGACTTCAGCACGGGCATGCTGGACGTGGCCGGGCGCCGGGCCACCACCCCGGGCGGCGAAGGACGCGACGCCGGACAGCAGGCCCCGGGCGTCTCCTGGGTACGCGCGGACGCCCGCGCCCTGCCGTTCTCGGCCGCCTTCGACCTGGTGGTCAGCTTCGGGGCGTTCGGGCACTTCCTGCCCCGCGAACTGCCCGGCCTGTTCGCCCAGGTCCACTCGGTGCTGCGGCCGGACGGCCGCTTCGCCTTCCCGGTCCTGGCGCCGCCCCGCCCGTCGAGCCCCGCGTTCTGGACGCTGCTCGGCTTCGACGCGGTCATGCGGGTGCGCAACGCCGTGTGGCGGCCGCCCTTCGTCATGTACTACCGGGCCTTCCGCCTCGCCGACGTGACCCGGGAGCTACGGCGGGCCGGCTTCACCGTCGAGCTGCGGGAGCTGCCCGAGTTCGGACGGCGCGGTGACGGCAGCCCCCGCGCCCGGCTGGTGCTGGCCCGCAAGGAACGCGAGGGAGCTCAGGCCCGGGCCGCCGCGGGCGGCGCGAACGCGTAGCGCGGCAGGCTCTGTTCGGCCTGGGGTGCCACCGGAGCGACCTCCACCGGGTGTGTGTCCAGCGCCCGAGGGGCTCCCTCCCGGAGGGTCACAGGGCGCTGTAGAGGGCGTCGACCAGGGCCGCCTTGCGGGGGTCGTCCGCGACGCTGGTGCCGAGACGGTTCATCGCATAGCCCAGCGAGACCCCCGCCTCGGGGTCGGCGAGCCCGCAGGAGCCGCCGAGCCCGTCGTGCCCGAAAGCCCGCGGATTGGGGCCGTAGGAGCCGCCGGGGCCGCTGAGCCACAGCCCGAGTGCGATCTCCGTGTCCCGCTGGAAGCCCGCGCCCAGGACGAGGTCACGGCAGCTGCCCTGCCCCTCGCGGGCCGCCTCCACCGCCCGGGCCGACAGGATCCGCCGGCCGCCGTAGGAGCCACGCCCGGCGAAGACGCCGTACAGCGCCGCGATCGCCCGCGCGGTACCGTGCCCGTTGGCCGCCGGGATCTCCGCCGCCCGCCACTCGGGTGTGTTCGCGTCCACCGCGCCCACCAGTGGATTGGCCAGCGCCGCGATCGCGGTCGGCGTCAACTCGGCGAAGAAGGACTCCTGTTCGCCGATGTCCGCCAGACGCGTCCGCACCAGCTCGGCCACCCGGCCGGACTCCTTCTCCGGCAGCCCGATGGTGAAGTCGATGCCGAGCGGACCGGTCACCTCCCGCTCCAGGAACGCCCCCGGCCGCAGTCCCGACACCCGCCGCACGACCTCCCCGACCAGGAAACCGTAGGTCAGCGCGTGATATCCGGACCGGGTGCCCGGCTCCCACCACGGCTCGGTCGCCGCGAGCCGCGCGGTCGTCAACTCCCAGTCGTAGAGCTCCTCCAGCGAGTGCGGCTCCCGCAGCCCGGACAGTCCCGGCACGGTGGGACAGCAGGTGCCGTACGAGCACCTTCTCCTTGCCCGCCGTCGCGAACTCCGGCCAGTACGCGGCCACCGGCCGGTCGAGGTCCAGCAGACCCCGGTCGGCGAGGATGTGCGCGCACAGCGCCACCGCGCCCTTGGTGGTCGACCAGACGTTCACCACGGTGTCCCGCGCCCACGGGCGGGTGCCGGCCTCGTCCGACCAGCCGCCCCACAGGTCCACCACGGTCTCGCCGCCGAGGGTCACCGCCACCGCCGCGCCCAGTTCGGCGCGTTCCCGGAAGTTCTCCTCGAACGCCTCGCGCACCGCCGTGAATCGCGGGTCGCAGTGGCCGTGGACCTGTGCCTCGTGCGCGGACATCGGACCTCCGTGGTCGCCGGAAACCCGGGCAGCGCCACCGCGGCCCGGAGATCCCCGAACGTACCCGACCGGCCGGACGCGGGGGCAAGTGCTCAGGACACAGGGGGAATTGCTCAGGACCCGGGGGGGAGAGAGTGCTCAGGCGTACGACCGCGGCCGACGCACCTCGCGCTCGTCCTGGAACGGGCCTTCACCCTCGGGGTCGTTGAATTCGTACGCCTCGACCGCCTTGTCCTCGTGCGCCCACGCGTCGAACGCCGCGAACACGGTCACCCGCCTGCCGGTCAGGTCCGGGGCTGGGTCCACCTCGGTCCCGTACGGGCCCATTCCCGCTCCCACTCGCCCAGCCGGTGGCCCAGCGCGATCCGGCGCTGCACGGCGTGGCCGAGGAGCACCACCGCCGCCGCACCGGCCGCCGCGCACACGCCGATCGTGACGGCGTGCTGCCATACGGCCGCGTCGTCCGGCGGCGGGGCCACGTTGCGGCCCCGGCCGTCGAACCAGACGGTCACCACGTCGGCGGTCCGGGTTCCCGCCGGCACCCGGGCCGGCGCGGTACGCGTTCCGCCGCCCGGCTCGGACCAGCGGACCTCCGCCCGGTAGGGGTGCTCGCGGTCGCCCCGCACCATGGGCAGCCGCTCGTCGGTGCGCCCGAGCACCACGGCACGCACCTGATGACGCTCGGCACGCTGCGTCCGGGCCTGGTCCCGCGCGTGGCCGTGGGCGCGCAGACCCGCCGCCACCCCGGTCAGGGGCGCCGCCACGAACAGGAGGACGGCGATCACCAGGACCGTCCAGGCCTCCACGACGTCCGAGCGGCGCCGCAGCGGATTTTGCCGCCAACGCCAGCCACGCACCGGGGAACGGGAACGCATGTCGACCTCCTCCCCGCCGGCGGAGCCGGAGGGCCGGACGAGCCGGGACAGCGGTCCGCCGCCACCCGCGCGAGCGCCTGAACGCGCACACCCGTTTCGTACCCCGTACGGAGCGGGTCGCCCGTCCCACGCAGTGGGACTTCGAGCCCACCGGGAGCACGACACGCGACACGCGCCCCACAGGACGCCCGCGCCACCGTAGCGGCGCGGCGCGGTCGTCCCGTCGACTCGCCTCGTCCGTCGACTCACGTCGTCCGTGGACTCCGTGGACTCCGTGGACTTGGTCGACGCGTTCGACGGAGCCGCCGGCGCTCAGCCGAAGCGCTCGATGCGGATCCGGTTCACCGGCTGGCCGGCCTCGACCAGCAGCCGGGAGGCGTGCTCGGCGAACCCGTTGGAGCCGCACACATAGGCCTCCCACCCACCCGGCGGCGCCTCGGCCAGGAGCGGCGCCACATGTGCGGCCGTCATACGACCCACCGGCGTGCCCGCCGGGGCGCTGCGCGTGAACACGGCCGTCGTCTCCGCGCCCAACTCCCGTGCGTAGATCAGCTCCTCGGGGCTGCGCGCCGACACCAGCATCCGCAGCGGCACGGACAGACCCCGCGCCCGGTGGTGGCGCACCATCGACATCAGCGGTACGACCCCGGAACCGGCCCCGAGCAGCAGCGCGGACCGGTCGCCCGGCCAGGCGAAGAAGCCGCTCAGCGGCCCCCGCACCTCCACGGTGTCACCGGGACGCGCCGTCGTGTGGAACCAGCCCGAGACCTCGCCGTCCGGCACGTGGTCCAGGGTCAGCTCGATGTGCCCGGAGTCGTCCGGCGCGGACGCGATCGAATAGTGGCGCTGGGCCACATAACCGTCGGCGGCGGACAGCCGCAGCATCAGGTGCTGACCGGGCAGATGGCCCGCCCAGCCCGGGACCGCGAACCGGAACGTGGCCGCGTGCGGCGTCTCGCGCCGGATCTCGGTCAGCGTGGCCGTCTGCCACACCGCCGCCACCTGCTCGCTCACGGCGATGCGCCCGGGAACCGCGAAACGCGTCGCCGGAGCGGCCGGAGCGATGGGGGAGGAGGGGGCGGCCTGAGCGGAGGAGGCCGTGGCCGTCGTCCGGGCGGCGGCCGCCGTCGTCGCCTGGGAAGTCGACTCAGTCACCGGAGTACCGCTGTTCCTCCCACGGGTTGCCCCGCTCGTGATAGCCGTTGCCCTCCCAGAAGCCCTGCTCGTCGTGGTCGAGGAGCGTGATGCCCGCGATCCACTTCGCGCTCTTCCAGAAGTACAGGTGCGGCACCAGCAGCCGTGCCGGGCCGCCGTGCTCCGCCGGCAGCGACTTGCCGTCGTACTCCCAGGCGATCCAGGCGCGACCGCCGGTGAGGTCCGCGAGCGGCAGGTTCGTGGTGTAGCCGGTGTGCGAGTAGGCGAGCGCATGTGTGGCGGACCCATGGGGCCGCACCACATCGAAGAACGCGTCCAGCGAGACGCCGCCGAAGCGCACGCCGAACTTCGACCAGCCGGTCACACAGTGGATGTCACCCCGGTACGCCGACGCGGGCAGCGCCCGCGCCTCGTCCCAGTCCCAGGCATGCGTCTGTTCCACCAGTCCGTCGATGCGGAAGGACCAGTCGGCGGGCGCGAGGTCGGGAGTGACCTCGGCGGACAGGACGGGCCAGTCGTCGCCGGCGTCGTACTGTCCCGGGGGCAGTCCCGGGTTGTGAGCGCGCCGACGACCCGTGAACCCTCGGGTGACGTTCATACTTCAACCGTACTTTGTCGCCGTCCATGCTCCGTCCCTGGTCAGCGCCCCGGTCATTGCGGTCTTGTGAACTCCGCGCGGGGCCGGGAATAGCCGGCCGGTGCGCCTCCTTGGCCATGAGTACCGACCCCGTGCGCCGGCACCGCACAGGCACGGAGCGCACGAAAAGCACGGACGGACGAGGAGAGCGAGGAACACGGATGCCCAAGGCGTACGTCTTCACGCGGTACGGCGGCCCGGAGACCGAGGCGCTGACCGACGTGGACCGGCCGATCCCCGGACCGGGCCAGATCCTGGTGTCGGTCCGCGCGGCGGGGGTGAACCCCGTGGACTGGAAGCTGCGCGGGGGCTTCCGCCGGCCCGGTGACACCGCCGAACGCGTCTTCCCCGCCGTCTTCGGCAGCGAGGCCGCCGGGATCGTCGAGGAGACCGGCGAGGGCGTGACCGGGTTCGCGGCCGGCGACGAGGTGTTCGGGAACACCGTCGACGGCGGGTACGCCGAGTACGCCCTGCTCGACGCCCGCGCGACGGCGCGCAAGCCCGCCGGGCTGTCCTTCACCGACGCGGCCACCCTGCCGGTCGCCGCGGCCACCGCCTACGACGGCGTCCGCCAACTGGACCTGCCCGAGGGAGCGACCCTGCTGGTCACGGGCGCGGGCGGCGGGGTCGGCGCCGCGGCCGTGCAGATCGCCCGGGCCCTCGGGCTGCGGGTCGTGGGCGTGGCGAGCGAGGGCAAGAAGGACTTCGTCGAGTCGCTGGGCGCCGTGCACGTGCCGAGCGGCCCGGACCTGGCCGAGCGCGTGCGCGCCGCCGCCGCGGACGGTGTCGACGCGGTGTACGACCTGGTGGGCGGTGAGACGTTCACCGAGGCGGCCACCCTGGTAGCGGACGGCACCCGGCTGATCACCGCCGCGCTGCTGCCCGAGGCCATCGCCCGACGGGGCGGCTCCCGCGTCGTCCGCGCACGCACCACCGCCGTCCTGGACACGGTGGCGGACCTCGTCCTGCGCGGCGCCCTCACCCCGCACGTCACCCGCACCTTCCCGCTCGACCGCGCCGAGGAGGCTCTGCGCGCGGTGGAGGACGGGCATGCTCGCGGCAAGATCGTGATCGAGGTGCCCGCATGAGTGGCACGACCGGAACGAGTGGCACGGCCGGATTGACTGGCACGACTGGAATGAGTGGTACGACGGGCATGGCGGGCACTACGGACATGACGGGCGCGCCGGGCGCGACCGGCGTGAGTGACACCGGTGACACGAGGGACACGGACGACCTGCGCGGGCCGACGCGGCCCGGCCACGGCCACGCCCACGGCGGCCCTGCCCCTGCCCATATTCATGCCCATGCCCATGTTCTCGACAACCCGGCCCGCGCCGCCCTGACCGGCCCGCACGCCCACTTCGCCGAGCAGCGCGGCCGGGTGCTGCGCTACCAGGCCGACGTGACCCCGTGGCTGGCTGTGCCCGACGACCCCGACGCCGGTGACTGGGTGGACATCGCTGCGCTGACCGGCCCCGGCGTGGACGTCCCGCTGCTCGGCTATGTGGGCCAGGTGCCGGAGGGCTGGGAGGTCACCTTCCGGATGGAGGGGGTGCAGCTCGTGGGCGACGGACTGGCCGCCGCACCCGATCCGGAGACGGTGCTCCTCGGTCCGGCGGACGTACCCGAGATGCTGGACCTCGTGGCCCGCACCCAGCCGGGCCCCTTCCTGCCGCGCACGGTGGAACTCGGCACCTACCTCGGCATCCGCCGCGACGGCGCCCTGATCGCCATGGCGGGGGAGCGGCTGCGGCCGCCGGGCTGGACCGAGATCAGCGCGGTCTGCACCGACCCGGCCTTCCGCGGCGAAGGGCTGGCCTCCCGGCTGATCCTCGCGGTGGCGCACGGCATCCAGGAGCGCGGCGAGACCCCCTTCCTGCACACCGGCGCCGGGAACACGGCTGCCATCCGGCTGTACGAGTCCCTCGGCTTCCGGCTGCGACGCCGTACGGCGTTCCGCTCGGCCCGGGCGCCCGAGCACCTCACGGACGGCAGGCCGGCGGTGCCGGTGCCGGTGCCGTAACGCCCGCCGGCCGGTGCCCGTGCCCGTGCCGTAGGCCCGCCACCGTCGTGGCCGTGCCCTACTCGGCCTCCGCCGGGCCGGCGTTGTAGCGCTCGAGATAGGCGGCGAAGCGGACGAGGTCCTCCTCGGGCCAGTCCGCGAGCCGCTTCTGGAGGACGGTCCGGCGGTTGCGGGTGACCTGGGCGAGGATCTCCTCGCCTGCCTCGGTGAGATGCAGCACCTGGACCCGGTGGTCCTCGGGGTCCAGGCGCCGCTCGATCAGCCCGGCCCGCTCCAGCGCGCCGACCTGCCGGCTCACCGTGGACTTGTCCAGGGCGTAGTGCGCGGCCAGGTCGGTCGCCCGGCAGCCCCCGCTCTGTTCCAGGTGGCCGAGCAGGGTGTACGACACCAGCGACAGTTCGGGATGCATGCGCGCCGCCACCGCACGGGCCCGGCGGGCGAAGGTCGTCATCTCGCGCTGGATCGTCTCCACGGCCGTCTGCGCCACCGTCATGGGGGACACCTCCACTGGGATCACCTCCACGGGAATTTCTCCCCCGTGGGTCCGGTTGTATAGTACAACTTAAATAAGGTTGCATACGCCAACCTTCGATTCTCGCAAGGTTGCAAAAGCCAACCTGTCAGTTGTAAAAGCCAACTAATGGAGGTCGCCCGATGAGGTCACCGGCACTGCGCCATGTGCTCACGCACCTGATCACCCCGCTGCTGATGTGCATAGGCATGGGGCTCGCGTACATGGGGGCCTTCGTGACCCCGGAGCCACACCACCTGCCCGTCGCCGTCGTCGGTACCGGACCCGAGGCGAAGGTCTTCGCCCAGATCGTGAAGGACACCGCGGGCGACAAGCTGGACGTCCGTACGGTCGCCACCCGTGCCGACGCCGTCGCCCTGCTGAAGTCCCGGGACGTCACCGGCGCCTACGTGCCCGGCGGGAAGACCCCCGAGGTGCTGGTGGCGAGCGCCGCCTCCGACATGGGCGCGATGACCGTCGAGAAGGTCTTCACGCCGGTCGCCGCCGAGCAGGGCACCCCGCTGAAGGTCACCGATGTGGCCAAGCCGGTCGCCGACGACCCCACCGGGCAGGGGCTGTTCTTCCTGCTGATCGCGGTCAGCATCGGCTCGTACGCCTCGGTCGCCGCCCTCGGTGCCGCCGGCGCCGCGCTCCCCATGCGGGTACGGGCGCTGCTCGCCCTCGGTGTCTCCGCCGTGGTCGCCGGCATCGGCGCGCTGCTCGCCGGTCCGGTGTTCCACCTCGCCCACCACGCACTCGCGGGCGTGTGGGGCATGGCCTGGCTCTACTCCGCGGGCATCGTCTTCATCGGTATCGGCCTGCACACCTTCCTCAAGAGGTGGACCACGCTGACCATGATGGTGCTGTTCGTGATGCTCAACTTCACCAGCTCCGGCGGGCTCTTCCGCCCCGAGCTGCAGAACGGCTTCTTCGGCAGCCTGCACGCCTTCTGGAACGGTGCCGGGTTCGTCGAGGGCGCCCGCAGTCTGCTGTACTTCGGCCACGACGGCCTGGCCCGCGCCCTCTGGACGCTGGTCCTCTGGCTGGTGGCCGGCCTCGCCGTCACCGCGGCGGCCGCCGCCTGGGAACGGACATCCAGGCGTGAGCGGCACGAGAGCGGCCAGGCCGGACAGGCCGCCGAGCGGCAGGAGGGGCAGCGGGCCGGACGGCGAGCCGATGAGGAAGCCGACGCGGAGGCGGCGGAAAAGGTCGAGGACAGCGTCGAGGAAGAGGTCGAGGAGGCGGTCGGCGTCTGATCCGGCCCGACCTGGTTCGGCTCCCCCTCCCGTCCTCCCCTCTACGCCGGCCCGATGGTCACCACCCGGGCCCACTCGGGCGGTCGGTCCGGCTGGTGGTCGGGGTCGCTCTCGTCCCACGAGGAGGCGGGGCGGGGGAACAGCCCCACCACCGTCCGGCACGGGGGACGCGACACGGGCCATGGCGTCTGGCCGTCGGTCAGGACCACGACGACATCGGGCCGGGGCCGCGCCCGCAGCGCCTGGGTGAAACCGGTGCGCAGATCCGTGCCCCCACCGCCCACCAGCGGTATCCCCGCCGACCGGCACAGCGGGTGCACGGTCTGTGCCGCCGCGTCGCACGACACCACGGTGACCAGGTCGCGACGCCCGCCCACCGCACGGGAGATCGCCGCCACCTCCAGGAGCGCGCTGCCCAGCTCGGCGTCACTGACCGACCCGGAGGTGTCGACGACCACACAGACCCGGGGCGGCCGGCGCCGCAGGCTCGGCAGAACGGTCCCGGGCAGTGCCGTCGAGCGCCGGGCCGGGCGGCCGTAGCTGTAATCGTCGCCCGCGCCCCCGCCCGAGGCCGCCGAACGGACCGCCGCACCCAGCAACTCCCGCCAGGGCTGCGGCGGATGACACACCTCGTCGGCCCACCTCTGCCAGCCCATCGGCGCGCTCCCCGGCCGCCCGGTGATGCCTCGCGCCACCCGGAGCCGTACCAGGTCCCGGTCCTGCTCGCCGAGTCCGTGGGCGCCGTCCGGCCCCAGATCCCACTCCCGCTCCCGTCCGTCGGCGCCGCTTCCGCACTCCAGCCAGGCCAGGTCCCGCAGCCCGGGCCCGAGCCGGAACTCCCGCAGGTACTCCTCCATCAGCTGGTTCTCCGACAGCCCCAGGTCCTGCGGGCGGACAGCGCCTCGGGGCCGGGTGAGCCCTTCGCCGTACACGTCGTCGTTGATCTCCAGGTCGGCGGCGATGTTCATCCTCAGCCGTTCACCGGGCCCGGTCAGCCCGCGCTGCCGGGCGACCCGGTCGCTGCGCCCGTGATGGTCGCGCAGCAGATGCGCCACCTCGTGCACCCACACCCCGGCCAGTTCCTCGACGGGCGTCCGGTCCACGAACGCCGGCGACACATAGCAGCGCCAGTACCGGTCGACGGCCATCGTCGGCACCTGCCGGGACTCCACGGGATGCAGCGCGAAGAGCGCGGTCGCGAGGTAGGGGCGTACCCGGGCGGCGTGCAGCCGGGCGGCGAAGAGCTTCTCACGGTCCAGGATCCCCGGCGGCGCGTCCACGGTCATCGGCCCGCCTTCGCCGCGAGGGCGGCCCGGCGTCCCGCCTCGTCGGCGCGGCGGGACAGCGACACCACGCCCGTCAGCCGTTCGACCGCCGCGGGCACCGGCCAGTCCGCACGGCGCAGAGAGGCCAGCGTGGTCGCGGGTACGACGACCACGTCCGGGGCCCCCGTCTCCATCGCGCGGACCAGCAGGGCCCACGCCGCGTCCCAGCGGTCCCGATCCGGCCGCCCCCGGACCGCGTCCACCACCCCGTCCAGTGCCGCCTGCCGCAGATCCCCGCGCTCGGGCAGCACGGCGTCCGCCGGGCGGGCGAGCAACACCTCGGGATCCGGAAGGTCCATCCGGTCCAGACTCGCCATCAGCTCAAGCCCCGGTCCGTCCCCGACGGTCCCCCGCACCAGCAGGGACAGCACGTCACGGCCGGAACCGGCGGCCGTCGCGAAGGCGATCAGGCGCAGGGCCATCTCCCAGCTGCGCGGCGACGGCCAGGCGCCGCCCCGGCGGGTCTCACCGCTCGGCAGCCGGTGCACCAGCGTCGGCCGCGCGGACAGAAACCCGCACACCGCGCGCCGCGCGAGATCCACCGCCTGCGGCAGCCGCTCCGCGTCGAGCCGGGGCAGCGTGGCCCGCGGCCAGGTCCCGCCCAGGCCGCGTACGACCACGTCGTGGTCGTGCGTCCACTGCAGATGCACGAACCTGTTGGCGAGCGGCGGGCTCAGCTCCCAGCCGTCGGCCGCCGAGGACCGCGGATTGGCGGCGGCCACGATCCGCACGCCGGGCGGCAGCCGCAACGCCCCGATGCGCCGTTCCAGCACGAGCCGCAGCAACGCCGCCTGCACGGCCGGCGGCGCGGTGGACAGCTCGTCCAGGAACAGCAGCCCGCGCCCTGCCCGGACCAGCCGCACCGCCCAGTCCGGCGGTGCCATCGGGACGCCCTGCTCCGCCGGATCGTCTCCTACGACGGGCAGCCCCGAGAAGTCGGACGGCTCGTGAACGCTGGCGATCACGGTCGTCAGGGGCAGGTCGAGCGCGGACGCGAGCTGCGTCAGAGCCGCCGTCTTGCCGATGCCCGGCTCACCCCAGAGCAGCACGGGGAGGTCGGCGGCCACGGCCAGCGTCAGCGCCTCCAGCTGAGTGTCCGGGCGCGGTTCGGTGTGCGTGTCCCGCAGCAGGGCCAACAGATCTGCGGCGACGTCGAGTCGAGAGGCGTGGGCGAGGGGGTCGGGCGCGACGAAGGGCGTGGATGTGGTCATATGCGGTCACCTTGGGTGTGAAGTCATGGATGCCGGCATGGGTGCAGGCATGGATGCCGGCATGGATGCCGGCGTGGGTGCAGGCGTGGGTGCAGGCGTGGGTGAAGTCGGCGGGTGAAGTCGGGTCAGGAGAAGGCGCGTTCAGCGTGGAACGGGAAAGGTCGCCTGACGCGGGCGGCGACGATGGTGCCGGACGGTGGCGCGACCGTGCCGATCGAGCGGGGCGTGGCCGGGGCCGACGAGACCGGCCCGGTAGAGGCCGTACGTGATCCGCCACTCGGCCGCCGCTTCCAGCGCGTCCCGCAGGGAGCCGTCCCGCAGCAGCGCGCTCGGACCCAGCAGGCCCTCGACCACGGCCAGCGCACCCGCGGTGTCGCCGTGGTTCAGGCGTTCACGGACGTCGGCGAGGCAGTCGGGACGCCGGTGTGCCTCGTCGATGAACCGCAGGCAGGGGAGGGGCGGTCCGCCCAGCGCGACCAGCAGCTCCTCCCGGCGCAGCTCTTGCGGCGTGTGGTCCAGCGGGGCCAGGACGCCGTCGACGTGACCGATCCGGTGCCTGGCACCCCGGCACTCCACCAGCCGCGTACTTCCGGCCGGTTCGCGACCGCGGGGCGCACCGGAGGGCGGGTGACCGGGGACGAGCGCGGCCGCGACGAGCGCGTGCACCTGGCCGGGTTCGAGCAGACCGGCTCGCAGCAGTTCCAGGTCGGGCAGCGACCAGGTCGCCGCGTCGGGCAGGACGGGCAGCGCGGACACGTCGCCCTCAGGAAGCGAAGCCGCGATCCGGAGTCCGGCCGGTGCGCCACCGGCGCCCGGTGCCATCAGGTCCAGCACCAGCCGGCGCCGGCCGCCGAGCCGTACGACGAAGGTGCCGGCGCGGCGCCCCTCGGAACCCAGCAGGACGGCTGCCTCGGCCGCCCACCGGTCGACGGCACAGCCGAGATTTGGCTGCCCCAACTCCGGCTGCTCCAGGCCCTGCTGCCCCAGTTCCGACAGCCCGGCGACCTTCTCCCTCAGGCCCACCACGGACCGGTTGGCCCCGGACCCGTCGGCCCCGGACCTCTCGGCGCCCGACCGCGCCCACAACTCTCCCGCCCTGCGCGCGTCCCACAGATGCCGGTGCAGATCGAAGCGGAACCGCCGGCTCGGGCGCGGATGCGGATGCTGACGCGGATGAGTGTGTGAATGTCCGGCGGCCCCCGTCCGCGCGGACCCGTCCCACAGCGCGAGGCCGATCCGCTGCCCGGCGTCCGCCCAGGCCGGCGGTGTGCGGACCACCAGGTGCAGCGGGGGCGCCGAGGGCCGGTCCGGGTGGTCGTAGCGGGCCAGGGTGAGAGTCAGGCCCGGGCGCAGGAGCCCGTCGGGCGCGATTCTCGGCATGTGCCAGCGCAGCAGGTCGGGAGCGAGGTGGCGGAGGTCGGCGCGGATCCGGGACGCTAGCTCGCGGCCATGGGCGCGGGCGACGGAACGCAGATCGAGATCGATGTCGACACCGGCGGCGGCGCACGCCCCCGCCCAGTCCCCGGCGGCGCGGCGGACGGTCGCGGTCTCGATCATGGACGGCGGCACGGCGAACTCGCGCACGCGCAGCCACAAGGAAAGCCGGGAATCCCCGTACGCGGTCCGAGTGAGCATCAGCACTCACCTTGCGCGGCCGGGACCCCCAATCCGGGAGTGGAGTGAGTAGTCATCGCCGCGAGCGTAACGGCGCTCCTCCCGCCGTGCCACACCGTTTCGAACTCGGCGCCGCCAGGCGGCAGATCCGCGGCACTGGGGTATGGTGTCGTCCGCCGCGCACCGTTCGCGGCCCAGGCTGCCGAGGGAGGTGAGACCCATTACCGCTGTGTCAGCTGGGTGCTCTCTCCTCGTGACAGCTTCACGTGACCGCTTCGTGTGACCGCCTCGTGCGGCCACTTCATGTGACAGCACGGACCATCGTGACCCATGTCCGTACCGGTTCAGGTACTGGTGCGGGTACAGGTGACCGGTGACCGCGAGAGCGCCCTTCGGCCTCAGGTCTCCGAAAGGCTCTCGGCTTCTATGGCCTCCTTGAACGTTCTCTCCCCTTCCGCCGTGGTCTCCGTCCTGCGCTCCGCCGGGTGCGTATTCGCCGAGGACGAGGCGGAGTTGATCCTCGCCACCGCCCGTACACCGGGGGAGGTGGCCGCGATGGTGGACCGGCGCACGGCCGGACTCCCACTCGAACACGTCCTCGGCTGGGCCGGGTTCCGCGGCCTGCGCATCGCGGTGGAGCCGGGCGTGTTCGTCCCCCGCCGCCGTACCGAGTTCCTCGCCGGCAGAGCGCTCGCCCAGGCACCGGACGCCACGGTCGTGGTCGACCTGTGCTGCGGTTCCGGTGCGCTCGGCGCCGCGCTGGCCGCCGCGCTCGGCGCCGTGGAGGTGCACGCCGCCGACATCGACCCGGCCGCCGTGCGCTGCGCCCGGCGCAACCTGGCCCCGTACGGCGGCCGGGCGCACACGGGCGACCTCTACGACGCCCTGCCCGCGACCCTGCGCGGCCGGGTCGGCATCCTCACGGCCAACGTGCCCTACGTGCCGACCGCCGAGGTCGCCCTGCTCCCGTCCGAGGCCCGCGACCACGAGCCGGCCGTCGCCCTGGACGGCGGCGCGGACGGTCTCGACGTGCTGCGCCGGGTGGCCGCCGGCGCGCCCGAGTGGCTCGCGCCCGGCGGCTGCCTGCTGTCCGAGACCGGCCGGCACCAGGCACCGGCCGCCGTGGAGGCCTTCGAGCGCGCCGGACTGAGGACCCGGCTGGCGGTGTCGGAGGACTGGGACGCCCATGTGGTGACCGGCGTGCGGGAGTAGCCGGCGGCGGCCCCGGTCAGGGCAGCTCCTGCGCCCGCGCGATGAGCAGGGCCACGTCGTCGTGGTTGTCGGGGTGGTGCAGCGTGCGCAGGAGCAGGTCGCAGGTCTCCTCCAGCGGCCGGCCGGGGTCGTCGAGCAGGGTCAGCAGGAGGTCCAGCCGTTCGTCGAGCGAGTGGCAGCGGGTCTCGACCAGCCCGTCGGTGTAGAAGACCAGCTCGTCACCGGGCTCGAAGTCGACCGTGACGGTGGAGAAATCGACACCGCCGACGCCCAGCGGCACCCCGGTGGGCAGGTCGAGCAGCTCCGGCGGGTGGCCGGGGCGGATCCGGACCGGCGGCAGATGTCCGGCGTTGGCGATCCGGCACTGACGCAGATGCGGGTCGTGGACGGCGTACACGCAGGTCGCGATGGAGTGGTCCAGGGCCGAACTGGTCTTGTTCAGCTGCTCCAGCAGCATCGCCGGGTCGAGTCCGAGCGAGGCGAGCGTGGTGGTCGCGGTGCGCAGCCGGCCCATGGTGGCGGCCGCGCTGATGCCGCTGCCCATCACGTCGCCGACCACCAGCGCCGTCCTGTCGCCCTCCAGCGGGATGACGTCGAACCAGTCCCCGCCGACCTCGGTGGTGGCGCCCGCGGGCTGGTAGCGGGAGGCCACCTCCAGGCCGGCCGTCACCGGCGGATCGCCGGGCAGCAGACTGCGCTGGAGCGTGAGCGCGGTGTTGCGGGCGTTCTGGTACCAGCGGGCGTTGTCGATCTGCACGGCCGCGCGGGCCGCCAGCTCCCGTGCCAGCAGGAGATCGTCCTCGTCGAAGGGCGCGGGGTTGCGGGTGCGCTTGAGGTCCAGGGCGCCGAGCACCTCGCCGCGGGCGATCAGTGGTACGGCGAGGTACGAGTGCAGTCCCGCGCGGCCCAGCAGCACGGCCGCCTCGGGACTGCGGGCGATGCGCGGCAGGTCCTCGTCCTTCACCCGCGGCACCATGACCGCCTCGGCGGTGCGGACGCACTGGGTGACCAGCCGGTCGGGCGCGTACCGCGTGACCTGGCCGGGCGGGTCGGCGGCCTCCACGGCCTCCGACTCCCGCTCGGCGCGCAGCGCGAGCGCGCGGATGACGGCGGGCTCCGCCGGGCGGAGCGTGCTGGGCCGGCCTTCCACGACCGCGTCCAGCAGGTCCACCGCGGCGACGTCCGCCAGCTCGGGCACCGCGACCTCGGCCAGTTCGAGCGCGGTGCGCTCCAGCTCCAGCGTCGTACCGATCCGGGCGGAGGCGTCGGCGATCACGGCGAGCCGGCGCCGCGCGGTCTCCGCCTCGACGGAGACCCGGTGCTGCTCGGTGACGTCCAGGAGCGAGAACGCCACGCCGAGCACGTGGCCGGTCGCGTCGTCGAGCCGGTACAGCGACAGCGACCAGGTGTGGTCCCGGTCCGGGTCGGCCGGGGTACGGCCCACGACGCGGTGGGCGATCAGCGGGGTACCGGTGGCGAGGACCTGGCGGGCCGGGCCCTCCAGCGCGTCGGTGTCCAGCTGCGGCAGCACCTCGCGGATCGACCGTCCCGTGTGCTGTGCGGCCGGGACGCCGTGCATCGTCTCCAGCGCCGGGTTGACCGAGACGAACCGCAGCCGGCTGTCGAGCACGGCGAGCCCGATCGGTGACTGCTGCACCATCCGCTCGGACAGCGCCACGTCCTGTTCGAGACGTCGTACCGTCGGCTGGTCGGCCGCCAGCCCGAGCGCGTAGACGTCGCCCCGGTCGTCCATCAGCCGCATGTTGCGGAACTCCACCAGCCGGGTGCTGCCGTCCTTGTGGCGGACCGGGAAGCCGCCGGCCCAGCTCTGGCCGGTGCGCATGACGTCCGCGAACAGCTTGCTGACCAGCTCGACGTGGCGTTCGTGCACGATCAGCCGGGCCGCGTACTCGCCGAGTGCCTCGTGCGCGTTGTACCCGAACAGTTCCTCGGCCTGCGGGCTCCACAGGACGATCCGGCCGCGGGAGTCCAGGACCACCGACGCCACGCCCAGCACGTCGAGCAACCCGCCGGGCCGTTCCGGCCCGCGCTCGGGTTCGCCGCTCTCCGTCGCCGGAGCCTCGGCTGCACTCATGCCAGCACCGCCTTCGCCCGTCCGCACGGCACGTCGTCCCCCGTGCCGACTCCCCTGGTTCCCCGTTCTACCGCTTTCTGTTCTACGTTCTACCGCTTTCTCTCCGAACTCGTTCCGTCTCGTTCCGTCTCGCTTCGCTCCGGGCTCGTTGCGCCTGGCTTCTCGCGGGACTCACGACGTCTCGTTCCGTCTCGCTTCGCCGCGGACCGGTTCCGACTCGCGGGCTCCTGACTGTCCGGACCGTCTTCGACCGCCGTCGACGCCGTCGACCGTCGTCAACCGTCCGCGTTGTCACTCCACCATCTCTCATTACCGCGCGGGGCGTACGTCGGAAGTCACCGCGCTTGGGGACGGGGGCCGCCGCGGGCCCGTGTGAGTTGGCCCCCATGGTGTCACTTGGTCTGTACATGACTTGCAGTGCGGGCCAGACTGTGCGCCGACCGAGTGCCCCACCCCCCATCCCGCAGGAGTCGGCCCATGCCCGCGCTCGCCCGGCAACGTTGTCATACCGTCCTCTCCGGACTCGTCCCCCTGGCCATCGCCGCCGTCGTGTCCCTCGCCGGGACCACCCCCGCCACCGCCGCGGACAACTGGACCGAGACCGGTTCCGACCGGGCCGACCCGCTGACCGAGAGCCAGGGTCTGGCCTCCGTGGAGGTTCCGGCCAACAGCCCCAACCACTACACCGGCATCGGCACCATCCCCGTCGGCGTCTCCAGCCGCGGCTGGAACCACGTCGGCGACCCCGACGCTTCGTACGACGGCCATGTCGTCGAGCCCTACCAGGCCGACTCGGGCAACGCGAAGATGTTCCGGGTCCAGGCGCCCGGCGGGGCCTGGTCCGAGTACGTGCACACGCTGGGCGCCGGCGAGGCCCTGAACAACTCCTGGGTCGCTCTCTCGCCCGACGGGCAGTGGATGCTCAACGGCGAGTGGGGCACGATGAACCGCCTGCTGGTCTTCCCGACCCCGGGCGTCAACCCCGCCACCTCGCCCTCCGCGAACCTCCCGCAGGCATCCACGGTCCACCTCGACCACGCCGTGCGCGACGTCCAGGGCTGCGACTTCTCCGGCCCGACCACGCTGCTGTGCTCCTCCGACGATCCGGACGGCTCACTGTTCGGCATGACCAAGCCGCTGCTCCAGATCGACCTGTCGGCCGCTCCGAGCGGCTCCGCCGACGTCTCCGGGCACGTCACCGCCCTGCGTCAGCTGCCGCTGCGCAGTTCCTGCTCCGGATCCTTCGAGGCGGAGGGCATCGACTACGACCGCCGCAGTGGCATCCTGCGCGTGATCGTCGTGTCACCGGGGTTCTGCGTGCTCACGGACAGCAAGACGTACAAGTTCTCCCGCGGCTGAGGTGTGCCGGGCGGCCGGTGGTGCTTTGCTGGGGATGGACGCGGTTCGACGGCACACCCCGTTCCACCGCAGCACGGCCAGGAAAGGAGCGATCATGGACAACTCGATGGGGTCGCATCCGGAAAACGTCTCGGTGGAGATCAGCGGGTGCTCCAAGGAGGACGCCCGTGTCGTCTTCGACGTCCTGAGGGCCTGCTTCGCGTCGGACCGCGGCGCCGACGAGGTCCCGCAGCAGCTCCACGAGACCCGCCCCATGGTGTGGCTCGGCAGCTACGACATCGCCGACGCCCGCGGTGAAGGCTGCCCGCCGGCCCACCTGACCTCGTCCGTCCTCGCGGACATCCAGGGCGGGTACTGGGCCGTCGACCGCTTCCGCGACACCCTCGACACGGTGTTCGACGTCTACGAGACCTGCAGGGCCTCGGGCGACCAGGAGCGCGATCTCCACCTGCGCCTCGAAAGCCGCTGACGCGGCCGGCGTTCCTCAGGACGCCCCAGACGCCCCGGCCGGGCCGTTCCCGGCCGGGGCGTACTGCGCCAGACCGTCGCCGAGCGACCAGTCGATCGAGTCGTTCTCCGTCACGGTCACGAACATGTTGCGCGGCTCGGTGCCCGCGTAGTCCTCGGCGAGCTCGGCGATCCGCCGGTACATGGCCCGCTTCCGGTCCGGGGTGCGCCCGGACCGCATCGTGATGGCCACGAAGACGATCCCCTCGTCCCGGTGAACGCCGAGGTAGTCGCCGTACCGCAGGGAGCCGGTTGTGCCGTCGTGGCCCGTCAGGACCTGGAACCGGTCGTCGGGCGGCACGCCCAGCGTCTCCACCAGGGCGTCCTGGACGGCACGGCCGAGCGCGTCGAGCCGGTCGGGACCGGCGCCGAGGGCGTCTATGCGGACGAAGGGCATGGCGGTGCTTCCTTCCGGCGGAGTGACGGAGCATCACTTTACATACTAGTAGGTACAGGAGTGGGCGCAGAGGCGGCCCGGGGGTCGGAGGTGTGGCGAGGATCGCGGAAAGTCTTTGTGCAACAAGTTGCATAAAGACTCCCGCGTCCTCTACAACAAGAAGCGACCGCATCCTGCACGGAGGGCCCGATGAGCCGTTACCCGCACCTGATGTCCCCGCTCGACCTCGGATTCACCACGCTCCCGAACCGCGTGCTCATGGGCTCCATGCACGTGGGCCTCGAGGAGGCCGAGCGCGGGTTCGAGCGGATGGCGGCGTTCTACGCGGCCCGGGCGCGCGGGGGAGTGGGGCTCATCGTCACGGGCGGCATCGCCCCCAACGAGGAAGGCCGGCCGTACGAGGGCGGCGCCAAGCTCACCACCGAGGCCGAGGCCGAGCAGCACAAGGTGGTCACCGAGGCCGTCCACCGCGAGGGCGGCCGGATCGCGATGCAGCTCCTGCACTTCGGCCGGTACGCCTACCACCAGGACCTGGTCGCGCCGAGCGCGCTCCAGGCCCCGATCAGCCCCTTCACGCCGCGCGCGCTGGACGACGCCGGCATCGAGCGGACCATCGACGACTACGCCCGCGCCGCCCGCCTCGCGCGGCAGGCCGGATACGACGGCGTCGAGATCATGGGCTCCGAGGGCTACCTCGTCAACGAGTTCATCGCCGCCCAGACCAACCGGCGCGACGACCGCTGGGGTGGCTCGTACGAGAACCGGATGCGGTTCCCCCTCGAGATCGTCAAGCGCGTACGCGAGGCCGTCGGCGACGACTTCATCATCATCTACCGGCTCTCCATGCTGGACCTGGTCCCGGGCGGCTCCTCCCTGGAGGAGGTCGTCACCCTGGCCAAGGCCGTCGAGTCGGCTGGCGCGACGATCATCAACACCGGCATCGGCTGGCACGAGGCCCGCATCCCCACCATCGCCACGTCCGTCCCGCGCGGCGCGTACAGCTGGGTCACCAAGAAGCTCATGGGCGAGGTCTCCGTACCGCTCGTGACCACCAACCGCATCAACACCCCCGAAGTCGCCGAGCAGTTGCTGGCCGAGGGCTACGCGGACATGGTCTCCATGGCCCGCCCGATGCTCGCCGACCCCGACTTCGTCGCCAAGGCCGCCGCCGGCAGGCCGGAGGCCATCAACACCTGCATCGGCTGCAACCAGGCCTGCCTGGACCACACGTTCAGCGGCAAGATCACCTCCTGCCTGGTCAACCCGCGCGCCTGCCACGAGACGGAACTCGTGCTCTCCCCGACCAGGCTGCGCAAGCGCGTCGCCGTCGTCGGCGCCGGTCCGGCCGGCCTCGCCTGCGCGGTCAGCACGGCCGAACGCGGCCACCAGGTCACCCTGTTCGACGCCGCGAGCGAGATCGGCGGCCAGCTGAACGTGGCCCGCAAGGTCCCCGGCAAGCAGGAGTTCGACGAGACGCTGCGCTACTTCCGCCACCAGCTCGACGAGCACGGCGTCGACGTACGCCTCGACACCTGGGTCACCTCCGGAGACCTCGCCGACTACGACGAGGTGGTCGTCGCCACCGGCGTCACCCCGCGCACCCCGGACATCCCCGGCGTCGACCACCCGCGCGTCGTCGGCTACCTCGACGTCCTGCGCGACGGCGCCCCCGTCGGAGACCGCGTCGCCATCCTCGGCGCCGGCGGCATCGGCTTCGACGTCGCCGAATTCCTCACCGACGGCGGCGACAAGGCGAGCGAGGACCCGGAGACGTACTTCCGCAACTGGGGCGTCGACATGGACTACGCGGCACCGGGCGGCCTCGCCGCGCCGAGCCGGCCCGCCCCGCCCCGCACGGTGCACCTCTTCCAGCGCAAGGCCACCAAGGTCGGCGCCGGCCTCGGCAAGACCACCGGCTGGATCCACCGCACCGAGCTGAAGCACCGCGGCGTGACCATGGTCCCGGGCGTGCGCTACGACCGCATCGACGACGCCGGCCTGCACATCACCGTCGGCGACGAGAGCACGGTCCTGGACGTCGACACGGTGGTGCTCTGCACCGGCCAGGAGCCGCGCCGCGACCTGTACGAGGAGCTGGTCGCCGCCGGGCGCAGCGTCCACCTCATCGGCGGCGCCGACGTCGCGGCCGAGCTGGACGCCAAGCGGGCCATCAAGCAGGGCACCGAGCTGGCGGCGGCCCTGTAGGCGGCGCGGCCGCCTCCCTAGGATGAGCCCATGTCACTCCCGCACGCCATCCTCACCGCCCTGCTGGAGAAGCCCTCGTCAGGGCTGGAGCTGACCCGCCGGTTCGACAAGTCGATCGGCTACTTCTGGTCGGCGACACACCAGCAGATCTATCGCGAGCTGGGGAAGCTGGAGGCCGAGGGGTTCATCCGCGCACTGCCGGCCGAGCAGCCGGCCCGCGGGCAGAAGAAGAGGTACGAGGTCCTGCCCGCGGGCCGCGCCGAGCTGGCCCGCTGGACCGCCGCGGCCCAGGACCCCAAGCCGCAGCGGGACGTCCTGCTGCTGCGCCTGCGCGCGGCGGCCGTGGTCGGCACGGCGGGCCTCGAAGGCGACCTGCGTCGCCATCTTGAGCTTCACCAACGGCAGTTGGCCGAGTACGAGGAGATCGAGCGGCGCGACTTCCCGCCGGGCCGGAACACTCCGCAGGACCGGCTGCGTCACCTGGTCCTGCGAGCCGGCATCGACCTGGAGACCTTCTGGACCCAGTGGCTCACCCATGCGCTGAAGGAGTTCACCGAGCTGCCTGAGGCAGGTGTGTCCGACACGGATGTGTCTGGCGGGGCGCCGTCACAGAGGTTGGCGGAGCCGACGGACGGCACACCCGGCTGAGGGTCACCGCCTGTCGGGCGCGCGAGCTCCGCGGGGCGCGCGGGCGGCGCGTCGGGCGCCCGCCGGTGGGGCAGGGCGTGTGCGTGCTGGTCGGACATGTGGCATGGGGCATGGGGCATGGGGCATGAGGCATGAGGCATGCCTGTGTCGGCAGAGGTGTCCCTCTGCCGACAAGGACGTGGCCGCTCTCGGGCGGCGCGGAATCAGAACCGGTACGGCTTCGAGCGGCGGCGCAGGAACCAGGCCGAGGCGATGACGGCCGAGCCCACCAGGCCCGCGCCCACCCCCAGGGTGAGGGGGCCGAAGTCGCGGACGGCGCCGCCGAGGCCGCCCTTCACCCCGCGAGGCTGTGCGGGCGACGAGGTCGCCGAGATCGTCGGTGCCGAAGAGCCCGAAGAGGCCGAAGAGGCGGAGGAGCTGGAAGCCAGGGAGGGCGCGGACGGTGTGGACACGATCACGGACTGCGTGCCCGCGGTGATGCCGTTGGAGCAGATCACGACGACGGTGTACGTGCCGGGACTCACCCCCGACCAGGCGGCAGACTGACTCACGGTCGTGCCCGACAGGGCGACCTGCCTGCCCTGGGCGAAATTCGCCTGGCCGTTGGCGAGCAGCGAGGCGTTGCCCCAGCTGCCGCCGTTCTGGGTACACGCGCTGGTGACGACGGAAACCGTTGAGCCGGAGGTGCTCACGGAGATTCCCGAGACCGCGGCGGACGGCCCGGCCAGTACGACCGGGAGCGCGGCGGCGGCAGCCAGGGGCAGGCCGGAGCGGAGGAGAAGTCGGGAGTTGCGCATTGGCTGTCCTCCAGCGGCACGGTTGGCGATGCGTCCCATGCTCCGCCGAGGTCGGGTAACGGCCGTGCTGCCCTCAACCGCAGCCAACGCGGCTCCCGACCCCACCGCATGCGCAGCGCGCCCGCTCAGGTGACGGATTCCTCCGTCCGGCACAAGCCGACACGCCGGGGTGCGGCCCTTACGGCCCCACCCCTTACCCCCTTGCGCCCTTACCCCTCTCACGCCTTCACCCGGCTGCGTCGGTGTGTCCGTGTGTCCGCGCGTCAGTGCCCGTGTTCGTGCGCCCTCACGTCTTCACGCGCACCGAGCCCTCAGCCGTCCGTGCCCGACGGCACTGTGCGCTCCGCGGAGAACCCGCCCCACGTGCCGTCGGGCAGCCGGGCCCGCAGCCGTACCCGGTGCCCGGCTGCGCTCCCGGCGTAGAAGCTGTAGCGGGGCCCGGCCGCGCGGCGGGTCGCCGCCCCACACCAGGGAGGTGGCCGGGCGGCCGTCGAGCTGGATCTGGTACTCGGTGATCGTCCCGTCCACGGCCGGCGGATCCCAGGCGAGGTCGATGTAGTACGCGCCGGCTGAGCCACGCGCCGTGGCGGTGAAGCCGGTGGGCGCGGTGTCATGGCCGTCGTCGGTGCCCGGAGTGGCGAGCCGTACCGGCGCACCGGCGGGCGAGAGGTTGCCGGCCGCGTCCCTGGCCCGGACGGTGAACGTGTAGCGGGTGCCGGGGCGCAGCCCCGTGAGCACGGTCGCGCTCTGGCTCCCGCCCACACTGTGGATCTTCGCACCGCCCTGGTACACGTCGTACGACACCACGCCCCGGTCGTCCCGGGAGGCGGCCCAGGACAACTGGACCACCCGGCTGCCGAGCACCCGTCCGGTGGGCTTGGTGGGGCGGGTCGGCGCCGAGCGGTCCGCCGCGGACATGGCGGGTGTCCTGGCCCGCACCTCACGGCTGGGCGGGCCGAGGCGGCCGTTCCTGTCCCGGGCCCGCACGGTGAAGGCATACATGGTGGACGGCCTGAGCCTGGTGACGTCCACCATGTGCTGCGCACCCGGCACTTCCGTGACTTTCGTGGTGCCGCGATACACCTCTTAGGCCCCCACTCCGGAGCCGGCCCACACGTCGTTCCACATCACGTGCACGCTGGTGGCGCTCCCGGCCGTCGCGGTGACACCCGTGGGGGCACCGGGCGCCCGCCCCTCGTCGCCGGTCGCGCCGCCCCCACCGCACGATGCGACCAGGACCAGGGCTCCGACGGCCGACGCGAGGTGGAGGAGGACACGTCGCACGGCTCTGCCTCCCGGGGCCGGCATCACGGCATCAACGGCAATCAACGGCATCACGGCATCACGGCATCACGGCATCACGTGCAAAGGTCCGGACCAATATGGCCCGGGCTGTGAGGACATGGCAAGGGGGCGTGCTGAGGGGGCGTGGCGCGCAGGTGCGGCGAGGGAGTGCGGAGAGGGGGGCGTTGCTCACCGTGCGGGGGAGTTACGTATGCTGAGGTCTCCCGATGGGTGAACTCGCGTAGATGGATGTCCAGTTCACCCCCGTGGCGCGGACACGCTGTCGTCGCCGATCCCGCGCCGACGTGGGCGGCCGGGGGGTCTGGGCTGACATCCGCTCAGATCCCCCGCCCCTGACCCCGTCTCACGGGGCGTCAGGGCGATGCTCCATCCGGCCTTATCAGGGCGACCGTGCGCACCGAATCGCACCAAATTGGGAAATGGTGTCCGGAATGCTCCCTAGGAGAGGGTCTCTCAGAGTGCGTGTTCAGTCGCTGACGCTGGCCGCGGCCGGTGCCGCCCTCCTTGCCCCGACGACGCTGCCCACCGCTGCCGACCCGCCCCGCGAACGCCCTGTGGCCCATAGCGAGGGCCGGGTGACCGCCGCCGATCTGCTGGCCCGGGTGCGCGGGTGCGCCACCCAGGTCTCCCGCGGCCGGTACCGCACCGACAACGGTTCCCCCGCCACGGTGCCCGTCTGCGGCACGCGCGGGGCGGTGTACTGGAAGGCCGACCTGGACGTCGACTGCGACGGGCGGCCCACCGCCCGCTGCAACCGCCGCACCGACCCGTACTTCTCCGCCGCCACCGCCTACCAGCAGTCCGACGGCCGCCATCTCGTCGCCGAGAGGCTGCCCTACATCGTGGTCCCGGCCCCCAGCGGCATCTGGGACCACCGGGTGCAGGGGGTCCGCGGGGGCTCGGTGGCCGCCGTGATCTACCGGGACCGGGTGCAGTACGCGGTCGTCGGCGACACCGGCCCCCGCGACATCATCGGCGAGGCCTCCTACGCCACCGCCCAGCGCCTCGGCATGCACCCCGATCCAAGCGGCGGCGGCGCGTCCTCCGGTGTCACGTACATCGTCTTCAAGAACGCGCGGGTGACGCCCATCGAGAACCACCGGTCGGCGGTGACCACGGGCGAACGGCTGGCCCGCCGACTCGTCCGGCACGGCGGCTGACCGGCCGGCGGGCGCCCCGCTCCGGCTGAACGCCTCGCAACTCCACTGCGGGGCCTGGTCCCTGGGTACCCGGATCCCCTGGGTTCCCTGGGTTACCCGGACCCCCTGAGTCTCCGGGCCCCTGGATCCCTGGGTGCCCGGATCCCCTGAGTCTCCCGACCCCTGCACCCCTGGGTCTCCGGGTCACTCACACCTTCCGGTAGCTGTACGCCTCCGTGGCCGCCGCCTCCACCGCGTCCAGGTCCGCTCCCGTGGACGCGGTGACGACGGCCGCCACCGCGCCCTCGACGAACGGCGCGTCCACCAGCCGGGTGCCGTCCGGGAGTTCGTCGCCCTCGGCGAGCAGGGCCTTCACAGTGAGTACGGCGCTGCCGAGATCGGTGAGTACGGCGACGCCGGCGCCCCGGTCCACGGCGGCCGCCGCGGCGGAGATCAGCTCGGAGCTGGTGCCGAGCCCGCCGCCCTCAGTGCCGCCGGCCGCCGCGATCGGTACGGCCGTGGCACCGCCCGCCAGCCCCTTCGCCAGCTCGGCGACGGAGGCGGCGACATCGGCGCTGTGTGACACCAGCACGATTCCGACCAACTTCTCGTCACTCATCGGAGCCTCCCGACGCCGCTTCCTGGAGTCCGGCGACCAGCAGGGCCGCGGACGTGGCGCCGGGGTCCTGGTGGCCGATGCTGCGCTCGCCGAGGTAGCTGGCCCGGCCCTTGCGTGCCTGGAGCGGGACGGTGGCCGCCGCACCCGCCTCGGCGGCCGACCGTGCCGCGGCGAAGCCGTCGCCGAGCGCGTCCACGGCCGGCACGAGCGCGTCGATCATGGTCTTGTCGCCGGGCGCCGCGCCGCCGAGGGCCATCACGCCCTCCACACCCGCCCTGAGCGCCTGGGCCAGCTGCTCCTCGCCGACCTCGGCGTCATCGCCGAGCGCCTTCCCGGTCCGGCGCAGCAGGGTCCCGTACAACGGCCCGGAGGCCCCGCCCACCGTGGAGATCAGCTGGTTTCCGGCCAGCTTGAGCACGGCGCCCGGGCTCTGGGGCCGCTCCTTGTCCAGGGTGGCGAGGACCGCCGTGAACCCGCGCTGCATGTTGCTGCCGTGGTCGGCGTCCCCGATGGCCGCGTCGAGGGCGGTGAGCCGTTCCGCCTCCCGGTCGACGGATGCGGCGGTCGCCGTCATCCAACGGCGGAAGAAATCGGCGTCGAGCACTGGATCTCCTTGCGTGGTAGGGGTGTTGGCCGATGAGTCCGCCGCCTCACACCCCCCAGCGCAGCGCGGGGGTCTTCACCGGCGCGTCCCACAGACGCAGCAGGTCCTCGTCGACCTGGCACAGGGTGACCGAGGCGCCCGCCATGTCGAGGGAGGTGACGTAGTTGCCGACGAGTGTGCGGGCCACGGCCACGCCCCGCTCCGCGAGCACTCGCTGCACCTCGGCGTTGAACCCGAACAGTTCCAGCAGCGGGGTCGCTCCCATGCCGTTGACCAGGACCAGGACCGGATTGCGCGGGGTCATGTCCTCCAGGATCGCGTTCACCGCGAAGTCGGCGATCTCCCCGGAGGTCATCATGGCGCGCCGCTCCCGCCCCGGCTCGCCGTGGATGCCGATGCCCAACTCCAGTTCACCGGCGGGCAGGTCGAAGTTCGGGGAGCCCTTGGCCGGAGTGGTGACGGCGGTCAGTCCGACACCGAAGCTGCGGGAGTTCTCGTTCACCCGCCGCCCGATGGCCTCCACCTGCTCCAGCGGCCGGCCCTCGGCCGCCGCGGCACCCGCGATCTTCTCCACGAACAGGGTGGCGCCGGTGCCGCGACGGCCGGCCGTGTAAAGGCTGTCGGTGACCGCGACGTCGTCGTTCACCAGCACCTTTGCGACCTGGATGCCCTCGTCCTCGGCGAGCTCGGCCGCCATGTCGAAGTTGAGCACGTCGCCGGTGTAGTTCTTCACGACGAACAGCACGCCGGCCCCGCTGTCGACGGCCGCCGCGGCCCGCACCATCTGGTCCGGAACCGGCGAGGTGAACACCTCACCCGGACAGGCCGCCGAGAGCATGCCCGGTCCGACGAACCCGCCGTGCAGCGGCTCATGCCCCGACCCGCCGCCCGAGACAAGGGCGACCTGCCCGGCCACGGGCGCGTCCCGGCGGACGATCACCCGGTTCTCCACGTCGACGGTCAGATCCGGATACGCGGCGGCCATACCCCGCAGCGCATCCGCCACCACGGTCTCGGGGACATTGATCAGCATCTTCATGAGCGACTCCTGACGGGGCTCGCAGTTGGGCGTCTGATAAATGTTTCTGCTGGTCGGGGCGGGTACGGTCGATTTTCGATCTCGGCGGTCGAAGGCGGGTCCTACACGGTTACCCAGCGGTACCGAAACTGACTCGACGCTGACTTCGGGAACGGGGCATCTGATATCCGTCGGTGATCGGTGGCGCCATGGTCGGAGCCCTGCTGACGGCAGTATCGACCTTGCTGCGGTGAAGGTCACGTGGAGTGGAGCAGATGCCCGGGATTACCTGCCTGCACCATTGATGACGTTCACGCGCTCTCCACGGGTGAGGAGGGGGCACCGCACGGCATCGCCGGGAGTGCGGGGTGTGCGGCGGTGGACCCGGGCGATGGCCATGGTGGCTTCGGATCGCCCCGCGGAAAGCCGATGAGGGGGCTATTGCGCGCGGCGGGCCTTGTGGTGAGCGACGCGCAGTCGGGCCTCGGCGGCCATGTCCGGCCGGCCTGTCGAACGGTCGGCGGTGCGCAGGGGGCCGGCGCAGAGTGCTTGCAGGACGTCCCTCGGCGACCCCTGCGGTGTGAGGGTGAGGTCGACCCGTGTGCGGGGGTGGACGGCTCGTCCGGTGATGCTGACGTGGGCCCGCTGGACGCCCGGAAGGGTGCCGGCTTCCGCGGCGATCGCGTCCCCAAGGGCCCGGCTGCGCAGTTCGACGCCTGTCTGCGGGGGAGTGCCGCCGACCGGCAGGGTGTTGGGGCGATGCCGGTGCAGTTGGGTGAGCAGCCACCACAGCGCCAGCAGAACGGTGAGGGAGAGGGCGGCGATGACCGCGGGCCACCACCACCAGCCCTGGCCGCTCCAGCGGACTCGGTCGGCGGAGCCGAGCAGGACGTCGCCGGGGAGAGTCAGGGGCCAGCCGGTGGGTGGCGTCAGATGGTTGCTCCGGTAGACGTCGAGGCCGGCCGCGAGGACCAGCAGGCCGCCGCCGAGCAGTACCAGACCGGCGAGGCCCAGCAGAATGCGGTTCAGTGCGGGTCGCGGTGTCATGTGCGGGCTCCGGTGCTCGGGTCTGGGCGGGCTTCCTCGGACAGATCGGGTGTGGGGCCCGATCGCGGGTGTCGGTTACGGCGTGTGGTGCCGTACACGCACGACGACTCGGGGAGGCCGGGCGAGGGCGAGTCGCTCACGTTCCTCGTCGAGTGCGTTGGTGAGGTCGTTCTTCACCTCCCGCGCGTCGCGGAAGCGGACGTCCGCCCGGACCTTGACGCGGTGGCGGCGAACCCGGACGCGAGCCGCGCTGACGCCCGAGACCCTCAGGGCCGCGTCGCGAAGAAGAGCGGCGGCGCCGTCGCGGTCCAGTGCGGCCCGCAGACGAGGCGGGGAACAGCCGGCCGGAGAACGCAGGGGCAACTGGTGGCGCAGCCCGGGGCTGAGTGCGAGGACGATCAGCCAGAGGCCGCCGGCGGCGGCCACGGCGGCACCGGTGAGCATCCACACATCGCTCACCGGACGTGTGGCCAGCTCGTCGGCCAGGTGCCGGCGCCAGCCCGCCGCCGGGTTTCCCGCCCGTACGGCGACGACATCGAACAGTGCCGCTCCCGCCGCCACGAGGATCACCGAGGCGACAGCGCGGCCGGAAGACGGCGCGCCGACCACGGGCGGCGGGGCCCGGCGCCGCCCGTCGTGATCGTCCGGCGCCGGTTCTGGCGTCGGGACGGCGGGGTGGATCGGCTCGGGGACCGGCTCGGGCTCTGACGGCTCGTGCGCCGGCGGCGCCGGCTCTCGAGGCACCGAGGAGGCGCTGGACGAGCGGAAACGGCCGGGATGGTCTGGTTCGGGCGTCATGCCGGTCCTCCTCGATCGGCGGGGTGTCCGGCTCGACCGGCAGTCCGTCCGGCCGCCCGGGAGGCGTGCCGGGCTGTCATCGGACCCGCCCCCGGCGGGCGTCGGCGCTGGGCACCAGTCGCCGGACGGTGAGGGTGACCTCTCCCACGCGCAGCCCGGTCAGTTGTGCCACCCGCTCGGCGACGTCGTGCTGTATCCGCTCGCAGACGACGGGAAGGTCGGTGGGGTAGGGAAGGTCGAGATCCAGGCGCACACGGACCGTTCCGGTGCGGACGGCCGCGAAGGCACTCGGCGCGGAGGAGCCGCCCGGATCGGGTGGGAGGGCAGCGCGTCGGGACTGGGCCACGCGCGCCGCCCGGGCGGCGATCCGGGCGACCGCCTTGTCGCGGATCACGGTGGCGCCCCGCTCGGCCGGGGGCGGCGGGCCGCTGCCTCGCGCCGACGAGCCGTGCCCGCCCCCTACGGACGTGACCGAAGCGGGCCGAAGGCTCATCGCCGTCTCCGCCCGTGCAGATCGAAGTCGCCCCGGAGGACGAGGCCGGCCGCCAGCCCCACCGCGCCGAGGAAGAGGACCAGGAGGAACGCCCAGAAGCCGCCGAAGTAGGCGGCGAAGCCCAGGGCCATGCCGGCCACGAGGCCCGTAGTCGCTGCATTCATCGTGCACACACCCCACTCGTGAGGGCCGCAGGTCCGCCTGCTGCTCACCGCTCCCGTGCGAACGCGGCGGTAAGCCGAGGCGGATCACCTCACGCGGCCCTCGTCCGGCTCGGACTCTTCTTCCTCGTCGGGGAGGTGGACGTCGTCGACGGCGATGTTCACCTCGACGACCTCCAGGCCTGTCATCCGCTCCACCGCGCCGATCACGTTGGTGCGCACGTCGGCCGCCACGTCGACGATGGAGACGCCGTACTCGACGACGACGTCCAGGTCGATGGCGGCTTGGCGCTCACCGACCTCGACCTTCACTCCCCGGGTGACGCCGCTCGCGGTGCCGGGGACGCGCTCACGCACGGCCCCGAAGGCACGCCCCATGGCCGATCCCTCGAGGGCGTGGATGCCCGGTATCTCGCGGGCGGCCATGCCCGCGATCTTGGCCACCACACCGTCCGCGATGCTGGTCTTCCCCCGGGTCTCGGCCGGAGCCCCTGCCCCGGTACGGCCCTTCAGCGCACTCACTTCATCCGGCCGCTTGCCGAGCCCGATGCTGTTGCTGTTCTCCGTCATGACGCTCGCCTCGATCGGCAGAAAGGGCATCCTGTGATGCCCGTCGCAAACTCGGACGCCCCCGCAGGCCCTGTCGGGCCGATTCCTCACACGTGCGGGATGTCCGCGCGATCTCGCGCGTAGGGCCGCCGCGCGCATCACCGACACACTTCGGGTACCCACGCTCCGAGCCGCGAACAGGATGACGCGTGGCAGACCGTATGGCGTCCGTCAGGGTTTGCGTGGGGCGAGTACGGCGACGTGGTCCGCGGACGGTGGGCCCGCCGGCCGCTTGGTGATCAGGCGGAGCAGCGCGGCGGCGGGCTCCCGGTCATCGGCCGGTATCGCCCAGCTGCGTCGGGACGTGGAGTGCCGTGGATCCGTGTCGCCAGGCGCCCAGCAGTCGAGCGGTCAGCCGCTCCTCGAGGTGGGTGGTAGCGCGTACACCGAACACGACGTCGGCGTCCAGGTGCGGTTCCTGCTCCAGCAGGCCGCCGACCACCTCGTGGCGTACGACCTGTTCGTGGACCGCGTCAGCCTCGACGTGTTCGGTGTAGAAGCGCACCGCCGCCGGGCCCGCGCCCACGCGGCGCAACGCCTCGGCCAGACGGCGTGATGCCGGGGACGAGGTCACCTCGACGGCGGCGAAATGCCCGACGAGCGCCGCGCGCAGAGCCCGGTGCAGACCGAACAGCGACATCAGGTTCACGGTGGCGAGAACTTCGGCGGGCGCGGCGTCGACGTAGTACCCGTACGACGTGTTCAGACCCAGGTCTTCCATGAGATCGGCGAACAGCTCGGCGTGGATCTCGTCGGCGCGGCCCGCGCCGAACTCGTCGAACTCCACCGCGACCATCGCCGCCTTGGCCCGCCCACGCAGCCGGGGGATGACCCAGGCGTGCGGATCCGCCTCCTTGAGGTGGTACAGCGAACGCAGCGCCGCGTATTCACGCAACTGCCCGAGACTGCCCTCGTCCCGGAGAAAGTGCGAGACGCCGGCGTCGTCATCGACCGGTTCGAGCTGGAGCTCGTCCAGCGCCTGCTCGGCCGTCCGCGCACCGTCGACCGGTACATCCGCGCGCAGTGCGCCGAGGAAGCGGTCCTCGAGCTCGCCGCGGCGGTTGAGCAGGTCGATGTCCCATTCGAGGTCGTCGTCCACGCCTTCGAAGCCCTGGTAATGGAGCTCGTAGAGGATGTACAGGGCAAGTTGCAGATCGTCGCCGTAAGCACAGGTATCCGGGGCAGGCGGCTGGTTGCGTCCCGATCCGCGCAGGGCGGCCACCACCGCCGCCGAGAGCGCGCCGCGTGGTTCGGGCAGTCGTGGAGGACGGTGCCGCCTGCGCTGCTCCGCGTGAAAGACCGTCATGCGGGGGTCGTCCTTGGCAGGTGTGGTGGTGCACGGAGGCGGGTCGCCGGCTTCTACCGGTGGGGCGGTCCGCCTGGTCCGGCGCCGGTGGCTGGTGTCGCACCAGGGGTGCAGGCGGCTGCGGCGGCACGTGCAGACGGCTGCCGTGAAGCGTTTCGAGAACGCCACCTCACCGTTGTCGTCGACAACTTCGACCGGTCCCTCGATCAGCAGAGGACCGTCGCGCTGGACGTGGACGCGGCGGGGGCGTTCAGGTGTGTTCGGCACGGATCACCACCAACTCCTCGGTCGTGGAGCCGGCCGTCAGCCCGCGCTCGCGCAGCCAGGTGAGCCGGGAACGCAGCACACGGCCGAAGGGCAGCCGGGCCCGGTCGACGACCTCGCCGTGAAGACCTGCCTGCCTGAGACGGGCCAGTGTGTCGTCGACGCCGCACAGGTGCGAGTGCACGATCAACAACGTTCCCGCCGGCCGCAGGACGGCCGGTGCGGCGTCGCAGATGCGGTCGATCAGCAGGCGACCGTCCTGCCCGGCGTCCCATGCCCTGGACCGGCCCCGGGGCTGGACGTGGGCAGGAGACGGCACGTAGGGCGGGTTGGTGACCACGAGGTCGAACCGGCACCCCGGGACGGCCGATGTCAGGTCACCGTGGCGCACTCGGACGGTCTGTCCGTTCAGCAGCGCGTTGCACCAGGCCGTGGCGACCGCCCTCCAGGAGATGTCCACCGCGGTGACGCGGCCACCGAGCCGGGCTGCCTCCACCGCGAGCAGGCCGCTGCCGGTACCCAGGTCCAGTACCTCCGTCCGGCTGGTGATCTTCTCTCGGCGCATCGCCCGCCCCAGGAGCCGGGTGTCGGTCTGGGGGACGTACACGCCCCAGGGAGCCCAACAGCGGAGCCGCGGGGAGAGGGTGACGGTGCTGGCAGTCATCACGGTGCCTCTGTCAGGCGACGCGGTCGGAAAACCGGCCGCCCCCGCGGGGGCGTGGCTCGAGAGTGCGGTCGATGACGTCGGTCTTCACGGTGTTGCTCCGGACACGAGGGGATGTACGCATGGCGTGCGGGCCGAGGCGGCAATGTCACACGAGTACCCTCTGACGACAGGCGTAACGGAGGCCACGGCTGCGCATGGCGCCGCACCAGCCTCGGAGGCGGACTCGTGGAGAGCGAGCACAGCAGCCTCGAGCGGCTCGGCGCGAGAGCGGGTCTGGCCGCCCCCCTGCACCTGCCGCGGGCGAAGGCCAGGTCGGCGTCGACCGGGAACCGGCCGTCAGCCTCGCCCAGGCAAGGCGCGACCGGCACCGCCGACCACTCCCGATCACTCGGCCTGGCCCGAGCCGGCGCTGCGCTGCGTGTGGAGCCCCACGTGCGTAGAATATTTCCGCGTCCTTGACCCCGGCGCCTGTCGAGTGACGGCGTGCTCTCCGGTGAGCGGACCCTCCACGCGGTGCGTCCCAGGTGACCCCCCGTCGGCGGAAGCACCTGTCTCTCGGCAACCCGCTGTTGTCCTTCAAGCGTGCCCGCGCCTCTCACCTGCCCAGTGGCACGGGTCCGGGAAGCCGAGGCGCCGCCGTGTTCACGACCTCACTCATGCATACGATGAACCTCCACCGGTGCAACGGCCGGGCGACCATCTGCCTGGAGGGCGAGATCGACCTGCCCACGGTCCCCGCCGTCCGCGCGGCTCTGACCACCTGCCAGGCCTACCACATCATGGACATAGACGTAGATCTCACCGCGGTCACCTTCTGTGACGTCAGCGGCCTGAACGTCTTCCTCGCTGCTTCACGGCGCTCCGTCGCGGCGGACGGACGCCTACGGCTGCACCACCCCGCTCCCGCCGTTCGACTGCTCCTGGACCTGACCGGCACCGGGTTCCTCCTGGCCGAGGACCGCCCGCCCGTCGAGCCGTCTCCAGCCGTGGCCCTCCAACCGACCAGAGACGCCGCATGATCAGTGACCGCCTGGCGGAGACTCTGCGGCTGCTCCGGGACGAGTCCTGGCCGGACGTCGCGGCAAGCGCGGCTGAACTGCTCGTCGTGGACGGGATCGCGGTCAGCGCGAACGGCGGATCGGGCGCGGCGGAGATCCTCTGGTCCTCGGAGGGCCTGGCACGCGGCTTCGAGGATCTGCAACTCATGCTCGGGCAGGGCCCCGGGCCGGACTGCCTGGCCGGTGGCATCCCGGTGCGGGTGCCCGATCTGGCCGGGGTCCGGGCTGACCGCTGGCCCGCGCTCCTGACCGAGCTCCCCACCCTGACCATGCAGGCGGTGTTCTGCTTCCCGCTGCGCATCGGCGCCATCACGCTGGGCGTGCTGACGCTGGTCCGGGGAACACCCGGGCGCCTCACCTCCGAGCAGGATGACGACGTCACCGTGCTCGCGCGCGCCCTGAGCAAACACCTCCTGGATCTCGGAGATCCTCTGCTGTCCTCATCGGAGGATCCGGACCTGTCAGGCCCGCTGCCGCACCACGCGGTCCTGCATCAGGCGACCGGCATGGTCAGCGTCCAGCTCGCCGTACCCCTGGCGGAGGCACTGCTGCGGCTGCGCGCCCACGCCTACGGCAACAACCGCACCCTCACCGACACAGCCCGGGACATCGTGGCCAGGCGGCTGCGGCTCGCCCTCGATCCGCACCCGATGAATCTCACCGAAGACGCAGACGAGGACTGATCTCCATGGCAACCCGTGAACAGCAAGTCACCGAGGTCTTCGTCGAGGTAGCAGACTCCCTGATCGACGACTTCGACGTCATCGATTTCCTGCAGAAGCTGTCCGTGCGCTGCATGGAGCTTCTGGATGTCGCCGCCGTCGGCATCCTGCTCTCGGACGAAGGCGGAGGACTCCACGTCCTTGCCGCCTCCGACGAGGACACGCGCCTCCTCGAGCTCTTCGCACTCCAGCACGACGAGGGTCCCTGCGTCGACTGCTGCAACGACGGTCAGCCACGGATCAACATCAGCCTCACCGACCCGGACGCGGCCGCCAGGTGGCCTCAGTTCGCGCGCAGCGCCCATGACACCGGATTCACCACGACCAACGCCCTGCCCCTGCGGCTGCGTGGACGGGTCATCGGCGCGCTCAGCCTCTTCCGGACCACCCCCGAACCCCTGGCCACATCAGACGTCGCCCTCGCGCAGGCGCTCGCCGACGTGGCCACCATCGCCATCCTCCAGCAGCGCACGCTCGTGCACATCGAAACCGAACGCGATCAGCTCCAGTACGCCCTGAACAGCCGCATCGTCATCGAACAGGTCAAGGGCATCCTGGCCGAGCGCTGGCAGACGTCCATCGACGAGGCGTTCCGCACCTTCCGTGCCTACGCACGTGCCCACAACCGCAAACTCTCCGGCCTCGCCAGGGACATCGCCGAAGGCGTGCAGGACACCGACGTGATGCGCACTCTCCCGCAGAGGCGATCGGAAACGGGTGCCTGACACCAGCCGGTCGAGGATGAATCGGCAGGGGCGTGCAACGGCTCCATGCGGAGAGGCGGGTGGTGGGGCGCCGACTCCCCTCATGGGGCTGCCCTGGCCATGCGCAGAGGGGCTCCAGCCTGGTGCAGGCTGCGCAGTGTCTGCCGGTACGAGGCCGTCAGGCTGGTCTCCACGTAGGCCACGCCCAGCTCCTCGCAGTAGCGGCGGACGATGACCTGCGCGCCGCGCAGGTTCGGAGTCGGCATGCTCGGGAAGAGATGGTGCTCGATCTGGTAGTTCAGTCCGCCGAGCACGATGTCCGTGAACCAGCCGCCGCGCACATCGCGCGAGGTGAGGACCTGCCGACGCAGGAAATCCGGTCGGTCCGCGCCGGTCAGGGTCGGCATCCCCTTGTGGTTGGGGGCGAAGATCGAGCCGAGGTACACGCCGAAGAGGCACTGGTGGACGGCGAGGAAGGCGACCGCCATCCCGGGTCGCAGCACGAGGAACAGCGCGGTGAGGTAGGCGCAGAAGTGTCCGATGAGCAGAAGTCCCTCGAGGGGCCGGCTCCTGAGCGAGGGGTTGGCCAGCGATCGGACACCGGCCACGTGCAGGTTGAACCCCTCCAGCGTGAGGAGGGGGAAGAACAGGAACGCCTGGGCTCGACCGATCAGCCGGGGCAGTCCTTTGGCCGCACAAGCCTGATTCCGGGTCCAGACCAGCAGGTAGGGCACGATGTCGGGATCGAGTCCCTCGTGGTTGGGGTTCGCATGGTGACGCGTGTGCTTGTCCTGCCACCAGCCGTAACCCATGCCGATCCCCGCGTTCCCGGCGATGCGCCCGGACACCTCACTGGCCCGACGCAGCCGGAACACCTGCCGGTGGGCGATGTCATGAGCGACCAGAGCCACCTGGCCGTAGGCCACAGCGAGCCACCCGGCGACCGCCAGGGTCCACCAGTCGGGGCCGATCAGGACGAAGGCGACCCAGCCACCCGCGTACACGGCGGCGACGGTGGTGATGCGGACCGTGTAGTAGGCGGGGCGGCGGCCCATCAGGCCCCTGTCGGCGATCTCCTTCGAGAGCCGGGAGAATTCACTTCCCGGACCCCGCCCGGTACGCAAAGAGGTTTCGCTGACCACGGACGTGACCCTTTCGGTGTGGATGGCACCCGGGGCTGTCCGCTCCGGGTCCGCTCCGCGCAGCCGACGGCGGGGTCACGGCCTGGTCGCCTCCGGAAGCGAAGTGGCCCCGGAGGGTTGCTACGAAGCTGTTGTCCTCCGGGTACCCCGGCCACGGCTGCTGCACCTGTACCGGCCGGCCTGAACGATGACAGACGCGACCGCACGTCCGGCTTGTCGTGGCCGAAGCCCGGTTCGGCCGACGTCGGCGGCCAACGGGTGCGAAGCGTGGGCCGACGTCGAGCGCCGGGCGCCGACGCAGCTCCCACGGGTGCTGGAGAGCGCCGCGACCGGCGCCGTCCAGGACGCCCGAACGCCGTCGGGGAAGGCCCGCCACGAGTTCGCCGCGGCTCCGTGATCCCGGCCCACGGCCGAGATCGCTGTGCTCAGCGGTGCGTCTGTGCCGCTGGGCCTGACTTCCCGCCCCCGGTGGACGGAGGCCCGTTCCCGACCGCGGCCCAGGCCAGGGCCGCGGCCACGGCATCCTCCAGTACGGCTGCGAGCCCGTCGGCATGGAGCAGGGGCCCGCCGAGGCGGCGCCACAGGACGCCGGCGCCCGCGCCGACGAAAGCGGCGGCGCTACCCCTGGAAGCCGCCACTGCGGTCGGCTCGCCCGGATAGCGGCGGGCGACAAGCGCACCCGCGACAGCGCCCAGCACGAGCCGCGGGACGAGCCCGGGCCACGAGAGGCGCCCCGGCACGCCAGGCGACTTGTCGGCGATGAATTCCCCCGCGGCCGCCGTCATGACCATGCGTCGCACCCACGGACCACTCACGATGCGTCGGACCGGCGACGAGTCGGCCGACGGCGGAGAGCTCAGGGAGAGCGCGGCCATTCCCCACTGGCTGCGCAGCCCTGTCGCGGCACCGATCAGCACCGGCCGTACCGCTGCCGGGAGTGACGGCGTCATGACAGCCGCTCCCTACCGGACGTGACGCCGCGCGGAGCGGTTGCCGTTACGCGGATCGGGCGAGACACCGTGCCCGGTAGGCGTTTCCTGGCCGACCGGGCGGTCGGGTCGGTGACGACCAGCGGTTTCATGGCCGTCTCCGTGGCATCTGCAGCCGGTGAAGTGGGCGCCAGGTCGCCCACGAGGGCGGGTCCGAGCCTTCCCCGGCTCGATTCGCGGCTCGGAGCGGGAGTGAGGGCGAGCTCGGGGTGGGGCCGCCGAGTCAGGACGCGGGGGCGACGATCAGATGAGTTGCACACGGATGACCACCAGTTCCTCGGTCGTACTCTCTGCGGGAGCCGCCGGATGCCGCCAGTCCGCCGCGTGCGCGCAGCACACGCGGCCCGAGGCCAGACGTCCGGTCCAGGACGAGCCTCCTTTCAGGGCTCATGCGGTTCGGTCCGGCCGCTCCGTGCCGAGGCCGACGGCCCGTGGAGCCGTGCGCACCGGTGTCCCGTCCGGGGAATCGAGCCGACGGGTGGCGATGTGCACGCCGTCCATCAACCGGCCCCCCGACGCTTCGACCGCGCCCAGGCAGAACCGGACCCACATGTTGAGCTGTGCCTCCTTGGCCACGCGCAGACGCGAGTACAGGAGGTCGACCAGACGGCTTCCGGCACGTGCCCACAGCTCGACCTCGAACTCCAGCGGTGCGCCGTCTCCGCCGCGCGCGCGGAAGTGGACCTGCCCGGCCTCCATGTGACCGCGCAGGGTCACCAGACCGAGATGGTCACGGTCGCGGCGGATGACCCTCACGGGGCCGTTCCAGGGGCCCGGCATGACCACCACGAGTTCGTCCGCGAGGCCCAGCCCGCCGGCGCGGGCCGGTGACTGCCCGGAGCGTATGCCCACGACCTCCTTGGGCACGAAGTGCCGGAAGTCCCGGCAGAGTAGGAGCATGAGCCGGTCGGCATCGAGCTGCGCCGAGGCGATGCGCACCATGAAGCGTCGGTGGAACAAAGGGCCGTAGCCGTCCTCCGAGAGTTGCACCCGGTCGTCGAACATCTCGCCGGGTATTGGCGGCGGGCGGTCCCGGTCGTCGCCGCTGCGCTCGCCTCCGCGGTGGAGGGGAGTCGTCGCCCACAGGTAGCGCCAGGTGACCAGGACCGTTCCCAGCACCCACTGTGCGACGACAGTGAGCGCGGGAGGGTAGGGCCGGTGTGGCATCGGGACTTCCTTAAAGGACCTTCAGTGGATGATGCGCATCAATACGCATATTTGACCGAATACCCGGTACTGGGATGGTGACACGTACGGTCGAAAACTGGAGGTGCACATGCTGATACGGCTCCTGCACGGTGCCGGCCTGCGCCGCGATCATCTCCACCTCGCCTCGTTCGCCGCGATCGGCCTGTGCATCGCTCTCTGGATCCGCGCCAAGACCTCCGACCAGGAGCAGCGGGGCAACGCCGAGCGACGCGCGCTGTTCGTCGGGCTGTGGCCACCCATGCTGTGGCTGATCGGCGAGGCGCTGAGGGAACCGCGGTGACAGCGGTCGCCTCACGCGATCGCGCCTTCGGACGCGTCGACACAGTTCGCGTCTGGCGAGGGCTGGCGGACGCTCGCGTCAACTACGCGGTCGAGGAGGTGCGTCGCCCGGCCTGGAACATCGACACCTACAGTTCGTCCCTGCCGGCGGAAGGGCCGGGGCCCCCGGCCCCGGGCGGAACGTGGGAGCGGGCCTGCCGGCTCGTCCGCGACTACGAGTTCTCGCCTCCGCGGATCGTGCGGGCGGTATACGACCCGGAGGCGCCCCTGCTCGGCAGGGACATGCTGCTCGAAGCCCGTTTCCACGGTCTGCGCTTCTATTGCGGGGTGCGCGTCACCGAGGTCGTCGACCGGATCCGCGGCGATGTCCGAGTCTGGGGATGGGCGTACGAGACTCTCGAAGGACACCTCGAACGGGGAAGGGTGACCTACGAGGTGGTGAAGCACTGCGACACGGGTGAGGTGCGATTCGTCGTCTCCTGCTATTCGCAGGGCGCCCCTACCCTGGGCCGAGTCACCCGGTTCGGGTGGCAGCTCTTCGGCCGGCGGACCCAGTTGCGTTTCTACCGGGAGTGCATCGCGCGCCTGCGACGCTTCGTGGAGAGTGCTCCGCACGAACGTCCGGCGCGGCTGACGCGGACGGAGCGCCTGGTGTGCGTGCCGTCCGACGCCCGGTCGCACTGCCTCGACGCCCTCGCGATTCGCCGGGTGGCCCCCGGCTGAGCGCCGATGGCTCCGCCCGCGCCGGCGTTCGGCTTCGGGCCGGGCAGTGTGTGTCCAGGCGTCGGCGGAGTACACCTGGGTGGGGCCGAGGGCCGGGGCCGTGCGGAGGTCAGCGGGTGGGTGGGCGGAACTCGGGCTGGTCGATGATGCGTAGCCAGGTGCCGTCGGGTTGCCGGCGGACCACCTGTGCCCGGGCGCCGGCGCCGTCCTTGGGTGGGGTCGAGGTGAGGGCGATGTCCCCGCAGATCAGCGTCGGAAGCGGCTTCTCCGATTCGAATCGGGGCGCGCCCGCGAGCACCTTCTCCCACAGTTGACGGATGGCTTCCCGGCCGGTCGTCACGCTGCCCGGCGGGTAGGCCATCACCGCGTCCTCCTCGTACAGCGCGGCGAGGCCGGCGGCGTCACAGGCGTTCGCGCGTTCCACGAAGAGGCGGGTGAGGTCCTCCGGCTTCAGGGCCTTCTCGTTCTCGGACACGACGATCCCTTCTTGCGGGTCGAATTACGGCGTGCCCATTTTCAAGCGGTGACTCGACCTAAGTCCAATCAATCGTCATGATCGGTTCTATAAGCGTGAGTTATGGAGCTCGGGCAGTTGAAGTACTTCCTCGCTGTTGCCCAAGAGGCGAACTTCACTCGCGCCGCTGAACCGGGTGGTCGGCGCCGTACCTGTGGCCCGGAGCCGACCTCCCGGCGCATGGGTCTGTCCGGCGCGCTCAGATATGCAGTTCGGGCGGGAAGCCGGTCCAGCGCAGTTCGCTGGGCAGATGCCGCATGTCGTTGAAGAAGAGGACGGAGGCCGGTCTGCCGGGCGCGTAGCGGATGACGGTCAGTGCGGCGTTGCAGTGGTTGACGCCGAGCCAACGCCACTTCGGGGCGTACATGGCGTCCCGGACGAGCCATGCGACCAGGAAGTTGTGGGTGACGACCAGTTCGTGCCGGTCCTCTTCGCCATCCACCGGTCCGGTGAACAAATCCAGCGCCCGGCGAGCCGACTCCGGCCCGTGTTCCCGCTCTTCGTCGGTGGCCCCATCGAGAAAGCGGAGGAAGAAGTCCGCTGATTCAGCTGGGAGTTCGTTCCTTTCGGGCATATAGGGAACGTAGTCGCCGGCGACTTCCGAGACCTGCGTGGGAACGCTCTTCAGCTGCTCTCCGATCAGACGTGCGGACTGCTCCGCCCGTGCCAGCGGACCGTGGTGAACAGCCGCGAAGGGGATGTCCCGGAGGCGTTCGCCGAGCAGGACGGCTTGCCGGCGCCCGTTCTCTGTCAGCCCGCTCTCGTCCGGTGAAGCCTCGCCGTGCCGGGTGAGATAGAGGTAACGGGTTGCCGTGCCGGTCATGGCCAACTCCTCTGGGAATACTGTCGATTGGGCGTATCAACGGACGCCGTCTCCTCCAGTGCCGGTTCCCGCTGCCCGCCAAAGAGAGGCACCGCCTTGGAGAGCTGGTCCTGTTCCTCGCTGCGGGGGCGGGGGCGGGGGTGGGGAGCCTAGGGGCGGTCACCGCGCAGGGGGAACGCTGCTTGGTGCGGCACTGGACCGTGTCCTCGTTGGTCACCGGTTGTCTTCCCGCGTTCCCTGAAGGCCTTACCGCGGCGCCCAGTCGGAAACCGGGTGCGGACTGCCTGCCCGGCGGTGTGTGATCGGGGTATGGCGATCGTGATGGGCAAGCCGGGAGTCGACGGACTGAGCGAGGCCGTGGGTGTGCTGCGGGAGTGGCAGTACGACGGGGCGCCGATGCAACTGCATCCGGGGGACGTCGGATGGTTCTGGCGGTTCGGTGCGGAAGCGACCGCCGCGGCGGTCAGGACGTGGAGCCGGGGCGGACGGATGCTCGCCGTCGGGCTGCTGGACGGTCCAGGGCTGTTGCGGCTGACGTTCGCGCCGGACGCCCAGCGGGACGAGGAGCTGGCGCAGCAGTTGGTCGAGGACGTGAGCGAGCCGGAGCGCGGCGTGCTGCCCGGGGGGAGGGTGAACATCGAGACGCCGATGGGCGCACTGATCCAAGATCTGCTGTCCGAGGGAGGCTGGAAGCTCGACGAGCCGTGGACGCCGCTGTGCCGCGACCTCACAGAGCCGGTGAGGGACCCGGACGTGCGGATCGAGGTGGTCGGGCCGGAACAGGCGCACGTGCGGGCCGCCGTACAGCGGGCGGCGTTCGACGGGTCGAGGTTCACGGACGAGCGCTGGCACGCGATGGCAGCCGGATCGCCGTACGCCGACGCCCGGTGTCTGGTCGCGTACGACGACCAGGGCGACGCGGTGGCGGCGGTGACCGTGTGGTCGGCCGGCCCGGGGAGGCCCGGGTTGCTCGAGCCGATGGGCGTGCACCGGGAACATCGCCGTCGCGGCTACGGCGAGGCGATCACCGTCGCCGCGGCGGCCGCACTCCAGGAGCTGGGCTCGTCGAGCGCGATCGTCTGCACCCCGAGCTCCAACCCCGGCGCCGTCGCCACCTACAGGTCGGCCGGCTTCCGGCCACGCTCCGAGGTCCGGGATCAATACCGGGATGTCCAGGGGACGTGACGCCTTGTCGGTCATGTGTCGAGCCGGACGAGGGCGCAGCCGTCACTGACGACTCGCGCAACTCGTGGGTGTCGGCCGCTTCGTCCTCGGGTGGGCGGGGCGCCGTCAGCGATGGGGGCCTTGCCGGCCGAGGGTCTCCACGGGGGTCGCGCCGGGGCGGGTCCACTGCGGGACGGGGCGGCTGGTCGGACCCCAGGTGGCGTGCCCGTCCGCGTCCGAGCGCCAGTACCAGCACGGGTTGTTCCCCTTGGGCCGACCCTCGGGGTTGTCCTCCCAGGCCTCGCCGCGGCCGTAGGGCGTCATGTCGAGCAGGGCGAGGGACCCGTTGACCGGCTCGTTGCCACGGCCCGTCGTGGAGTAGGTGAGGAACACACGGTCGCCGTCGCGCAGGAAGCAGGTGAGGTGACCCATGTCGCCGCCGACCGGCGCGTCCACGTCGCGCACCGAGTACCAGGGCTGGGTGTAGCCCATGAACTCGACGTACGACGCCACCTCGTCCCAGCGGCCCGTGGTCAGGACGGCGAGCGAGACACCGCGGGCGTTGAGGTAGACGGCGTCCTCCAGGTGCCAGGCCGTGGTGGTGCAGCCCTCGCACTGTCCCTGGTGCGGCGCGTCGTCGTACCACATGTGCTTGTAGACCACGAGCTCGTCGCGGCCCTGGAACAGGTCCAGGAACGGGACCGGTCCGTCGGGTCCGACGACCTCGACCGTCCCGTCGAGTTCCACCATCGGCAGCCGGCGGCGGGCCGCGGCGAGCGCGTCGCTCTCGCGGGTGTGGGCCTTCTCGCGCACCAGAAGTTCGTCACGGGCGGTCTGCCAGGTGGCCAGGTCGACGACGGGTGGCCGTCCTGGCAGCGCGGTGGTCGGGTCGTCCGGCGTGGTCGTCATGGTGTCCTCCGTGTGTCTTGTGTCGGGCAGCGCCCCAGCACGGTCATCAGAAGAGACTCGTGACCCGGCCGGAACTCATCGCGGTGTGGGCACCCTCGGCCGTTCCCGCACGGATCACCTTCTGTGTCAGCCGCGAGGCGGAGAGTCGCCGGGGCCGTGGGGCCGTGGGGCCGTGGGGCCGTGGGGCCGTGGTGCCATCAGCGTGTTCAGCTGGAGACATCGTGTGCCTCCTCGTCTTCCCGAGCCGCCGCCGGGTGGCCGCAGCGGCTCGGGAACGAAGAAGTCAGGCGGCCAGGTGGCGGCCGTAGAATTCCTTCGTCAGGTGCGTGATTGCGGTGGCCGCCGGATCCGGATCCCGTCTCCGACCGGCCACGTCATCGACTCTCACACGCATCGCGCGCATGCGAAATGGGCCGGTTCCGTCCCCGGACACCCGTGTCCCAGGGACAGAATCGGCCCCCTCACACAGGACGCTCGCCCTGCGAGAATTGGCGCCATGAGCAGCAGCACGCACCGCAGTGAGCTGGGTGAATTCCTCAAAGCCCGGCGAATGGACCTCAGCCCGGCCATGGTGGGCCTCGCGGATCCCGGCGGCAGGCGCCGGGTCAAGGGCCTGCGCCGGGAGGAGGTGGCGCTGCTCGCCTCGATCAGCACCGACTACTACACCCGCCTGGAGCAGGGGCGCCGCCAGGCCTCCGCGGAGGTGCTGGACTCCATCGCCCGGGTGCTGCGGCTCGACGAGGACGAGCGCGCGTACATGTTCGGGCTGGTCGGCAAGGACGCGGCCCGGCCGCGCCGTCAGGCCCCGCAGAAGGTACAGCCGCAGCTACGTCGGCTGCTGGACGACCTGACCACCACCCCGGCCATGGTCCTGGGCCGGCGGATGGACGTTCTCGCCTGGAATCCGATGGCCTCCACCCTGCTCGGCGGCTTCGCGGACATCCCTGAGAAGCAGCGCAATTACGTACGCATGGTCTTCCTGGACCCGGCGGTGCGGGCGCTGTACCGGGACTGGGAGGAGGTCGCCCGGACCGGTGTGGCGCAGCTGCGGATGGAGGCCGCCCGCGACCCGCAGGACCCGCGCCTGACCGCCCTGGTCGGCGAGCTCTCGGTGCGGGACGACGACTTCCGCCGCTGGTGGAGCGCCCACCGTGTCGCTGTGCGCGGCATGGGCACCAAGGTGCTGCGCCATCCGGTCGCCGGCGACCTCACGTTGGACTGGAACACCCTCACCTGCGTCACCGACCCCGACCAGCAGCTCGTCACCTACACCGCGGAACCCGGCACCCCCTCCCACGACGGCCTGCGCATCCTCGCCTCCTGGGCCGCGACCGCCGAACGGTCCGACCGGACCGGTTCAGGGCCGGCGGGCGGAGCGGGCTGAGCAGGCCAGGCAGGAACGTATTCCGGTGCTGCCCGGCCTGCTCAGCCTGCTCGGCCAAGAAGGCTTCCTTGCCTTCGTGATCCAACTCGCAGGGGAGCCAGGCTCGTTGAGAACCCTGCGAGTGGACGACGGTTCAGAGAGCGGTCCCCTGAAGAGCGGTCAGCTGTACCTGCACACCGTGATGCCGGCACTCGCGCCGCAGCCGATCTTCGTGTATCCCGGCTGGATCATGTTGTAGTAGTGCCCCCACTTCGTCTTGTAACCCACGCTGTTGCTGTCGTGGTCGGGGTCGGCGTCGTAGGCGCTCTTCTCGCTGGCCCACTGCCCTGTTGCCTGGGTTGGCCCGGAGGACGAGATGTTCTCGGCGGCGTTGTTCACGCTCTCGTCGTGCTGCAGGCCGCCCGCGGTGGATGCCGGGTCGTCGGCCCAGGCCTGGGAGGCCTTGGCGAGCGAGTCGTCCCAGGACAGAGCCGACTGACCGGCCCCCTGGCGCACGCTGTTGGTCTCGGAGACGATGCTCTGTTGATCGGACGAGCTGACGTCGGCGGGCAGGCCCGCCGAACTGGCGACGGTGGCGGTGGCGCCGGTCGCGAGCGCCATGCCTCCGGTCATCAGCGCCGCTGCGACGATGGCCGTGGCCCGCTGATGTACTCGAGTGGGATGCGTCATTTGCGACTCCCTGGTCGCACAGAAAACAGCAGCAAGGGCGCAGCCTTGCTGTGGAGGTACCGGCGTGCATCACGGCTGTCGTCAGCGGGCCGCACGGCCGGCTCATGCGATGGTCTGAAGCCATCGGCGACGAAGTGGTCTGCTCGGCGTCCGCATGGCCGCCTTCGGTAGAACCAGCCTATGTCTGGGGCGTCTCGGCGGCGACCGGAGATGTTGCTCGACGTGCGTGGCCTGAGTCGATGTGAACGGTCGGCTCGGTTCCGGATGGCCGGGGTGGCTGGGGTGGACGGGGTGGCCGGTGGCACTCGGCCACTGCGCACTCGTCGTGTCCGAAGGCGACGGTGGAGGTGAGCGGCGTCAAGTGGGGCCGCGACGCGAGGTGTTCCGCAAGGCGGTGGGCGACGGCCATCGCGCGCGCCGCCGAGTCGGGGCCGGCGGCGGCTTATTGAACGGCGCCCGTCCGCAAGGCGGCCGTGGGGCCGTCCGGCCCCGTGTCGGCGGAGCGGTCGTCCTCTGCTCCGCCGACGGTGCCGTCAGGCGCGGTGATACTGGAGGGGAGCGGAAACCTCGCCGTCGAGCTCGGCCGCGGCGTGGCGGGCCCAGTAGGGGTTGCGCAGGAGTTCACGCCCCAGGAGAACGGCGTCCGCCTCGCCGGCCGCGATGACGGCCTGGGCCTGGGACGGCTCGCTGATCATGCCGACGGCCGCCACGGGCATGCCGGTCTCGCTGCGGATCCGCTGGGCGAAGGGCACCTGGTAGTGGGGGCCCGTCACGATCTTCGCGTCGGGGACGTTGCCGCCGGTGGAGACGTCCATCAGGTCCACGCCGTGGGCCTGCAGTTCCTTGGCGAGCCGGACGGTTTCGTCGGTGGTCCAGCCGTTCCGGTCGTCGTCGGGGTTCTCGGTGATCCAGTCCGTCGCGGAGACGCGGAAGAAGACCGGCAGGTCCTCGGGCCACACGGCGCGGACGGCGTCGACGACCTCCAGGGCGAACCGGATACGGCCCTCGAACGAGCCGCCGTACTCGTCGGTCCGCCGGTTGCTGTGCGGGGAGAGGAACTGGTGGATCAGGTAGCCGTGCGCACCGTGGATCTCGGCGACCTGGAATCCCGCCGCCAGCGCGCGCTCGGCGCCGTCGGCGAACTGCCGGACGATCTCCGCGATCTGTTCCCGGCTCAGCTCGTCCGGCGTCGTCGACGACTCGCTGAAGGGGAGGGCGCTCGGGCCGACCGGCTGCCAGCCGTGGGGCTCGGCCGGGGAGATCTGGCGCCCCCGCTCGACCCAGGTGCGCTCGGTGGAGGCCTTGCGTCCCGCGTGTGCCAGCTGGATGCCGGGAACGGTGCCCTGAGTCTTCAGGAACGCGGTGACGCGCTGGAAGGCGGCGACCTGCGTGTCGTTCCAGATGCCGAGGTCGTAGGGGCTGATCCGTCCCTCGGGGCTGACGGCCGTGGCCTCGGTGATGATCAGACCGGTGCCGCCGGAGGCCCGGGCGGCGAGGTGCGCGAAGTGCCAGTCCGTCGGGGCGCCGGCCGTCTCACCCGCCGGTGCCGCGCTGTACTGGCACATCGCCGGCATCCAGATGCGGTTGGGGATGGTCAGCGACCTGAGGGTGTAGGGGGTGAAGAGGGTGCTCAAGTCCAACTCCTGGTGAGCCTCGGGGCCGGCCTGCGGGGACGCGCCAGTGATCAGCTGGTGTGGCCTGGTCCGACCTCCACGTAAATGCGTACGCCATTATTTTACATCAGCGGTATATCGGCGTCTGCAAGTAATTCCTCGCAGGTCGTCACGGTGGCGCTCGTCCGCCCCGGTGCCCGCACGGCGACCTGGAATCGCGTCACGGGGAGCCCGCCCTGAAGGTGCGCACCGCCGTGGCCGTGACGGCCTCGTGGGTGAAGGAGGCGCGCACGCCCGGCCCCGAGAGCACCGCGGAGTCCCCGGTCAGCCTCACCTCGCTCATCGGCTCGTGCGTCCAGCCGTCGATCTCGAGGTCGCCGACCCTCGTGAGGAGGACCGAGAACTCCATCGCGTTGTGGTCCTGGATCGCGTTGTGGTCCTGACCGGACCCGTCGTCCATGGCGACGGCCGGCAAGCGCCTGGCCTGGAACGTCAGCGTGACGGAGGCGCCGCGCTCGTCGAAGTGGACGCAGTGGAGAGCGAACTCCGTCAGCGCCGGGACGGGACTTCCGAGGGCGCCGCGGATCGGTGCGGGATCCGTCAGTGCGGCTGTCCAGTCAGGGGTGGCCTCGGCGGTGGTCTCAGGGGCGGTCTCGGGGGTGGTCTCGGGGGTGGTTTTAGGGGGGATCTCGGGGGAGGTCTCAGGGGTAGTCATAGAACGGCTTCACGGTCGTGTCGGGCAGAGCGGTGTAGCGGAGCTGGTCCACACGGCTCCCGAACCGGCGGCGGGCGCGGTACGGGTCGCCGTCCCCCGAGCGATACGCGTTCACGTGACTCACCAGCAGGCTGTCGGCGCAGGTGAAGTCCAGTTCGAACCCCTCGCCCCGAAGGGAGACGCGCAGTCTGCGGTGGTCCAGCGGTGCATGTGTCATGTCGGTCCGCCGGCCGGCGGGAAGGCCCCGCATGCGCAGTTCGCCGGTCGCCACGAAGGACACCTGGCATTCGACGCGGTCGCATCCGGCGTCCACCCACTCCTGCGGCGCGGTGTCCGCGAAACGGGGCAGGTCGAGCCGCAGCTTGAGGGTGGGGCCGTAAGGGCTGAGGTGTACGGATCGCAGGGGCACCTGTTCCAGCGGTGGTATCGACGTGTAGTAGCGCGTCAGAAGCTCGGGATTGGACACCAGGGTGTCCCAGGTCGCGATGGCGATGTCCGTACTCCTGGGTGTCGGCGGGGCGGCTCGGCCGAGGGGGGCGCCGCGGCTCGGGGCTCTCGCCTTGCAGGGTCTCACTCCGCCCGCCCTCCTCGCCCGGTCAGGGGCTCGCGATCAGGGCCCGGAACCAGGGGCTGGGCCCGCGAGGGGCGGGACGCCCGCCGTTCGTCCGGGCGACTGCCCGGCGATCGGAAGGTTTGGCGGCGGGAATCCCGGCCACCCGGAGATATGTACGGATTGTTCCCGTTCTCAGGAGGTCGATCATGGCGCACAGTGAGAAGAGCCGGGCCAAGGCCGAACAGGCCAAGGGCAAGATCAAGGAGACGACCGGCCGCGCGGTGGGCAACGAGCAGATGACCGTCGAAGGCCGTGCCGAGAAGGCCAAGGGTGACGCCCGCCAGGCCAAGGAGAAGGTCAAGGACGTCTTCAAGGACTGACCCAGCGCGAACCGCAGGCACCGGTCACCCGGCTCCCGCCACCGATCGCCCCACCGATCACCCCCCACCGGAAACCAGGTGCCGCGGATCAACCCCCACCGGAAACCCGGTTCCGTGGATCAGCCACCCCCGGACCGCCAGGCGGACAGCGCGGCCAGTGCCCCGCTCCGCCGGTCGGCCGGGCAGTGGCTGACGCGGAGGGAGGTCTCGGCCAGGGCGCCGACGGCCTCGGCGTCCAGGGCGAAGTGCGTGCGGACGAGTTCGTACTCCTGGAGGAGCGAACTGCCGGTGAAGAGAGGGCCGTCGCTGTTGAGGGTGACCGGGACGCCCGCGGCCAGCAAGCGCGGCAACGGGTGGCGGGACAGTGAGGGGAACACCGCCAGCTGGACGTTGGAGGTGGGGCAGACGTCCAGGCATATCTGACGTTCCGCCAGTTCCGCGAGGAGGTGGGGGTCCTCGACGGCGCGGACGCCGTGGCTGACGCGGCGGGCGCCCAGGGCCTCCACACAGGCGCGTACGCTGTCCGCGCCCGCGCCCTCACCGCCGTGCGGAACCGCGGGCAGGCCCGCGTCGCGGGCGCGCGCGAAGATGTCCGCGAAGCGTTCCGCGGGATGGTTCGCCTCGTCGCCGGCGAGGCCGAGGGCGACCACCCCCGCGTCGCGGTAGCGGATCGCGAGCGCGAGGGACCGTTCGGCCGCCGACATCGGCAGGCCCCGGTTCACCCCCAGGACGACACCGGCGGCACTGGCGCCCCCGACCGCGGCCGAACCGGCGCGCAGCCCGTCCAACACCGCATCCAGGACACCCTCGTCCGGGCCGAGACGGCCGGCGTACGTCGGCGGGAAGACGTGCACCTCGGTCCACACCACCCCCTGCGCGGCCGCCTCCTCGACGAGTTCTCGCGCGACGCGGTGCAGGTCGTCGAGGGTGCCGACGAGGTCACGGGCGCGTTCGTAGGCGTGCACGAACGCGCCGAGCCCGGCGAAGGGGCCGGCCGGGGGCAGCGGCCTGCCGGCACGGTCCGCCAGCTCGGCGGCGGTGCCGGGGCGCATGGACGCCTCGAGGTGGAGGTGCAGTTCGGCCTTGGGGAGCGCGGCGAGGCCGTGGCGGGTCACTGGTGCCCCAGGTAGACGGTCTTGGTCCAGGTGTAGAAGTCGACCGAGGCGGTGCCCTGTTCGCGGAAGGTGTTGGTGGAGGAGTCCTTGACGCCGCCGAAGGGCACGTTCAGGTCCAGGCCCGTGGTGGGGCGGTTGACCTTGACGACGCCGGCCTGGACCCGCGCCGCGAAGTCGTGCGCGCGGGCGAGCGAGGTGGTGCAGATGCCGGCCGCGAGACCGTACGCGGAGTCGTTGACCCGGGCCAGTCCCTGCTCGTAGTCGTCCACGGCGAGGACCGCGACGACCGGGCCGAAGATCTCCTCACGTGCCGCGTCCGAGGAGTGGTGGACCTCGGTGAGGACGGTCGGGCGGAGCAGCAGGCCCTGCGTGGCCGGGCCGCCCGTGGCCACGTGCGCGCCCTGCTCACGGGCCCGTTCGATCGCGGCGGTGTCCACGGCGAGCTGGGCCTCGCTCACCACCGGGCCGAGGGTCGTACCCGGCAGCAGGCCGTCGCCCGGCACGTGCGCCTCCGCCTCCTCGACCAGCGCGGCGGTGAACGCCTCGCGGATCCCCGGGGTGACGTAGACCCGCGACGTGGCCGTGCACACCTGCCCGGTCGCGCCGAACGCGCCCGCCGCGACCACCCTGGCCGCGGCGGCCGGGTCGGCGTCGTCGAGCACCAGGTAGGCGTTCTTGCCGCCCATCTCCAGCTGGACCCGGGCCCGGCGCGCGGACAGGACACGGTGCAGGCCCTGCCCGACCGTCGTGGAACCGGTGAAGGACAGTGCGGCCACCCGCCTGTCCCGGGCCAGCGCGTCACCGACGACGGCGCCACGGCCGTGCACCACGTTGAGTACGCCCCCGGGCAGACCGGCCTCGACCAGGACGGAGGCGAGGTGGTGGGCGGAGAGCGGGGTCAGCTCGGCGGGCTTCAGTACGACGGTGTTGCCGGTGACGAGCGCCGGCGCGGCCTTCCAGGCCGGGATGGCGATGGGGAAGTTCCACGGGGTGATGAGCGCCGCGGTGCCGAGCGGCTCGCGACGGGTCAGGACCTGGGTGTCGGGCAGGCCGCTGGGCAGCACCTCACCGGTGGCCCGCCAGCCGAGGGCGCCGAAGAAGCGCAGCACGTCGATGGCGCGCCGCACCTCGCCCCTGGCCTCGGGCAGCGTCTTGCCCTCCTCCCGCACCAGGTCGCGGGCCACGTCCTCGTGGCGGGCGCGCAGCAGCTCGGCGGCGTCGAGGAGGATCGCGCCGCGCGCGGGCGCGGGAGTCGCGGCCCAGTCGGCCTGGGCTTGCTGAGCGGCCGTCACGGCGGCATGGGCGTCGGCGGTGGTCGCCGAGGGCGCGACGGCGACGACCTCCTCGGGGCGCGCCGGATTGCGGCGCTCGACGGTCGGCTCGCCGGTCCACTCGCCGCCGATGAGATGGCGGACGGTCACGGTGGCCGGGGTGGCAGCAGTGGCCGGGGTGGTCGGGCTGGTCACGGTCGTCGGGGTTGGGGTGTACGTCGTGGTCATGGTGCGGGTTCTCCGTTCGAGGCGGGCTGGGGAACCGGATGCTCACAGCGCGCGGACGAGGCCGCCGTCGCAGCGCAGCGCGGTGCCCGTGATGTAGGAGGCGGGCACGCCGCAGAGGAACGCGGCCGCGGCGCCGAACTCCTCGGGGCGGCCGTAGCGTCCGGCCGGGATGGCCGCCCGGGACTCGGCCGCGACCTGTTCGACGCCGCGGCCGGTGCGCTCCGCCGCAGCGGCGTCCAGCGCGGCGACCCGGTCGGTGGCGATGCGGCCCGGCAGGAGCAGATTCACGGTGACGCCGTCCGCCGCGACCTCCGCTGCCAGCGTCTTGAGGTGGCCCGCCAGCGCGGCGCGGCCGAGGTTCGAGGGGGCGAGGCCGGCCAGCGGGGCGGCGACGCCGCTCGACCCGATGGCGAGCAGCCGCCCGAAGCCACGGGCGCGCATGCCGGGCAGGGCGAGCCCGATCAGCCTCAACTGGGGGCGCAGCAGCAGGTCGACGGCCGTGGTGAGGTCGTCCGAGGTGACGTCGGCGGCCGTACCGGGCCGCGGGCCGGGGCCGTTGAGGACGAGGACGTCCGGTTCCCCGCCCAACGCCGCGACGGCACCGGCGTACAGCGCGTCGGCGCCCTCGGGTGCCAGAAGATCGCCCGGGACGGCTACGGCGCCGGGCAGTTCGGCGGCGAGCGCGCGGGCCCGGTCGCCACGCCGTCCGGTGACGGCCACCAGGGCTCCCTCCGCGGCGAGGGCGCGGGCGGTGGCCTCGCCGAGGCCGCTGGTGGAGGCGCAGACCAGGGCCCGGCGGCCGGTCAGTCCGAGGTCCACTTCACTTCACCTCCTGGACGTGGCGGCGCAGTTGCTCGTGCAGGGCCGGCGGCAGGGACGCGGCCGGGGGTCGTACCTCCGACTCCGCCAGCAGCCCACGCCGGCGCAGGCACTCCTTGCGGATGGCGAGCGCGATGCCGGGCTGCTGCTCGAAGGTGACGAGCGGCAGGTAGGGCGACCAGGCGGCGCGCGCGGCGGAGTAGCCGCCGTCCCGCCAGGCGTCCACACAGGCCACCAGCCCCTCCGGGAAGGAGAATCCGGTCATGGCGCCGGCGGCGCCGCAGGCCAGTTCGTCCAGCAGTCCGAGACCGCCGAGGCCGCCGAAGACCGGTGCGTCGAGGGCGTCGGTCAGAGCGGCCACGGCCACCGGGGTCGGCGGCGCCTCGGCCTTGACGGCGGCGACGAACGGCAGGTCGCGCAGGGCGGCGACGAGCGCCTCGGAGGTGATGCGCACCCCGCTCACGAGCGGATAGTCCTGTACGACGACGGGCAGACCGGTGGCCTCGTGGACGGCTCGCAGATGCAGCGCGAGCACCTCCGGCCGGGGCGAGTTGACCTGCACCATGACGGCGGCGAGCCGGTCGCCCGCGGCCTCCTTGGCCAGCAGCGCCTCCTCGACGACCGGTGCGGTGCCCAGCGCGGTGGCGCCCGCCACCAGGGGCAGGGAGACACTGTCGGCGACGGTCTCCAGTACGGTGCGCCGCTCGGCGGTGGACAACTGCGCGGCCTCGCCGAAGACACCGAGCACGGTCAGCCCCGTGGCCCCGGCGCGTTCGAGATGTTCGACGAGCCGGACGAGCGAGGCTTCGTCGACGTCCAGCGTGGACCCGGTGAACGGGGTGGCGACCACCCCCCAGACACCGGGCGCGAGGTGTGCGGAGGAAGAGGGCATGAGGGCTCCTGGGGGTGAAGGGAAGGACCGGGGCCGCGGCGCGGGCCGTGACTCCCGCGAAGTGACCGGTGGCTGCGCGGTCTGATCAGTGCCCCGGCCAGCTCGGTGGCCGCTTCTCCTGGAAGGCGCGTACGCCCTCGCGGCTGTCCTCGCTGTCCAGGGCCGCCATGAGGGCGGGCAGCCGGGCGGCGCGGGCTTCCTGGCTGGTGAGGTGGCCGGTGCGCTGCACCATCTGCTTGATGGCGCGCAGCGAGGTGGGGGCGCAGGCGAGGATGTCGGCGAGCCAGCGGTCGACGGCGGCGTCCAACTCCCCGTCCGGTACGACCTCGTTGACCAGCCCCATCCGCGCCAGCTCCGCGGCGCGGGCGCGCCGCCCGGTGAGCAGCAGGCCCATGGCCTGGGTGTGCGGCAGCCGGCGCACGAGCTGGGGCACGCCGCCGTCGAGCGGGATGCGCCCCACCCGAGGCTCGGTGAGTCCGAACTGCGCGGACTCCGCGGCGACGACGATGTCGCAGCCGAGCACCATCTCCATGCCGCCGCCGAGCGCGAATCCGTTCACCCGGGCGATGACCGGGACGTCGAGGGTGGTGCGCAGGGACAGCCCGCCGAAGCCGGCCGGGTCGAGGTCGGCCCAGTACTCCAGGCCGGTTCTGCCGACCGCGGCGGCGGACATGTCGGCGCCGGTGCAGAACGCCCGGCTGCCGCCGCCGGTGACGACCACCGCGCGGACACCGGGGTCGCGCTCGATCGACTCCCAGATCTCGTTCAGCCGCTGGTGCGTCTTCGCGTCGACCGCGTTGAGCACCTTGGGCCGGTCGATGGTGACGCGGGCGACATGGCCGGCGACCTCGTAGCGGACCTCGTCCACGGGCATCGGCTCACCCGCCGCCGCACTCTGCGTCGGCTCACCCGCCGCCGTACTCTGCGTCGGCTCACCCGCCGCCGTACTCTGCGTCGGCTCACCCACGGCCGCGCCCTGCGTCGGCTTGCTCACCGCAGCACCCCCGCCTCGGTGAGGGCCGTGATGGCCGCCTCGTCGTAGCCGTGCTCGGCGAGCACCTCGGCGTTGTGCTCGCCGAGCCGGGGCGGTGCGTGACGCACCGAACTCCCCGCCCCCGAGATCCGGATGGGCGGCGCGAGCGCCTTCACCGTGCCCACCGAGGAGTGCTCCATCTCGACGATCATCCGGTTGACGAGGGTCTGCTCGTCGGCGAGCGCCTCCTCCAGGGTGCGGACCGGGGCGCAGAGCAGATCGTGCGCCTCCAGACGCTCGAGCCAGTACGCGGTGTCCCGGGTGGCGAACCGCTCCCGGAAGATCCGCTGCAGCGCGGGGCGCTGGGCGAACTGGGCCTCGGGGGTGGCGAACTCGGCACGCTCGGAGAGATCCTCGCCCAGCTCCAGGGCGGCGCTGACGGCCGAGAGCGGCTTCTCGGTGAAGCCGCCCACCATGCACACGGCACCGTCGGTGGTGGCGAAGACACCGCTGGTCGGCATCTCGGCCCAGTTGACCTCGTACCCGCGGTTGAGCTGCATGCACGCTTCCTGCATCTGCATGTGGAGCATCGAGTTGTACATGGCGACCTCCACCTTCTGACCCTCGCCGGTGCGGTCGCGGGTGATCAGGGCGAGCAGGATGCCCTGGAGCAGATGCATGCCGGTCGTGTAGTCGCACAGCGTGGTCGGGTACACCGACAGCGGGATGTCGGGCGACTCACGGCGCCACATCACGCCGGAGTACGCCTGGTTGATGACGTCCTGGCCGCCCTTGGCGCGGTAGGGACCCTCGGTGCCGAAGCCGGTCCCGGAGGCCCAGATCAGGCGCGGGTTGATCTCCTTGAGCTGCTCGTAGCCGAAGCCGAGGCGCTCCATGACGCCGGCGCGGAAGTTGCTGACCACGATGTCGGCGTCCCGCACCAGGCGGTGGATCACCTCCTTGCCCTCGGGGCGGCGGGTGTCCAGGGAGACGCTCCGCTTGTTCCGGTTGATGGCGAGGAAGATCGGGTTGTCCTGGCCGTCGGGGTCGGGGAAGGAGTTGCGGGAGATGTCGCCGAGGCCGGGGCGCTCGACCTTGATGACGTCGGCCCCGTAGTCGCCGAGCAGCTGGGTACAGCTCGGGCCCATGAAGACCTGGGTGAAGTCGAGGACGGTCAGGCCGTCCAGCGGCAGCGGCTGGGAGGTGGTCGGGCCGGTCATGCGAGGGCCTCCGAGGGGTCGTCGAGGGTGGCGTTGGCGGACGGGACGTCTCCGGGATCGGCGCCCTGGGCACGCAGCAGCCGCTGTACGGCGGCCGGGTCGACCTTGCGCGGGGCCTGGCCGCTGTCGACGGCGAGCGCGGCGGCCACCCCCGCGGCCTGGCCCATCGCCATGCACGGCGGGATCTCCCGGGAGACGCGCTGCGCGTCGGGCGTCGCGGAGTAGTGCCGGCCGGCCACGAGGAGCTGGTCCACCTCACGGGGCAGCAGCGCGCGGTAGGGGGTGTAGTAGTCGCGGCCGCGTGCCACGGAGTCGGAGAAGTGGCGGCGGCTGGAGATGTCGTCCTTCGTCACCACGTACTCCCCGGCGAGGAGCCGGGTCTGACGCACCCCCATCTGCTCGGCGACGTCGAGCAGATAGCTGTTCTCGAAGCCCGGCAGCTGCCGCTGGATCTCGGGGAGCGCGTCGGCGATACGGCGCCGGGCCTCGAACTCGGCCTCGGTGAGCGACTCGGGGTCGGCGCCGTCGAACCCGGTCATGTGCGGGGTGTTGCACCAGACGACACCCGGGATGGGCGTCTTGAGCCACCACAGCCCCCACGCGCCGCCGAGCAGGCGCTTGATCTTGCGGTTGAGGGCGCGGGCCTCGCGGGGGTTCTCCTGCTCGAACCGTTCGGCGGCGGCGGTGTCGACGCCCCCGAGCCGGAAGACCAGAGTGGTGAGGTAGCTGTCGTGGACGTAGCCGGCCCCGGCGCGGGAGGCGACGTCGATGTCCCCGGTGGTGTCGATGACGACGTCACCGAGAATCGCCTGCGGGCCGGCCTTGGTCTCGACGACCACGCCGCACAGCCGGTTCCCGTCCATCACCGGCCGGGAGAACCACGAGTGCAGGCGCAGGTGCACGCCGGCCTCCCGGACCAGGTCGTTGGAGACCCGCTTCCAGCCGTCGGGGTCGAAGGAGACGGCGTAGCAGATGGGCTTGGGATCGGCGTGGGAGTGGAAGTCGAAGGTGCCCCAACGGCTCCAGCGGTTCCACATCTCGGGGGAGGAGACCCGGTCCGCCTCCGGCGGGTACACGGCGAGCCCCATCGACTCCAGCCGGTCGACGTACTCGGAGACGATGCCGGAGACGCTGATCTCGGTGCCGTTGCACATGTCGTCGAGGACGAGGACCATGCCGCCGGAGGCGAGGCCGCCGAGGGCCGCGTAGCGCTCGACGAGGGTCACGTCGGCACCGGTTCGGGCCGCGGCCACCGCGGCGCTGACGCCGGCCGGTCCGCCGCCGACCACGACGACGCCGCTGCGGCGCACGACCGGGACGTCCAGAGCGTTCAGGTCGTCCACGGAGGTCCGCAGGCGGGACGCTCGAACGGGGTGACGCATCGGTGGTGTCCTTTCGTAGGGGAGGACTACTCGCCCGCGTGGGTTCCGCTGGTGCGGCGGGCCACCACGTAGAGCACGACGCTGAGCAGGGACAGGACGGACGCGAAGACCGGGAACAGCCACCGCGCGCCGTGCTCCTGGAGCCAGAGCATCAGGTAGGGGGCGGTGCCGCCGAAGAGGGCGACCGCGACGCCGTAGCCGAGGGCGACACCGGTGGCGCGGCAGTGCTGCGGCATGAGGGAGGTGGCGACGACGTTGTAGAGCGTCATGTTGAGTACGAGCACCACCGAGCCGCCCAGCAGCACCGCCGTGAACCCGCCCATGCCGCGCGCCTGGTAGAGCAGCATCAAGAAGACGCCGGGTACGGCGAGCAGCCGGGTGACGATGAAGGTACGGCCGAGGCCGACCCGGTCGGCGAGTCGCCCGGTGAGCGGGGAACCGGCGATGAGGACGGCGCTGAGCGCGGAGGTGGCGGCGAAGACGGCGGTGGACGATTCGCCGTGCGTGGCGGCGGCGTTGGGCAGGCCGACGCTCCAGGCGTAGTTGTACGCCTGCGCCGCACCGACCACGAAGAGCATGGCGAGCAGACCGGGCCAGTGCCGCGCGATGTCCCGCCACACCGCGCCCGTCGAGAGCGCGGCGCCGTCCGCGGCGGGCGCCGGCAGCACCTCGGGCAGTGAACGCCGCAGGTGGAGGACGACGAGGCCCAGTACGGCGCCGGCGGCGAAGGGCAGCCGCCAGCCCCAGGCGTGCATCGCCTGCGAGCCGAGGGTCAGACTGGTCACGAAGGAGAACACCGAGGCCAGACCGATGCCGAGGTTGACGTGGAGGGAGATGGTCCCGGCGGCCCTGGCCTCGCGGCCGGGCGGGACGAGTTCGACGGCGTACGCGGTGGAGAGCGGTGCCTCGATGCCGGTGGAGACGCCCTGGAGCAGCCGGCAGACCAGCAGGATCAGCCCTGCCGCCGGACCGGCGACCGCGTGGGTCGGAGCGATGGCCATGACCAGCGTGGTCAACGACATGAGCGCGACGGAGAGCAGCATGACGCGGCGTCGGCCGAAGCGGTCGGCGACGGTGCCGAGCAGGACGCCGCCGAGGGGCCGGACGGCGAATCCGACGCCGAAGACCGCCAGTGCGCTCATGGTCGAGGCGACGGAGCTGCCGGAGGGGAAGAACAGCGGCCCGATGTAGGAGGAGAGCAGGCCGAAGAGCATCCAGTCGTACCACTCCAGCAGGTTGCCGAGGCCGAGGCCGAGCAGGGCCTTGCGCTGTGACGCGGTACCGCGTCTGCCGGGGTCGGTGGAATCGTCGATGGCGGGACGGAGTGCCCAAGCCATGGTGACCGCCTTTCGGAGGGCCGGTGAGGGCAGGCGTGACACAAGGGCGGGTGCGCAGAAACGATTCGGCAGCACCGGGACGGGGTGCGCCGATGGGGGGGGGTGCGGGGGATGGCGGGTGCACGGGATGGCGGGTGCGCCGGATCGGAGTGCAGGGTGGTCGGCGGGTCGCCGTGCGACAGGTGTGACGGACGACGGGTGTGCCGAACATCGGGTGTGCCGGTTCGAGGGTGTACGCGCGTTCGGCGGATCTACCGAACGGCGGTGTGCGGGTTCGGTGGGTGTGCGGGTTCGGCGGGTGTGCCGAACGGCGGGTGTACGCGCTCGGCGTGGAGTGGCGGCGGCTACCAGGTGGGTGGCGTGATGACCCACACGGCCGTGCAGGTCTCGTCGCCGCTGTTGGCGTACCAGTGGGGAATGGTGGACGGATAGCGGATCGAGTCGCCGGGACCGAGTTCGTGTTTGACGCCGTCGAGATAGACGTCCTTACGACCGGAGAGGACGAGCCCGAACTCCTCTCCGCTGTGCCGGAACGGGGTGGCACTGGTGTCGTAGCCGGGTGGGGTCACCACCCAGGTCGCCTCCAGCGAACCGTTCAGGTCAGGGGTCAGCAGCTCGAACGTGGAACCGTCGTCCGGACGCAGTCCGTGGTTGTCGAGCCTGCGCCGCTCGTTCCGGCGTACGACCGGGGAGCGGAACTGGTGCGGCACGTTGAACAGCCGGCCCACCGGAATCCCGAGGGCGTGCGCCAGCTGGACGAGCGTGCTGAACGACGGGTTGGCGGTGCCGCGTTCGATCTGGCTGACGATCCCGGTGCTGAGCCCGGAGAGTTCGCTCAGCTGACTGAGCGTGTAGCCCTTCTCCTTGCGCAGCGAGCGAACGATCTCTCCGACCGCGCGGATGACCGTGGAGGCGGCGAGATTCTCAGCCGGTTCCGGCGTGCTTGCGCTCACCCTGGCCTCCGTTCGACTCGAAGTGGGCTTCAGCATATTGAAGTTCTTCACTCCGTCAAGGGGTCGCGCAACCACTGTCCGGGGCCCGCTCGGTACGGCCCGGAGGCCGGCCGAACGGGACCGATCCAGGCTGCCGGACGCGTCGATGCGATCGATGACGCATCGACGGCCGTGCGCGGCTACCGCCCGCGCGCCATCGCCTCCCACAGCGCGGCGGCGACGGCGACCTCGGTGCCGGCGAGACCGACGGAGCAGAAGACGGTGATCTCGTCGGGGCCGGTCCGCCCCGGTGCGGCTCCCGCCACCACCGCGCCGAGGTCGACCATCCGGTCGGCGGGGAGAACGGGTGCCTCGCCGTAACCGCGCACCTGGGCAAGGGAGTCGGTGAGGAGTACGTGGGCGTGGTCGGCGAGGGCCGCGGGCACTTCATGGCGCGAGACCGTCTTCGGCCCGATCGTCGTCACGTGGGTCCCTGGCGCGATCCAGTCGGCCTCCAGGACGGGTTCCGTGCTGTTCGTCGCGAGGATCACGACATCACGGTCACGTACCGCCTCCTCCACCGTGCCCACCGTCCGTATCCGCACCCCCAACTCGTCGGCGGCGCGCCGGGCGAACGCCTCCGCGCGCTCCGGCCTGCGGGCCGTGACGACGGCGTCCACCACCTGACGCACGGCAGACACGGCCCACAGCTGGGTCCACGCCTGCTGCCCCGCTCCCACCAGGCCGAGCCGGATCGCCCCGGGCCTCGCCGCCACGTCCACCGCCACGCCGCCGATGGCGCCGGTCCGACGGGGGCCCAGTTCGTCGCCGTGCACCACGGCACGGAGCCGGCCGTCGTCGGAGCCCCACACGGCCACCAGTTGCTCCGCCCCGACGACGGTGTCGTAGCAGCGGAAGCCGAACAGCTCCCGCGCGCGCAGGTGTCCCGCCGTGAACACCAGCCGGCCGTCCCCGAGATCGGCGTGGACGCGGGGTGGCGCGTGGAGCGCACCCTCATGCGCGGCCACGAGAGCCTCCCGAACGGCGCGGACGGCCGTCAGGGCGTCGAGGTGGGTACGTACATCGTGGTCATCCAGCAACAGCACGGACATCGGCACACACTTCCTCTGCGGACGGAGTCGGAGATCACTCTGCCGCGCCGGCGCGGTGCGGTCATCCGTCCGGAGGCCGGGAATTCGGCGCCGCTGACGAGCGGCCGCCTCCACCTTGCGGAAGGTCAGCCGTCGAAGCTCCGCCAGGGGATGCCGAGTTGGCCGAGCGGGCGCAGCGCGACGCGGTGCTGAGCACCGACGCGGACCTCGATCTTGTCCTTGTCCCAGGCGGCCGCGACAGTGGCGACGACTCCTGGGCCGACGAGGAAGTCCGTCGGCGCCACCGGCGCCAGGAAGGGCCGCAGGGGAACACGGCGCAGACAGCTCTCGAGCTGCGGCAGGAAGTCCCGGGGAAGGGCGAAGGCACGGGCCCCGTAGGGGGCGTTGATCGCGGCTTCCTTCAAGGCGAACTGCAACAGGAACCCGCTCAGAGGTTCCTGCTCGGCCACGGGGTGACGGTCCTCGAAGCGGCCGTCCTCAAGCCATACGGAGGGTTCGATGCCGGAGTCGCCCCCTGCCCGAGGGGTCGACCAGGTCCAGCCGCCCTGGCATTCGACACCGAAGACAAGCGGCCCCGTGCTGCTCTGCGAACTCAGAGCGTGGACCGGCATGATGCGGTTGTGGCCTCCCAGGACGGCCGGCCTGCGCGCGGCCAGCCGATAGAAGCCGGCCAGTTCCCCCGGGACGAAGTCGGGCACCTCGACGGACGGCGCCCGCGCGCCGGTCGACGGGTACCAGCTCGTGGCGAAGCGCTCCAGGGCCTTGCCGGGGTCCGTTCCCACGTCACCGAGCCAGTCCGGGTCCGGGAGCGGGGGCGGCGTGACCGGAGGCCGTACCAGGTCGAGGACCTCGCGGCTCAGCGGCCGGCTGAAGTACAGGTCGCAGCGCGTGAGTACGTCCGCGTCGGACTCGCACATCGAGACCTGCGCGACGCCGAGGTACAGACAGGCGCCGTCGAGTCGTACGAAGAGGTGGACGGGCGGATCCACCGGGGTCCCCACCGTGGTGGAGGGCGTGGACCCCATGAGTCGCGATGCGACCGGAGAGGCAGCGGGTCCGATCAGGCGGAACTCCTCCGCGTTCCACACCCCGCTGACCGCGGGGTCGTCGCCGGCCTCCACGATGACGACCGTCGACGAGGTCCCGAGGACCACGGTGGCGCCGGATGCGGGGAACACGTCCGCGTCGGGACCGGCCAGGTCGACGGCCTCGGTCTCGTCGACGCGGTCCAAGAGGGTGAGCTGCACCCGGCAAGGGTATGCGGGAAACGATCGATGACTGCCGGAGGTGCGCCGTGGTGAACGAGGCGGCCGCCGTGGTGCCGGCGCCGTCGGCGTCACCGGCGTCACCGATAGGGATGCGCTCATGCTTCGTAAGGGGGCGCGCAGTTGGCGGGCCGCCGCCGACTTGGCGTGACGTCGGGTACGAACCCGTTCCCGACCTGCTGCCTCCCCCTGGAGCGCGTGTCCGCGGGCAGCCTGTAGGGCGCTCTTCGAGGCGATGCACGTTTCCGGGGGCGGTGACACCACCGCTCCCCGGGCGCGTGCCGCCTCCCGTGCCCCGTCAGGCAGGGTCCGTCACCTGGCGCCGGGTGGAGCGGACCGCGAGGCCGCCGGCGAGAGCCAGGCCCATGAGGACGGCGCCGAAGATCGTGGCTCCGTTGGTCAGGCCGACCGCGTCGCTGAGGTATCCGGCGCAGACCGGGAGAAGCCCGGCCGGGAGGTAACCGCCCACGTTGAGCGCCGCGTTGGCCTCCGCGAGGCGCTGCGGCGGAATGCTGGAGTTGAGCAGCGACAGGCCGCCGAGCTGACCCGTTCCCTGGCCCGCTCCGGCGAGCAGCGCGGAGGCGATCAGGGCCGGCGCCGACGAGGTGTGCACGGCGACGATCAGCGTGATCATGCTCAGTACGGTGCTCGTCGCACCGGCCGTGAGGATGGTGCGGCGGCCGAGACGCCGCACCGCGAACTGCACGCCGGTGGCGGCGAGGAACATCGCGAACGCCATGGCTCCGGCGACGATCCGGCTGGTGGTACCGAGGAGTCCGGACAACAGTGAGGGACCGAGAGAGAGCACGAAGGACGTGGCGGTGATGCCGGGTGCGAACACGGCGACGCCCAGCGCGAGTTGACGGCCGTTTCCGCGGGGGACGCCGGGCACGCGTATCAACGCGCCCTTCGCGCGCGTCTGGGGGCGGCCCACCGGCATGCGCAGTACGGCGAGCACCGCGGTGCCCAGGAGTACGGCCTCGACGGCGAAGACGGTGACGGTGGGCGCGGGCGCCACCTCGGAGAGCACCCCGGCGAGGAGGGGGCCGAGCCCGGCGCCGAACACCATCGCGCAGGACGCGAGGAGGGCGGCGACTCGCTTGCGCTCGGGTCCCGCGACATCGGTCACCGCGGCCATGCCGGCCGAGATCACCGCACCGACCGCGACGCCGGTGAACAGCCGCGCCACGATCAGCGCGGCCACGCCGGTGGCGGTCGCGAAGATCAGGCAGGCGGCCAGCGCGAGCGCCAGGGCGGGCAGCAGTACGGGCTTGCGGCCGAGCCGGTCGAAGGCCACGCCGCAGATCAGCAGCGATCCGATGAGGCCGACGATGTAGAAGGCGAACACCAGGGTCAGGGTGCCCTTGGAGAAGCCGATGTCGCGCTGCCCGCAAACTCCTCCTGGACTCCGAGGGCTTCGACCACACCTGCGGCTGGTTCGGTCTCGACCGGCCCAAGTCCTCCCTCACGCACCACTTCAAGGCGCTGCGCGAGGCGGGGGTCACGCGCCAGCGTCAGTACGGACTCGAACGCCGCAGCCAGGTGCGCGTCGCCGACCTCGACGCCCGCTTCCCCGGCCTCCTCGACCTGGTGGCGTCCTGGACCCCCCAGCCCTGACGCCCTTCCGGCGCCCGGACGGCGCGCCCTCTGCGTCTCGGGTCGCGAACGGGACGGCCACGTCTACGTCCGCCCCGGCCCCCGCCGCGCCTGAGGCGACATACGGGCCCGACCTGCGCAACCACGCATGACGCGCCGGGCTCCGTGCTGGTGCTGGAGTCGGGGCGAGCGGAGGGTGCGGGCGTGGGGGGGGGCAAGTGTGAGAGATGCGCGGCCGCGGTGTCCCTTTCCCTCTATGAGGGCATCGTGGTGATCGCGCGGTTCGGGAGCGGGCTGGAGTAGACGACGCTGGTGGTGACGGAGCCCAGTGCGGCGATACGGCCGGTTGTCCGTTCCAGGTGCCGCATGGAACGAGCGAGGACCTTCAGTACGAAGCAGTCCTCTCCGGTCACATGGTGCGCTTCCATGATCTCGGGGGTGGTCGCGACGAGGTCGTGGAACGGCTTGTAGTTGCCGGTCGGATAGCGCAGCCGCACAAAGGCCAGGATGCCGAGCCCGAGTCGCTCCGGATCCACGACGGCGGAATAGCCGCGGATCACGCCGCTCTCCTCGAGCCGTCGGACCCGCTCGGTGACGGCACTGGCGGACATGGACACGGTCCGCGCCAGTTCGGCATAGCTCGCCCGTCCGTCGCGCTGCAGGGCTTCCAGGATGCGCATGTCGGTCTCGTCGAGGGAATCAGCGGCCATGATCCATTATCGCCATGAGATCCCCGGGCGGAGGCGGAGAAGGCCGGTGATCGTCGGTTCCGGCGCGCTGGTACCTTCCGTAGCGTCTTGGTCATGAGTGACATCGACACGAGCCCGGCGATGCGGGTGCCGCCCGCGGCCCCCGCGGAAGCCGCCGCCTTCTTCACCGCACGCCTGACCTTCCAGGCGGACGTCTCCGACGTCCGCGCCTCACTCGACTCCGGCGCCCCCGGCTTCGTCCTGGTCGACTCGCGCGGGACCGCCGGCTGGCAGCAGGGTCACGTGCCCGGTGCTGTGCACCTGCCCGTCGCCGACATCCCGGATCGCGCCGCAAGCCTGCTGGCCCCGCGGGTTCCGGTCATCACCTACTGCTGGGGGCCCGGCTGCGACGGCGCCACCCGTGCGGCACTCGCCCTCGCCCGACTCGGCTACCAGGTCAAGGAGATGATCGGAGGCATCGAGTACTGGATCCGCGAGGGGTTCCCGGTGGAAGGCGCGACCGGTACGGAGCGGCGCGCGGCCGACCCGTTGACGGCACCGATCGGGTCCCCCACCTGTGCGTGCTGAAGGCCACCACGGGGCCGGGCGCCCCCGTCCACCCGGTCGGCGGATCCAGACGTCCAGGCGTGGGGCGTCGCGTCCGGCAGGGCAAGGGCGGCCGCTGCCGGGGGTCGGTGAGGCCGGTGTCGATAATTGATGGCATCGAGCCGTCCGGGCTCGCCGGCCTGGAGAGGACAGTGCCCCGTATGAAGATCTCCGTCTCCTCCGACATGGACGAACCCGTGGCCCGCCTCCTCGTGGAGGAGCTGCGCCGGCGCGGGCACGAGGTGCGTGAGCACGGCGCGTTGCGGGACGGCGCGGACCCGCAGTGGGCCGTGTGCTCGGAGGCGGCCGCCCGGGACGTGGCCGACGGTGCGGCCGATCAGGCGGTCGTGTGCTGCTGGACCGGTACGGGTGCCTCCATCGCCGCGAACAAGGTGCCGGGTGTCCGCGCCGCCCTCTGTACGGACGCGTACACGGCGGACGGCGCACGCCGCTGGAACGACGCCAACGTCCTCGCGCTCGGCCTGCGGCTCACCTCGGCGCCGGTACTGAAGGAGATCCTCGACGCCTGGTTCACGGCCGAGGCGAGCCCGGACGCGGAGGACCGGCAGAACGTGGCCCGTGTCGGCCGTCTGGACGCCGCCAGGAAGGTCTGCTGAGGGCGGCGTCGAGACGGTCCGACGCGGGCCGACGGCGGACGCCTCCGACGGTGACGGTTTACGTCGTCGGGGTGTCCGCCGTTCGACGGGGTGCCGGGGCTGCCCGGGGCGGGTTCAGTGGGCGCCGAGTCCGCCGCCGCCGAACGAGCCGCTCGTGCCCTTGCTCCAGCGCGGGCGGTCCGTGTCGGTGCTCGTCTTGGTGCCCTTGTTGGTCAGCTCGTACGGGGTCAGTGGGCGTTCGCCCTTGGGGATGTGCGGAATCTCGTCCGGTTCCCTGTTCTCCCGGATCTCGTGCACCGCGCCCTCCGGCGGCAGGTGCGGCTGTTCGTCGGGACGCGGCCGGGTGGACTCGAGGTACTTGATGCGCGAGTTGAACCAGAAGCCGCCGGCGAGCAGCGCCAGCAGGGCCACGGCCACCAGGAAGAGCGCGAGGCTCATGAGGCCGCTCGCCGCGGCCAGCTGCATCGTTGCGGTACTCATAGGAGTGAAATACCCCGCACAAAAGTGTATGAATCAGACACTTTGTGTGGAGAGGGGTCCACTCCGCGTCACATCGCCTGTCTGTGGCACTCGCGGGCGGTCGGCGTGTTTGTGCCGCCGCTTCCCGGCTACCCGCCCCGTGTGACCCCGCCGACTTCGGAGCAGCAGCTCTATCGCTTCCTCGAGGACCGCTTCACCTGCGCCCAGGCCTGCTCCGAGTGCGCCCGGGCGTGCGCGGTGCGCGTGAGTCTTCTGGATCCCGACGGCACCGAGCGCCTGGACCGCATACGGCGGATGGGCGTCATCTGCGCCGAGGTGTGCGACGCCACCTGCGGCATGCTGTCCGAACAGAGCCCCCAGAACGTGCACGGGATCAAGGTCCGGCTGGAGTGGTGCCGCTCGATCTGCCTCGACTGCGCCCTCGCCTTCGACGGAGCCCCCGGCGCCGAGCCCGCCGCGGCGGCCTGCCGGGCCTGCGCCGTGGCCTGCGCGGACTTCATGACGAGCCTGGACTGACCCTCGACGAGGCTTCGGCCGGGCCCTCGACTGGGCTTCGGCCTGACCGCGGCAGGGCTTCGGCCGGCACCCGCGACCCTCGACGGTCCCTCGGCCGATCGTGGCCCGGGCCCGGGTCCGGGTCCGGACCCAGACCCGGTACCGACTCGCGGACCGGACCGGCCGTCGCCCCCGCTGGCGGAGTCCCGGAAGCGCCCACGGCAATGCGACACAGTGCCCCCGGGCGGGCCGGCTCCGGCGTTAGCCTGCCGGCATGGGCGATCCCGGGCTGTTCACCCCGCACTCCGTGACCTGGCAGATGCACGGCGACCCCATGATGTGGATCGCCGGTATCCGTGCGCTCTACCTCCAGGCACTCCACCCGCGCGCGGTCCGCGGCGTCATGCAGAACTCCGACTTCCGCCGCGACGCCTGGGGCCGGCTGATGCGCACCGCCGACTTCGTCGGGACGACGACCTACGGCACGACGGAGGCGGCCGAGCGGGCGGGCGCCCGGGTGCGGAAGATCCATCGCATGCTCACCGCGACGGACCCGGAGACCGGCGAGCGGTACGGCGTCGACGAGCCCGAGCTGCTGCTCTGGGTGCACTGCGCGGAGATCGACTCCTATCTGGAGGTGCTGCGCCGCTCCGGGTTCCCCCTCACCGGCGCCCAGGCCGACCGGTACCTCGCCGAACACCGGGTCAGCGCCCGCCTGGTGGGGCTGGACCCGGACGCCGTACCGGTGGACCGGGCCGGCATGGCCGCGTACTTCGAGAAGGTGCGGCCGGAACTCGCCGCGGGACCCGAGGCGCGCGAGGTGGACGACTTCCTGCTCCGCCCGCCGACGCAGCCGCTCCTCGTCCCGGCGCGGGAGGTGCTGTGGCGGCGCGTGGCGCACCTGGCATACGCCTCCCTGCCCCCGTACGCCCACGAGTTGTACGGCAGACCGGCCCCCGCCCCCGCTGTCGTCACCCGCCGGCTGCGGGCCACCGGCACCCTGCTGCGCCGCGTTCCCGCACGTCTGCGCTGGCAGTTGCCGCCCAAACACGTCCTGCGTGCCGTGGCGAGGCTCGGCCCCGGAGCCCGACCGGCACCGTACAAAGTGGGGCCATAGCCCGCCATACTGAGCGGGCGGGGGGTGGGGCTCGGGCGGGGCCGGGCCGGTGTGACGCGCCGGGCCGGGTTCCGTACGGCCGGTACGGCGTGGCGGCGCCCCCCAGGGAGCGGAGCCGAATGCGACGGGGGCGACGGCGCGCGATGGGGGAGAACAGGCTGCTCCAGGGCCGGTACCGGCTGCTCGATCTGATCGGGCGGGGCGGGATGGGCGAGGTGTGGCGGGCCCGTGACGAGTCACTGGCCCGGCAGGTCGCGGTGAAGTGCCTCAAGCCGCCCGGCCCGCAACACGATCCGTCCGGCACCCGTGTCCTGCGGGAGCGGTTCCGCCGCGAGGCCAGAGTGGCGGCCGGGCTCACCCACCGCGGGGTCACCGTCGTCCACGACTTCGGCGAGTCCGGTGAAGTGCCGTACCTCGTGATGGAGTTGCTGGAGGGGCGCGACCTGAGCCGCCTCATGGAGGACAACAACGGGCATCCCCTGCCCGTGGACGACGTGGTCGACATCGCCGCCCAGGTCGCCGCCGCCCTCGCCTACACCCACCGGCAGGGCGTGATCCACCGCGACCTGAAGCCCGGGAACATCGTGCGGCTCACGGACGGCACGGTGAAGATCTGCGACTTCGGCATCGCCCGCCTCGGCCACGATCTCGGCCGTACCGCCCGGCTGACCGGCACCGGCATCGCCATGGGCACCCCGCACTACATGTCTCCGGAACAGATCGGCGCTGCCGAGGTCGACCGGCGCAGCGACCTGTACTCGCTGGGCTGCGTGCTGTACGAAATCGCCACCGGAGCACCCCCGTTCGACCTGGAGGACGCCTGGGCCGTCCTCCTCGCCCACCGCGACACCCCGCCCAGGCCGCCCCGCGACCGGCGCCCCGGACTGCCCGCCCGGATCGAACGGATCATCCTCGACCTGCTGGCGAAGCGACCCGAGGAACGACCTCACGACGCGGACGAGTTGGTGCGCCGCCTGGCCGGCGGCCGTACGGCGTCGGAGTCGGGGCATGGATCGGGGCCGGGGCCGGGGTATGTGCCGACGGTCGTGACGGCACCGGTCCCGGTCGGCGCCCCGGGGACGCGCGAGGCCCGACTGCCCTCATGGAGCCGGAGCATGACCACCGGGCACAAGGCGGTGGGCACCGGGCTGTGCGCCACGCCGCCCGACGCCGGGGCCGCCCTGACCGGTTCCTGGACCGCGCCAACGGTGTCGCCCGCGTCGCCCGGCTCGCCCGTGCCATCCGCGTCGCTCGTGCCATCCGCTTCGCCCGCGTCGCCCACGCGGCCCGGAGCCGCCGGAGCCGCCGGGGCGGGGGTGGCGGAGCTGGCGGCGGTGGCGGTGCGGTCCCAGCCGTCGTCGGCGGAGGCCGCCGTCCTCACCGCACGGCACCGCGAGGGCCTGGCCCTGGCGCGGCACGGCCGCTGGGCCGAGGCGGGCGAGGTCCACCAGGCCGTCGCCGCCGCACGGGCGGCACTCCTCGGCCCCGATCACCCCGACACCCTGGCCAGCCGTCGGGAGGCCGCCCTCAGCCTCAGTCGTACCGGCCGGTCCGCGGACGCGCTGCGCGCCTACACGGAGATCGCCGCGGCCGGGGCGCGCGTCCTGGGACCCGACGATCCCGACACGCTCGCGGCCCGCCAGGAGACGGCCTACGTCCTCGGCCGGCTGGGCCGGCACGCCGAGGCCCACCAGGTGTACACCTCGGTGCTCGCCGCCCGGCTGCGCGTCATGGGCCCCGACCATCCCGACACCCTGCGCTGCCGCCACAACCTCGCCGTCAGCCTCAGCAGGCTCGGCCGCCCCGGGGAATCCCGCCGCATCGCCCTCGAAGTGGCAGCCGCCCGGGCCAGGGTGCTCGGCCCGGAGCATGCCGACACCCTCGTCACCCGCTACGAAGTCGCCTACGCACTCGGCCAGTCGGGCCGCTGGGAGGAGGCGCTGCACACCTACCGCGAGGTCGCCGAGGCACGCGCCCGGACCCTGGGCGCCGACCACCCCGACACCCTCGCCGCCCGCCACGAGACCGGCATCTGCCTGGGCCGCCTCGGCCGCGGCGAGGACGCCCTGCGCGTCTACCGCGACCTGGTCGTCGACCGCACCCGTGTACAGGGTCCGCAGCACCCCGAGACCCTGCGCGCCCGGCACGGAACGGGCGTCAACCTCGGCCGACTCGGCCGGTGGGAGGAGGCCCTGGCCGAGGCCCGCGATGTCCGCGCGCTACGCGAACGCGCTCTCGGCACCGGCCACCCCGACACCCTGGTCAGCCGCCGAGAGATCGCCGTCGCCCTGAGCTGGCTCGGCCGCTGGGCCGATGCGCTCACCGAGCACCGACGGGTCGCCGCCGCCCGCGAGAGGATTCTCGGCCCCGGCCACCCCGACACCCTCGCCAGCCGCCACGACGAGGCACACTGCCTGGAACAGCTCGGCCACGGCGCCGAGGCGGCCGAGCTGTACCGAAGGGTCGCGGTGCTGCGGCGGCGTCCGGATTCCGGCGGCTGCTGAGCGGCACCGGCCCGGCCGCCGCCCCGTACGCGAACCAGGGCCCCCGGCACGCGAACCAGGGCGCCCCGTACGTCTACCACGGCGCCCGGTTCGGAACCGTACGACGCCCGGCACACCGACCACGACGCCCGGCACGTCAACCCTCACAACCAGGGCAGCCACGTCACCCGCCGCCCCCTGCCCCCCCGCCGCACCCGCACCCCGGCTACATCGCGCCCGGCGGATCAGCGGGCCCCTGGCCGGGGTCGACGGACGCCGGGTCGATCGGGGGAGCCACGCCGGGGCCGAGGACGCGCTGGAACAGGCCGGCGAGATGAAGCAGAACGGACGGCTGCGTGGCCTCCTTCGTCACCTCGAAGACGACCTTGCCGCGGCGCGACTTCCGCTCGACCTTCAGGCTCACCTTCGTCTGCAGGAACGCCACCAGCGCCAGCAGGACCACCACACCGGCGGACACCTCGACGACGGCCAGCTGTTCGTCGACGGGCGGGTCGGCGAGCAGGGGCTCCGTCACGGGACGCGTCCCCGGATCCTCGGCCAGCACCTCCAGCAGCCGCCGGCCCGCGCCGAGCGCGAGGTCGTCGTCGTCCAGCAGCCGCGCGGGCTGCGCGGGAACGCCGCCGTGCGCGAGCAGCATCCGTACGATCTCCAGCGCCTCCTCGTCGTTCTCCGACACCAGCCCGTGGGGCAGGGACAGGTCCTCGGTGATCTCCTGAAGCGCCAGGACGACGGAGCGCTCGGTCAGGGATGCCGGTGTGGTCACAGGACTCCTTCGACGGTGTGCGGGCGGTGTTGATCCGGTCAGCGCCAGTCCCCGGTCACGGTGAAGGCGCTCCAGTGGAAGATGTGGCCGAGCCAGGGCCGCGCGGTGTCCTCCGCCATGTCCCGCTGGGCTCCCCACAGAGCCCGCCACGTGGCTTCCCCCCTGCCCAGACGCCGGTAGAACGCGGCGAGCAGCTCGCGCGAGCTCTCCTGATGCACGTCCCAGCGGGGCGCGATGACACAGCGGCTCCCCGACCGCAGGAACGCCCAGGTCAGACCCGCGAGATCGGCGCCGGGGTGGTCCGCCTCGCCCCAGCCCGCCGAGCAGGCGCGCAGCACGAGGCGGTGCGGCGCAGCGTCCGCGGACGCGACGTCCCGGACGCGCAGCAGATGACGGGCGCGGGCGGGCAGGTTGTGGGGTTCCCAGCTCTTGCTGGGGCGGGTCGCGCCGTCGGAGAACAGCAGGGCCGCGTCCAGCGGATCGTCCGTGTCGGCGAATCCGTGTGCCGTGACATGGGCGAGATCGGCGCGGGCGAGCGCGTCACGCACGGCGTCCGGGGTGGCGGCGAGCCCGGCCAGCGGTGGCACCGACTGCCACGGTCCCTCGGCCAGCAGAACGCCGTCGTGTTCGAACAGCGCGGTGTCGTCCTCACGTCCGGCACAGCCCACCGAGACCGCGCGGCGGGCCGCGGCGGCCGGGTGCGCGAGAAGGTGGCGCAGACTGCTCACGCCCGGCACGTTCACCACCGCGTTCGACTCCCCGAGCCGTCCGCCCGACGGCAGCGGCAGCGCGGCGAACGGGACGCCGGAGAGCGGTCCGTGTGCCGCGACGGCCACCAGCCGCCGGTCGCCGACGAGATCGGCGAAGGGCTCCAGCAGCGGCGTCAGTTCGGCGAGGAAGGACGTGTCGCGCTTGCCGGGACGGCGCGCGGGCAGCGGGCGCAGCAGCACACCCGAGGCGTCCGGGCCACCGTTGAAGACGATGCGCAGCCGCCGGGACAAGGCCTCGATCCGGGACCGGCCCAGCGGGATCCGGTGCATCCTGGGCGACGCGTCGTCGGACGTCAGGACGAAGCAGTACGTGTCGTCCTTGCCGCAGAAGTACGAGACCAGGACCATGCCTTCGGCCGGCGCGTGCCGTCGGATCAGCTCGCGGGCCTCGGCCAGCCGCATGGGCGCACCCCGCCGCAGACGTACGTACTCCGGAGCGTGGCTCTCCAGCGCCGAGTGGACGGCCGCCAGCCGAGTGGTGATCCGGTCCGCGGACGCGTCGGCCGTGAGGCCCAGTTCACCCAGAGCCGACCTCGTGGCGTCGTGCCGCAGTGTCCTGAGCAGCCGGTCCTCCTCGGCGAGCAGGCTTCCGGGCGCCGACCGGGGCGGTGGGGGTACCGCCGAGGCGGCATGGGACAGATCGGTCAGCAGATCCCGCGCCTTCACCTCCTCGTGCAGGTCGAAGCACCACTCGGGGACGGAGCGGGCGTCGGGCAGGGACAGTTCGTCGCCGTGGTCGGCGAGCAGACCCATCAGAGCTTCGTACGTGGGCAGGGCGCGGCCGCAGACCTCGGCCCGCTGGGCGGGCCACGGTGTGCCGGCGACCTGGCGCCGGCTCTCGTCCCGGCACGAGAGCGCGTACGCCAGGCATTCGGCGCGCAGTTCGGGCCGGCCGCGGAACGTGTCCACGAAGTTCATCCGCCGGGCTTCGCCGTCGGCGATGCCGAGCCGGTCCGTGCCGTCGTCGTGGCCGCCGCGCTCGTCGGCCCGCGCGATCAGCTCCCGGCCGAGGGCCGCCGCCTCGGCCCAGCGGTCGAGGCGGGTGAGACACGAGATGACCGCCAAGCCCGTCGCGTCGTCGGAGTCGGAGTTCCCGAGCGCCTCGGCGTCCTGCCGGAGCCGGGTGAGGCGGCGCAGGGCCTCCTCTGCCATGCCGGGTGTTCCGTCCTCCTCGGCCTGGCGCTTGAGGGCCATCGCGAGGGTCGCGATGCCCTGGCTCTCGCGGTGGAAGGCGGACGCCGTGCGATAGCTGCGCTCGTAGAAGGCCATGGCCTCGTGGCGGTCGCCGCGCGCCTCGGCGACGTCCCCCAGCCCCGACAGGCACCCGACCTCGTTCGCGCTCCGTGTGGCCGTGCCCTCGTGCATCTCGGCCAGGGCCAGTCGGTACTGCTCCTCCGCCTCCTTCAGATACCCCATCTGGCGCAGCTGCTGCGCGAGGGCGCAGCGGAGCGCGTGCGGCCTGAGCAGCCGGTCGCGCAGCGTCGCCGCGAGGTTCTCCTCGAAGACCCGCAGCGCCTCCCGGCTCCGTCCCCGCACCTGCAGTGAATTGGCCAGCAGAGAGCGGGCCTGCACGGCTTCCGGAACCAGCCCCAGCGCCTCGGCGTCGTCAGCGGCCTGCCGGAAGTCCGCCGAGGCGGCCGTCAGTGCCCCGCCGAACAGGTGGTTCTTGCCGCGCGCGATCAGCACGTTGACCCGGAACCCGTTCGCCCTGCCGCCCGTGACCTGGTCAGCGGATTCCAGGACCCGGTCGAAGCGCGGCCGCGCGGCCCGGTGATGGCCCAGTGCCTGCAGCTCGTTGGCCAGGACCCGGTCGAGCTCGATCCACCGTTGCGGGTCGTCGTCCAGGTGGCGCAGCCGCCGTTCGCACTCCAGCAGCACGTCGATCCCCGAGCGGAGGTCCCCCAGACTGCGGTGGGCCTGGGCCAGCATTCCGTACGCCCAGTAGGCGACCTCCGCCTGCTGGGCGGTCAGGGGAACCGGCGTGGGCCCGCCGGGGAGGCGGAGTGCCTCGACGGCACGGGTGGCGTGGAACAGGGCGTGCCGTCGGTCGAGTGTCGTGCGCGTCCCGGCCTGCCCGCGGGTCTCGTGCCAGGACGCCCGCGCCATCAGTCCGAACGCCCACCACGTCCGCGCCTGGACGGCTGCCATCGGCGCGTCCGGGGTCGCCATGGCCAGGGCGGCGAGCACGGCCGCCCGCTGGTCGGTCCCGACGCCCTCGTAGGCGCCCAGCAGTTTCTGGGCCGCGGGCACCGGGTCTTCGGGCAGGACGGCCCGCTCGCGGCGGAAGAGGAGGAACGCGTCCAGCAGGCCGCCCAGTTTGACGGCCCGGTCCAGCACGGCGGCGAAGCCGGGCAGGCCCTGGTCGTGCGGGGCCGTCCGCCAGACGCGCCGGGCGCAGTCGGCCAGGAAGGCCAGCCATTCCGCCTCGGCGGGACGACCCGCCTCGGCCGCCGCCGCGGTCCGCCGCTCCAGCAGCGCCAGGGCGGCGGCCCGGTCGTCCTCGCGAACCGACTTCAGGTGGATCTGGAGTGTCTCGAAGTCGGGCGGCCCCGTCAGCAGGAAGTCGACCCAGGACTTCAGGTTCTCCGGCGTGTTCATCCTGCCGCCTTCCGGGACCGAGCGGCGGGGACCACGGTCAGCCCGTGGGCGGCCAGTTCGGTCAGGTCGTCGTCGGACAGGGGAGCGCGGGTGAGGCGCAGCGCCGCCTCGGCGCGAGTCCGCTGTCCCCTTGCGAGGAAGGCCAGCGCCGCCGTCACCGCGCAGCGCGGCTGGTCCCCGTGAGCGCGCGCCACCAGCAGCATGCGCTCGCGGACCTCTGCGCCCCCCTCGGCGTCGCCGTGCTTCTCCGACAGGGCGAACAGCACACGCGAGGCCTGCTGCGCCTCCATGCCGCGCATCATCCGGTCGACCTCGTCGTAGGACGCGCCCACCCGCAGCACCGCCGAGTTGGGGCGCAGGCGGTGCAGCCTGCGCCGTGCCCGTTCCCGCTCCTCCGGGGTCCGGGCGCCCACCCGCAGATGGAGATTCACGAGCATCTCCACGGCGACGTCCCGGATTTCCTCGTCCTCGTCCAGTGCGATCAGGAGTTCGGCGGCGGCGTCGAAACGGGACAGGGAATGGTCGATCTCTCCGAGCGCCAGCAGGGACTTGGCCTGCTGCAGCCGGTGCGTGGAGGTCGCCTCGCCGTGGTCGGCCAGCTCCTCGAACCAGGCGACTCGCCGACGGTGGAACGAGTGGTTGCGGCGTTGGCTGTTCACCGCCTCGGTCAGTCCCTCACCGCGGTGGACCAGCTCGGCCAGCTCCTCGGCCTCGGTGATGCCCGAGGTGACCTCCACCAGCGTCCGCAGCGCGTGGTCCCAGAACCCGCAGCGCACCGCGGCGGTGGCCAGATCGACGTGCAGGGCGCGCAGCACGGGGTCGTCGTCGAAACGGAGGTGCTCGTCCAGCGGCCCGCCGCCTCGCGGCCGCGCCTCGTCCACCAGCTGGGCCAGCAGGGTCCAGGCGGCGAAGGGCAAGTCCGCGCACAGCAGGGCCACCCCGCAGGCGTGGCGCTGTTCGACGCCGGGTCCGGACTGCTGCTGCGTCGCCGCTATCGCGCGCCCCGCGTCCTGGGGGCTTTCCGCCAGCCACCGCGCGACGGCGGTGCTGTCGGGGAACAGTCGCGGTGAGAACGGGACACGCCAAGCCGCCGACGGATCCTGCATGCGTACCTCCTGACGCATGACCGGTGAAGGGCTTCCATGAGTACAACGGTCTTGCGGGTACCGCTGGTTCCACGTGATCGGATCAGTCTGGGATCGACCGTTTCGTGTTGGACCGTGACCACCTCTGGCGGTTGAAGATCATCACGTGTTACGAAGAGCCATGCCTGCACATGAGGGAACCCGGACGTACGACGCCGTCATCGTCGGCGGCGGCCACAACGGCCTCGTCGCCGCCGCCTATCTGGCCCGCGCCGGCCGCTCCGCACTGCTGCTGGAACGCCTGGACCACACCGGCGGCGCCGCCGTCTCCACCCGCCCGTTCGCCGGCGTCGACGCCCGGCTGTCGCGCTACTCCTACCTGGTCAGCCTGCTGCCCCAGAAGATCGTGCGCGACCTCGGGCTGGACTTCCAGGTCCGCGGGCGCACCATCTCGTCGTACACCCCGGTGGAGCGCGCCGGACAGGCCACGGGACTGCTCGTCGGCGGCGGGGAGGCACGCACCCGGGAGGCCTTCGCCCGGCTGACCGGCGGCGAGCGCGAGTACGCGTCCTGGGAGCGCTTCTACGGCATGACCGGGCAGGTCGCCCAGCGCGTCTTCCCGACCCTCACCGAGCCGCTGCCCACCCGCGAGGAACTGCGCCGCCGCGTCGGCGACGAGACCGCCTGGCGGGCGCTGTTCGAGGAGCCTATCGGCGTCACCATCGAGGAGAACTTCAGCGACGACCTGGTCCGGGGCGTGGTTCTCACCGACGCGCTGATCGGTACTTTCGCGGACGCCCACGACGCCTCCCTCGCCCAGAACCGCTGCTTCCTCTACCACGTCATCGGCGGCGGCACCGGCGCCTGGGACGTTCCCGTGGGCGGCATGGGCGCGCTCACCGACGCCCTGGCCGCGGCCGCGCGCGAGGCCGGAGCGGTGATCGAGACCGGGCGCGAGGCGGTCCGCATCGACACCGACGGACACACCGCCGAGGTCACCTACCGTACGGCCGACGGCGAGGGCGTCGCCGCCGCCCGGCACGTCCTGGTGAACGCCTCGCCACGCGAACTGGCCGCCCTGACCGGGGACCCGGCACCCGAGCCCGCCGAGGGCGCCCAGCTCAAGGTCAACATGCTGCTCACACGCCTGCCCAGGCTCCGCGACAGCTCGGTCGACCCCCGCGAGGCCTTCGCCGGCACCTTCCACATCGCCGAGGGATACGGGCAGCTGGCCGCCGCCCACGCCCAGGCCGCTGCCGGTGAACTCCCCGCCGCGCCGCCCTCGGAGATCTACTGCCACTCGCTGACGGACCCCACCATCCTCGGCCCCGAACTGGCCGGGAGCGGCTACCAGACCCTCACCCTCTTCGGCCTGCACACCCCCGCCCGCCTCTTCGCCCAGGACAACGACGCGGTCCGCGAGGAACTGCTGAAGGCCACCCTCGCGCAGCTCGACGCCCACCTCGCCGAACCCCTCGCCGACTGCCTGGCCACCGACGCCGACGGCCGCCCCTGCATCGAGGCCAAGACCCCGCTGGACCTCGAACGCGACCTGGGCCTGCCCGGCGGCAACATCTTCCACCGCGGCCTGTCCTGGCCCTACACACAGGAGGACACCGGCCGTTGGGGCGTGGAGACCCGGCACGCCAACGTGCTCCTGTGCGGCGCGGGCGCGGTGCGCGGCGGCGGCGTGAGCGGGGTGCCGGGGCACAACGCGGCGATGGCGGTGCTGGAGCGGTAGCGCGCGGCCGCGCGCATCGCCGCCCCCGCGATCCCGGTGGTGCGCGGGGGCGCAGGGTGGTGCGCGGTGGTGCGCGCACCGGCGCCGCGGCTCTGGAGAACGGCGGCGGCGCCCCCGCGACGGACACCGGACGGCGTTGCCCCCCACCCGGCGACGGACGCCGGACGGCAGCGCCCCGCCGACTGGTGGGCGAGGGCGCCCCGCCGGCCGGTCCGCCGGTGGGCGTCAGTCGGCGGAAGCCGTCCACCCCACGGGCTGGATCCGCGCCCCGTCCGCCGGCCGTACCTCGTCGAAGACGACCCGGCCACCCGCCTCGATCCGCTGGGTGTCGACGTACGTCCCGCGGCCGACGTACAACTGGTCGGTCGTGCAGCGCCAGCGCACGATGAGCTGCCGGGTGGCCGGCAGCCCGGCGGACAGCCGGTGCCAGACGCGGCCGGACCAGCCGCTCACCGTGCCCGCCGGGTGCTCCTGCGGCTCGGTGCCGTGCCGGGTGGTGGTGAACGGCAGCGGCTGCCAGCCCGCGCCACCGTCCGTGCTGGCCTCCAGGGCAAGGACGTCGGCGGCGGGTTCGGTGTCCCACCACAGGGCGCACGACAGCCGCGCGTCACCGGCCGAGGTGTCCACGGCGGGCAGCGTGAGGGTCGCCGTCGTGGCGCCGGCCGTGCCGGAGAACCAGGCGGTACGGCCCCGCGCCGGGCGGACCGCGACCGCACGGGCCAGGTTCGTGCCCGCGGCCACCCGGGGCGCCGACCCGGACCGCCAATTGCGCACCGGGTGAACCGAGTTGCCGAGCACGACCAGGAAGGAGTCGGTCGTCGGATCGAGCACCAGACAGGTGCCTGTGAAACCGGTGTGGCCCGCGGTGTGCGGAGTGGCCATCGCACCCATGTACCAGTGCTGGTAGAGCTCGAAGCCGAGACCGTGGTCGTGGCCGGGGAAGGCGGTGTTGAAGTTGGTGAACATCAGGTCCACCGACTCCGGCTTCAGGATGCGCGCACGGCCGTAGGCGCCGCGGTTGAGCAGCGTGCGGCCGAGCACCGCGAGGTCCCAGGCGCAGGAGAACACCCCCGCGTGGCCCGCGACTCCGCCCAGACTGTAGGCGTTCTCGTCGTGCACGTCGCCCCAGACCAGACCCCGGTCGAGGCCGGACCAGGGCTTGCGGGCGTCCTCGGTGGCGGCGATCTTCGGCTTCCAGGACGCGGGCGGGTTGTAGCGGGTGCGGTGGAGGCCGAGCGGACCGGTGACCTCCTCCCGCAGCAGCGTGTCGAGGGAACGGCCGGTGATCTTCTCCAGGACGAGCTGCAGGGAGATGAGGTTGAGATCCGAGTAGAGGTAGACCGTTCCGGGCGGGTTGAGCGGCGCCTCGTTCCAGATGAGGTCGAGCTTGCCCTCGCGCGTCGGCGCGCCGTACAGCGGGATCCAGGCACGGAACCCCGAGGTGTGGGTGAGGAGTTGGCGGATCGTGATCCCCTGCTTGCCCGCCCGGCCGAAGTCGGGCAGGTACGAGGCGACCGTCGCCTCCAGCTCCAGGGCGCCCCGCTCCATCTGCTGCACCGCGAGCAGCGAGGTGAACAGCTTGGAGACCGAGGCCAGGTCGAAGACCGTGTCCTCGGCCATCGGGATCTGCTGCTCCGGCGGGAACTCCACGCCGGTGTCGGTCTTCTCGTCGTACGCCGCGTAGCGCACCGCCATGCCGATCGGCCGGTGCAGGGCCACCGTCCCGCCGCGCCCGGCGAGCAGTACGGCGCCCGCGTACCAGGGATGCCGGGGGGAGGGGCCGAGGAAGGTCTCGGCGTCGGCCACGAGTTGGCGCAGGTGCGGAGCGAGCAGCCCGGCCTGCTCGGGGGTGCCGTGACGCAGCGTGGGGTGACCGGCCCCGGCCGATCCGGAACCCGATCCGGAGGCGGGTCCCGAAGCCGATCCGGAAGCCGGCCCGGACGCCGGTCCGGGAGCCGGGGACGCCTGACCGGCGGCTTCGGCCGGGCCGGCGGGCAGCGGCGCCAGGACAAGGGCTCCGGCCAAGGCCATGGTGCCGCGCCCCCATTGACGGCGGGTGGGGCCCTGGCGGCCCGGTCCGGTCTCGTCGTCCACTGCGTGTTCACCCATCAGGAACCTCCTGTCGTGGCGCCTGTGAAACCATCGTTTCGGCTGTGAATCCTGTCAACAGTGCTACCCGGCCAATAAATCTGACGGAGCGTCGGTGCGGGACTTCCGCCGTTCGGCGCACCGCACGTCCCCGGATGCCGGCATCCGTTCCGGCCGCCGGGTTCTTGACCTGCGGCTCCGTCACCCCGAGGATCGGCTGTCATGACGCAGGGACATGGCAGCACGGTAGACGGGGTGCTGCGGCGCAGTGCCCGACGCACTCCGGCGCGCATCGCGCTGCACTACGGCGAACGCACCTGGACCTACGAGGAACTGGACGACGCCGTCTCCCGCGCGGCGGCCCTGCTGCTCGCGGAAGGGCTCGCACCGGGCGACCGCGTCGGCGCCTACGGCCACAACTCCGACGCCTACTTGATCGCCTTCCTCGCCTGCGCTCGCGCGGGCCTGGTCCATGTGCCGGTCAACCAGAACCTGACCGGCGAGGACCTGGCGTACATCGTCGGCCAGTCCGGAAGCGCGCTGGTGCTCGCCGACCCCGGCCTCGCCGACCGGCTGCCGGACGGCGTACGGACGCTGCCCCTGCGGGACGCCGGGGACTCTCTTCTCGGCCGCCTGCCGGACACACCGCCGTACGACGGGCCCGAACCGCGCACCGAGGACCTGGTGCAGCTGCTGTACACCTCCGGGACCACCGCGCTGCCCAAGGGCGCGATGATGACCCACCGGGCGCTGGTGCACGAGTACTTGAGCGCCATCACCGCCCTCGACCTGAGCGCCGGCGACCGGCCGGTGCACGCGCTGCCGCTGTACCACTCGGCGCAGATGCACGTGTTCCTGCTGCCGTACCTCGCCGTCGGCGCGACCAACGTCATTCTCGACGCGCCCGACGGGGACCGCCTCTTCGACCTGATCGAGGCGGGGCGCGTGGACAGCCTGTTCGCACCGCCCACCGTCTGGATCGGTCTGGCAGGCCGGCCCGACTTCGCCGACCGCGACCTGAGCGGCCTGCGCAAGGCCTACTACGGCGCCTCGATCATGCCGGTGCCCGTGCTGGAGCGGCTGCGTGAACGGCTGCCCCGGCTCGCCTTCTACAACTGCTTCGGGCAGAGCGAGATCGGGCCCCTCGCCACCGTGCTGGCCCCCGACGAGCACAAGGGACGGCTGGAATCCTGCGGTCGCACCGTGCTGTTCGTGGACGCCCGCGTGGTGGACGACAAGGGGGAGGACGTGCCGCCCGGCACACCCGGCGAGATCGTCTACCGCTCGCCCCAACTGTGCGAGGGCTACTGGGACAAGCCCGAGGAGTCCGCCGAGGCCTTCCGCGACGGCTGGTTCCACTCCGGCGACCTCGCGGTGCGTGACGCCGACGGCTACCTCACGATCGTCGACCGCGTGAAGGACGTCATCAACTCCGGTGGCGTGCTGGTCGCTTCGCGCCAGGTCGAGGACGCCCTGTACAGCCACGACTCCGTCGTCGAGGCCGCCGTGATCGGCCTCCCCGACGAGCGCTGGATCGAGGCCGTCACGGCCGTCGTCGTGCCGCGAGGCGAGGTGACGGAGGACCAGCTCATCCTCCACGTAAGGGAGAAGCTCACCTCGTTCAAGGCGCCCAAGCGGGTCCTGTTCGTCACCGAGCTGCCGCGCAACGCCAGCGGGAAGATCCTCAAGCGGGAACTGCGGGAGCGGTTCGGCGGCTGAGGCCGGTTCGCGGACCGGGTACGGGCAGGGCGCTGGCGCGGCGAGGGAAAGCCGGCTGCTGTTCCGTCAGGCGTCCTCCGATGCTGCCGCCTTCTCCACTTGCACTTAGTTCAGGAATTGTCTTGCACTAAGTGCAAGGCTCTGCCTAACCTGTTCTTGCACTTAGTTCAAGCACTCCGGGCGTCGGCCGGGCGCAACACCGTGAAGGGGAATGACCATGAACGCGTTCATCGCCGCCATGCAGCTGTCCGTCGCCGGCGCCTTCGTCAGCATCCCGGTGGTCCGGTCCCGGTTCGGCGCCACCGCCACGGCCGCCGCGCACGCCGAGCTGCGCCGCCAGGGCGTGCGGACCACCGTGCTGGAGGAGAACGGGATGCGGTTCGACGCCGGCGGGCACGAGACCTGGGCACCGGTCTCCATCGCCGCGGTTCTGGCCGGCACCGCCGCGCTCAACCTCGCGGGCATCTCCTGGGCCGGCGTGCTCAACTGGATCGTCCTCGGCGTGGTCCTGGCCATCAACTGCGTGATCCTGTGGAGCAACCTGACGGCCACGACGTCCGTCCAGGCCGCCTTCGCCCGCAAGGGAGACGCCGAGCTGGCCCGCGTCGACGTCGCGGCGCTCCTCAAGGCCGCCGAGTCCGGCTTCCCCCGCTGGGTCTGGGTCCTGCAGAACGCCCGCCACGTCATCGTCTTCGGCACCGCCGGCCTCGCCCTGACCGCGGCCGCCCTGGCCGCCTGACGCTGCGAGGTCCGCAGCCCCCGAAGCCCCGGCCCGCCGCACACCCCGGACCCTCGTGGAGTCCGGGGTGCGTCGCGTGGAGACGACGGTCAACTCTGGTCGCGGCTCTCCGGAACTCGTCATGCCGACGAGCGGAAGTCGGCAAGCCGACGGGCGAAGTCGCTTTTGAGGCATCCCGGTTGCCTCCGGCGCCCCTGTAGCGGCCTTCAGCGCCGGGCCAGCGCCAGCAAGCTCAGGCCGAACATCAGCACACCCAGGGGGAGATGGACGGACGGGACGTGCGCGATACCGAGCACGACCTGGATCGAGGCGAGTACGAGGAAACCCGACGCCTGCCAGACGGGCCGGAGCGAGCCGCCGCCCGGCTTCCACGCCAGCACCGCCGCGAGCACGTACAGCATCGACGCCCCGTACATCACCCGCGCTCCCACACTGTGCAGCGTCTCTCCGTAGTGCGCGGTGAGCAGCAGTCCGGCGGAGATCGCCTGAAGGAAGATGGTCAGGGTCTGCAGAGCGATCGCGATCCGCAGGAACGAGGAGCCGCGTTGTGCGTTCGCCTTCGCTGTCGTCGCCGTCACCTGAGTGGCCATGTCACAGTCCCCCTAGCTGCCGTCGGGCAGTAGATCGATAAGGTCTCACCAGCCCGACGACGCGGGCCCGTGAAAGGTAAGGCGAGGGGGCGGCCGGAAGTATGGGGACTGTCGGGGCCGGCACGGACGAGATAGCCGGCGAGCAGGGTCAACTGATCAATGTCGCCTACCGGTTGCTCGGTTCGGTGACCGAGGCCGAGGACGCCGTACAGGACGCCTACGCACGCTGGTACGCGCTGCCACGGAGCCGGCGGGACGAGATCCTTTCCCCCGGCGCCTGGTTGACGACGGTGACCAGCCGCATCTGCCTGGACGTGCTCGGCTCGGCGCGCGCCCGCCGTGAACGCTATGTCGGCGCCTGGCTTCCCGAGCCGGTGCCCGACCGCACCGAGTGGCCCCACGCGGGCGGCGCCGAACGCACCGGCCCCACCGGCCCCGCGGACCCCGCCGACCAGATCGTCCTGGACGAGTCGGTGACCATGGCCTTCCTCGTCGTCCTGGAGTCGATGACGCCCGCCGAGCGGGTGGCGTTCGTCCTGCACGACGTCTTCCGGTACCCGTTCGCCGAGATCGCCGACGTCCTGGGCCGGACCCCTGCGGCCTGCAAGCAGTTGGCGTCCTCCGCCCGGCGGCGGGTGAGCGCCGCGCGCGCTCCGGTGACGGCGGCCGGCCGGGCCGACGTGGTGCGGCACGTCAAAGAGGCATGGGAGACCAAGGACATCGCCACCCTCGTCGGCCTCCTGGACCCGGCCGCGGTGATGACCGCCGACGGCGGCGGCCTGGTCGGCGCCGTCCTGCGCCCGGTCGAGGGCGGCGCGCGCATCGCCCAGTACATGGTCGCCATCGCCGACAAGGCTCCGGGACTCGAACTCCTGGAACGGTCGGTCAACGGCGCGCCGGGCCTGGTGGCCCAGCGAGCCGACGTCGTCATGACCGTGGCCGCGTTCGACGTCTCCGACGGGCAGGTCGCCCGGATCTGGGCGATCCGCAACCCGGAGAAGCTGCGCCCGTGGGCGCGGGAGGGTTAGGGGGTGTCGTTTGGGTCAGCTCGGGTCCGCGACGCCCGGCACGGCACCTCGCCGCGTTGTCGGATCAGCCGAGTACGTCCAGTACGCGGCGGATCCTCCGCCTTGCGAGGCACCGCACCGGACGCCGCGGCCTGATCCCCACCTGATCCAAACGACACCCCCTAGCTTGATCTTTAACCTGTGCGGCGTGGTCGTGGGGTGGTTAACTTCTTCGTTTGCCGTTTCGCTGGCTGTGTTTTGCGGGGTGTGTGCACGTCGTGGCGGGGTGTGGGCCGGGTGTTCTTTCGGCCCGGTGGTCGTCCGGGACCGGGTCGGGAGGATTTCGGTGCTTGGGCTGGGCAGGCGGCTTGTGGGCGGATGTGCCGGAAGTCGCGGCGGACGCGGGCGGGTGTGAGTCGGTCTGGAGAACTGGGTTTCTCCCAGGGACGACGCAGGTCGGCTGCGAGCGGGCGAGCGAGACGGAGTTGCGCGTAGGCGGCGAGGATCAACCAGGTCCATCGGTCCGCCGCCTCGGGGGTGCGGATCTTCGGACAGGTCCAGCCGAGAGTCTGCTTGAACAGGCGGAACGTGTGCTCGATATCGAATCGCCGCAGGTAGGTCTGCCAGAGACGGTCGGTGTCCGCCGGGGTGGCGTCGGTGCCTGACCACCAGAGCCAGACCGGCTTGGGAGTTGCGCCGCTGGGCAGTTGGTCGATGTCCAGGCGGATCACGCTGCCCTCGACGATGGGGAGCGTGCCGTCGGCTGCGGCCCAGGAGGAACGGTGAGTCAGCTTGGGGTGCAGTCGGTCCCAGGAGCGGGCGGTGGCCTGGCCGTAGAGGCGTGTGTCGGTGACGGTTTTGGTGTCCGGGGTGCCCCAGGTGTCGGGCTGGCCGAAGACGAACTCGCTGCCGTGTCGGGGCGGGCGGCCCAGGATGTGAGGCTGGCGCTGCGGGACGGCCCGGCGCAGAACCCGGTCCGAGCGCATCCGGGCCAGCACCTGGACCGGCAGGTCTCTCAGCAGGAAGGCCAGGCGGGGCGCGTCGTATCCGGCGTCCGCGACGATGAGGATGTCCGGCGAGCCCGCGTGCCACTGCCCGGCTGTGATCAGTCGCTGGACCAGGTCACGCAGTTGTCGGGCGGTGACGGTGGCGGTGTCGTCGCCGGGTGCCAGTCGCAACGCGTCCAGGGGTGCAGTCCATGAGCTGCGGCCGGGCTCGAGCGCGCAGATGATCGAGTACGGCCAGCCGGGGATCGGGATGTGCTGGTCCTTGCCCCGGCCATAGGTGTGACACAGGATCCGCTGCGGTGAGGTGTGGGCATCGGGCCGCAGCCAGCAGGTGACATCGACAGCCAGGACGAGCCGGCCGTCGGCAGCACGCGGCAGCGGCACCGCGGCCAGCGCCTGCCGCAGCCGGTCGGCATCGATGCCTCCCCGGGAAACTGCTGCATAGAGCCCTCCGTGTCCGCGGCGGTGTTCGCCCACCAGTGACAGCTCGGCCAGCGACCTCACCGGTCCGTCACCGCACAGAACAGCGTCGGCCAGCTCGAACAGCGCATCCGAACGAGCGGTCAGGCAGGAGTAGAACTCGCCCCGGAAGCATGACAGTTGCGTCAGCGGTTCTTGTCGGGCACCACGATGCAGCAGACTCATCTTCACGGCCTTCGTGCTGGACGTGTGTGTTCCTTGGTCGGAGCACATGTTCAGACGAAGGCCGCTTTGACGTACGGCGATTACCGGACCGAGTGATCAAGTTCGACGCGCCATTCGACGCGGCACGTTAAAGATCAAGCTAGGGTCTGCCGCGAAAGCAGATCTTGATCGTAGGTGATCACGTCCGTGGGGCGTGGTGATCTGACGGACGAGCAGTGGGTCCGGCTGGAGACGTTGTTGCCTCAGGGCACCACGCCGGGCCGTCCGCCGGTGTGAACGCGACGGCTGCTGATGGACGGCATACGGTGGCGGACGCGAAGCGGTGCTCCTTGGCGTGATGTGCCGAGTGATGACGGCGGACGCGAAGGGTCTGATCACCCGAGACGTGAATGTCGCAATGAGTGGCTGTGACCCGGCGTACCCATCACCCGCTCGCTGATCGCCTACGACCATGATCACACCGACTGCGGGTCTGGTTCACCGAATCGGCATGCCTCCGTGCGGGCTGTTGATCACCAAGGGCAGCGATCCTTCCACCAGGTAGGGGTGCTCGGGGAAGTAGTCGATGTGGAGGTGGCCGCCATCCTCGGCGGTGGCCATGGCATGCAGATTCTCGGCCAGGACAGCCCTGGCGACTGGATCGCCGCTGATCACAAGGGTCTGCCGCTGGGCGTCGAGGCCGATGCGGACACCGGAGCCGGGTGCCTTCCTGACTTCGATTCCCGCCAGGGTGTTGCCGTCAAGCGCAGACGCGGACGCGGATTCGATGAATCCATCACCCTCGGCTACCGCGCTTGCCAAGTAGATCAGTTCTGCCGCCGTCGCGGTGAGATCCACTTCGCCGTAAACGGGGTCGGACACAAGTCTCACGGGCATCGCTCCTTCAAGGCTGCGCTTCATGATGCCTGCGCAGATCGCCCATCACCCACCCACGTACATCGGGGTAAGTCGTCCAGAGTGCTCGGCTGCCCATCGGCACGCCCTCTCGCGGTACAGGCGGCGGATGGAGTGGCCCTTGCAGTCGTTTCTCAACGAGTGGCTGTGACCTGCACGTTCACAACAGGCGCTAGGGTCCTGTCCGATGAGTCGCGTGACTTGCGTTGTGATGGATTGTTTCGGTCGGCTTGGACTCCACCTTCTGTCGGGCTATTCAGCACTCGGCCGGAGCTCGTTCGGACCCGCCGAGAGTTCCTGGCAGACGCGGCAGGCCCCTATCGCCGGCGCCGCGGCAGTAAGGGTGGCCGTCCGACCGCTTCAGCAGGGACGTCTACGGGCGTCGTGACGAAGCAGAACGCACGATCAACCGGCTCAAGAACTGCCGTGAGGTCGGGACCCGTTACGGCAAACGGGCCCATGTCTTCCACGGTACGGGCGCTGCCGACTCGATCCGGCTGTGGCTCTGTTCCCGAGGTGGGGCCGGTCGCGTCCGATGCACCGTCGCTCACATGACGGGGCGGTTGGAAGACGTGTACTCGTCCGCGATATTGAAGACGCTGGCACAGCGTGGGCACTCGGCCCTGCCGAAGAGGTGGGCGATCCCGTCGGCAAGCACGACTTCCCCGTCACGGACGGCGGTCTCGTGCATCCATCGACCGATGCCGGAGAGGCCACCGGGGGACGCCGGCCTCAGGTCGCGTCGGTCCACGTCGCCCAGGTTCCAGTCCCGGATCGCTGAATAGCGTCCGTAGCCGCCAATGGCGATCGTCACCTCCACAGTGCAATGAGGCCAGGTGACCTGGTAGAAGTCGTCCGAGAAGTCCCCCATGACCGCACTCCAGTGGTACTGCTCCTCGACCGCGAGCAAGACGATGAAGGCCGCTAGGTAGTCGGCCGGCCGCGACCGCAGATGCCGAATCAGCAACTCACGGAACTCCCCGATCGCTTCGGCACAATCGGCCAGTAGATCGTCACAGCTGTGGTTCCCTGCCGCGCACCGCAAGATCGCCCCGGCCAGTCCACGCGCCCGCTCGCTCCGGTACGCGAGACGCACCAGACGCGGCAGTGCGGCGAAACTGGCGGAGAACACCAAGTCATGCTCGAGGATCAGCCGGTAACCCAGCTCGTCCCAGGCCCGCGCGTCGTCCTCGCGCTCGACCCGCTCCAGGAGCTCGGGGACGCGATCGACGTCGCCATGGCAGTCGTACATCTGTGCCCAGTTCACCACCTGCGCATTCAACCGCCCTGAGGACGCCGGGAACGAACCTGCGCATCCGTGGACGCCGCCACACGACTCATCGGACAGGACCTTGTGCCGCATCACGCAACGTTCGCCCGGCGATGGGGCGCACGGCAGAGAGTCCGCCCCCCACGGCATCGCTTCGTAGGCGAGCTCAGGCCGGTGAGCCTTCGCTCCGCTCGCTGTCGAACTCGACAGCGGAGGTGAGGCCTTCGGCGAAGGAGCGGAAGTCCGGGGCGAGGGCCAGTTCCGAGTTGTCGTCCGCGTCGAACCAGGCAACGGATGGCTCTCCGTGCCGGCCGCAGGTCCGGTAATCCAGCCCGATCCAGTAATGGCCACCACCTGAGATCAGTACGACGTCCGTGGGCAGGCCCCATTCTTCGACCAGGTACGGGCTGTCGAGCATGGACAGTGCCTGCTCGCGGTGGCCGATGCCCATCACGAAGTCGAAGGGGACATGGTCAGGAGCCCATGAGGTCGGCCGACTTGTGGGGAAGGCGTCCCGACTGGATGCGACCAGACCACCGTTCTGTTCGCGGAGGAGGTCGAGCAGGGAGCCGGGGAGTGCGACGTTCAACAGCCGCTCGGCCTCCAGGACCGCCTCGTCGGTCAGGGACGGCTGCACTCCGCGGTCGCTCTCGATGTCCCAGAACGAGTGCTGAAGATCCCCAACGTTCGTCATGAGCTTCATCGTAGGAGCTGGTCCCTCTCGGGTCGGGGCAAGGGTGCCGTCCACGATGAGCACGGTGTCTTTCGCGAAGCATCGCCTCGCCTGGGCTTCAGCGCGAGAGCGGACCGATCTGACCGATGATGCGGTCGGCTGCCGCCTTCGAGATACCGAACAGCGGGGCGGGTTGGCCCAGCGTCAAGTTCGTGCGCCAGTAGGCCGGAACGGGCAGGGAGCGGCCCTCCAAGGAGAGTCCCCACGGCCGGCCCCGTCGCACCACCGCAGCGTCCTGACGTCGGAGCACGGTCAGCAGCCTCCCGGACTGGCGCCGGCTCAACTCGGTGAATGGGTATATCCAGGACGGTTCGGAGGCTGTGATCACACCAGCCGTAGCCAGACCTTCTCACCCGCGATCAGCGGTCACAGGGCAGCCCTTAGGGTGAGCGGATGATCGGACGAGATGTAGGGGAGAGTCGGGTGGCGCTGCCTGCTCACGCGATTGAGGTCGGGTCCGAATCGCTGGATCGACCGACGCGGAACTCCGTTGGCGGCTGGCCCTTCCTCGACAACGCACAGGAATGGCCCTCGTGTTTCTGCGGGGAGCAGATGGCCCTGTTCTTCCAGCTCGACGTGCCTCTGGACCTGGGGCCTTTTGGTGGAGACCATCTACTGGTCTTCCACTGCCGCGCGCACAACGACGCGTCCGAACCCGAGTTCGCTGATGACCGGCTCGTGCCCGAGTACTGGGACGCTCCACAGCGGCCTTACCCGCGTCCGTTCTGGCGTGTCCTGCTCCAGCAACACGCGGTGCTTCCAACTGCGGAGCCCGAACCGTCGGTTTGCGCACTGCCGCTGACGCTTCAGCCCTTCGTGGACACCCCCAACCCGCGTGGGCTCGGAACCCAGACGTTCAAGGTGGGCGGCACACCCTCCTGGGCGCAGGATCCCGAGTACTACAAGTGCGCGTGCGGCGCCGATCTGGAGTACCTCTGCCAGGTTCCGGAAGGCATGGAATTTGCGGTCCATCCTGGCCTACCGGAGCAGCCCTACAGCGTCGGGGCCGACACCTACGGGCTGTTTCTCGGCAACGAGGTCTACCTGCTGGCGTGTCCGGCCCACTGTGATCCGGCGGCGGTCTGGCCAGTGAACCAGAACTGAGTCCTCGGCATCACCGGTCCGCACAATCCCGTCCGCGCCCTCACGACGAACACGTCAGCGCACGTTTCGTAGATCGATTACGTGACAGCACTTAACGGGGACGCAGGTCGACGATGCGGCGGATCTTGCCCACCGACCGTTCCAGTGACTCCGGCTCCACGATCTCCACGGCCACCGACACGCCGACGCCGTCCTTCACGGCCGCGGTGATGGACCGGGCCGCCGCGTCCCGCGCCTCGGGGGTGGCTCCCGGGCGGGCCTCGGCCCGGACGGTGAGCGCGTCGAGACGGCCCTCGCGGGTCAGACGCAACTGGAAGTGCGGCGCCACGCCGGGGGTGCGCAGCACGATCTCCTCGATCTGGGTCGGGAAAAGATTGACCCCGCGCAGGATCACCATGTCGTCACTGCGCCCGGTGATCTTCTCCATGCGCCGGAACGCGCGGGCCGTGCCGGGCAGCAGCCGGGTCAGGTCACGGGTGCGGTAACGGATGATCGGCATGGCCTCCTTGGTGAGCGAGGTGAACACGAGTTCCCCCTGCTCGCCTTCGGCCAGTACCTCACCGGTGACCGGATCGACGATCTCCGGGTAGAAGTGGTCCTCCCACACGTGGAGACCGTCCTTGGTCTCGACGCACTCCTGGGCGACACCCGGACCGATCACCTCGGACAGCCCGTAGATGTCCACGGCGTCGATCGCGAACCGTTCCTCGATCTCGCGCCGCATCTGCTCGGTCCAGGGCTCGGCGCCGAACACGCCCACCCGCAGCGAGGTGCTGCGCGGGTCCACCCCCTGGCGTTCGAACTCGTCCAGCAGCGTGAGCATGTAGGACGGCGTGACCATGATGACGCCGGGTTCGAGATCCTGGATCAGCCGGACCTGCCGGGCCGTCATGCCACCGGACGCGGGGACGACCGTACAGCCAAGGCGCTCGGCGCCGTAGTGGGCGCCCAGGCCGCCCGTGAACAGGCCATAGCCGTAGGCCACATGCACGATGTCGCCAGGGCGTCCGCCCGCCGCGCGGAGGGAGCGCGCCACCATGTCGGCCCACATGGAAAGGTCGTTCTCCGTGTAGCCGACCACCGTGGGCAGTCCCGTGGTCCCGCTCGACGCGTGGAGGCGGCGAATGCGTTCCCGGGGGACGGCGAACATGCCGTACGGGTAGTTCTGCCGGAGGTCGGCCTTGGTGGTGAAGGGGAAGTGCGCGAGGTCGGCGAGCGAACGGCAGTCCTCCGGACGCACGCCGGCCTTGTCGAACGACTCCCGGTAGAAGGGCACATGGTCGTACGCGTGCCGCAGCGAGGTGCGCAGCCGTTCCAGCTGGAGCTCCCGCAGCTCCTCCGGTCCGAGTCGCTCACCCGCGTCCAGCAGGTCCCTCTCGTCCGCCATCGGGACTTCTCCCTCGTCAGCCCTACATTCCGGACGACCGATCATTCGGTCGCTCTGCTCGGGGCCAGTAATTCAGGCCATCGGGCTCCAGACAAGAGGTGGGCCCGGATTTTTCCCGCGGGACATCGAGAAGACTCTGACCTGGACCTACGACGTCCTCTGCGGGGAGAGGGGGGTGCCGATCCTGGGCACGGGCGCCAAAGACGTTGCGTTCCCGCGGTGCCGAAACGCATGATCGTCCACATGTCGACCTTCACCGCCTCCGACGGCACCCGGCTCGCCTGTCACCTCCGGGGCGACGGGGAACCGCTCCTCGTGCTGCCCGGCGGCCCCATGCGCGCCTCCGCCTACCTCGGCGACCTGGGCGGCCTGGCCGGTCACCGCCGGCTGGCACTGCTCGATCTGCGGGGCACGGGCGACTCCGAGGTGCCGGCGGACCCGGCGACCTACCGCTGCGACCGCATGGTCGAGGACGTGGAGGTGTGGCGGGCCCACATGGGGCTGGACCAGATTGACCTGCTGGCCCACTCGGCGGGCGCCGGCCTCGCGATGCTCTACGCGGCCCGTCATCCGCACCGAGTACGGCGGCTCGTGCTGGTCACGCCGAACGTGTCGGCCCTCGGCCTGCGGACCACGCCCGAGGACCGGCTGGCCGCGGCACGGCTGCGGGCGGACGAGCCGTGGTTCGCGCGGGCGTATTCCGCGTTCGAGGCGTGGCTCACGGGTGGCGCGGACTTCGACGAGGTGTTCCTGCCGTTCTTCTACGGCCGCTGGGACGACACCGCACGGGCGCACACCGAGCCCGAGGAGGCGCAGACCAACGACGAGGCTGCCGACCGGTACTCCGCCGACGGCGCCTTCACTCCGGACGCCACCAGGGCCGCGCTCGCCGCCCTGACCGCCCCGGTCCTCGTGTACGCCGGCGGCCTCGACGGCGGCCCACGTCCCGAACTCGCCCGCCGAGCCGCCGAGGCCTTCCCGAACGCGGAGTTCACCGTCCAGGCCGGTGCCGCCCACTATCCGTGGCTCGACGACCCGGGCCGCTTCGTCGGGAACATCCTCGGCTTTCTCGGCAGAGACGTCACCGAGGACGCCGACTCAGCCGAGGACGCCGAGAAGGCCGAAGGCATCGAAGAGCTCGAAGACGGCGAAGGCGCCGAAGAGCCCGACCGCGCCGACCGCGCCGACGGTCCTCTGCCCTCGGCGAAGCCGGCGGTCGGGGCGGCGCCGCACCATTAGCCTCCCGGCATGGACACCGCCTTCATATACACGGTCAAAGCGAACGGCATCACCCTGGCATGCCGCGCCTGGGGCCCCGAGGACGCCCCTCCCGTCCTGCTCCTGCACTGCCGCGGCGCCGACGGCGCAGACTGGACACCGATCGCCGAGAAGCTCGCCGCATCACCGCACCCGCGGCGCGTGTACGCCCCCGACCTGCGCGGCCACGGCCTCAGTGACCGGCCAGGGGACTACGCGCTGGAGTCCATGAGCGAGGACGTGTACGCCCTGCTCGTCGCGCTCGGCATCGCCGGCGCCGCCGATGTCGTGGGCCACTCCCTGGGCGGCACCGTGGCATGCCTGCTGGCGCAGCGCCATCCCGGGGCCGTACGGCGTCTCGTCCTGGAGGACGTGCCCCTTCCGGTGCCGCTCGATCCGCCCCGGCCACTCGCCGAACGTCCGACGGGGGAGCTGCCGTTCGACTGGGCGATGCTGCTGGCCACCGACGAGCAGCGCAACGCGCCCGATCCTGTGTGGCGGGACCACATGGGCCGGATCACCATGCCCACGCTGGTGATCGGGGGAGGGCCCAGCAGCTTCATCCCGCAGCACGAGGTCGCCCAAGTGGCCGAACTCGTCCCGGACTCCCGGCTGGTGACCCTCGACGCCGGGCATCTGGTGCACGAGGCCCGGCCGGAGGAATTCCTCGCCGTGGTGGAGCCCTTCCTCCACGGGTAGGCATGGAAGCACCGCAGGAGGCGTGATGTCCGGCCTCCCGGTAGTCCCCGTAATGCCGGTAGTCCCGGCAGTTCTTCCGCGCGGAGCTCCCGCTCATGGTGACCGGCCCGGGGTATGCGTCCGCGCCACTCCCGAAAGGTCCCCCTCGCGTGGCCTGTGCGACGTGGGGACCGGTCGCTAGGCTGACCCGCGGACGACGAACCGGGAGGAGCAGGGACGTGGCCGAGAGCACCATCCAGCAGCCGCTCGTGGGCTGGGGCAAGCCGGAATTGGACCTCAGCGGGGCCGAGTGGCAGTCCAGCAGCCGAGGTCTGGGAGATGTCCAGATCGCCTTTGTCGAGGGCTTCATCGCGATGCGCAACAGCGGCCGGGCGGAAAGCCCCTCTCTGATCTTCACCCCCGCGGAATGGGGCGCGTTCGTCTCCGGCGCCCGCGAGGGTGAGTTCGACCTGACCTGACGGTCCGAGCCGAGTGCATCGCACCGCACCCCATCGCACCGCACCACCCCACTGCACCGAACCGCCCGCCGGGGCCGGCGTCCGAGCGGATCCCGCCCCGGCAGGCAGGCGCACGAGATCGCGCGCCGCCGCCGTCCCCGGACGCCGGCGCGCCGTCCTCGGACGCCCGTGCGCCGCCGCCGCGGACACCTGTGTGCCGCCACCTCGGACGTCTGTACTCCTTGGACCCGGAACCTCGGGCAAGAGCCTTCCGCGGGCCCTCCGCCGCAGGGGTGACGTCGCCTGCCCCGCCGGTCGCACGCTCCGTGACGCGTACACGCGAGCGGGTCACCCCGGACGGGCGCCCGCACGTCGTCGATCACACGCGGGCACGTACCATGGCGGCATGTCGTTCCTCCGCCGCCGCAGCGCCACCCCCGCCGGACCTGACTTCGACGTGCTGGCCATGGACCCGGGCGACTGGCCGGGCAACCTCGGCGCGGGCCTGCTGCCCGCCCCCGACGGCTCCTGCCAGGGCGTCTTTCTGCGCTACGACCTGTTCGGCGGCCGCGGCCCCGCCATGATCATCGGCAATCTCCCCGAGGGCTCCCCGGCCCGCGACGTCACCGAGGGCGAGATCCCCTTCGAGGTGGGCCAGCTGCTCCTGGCGCTGGAGAACGACGAGGAGGTCACCGTCGTCGGCACCGAGGACACCCCGGTCCTGCAGGGCGACAACCTCCTGATCGTGCGCCGCCTGAAGCTCTCCGAAGGCCGCATCTCCTGCGTGCAGTTCGACCGCAGCGACGGCGTCCTGGTCACGATCGCGGCCTGGGACCGGCCCATCACCGACGACCTGTACGCCCTGCTGAAGCCGCTCCCGGCGGAGCTTTTCCAGCAGGGCTGAACGCCGGACACGACCTAGCGGGCGGAACCCTCCAGACGGACGTCCGCCGCGCGGACGAACGCCACCCGGTGGCCGTACTGGATCTCGTAGTACAGGTCCTTGCCCACCACGACCCGGTGCGAGTCGGTGGTGAAGGTGACCGCGTAGTAGTACGCGCCCGGCACCTCGTCACCGACCACGTACTTCTGCCCGGCCGGAATCGTGTACGGCAGCGGCACCACCGACTGGACGGGGACGCCCGCCGGGTAGGCCTCCTTCTCCGGGTACGCGCGGCCGTACACCGGGACGCTCGCCGCGCCGTCCTTCGGGGTGATGACCAGGCCGCCGGCCCGTACCGCGGTCGGATGCCTGTGCGGGTTGGGGAACCAGGCCTTCTGCCCGAGGTACCAGATGGCCGTCCAGTCGCCCCAGCGGTCGGCGACCGCGTACTGCTGACCCGTGGAGACCCGCGAGGACAGGTCGTTCACCCCGGTGGTCGGATCGGTCTTGAGGCCGATGTCCTTGATCAGTGGCGCGTTCACGTCGTGGTCGGAGTAGAGCCGCACCTCGCTGGAGCCGTGCGCCGTGCACGGCCGGCCCGCCGTGGCGCAGCCCGTGTACACCGGCTGGTTCGCGGCGTAGCCGGGCAGGATCGTCACCAGTGAGGAGTGCTTGCCGCCCGACCGCTTGAAGGGGTGGCCGAGCAGCTTGAAGTAGTGCCGCCAGTCCCAGTACGGACCCGGGTCCGTGTGCATCCCCGGGACGGTGGAGGTGGTCGGCCCCGGCACGTTGTCGTGGCCGAGGATGTGCTGCCGGTCCAGCCGGATGCCGTACCTGTGGGACAGGTACTTCACCAGCCGTGCCGAGGACCGGTACATCGCCTCCGTGTACCAGGCGTCCGGCGCGGCGAGGAAGCCCTCGTGCTCGATGCCCACGGACCGCGCGTTGATGTCCCAGTTACCCGCGTGCCAGGCCACGTCCTTGGCCTTGACGTGCTGGGCGATCAGCCCGTCGGTGGAGCGGATGGTGTAGTTCCAGGACACATAGGTCGGGTCCTGGATCAGGTTCAGCACCCCGTCCCAGGCGCCCTCCGTGTCGTGGATGACGATGTACTTGATCGGCTGTGAGGCCGGACGGTCACCGAGATCGTGGTTGCCGTAGTCGTTGCCCCCGAACTCCGCGTACGGCGCCGGAACCGACACGCAGGACACCGAGCGCGGGCACTCGAGCCCGTCGTCCGCCTTGGCCGTCCGCAGGCCGGTCCGCCGCAGCTGCGCGGTGTCGGCGCTCAGGCCCGGCTGCGCGGCGAGCGTCACCGACTGGCCGGCGTCCGTGGTCCGCTTCTCGCCGGTGCGCAGCACGTCGTACACGTCGTTCGCGTACGCCCCCGCCGTCGCCGTGTCGTCGGCGCCGGAGAAGCGGGCCACCGCGCCGTACCAGTCGGCCGGGTCGGCGGTCATCGGCCCGCCGAGCTCCTTCTGGGAGGCGGCGAGCAGGGCGGCGCCGCCGGCGATGTTGGCCGCCGGGTCCGTGCGCAGCCGCTCCGCCGGCAGACCGGTCAGCCCGGCCGCCTCGGGCAGCGTCTTCAGGCGGGCCGGGAGCGCGGACTCCGCCGGCACCTTGATGTCGGGGTGCAGGGCCGCGCGGGCGCTGTCGCCGCGGGCGTCCTCGGTCCCCTCGGCGAAGTGCTCGGTGGTGGCGAGCGCGGTACGGGCGTCGGTGAGGTGCATCGGGCCGTAGCCACCGGTCACGCTGGGCGCCCCGGCGTGCCAGTCCCAGCGGGACTGAAGATAGGAGACGGCCAGCAGGACGCTCTGCGGCACGTGGTACTCGGCGGCGGCGGAGGCGAAGGCGTGCTGCAGGTCGCCGGCCGGAGCGCCGGCCGGAGAACCGGTCTGGGCGTCGGTCGTGCTGTGCGCCGGGGCGGCCCCGAGCAGGGGCAGCAGCAGAGCGGCGGAGGCGAGCGTGCCGGCGGTCCGCCTCCGATGTCTGTGGCCGGGAGTGGACGTGGGGTCGGTGGCGGATCCTCGCAATGCGGCCTCCAGTGACGGACGGGCGTGGCGGGGCGGGCGGGGCCGAACTGGCTCAGTGGTACCGGCTTGCCGACGATCCGTCAATGATGCCTTCGGGCAGGCGATTTCCCATGTCACGAAGGGGGTCGGCGAGTTTCGTCGCAGCAGCGCCCGGGCCTGCACGGCGTCAGTGGAGTACACCAGTGGCCGCTCGTCGTGACGGCGGCGAAACCCGCGCGGGAGCCACACGTGCGCAAGCCACACGTGCGGGAGCCACATGTGCGGGAGTCGCACGCGGGGGAGCGGGAAACACGAAGGTCCGCGGTGCGCCGCCGCTCTCGGCGCACCGCGGAGCCGTCGTCCCCGTCAGCGAGTGCCGACCGCCGCGCGCACGGCCCGCCGGGCCAGCTGGCAGTCGTCGTGCAGCCGCCGAAGCAGCAGCCGCTGTTCCTCGCCGGACGGCGCAGCACCCGGGTGGGCCGTGCCCGGTGCCGCCGGGGCCGTGTCGTGCATCGAACGCTGGACGGCCGTCTCGTAGGTACGGATCTCCCGGGTCAGGACCAGCATCAGGTTGACCAGGAAGGCGTCCCGCGAGGCGGGGCCGGCCGTCTGGGCGATCTGGCTGATCTGACGCCGGGCCATCGGCGCGTCGCCGAGGACCAGCCACAGGGTCGCCAGGTCGTATCCCGGCAGGTACCAGCCCGCGTGTTCCCAGTCGACGAGTACCGGACCGGCCGGTGAGAGCAGGATGTTCGACAGCAGCGCGTCGCCGTGGCAGAACTGGCCCATGCCCTGTCGGCCGGCCGCGTGCGCGATGCCGTGCAGCAGCTTCTGCAGGTCGCCCAGATCACGGTCGGTCAGCAGTCCCAGCTCGTGATAACGGGAGATGCGGGCGGCGTAGTCCAGCGGGGCGTCGAACGTGCCCGCCGGGGGGCGCCAGGCGTTCAGCCGGCAGATCGCGCCGAGCGCGGCCCGGATGTCCGGGCGAGGCGGCGCCTCCATCGGGTGCCGCTGGAGCGCCGCCACCCGGCCGGGCATGCGCTCGATCACCAGGGTGCAGTTGTCCGGGTCCGCCGCGATCAGCCTCGGCACCCGCACCGGCGGGCGGTGCCGGACGAACGAGCGGTATGCGGCTATTTCGTGGCGGGTCCGGTCCGCCCACGCGGGGGACTGGTCCAGGAGACACTTCGCCACGGCCGTGGTGCGTCCCGTCGTCCCGACCAGGAGGACGGACCGCCCGCTGCGGCGCAGCACCTGGACCGGAGCGAACTCCGGGCAGATCCGGTGCACCGAGGCGAGCGCGGCGCGCAGCTGCGCCCCCTGCGGACCGGACAAGTCGATTCTCCCGCTGAGCGGTTGGGTGCCGCCCTGGGCCGGAACGCGCCGCGGACGGCCCGCGCCCAGCACGGGGACTCCCGGCCGCGCCGCCGGATCGAGGTACGGCGCGCCGCCCGCGGGGCGGGGACGCAGCGGTCGGGGCGGAGCGGACACGGAGGATGATGCTGCGTACATGGGAGATACAGATCCCTTCGTGTGCCTGCGGTGCCTGCCTGTAAGTCCATGTTCTGTCGTGCTGCGTGCTGCGTGCTGCGTGCTGCGTGCTGCGTGCTGCGTGCTGCGTTGCGTTGTCTTGCGTACTGAGTCGCTCCGCATCGCTCTGAGTCGCTCCGCGTGCTGCGTCGCGCCGCGTGGTGCGGTGCTCTTCGGAGTGCTCTTGGTACGTGCGCCCACCCGCCCCGGTCGCCCGGGTGCACCCTGGGGAATGCATCCGGTCTACCGAGGGCGACCGGGTCGGGGTGGCGCTTTCCTACCTGACACCCGACGTCCACTGGCACACCATCTGGCGCACCCTGGCGAACCATGGCGAATAGTCGCCCGGCAACCCGCACGGGGCTACTGTCAACTCAGCCGAGAACCTGGGGGCTTGACGTGAGCGGACAACCCAACACCCGCCTTGCGGACCTGTTCGGCATGGCCGGCTGGTCGAAGGGTGAACTCGCGAGGCTCGTCAACAAGCAGGCGGCGGCCATGGGCCACCCCCAGCTGTCGACCGACACCTCGCGGGTGCGGCGGTGGATCGACACGGGAGAGATCCCGCGCGATCCGGTACCGCGGGTGCTGGCGGCTCTGTTCACCGAGCGTCTCGGCCGTGTCGTGACCATTGAGGACCTCGGTCTGGTACGGCACGGGCGTGCGGGGAAACGGCAGGGCGACGGGAATACGGAACATCCCGACGGCGTGCCGTGGGCGCCCGAACGAACCGCCGCGGTCCTCACCGAATTCACGGGAATGGACCTCATGCTCAACCGACGCGGCTTGGTGGGCGCGGGCGCCGCGCTCGCCGCGGGATCCACACTCAGCAGCGCCATGCACGACTGGCTGCACACCGACCCCACCCTGAGGGCCGACGCCCCCGTTCTCGACGACCCCCTGCACGCCGACTCCGCCGGGTTCGACCGCTATGAGGCCGCACCCATCGGGTCGCAGGAGATCGAGGAACTGGAGCGCTCGGTCGAGGTGTTCCGCGCCTGGGACGCCGCTCGTGGCGGCGGTCTCCAGCGCAAGGCGGTCGTGGGCCAGCTCAACGAGGTGGGCGGCATGCTCGCCTACCACCACCCATCCCACCTCCAGCGGCGCCTGTGGGGCGTCGCGGCCAACCTCGCCGTCCTCGCGGGCTGGATGTCGCACGACGTCGGCCTGGAGCCCACGGCTCAGAAGTACTTCATCATCGCCGCCCATGCCGCCCGCGAGGGCGGAGACCGGCCGCGCGCCGGCGAGGCCCTGTCCCGGGCGGCCCGGCAGATGGTGCACATCGGCCGGCCCGACGACGCGCTGGACCTCATGAAGCTCGCCCAGTCCGGTTCGGGGGAGCGTCTGCAGCCGCGTACGAAGGCGATGTTCCACACCATCGAGGCCTGGGCACAGGCATCCATGGGCAAGGGGCAGGCGATGCGCCGCACGCTCGGGCAGGCGGAGGACCTCTTCGTCTCCGATCGTGCGAGCACGCAGGCGCCGGACTGGATGCAGACCTTCAAGGACGAGGATCTGTACGGCATGCACGCCCTTGCCTACCGCACGCTCGCGGAGTTCGACCCGGCGGCGGCCGTGCACGCCCAGCACTACGCGGAGAAGGCACTGGCCCTGCGTGTCGACGGGCGCGAGCGGTCGAAGATCTTCGACCATCTGTCCATGGCCTCGGCCTGTTTCATCGCCGACGATCCCGAACAGGCCGACCGCTACGCCCGGCTGGCCCTGATGTCGATGGGGTCCAACTCGTCCCGCCGTACCTGGGACCGGTTGCGGCAGATGTACCGGCTCACCGCGGAGTACGCCGGCTACCCGAAGATCCATGAGCTGCGGGAGGAGATCAGGCTCGCGTTGCCCAAGCCCAGGAGCAAGGGGGACGGCAGCGCACCGGCGTAGGGCGGCGATCCGCCGACGCCGTTTCCGTCCACCCGGCTCGCCTCTGTCGGCCGGAAGGCCGGTTCACACGCTGGGGTGTCCGCTCGCCGGTCGACCTCAGGCTGACCTCGGCGCCGTCCATCGAACCGGTGACCTCGGTGCTGTCCGCTCAGCCGGTGACCTTGGCGACGAGCAGACAGGCGTCGTCCGCGCGTTCGGCTCCGCCGAACTCCTCGACGACCGTCCGTACGGCGTCCTGCGCCGTGCGCGCCTCCGCGAAGCGTGGGGCGAGGCCGAGCAGGCGGTCCACGGCTGACGTCCCGGGGCGGCCGCACAGGAGGCCGTCGGTGTGCAACAGGAGCAGGTCGCCCGGCTCCAGGGTCACTTCGGCCTGCCCGTAGGCGGCTCCCGAGGTGGAGCCGAGCAGGGCGCCGTCCGGTGCGTGCAGCGCGCGCCCCGTCCCGTCGCGGTACAGCAGCGGGGCGGGGTGTCCCGCCCGCGCCCAGACCAGGGTGCGGGTCTCGGGGCTGTACTGGCAGCAGAGGGCGCTGCCGAGGGCGGGTTGCACGGTCGCGTCGAGCAACTGGCTGAGCATGGCCAGCAGATGGCCGGGTGAGGTACCGGCCATCGCCAAGCCGCGTACGGCGCCCAGCACCATGGCCATGCCCGAAGCGGCGGCCACACCGTGCCCGGTGAGGTCGCCGACGCTGAGCAGAGTCGTGCCGTCAGCCAGCTCCAGCGCGTCGTACCAGTCCCCGCCGATCAGCGCGGTCGTCGCGGCCGGCAGATAGTGGGCGGCGAGATCCAGGCTCTGCCGGCCCCGGTGCGGCAGGCGCAGCGACCCGGGCCAGGGCGGCAGTACGGCTTCCTGCAACTCGGCCGCGAGCTGGTGCTCGGTCCGCTCCGTGCGGCGCCGGCGCCGCAGCGAGTCACGGCTCTCGCTGACCGTGCTCCGGTGCAGGCGCAGTTCGCTGACGTCCCGCAGTACCGCCCACATCGAGGCGGTGCTGCCGTCGTCGCCCAGTACGGGTTCGCCCATCATGTGCACGGTCAGTACGGAGGTGTCGGGCCGGACGACCCGGAACTCGCCGTCGATCGACTTGGCGTCCACCAGACAGTCGGTGACCATCGTGGTGAGCTTGGGCCGGTCCTCCTCCAGTACCAGTGCGGGAAGTTCGTCGAGGGTGAGCGCGGGCACGGCGGGGTCGAGGCCCAGGATCTGGTACAGCTCCCCGGACCAGCTCGCCTCGTCCGTGAGCAGGTTCCACTCCGCGCTCCCGACCCGGCTGAGCAGCGACTCGGGTCGCGGGCCGTCCGGCGCGCCACACGGCTTGGCCTCCGCGGGCGCCGGGCCGTCCCGCAGCTGCGCCAGGTGGGCGTCCAGGTCGTCGAGCTGATGCAGCGCGAGGTCGTACAGAGCCCGCTGCCAGCGTTCCTCCGGGTCCGGACCGCCGTTCTTCGCGTCCCGTCGTACGGCGTCCACGTCACCCTTGAGTCGCCGAGTCTGCGTTATCAACGCCTCGACCGCGCCGCGCCAGGGCGGCTGGGCGGCTGGGCGGTCCGCGGAGACAGGGGACGGCATGACGCACTCCGATGAGGGGACGGTTCGGCCAACGGGGAGGGACGCAGGGACCGTTACGACTGTGGCACAGCCCGCGATGCCCCGTAAGGGATTTGGCAACACACGATACGGTGGTGCTTAAGGCATATGCCAGAGTCTTTCCGGCGTGGCCCGTGAGGAGCTGCCGCGTACGCGCCGAGCGATCCAAGTCGTAGACCGAATACGGGACTTGACCCATTTCCGAGCCCTTCGGTGTAAGGCCCGGCCGCGCGTTCGACGCATGTTTGTTCCATGGTGACGCCGACCGGCCGACGCGCGTCAACTCTGTCCGGATCCGGCGTCCTCGAAAGCGCCCCCGCGGACTCCTAATAGGCATGGACATCCTCATTGAGCAGCCGGCGCGGGCCCACCTTCTCACCGCCGAGGACCGGGAGGTCCCGGTGACGGCCACCCTGCGCTACAGCGCCGGTGATCCGCTGGCCGTCTTCGTGGACTTCCCGCCCGAGGCCACCCTGGAGGGCGGCGAGGTCACCTGGACCTTCGCGCGCTCACTCCTGGACCAGGGGCTGAGCACCCCGGCCGGCTACGGGGACGTACGGATCTGGCCGTACGGCCGAACCCGTACGGTCGTGGAGTTCCACGCGCCGCACGGTCTCGCGATGCTCCGGTTCCCCACCTCGGCGCTGCGCTGCTTCCTGCTGTGCACGTACGCCGTGGTCGACGCCGGACGGGAGGATGTGACGGTCGCCGTGGAACAAGGGCTCAGCGCCCTCTTCGACGGGGTCTGAGCGCGCCCTCTTCGACGGGGCCTGAGCGACCTCTTCGGCGGACTCCGGGCGTCAGCCGCCCGGCCGGGCGGCGTACAGGCCGGGGCGTGCGGCCAGGTCGACGGCCGTCCGGCCGCCGGTCTCCAGCGACCGGACCCCCGCCTCGGCGACCGCGGAGGCCGCGTAGCCGTCCCACGCGGTCGGACCGGTCACCTCGCCGTGCCGGGTGGCGTCGACCCACGTCTGCACCTCCCGGTCGTAGGCGTCGGCGAACCGGACGAGATAGTCCTGGGCCACCTCTTCGGTGGCGGCGCCCGCGGCGGTGACGACCATGGCGTGCTCGTCGCCGATCCGGGCACTTCCCGCCTCGCACACCGCCTCGCAGCGCACCTGGTAGCCGAAGCCGCAGTTGACGAAGACCTCCACGTCGACGAGAGCGCCCCGCTCGGTCTCGAAGAGCACGAACTGCGGGTCGACCAGGTCCCGCGGGGCGCTCGCCGAGGACGCCGGGCGCAGCACGGTGACCGCCGCCAGCTCCTGCCCCAGCAGCCAGCGCGCCGCGTCGATCTCGTGCGAGACGGAGCTGTTGATCAGCATGGCACTGGTGAAACCGGCGGGGGAGGAGACGTTGCGGTGGACGCAGTGCAGCATCAGCGGACGGCCCAGGCCGCCCCCGTCCAGCAGGGACTTCAGGCGCAGGTACCCCGCGTCGAAGCGGCGCATGAAACCGATCTGCGCCAGCCGGCGGCCGAGCCGCGCCTCGGCCTCCACGATCCGCAGCGCACCGGTGGAGTCCGGCACCATGGGCTTCTCACACAGCACCGGAAGGCCGCGTTCGAAGGCCGCGAGCAGCGCCTCCTCGTGCGCCGGACCCGGGGAGGCGATCAGCACGGCCGCCACGTCGGGCGCGTCGAGCGCGGCCACCGCGTCCGTGTGCACGGCGACGCCGTCCCGCCCGGCCACGGCCGCCTTCGCCCGCTCGACATCGGGATCGGCGACGGCCGCCACCCTCGCGCCGCTCACCACCTCGTCCAGCCGCCTGATGTGGTCAGCGCCCATGTGCCCGGCACCCAGTACCGCCACGCCCAGCAGATCACCCATGCGTGCTCCCTTCCGCTGACGGCAGTGTGTCGCAGATCGCACACTCCGTGTGAAGGGGGCGGGTGGAGGAGGCGTGACGGGCGGTCGTACGGCCCGTTACCGTACGGGGCATTACCGGTCAGTAACTGGACCGGCCCGTCCGCGTCACCCCAGGAGGGCCACATGCCGCAGCTCGAAGTCGCCGGTGCCGTACTGACGTACGACGACGAGGGCCCCCGCGACGCGGCCGACGTGCCCCTGGTGTTCGTGCACGGCTGGACCGCGAACCGGCACCGCTGGGACCACCAGACGGCGCACTTCGCCGCGGGGCGGCGGGTGATCCGGCTGGACCTGCGCGGGCACGGGGAGAGCGGCGGGGCCGGGGTGCGTACGATCGCGGAGCTGGCCGACGACGTCCTCGCCCTCCTCGCTCATCTGAAGGTCGAACGGTTCGCGCTGGTCGGCCATTCGATGGGCGGGATGATCGCGCAGACCATCGCGCTCTCCCACCCGGAGCGGGTGGAGCGCATGGTGCTCGTCAACTCCATCGGCCGGATGGCCTACAGCCGGGGCCGCGGCCTGCTCATGGCGGCCTCCACCCTGGTGCCGTTCAGGCTCTTCGTCGCCGCCAACATCCAGCGGGCCTTCGCGCCGGGCTACCCGCGCGAGGAGATCCGCGCGCACATCCGCGCCTCCGCCGGCACCCCGCGCGAGGTCGTCATGACGTCGTACGGCGCCATGCGGACCTTCGACGTCCTCGACCGCGTCGGTGAGATCCGTACGCCCACCCTGATGGTGCACGGCTACCACGACGTCCAGCTGCCGGTGCGGCAGATGCTCCGGATGGCCAAGGCCTACCCGGACGCCGTCGTCCGGATCGTCGACGCGGGCCACGAGCTGCCGGTCGAGAAGCCGGCCGAGCTGACCGAGGCGCTGGACCGGTTCCTGACCACGAAGGCGTGACGCCCGGGCCACCCGCGCGCGGCGAGGTGACGCGGGCCGCCGAACACACCGAAGCGACCGGAGTGACGAGAGTGACCGGGGCCCGGTTCGCAGCCCGGCGTCGCCCGGCGTGTCAGCCCCTTGGTGCAGTTTTTGCCCATGGCGGGTAACCGCCCGTTCGAGCCCGGTGTCGCGGAGTCCTGAGGCTGTCGTGCGGGCAAAGCGCGGCCGAAACCGTAGGGGAGCGGAGCCGTCCGTGTTACGGCCACGTTGACCGGCGCGTGCGACTGGCGGACGCTCGTCGTATAGGTGCTCGATACAACCGGTTCGGCGGTCGTCTTCTGCCCACCCCCGAAAGCACAGGTGAGTGGGGGCTCGGCCGCCGGCCGGAGGCAGGAGGCAGCGCATGTGCGGCATCACCGGATGGGTCTCCTATGACCGCGACCTCGGCGCCGAGGCCACGGTGTTGCATGCGATGACCGAGACGATGGCCTGCCGGGGCCCGGACGACCGCGGCACCTGGACCGAGGGCCCGGCCGCCCTCGGGCACCGCCGGCTCGCCGTCATCGACCTCCCGGGCGGCCGGCAGCCGATGTCCGTCCACACCCCCGAGGGGTCGGTCGCCCTCGTCTACTCCGGGGAGGCCTACAACTTCACCGAACTCCGCCGCGAACTCGCCGACCGCGGCCACCGCTTCACCACCGACTCCGACACCGAGGTCGTCCTGCGCGGCTACCTCGAATGGGGCGACTCCGTGGCCGAGCGGCTGAACGGCATGTACGCCTTCGCCGTGTGGGACGGCCGCCACGACAAGCTCGTGATGATCCGCGACCGCATGGGCATCAAGCCGTTCTACTACCACCCGACCCCGGACGGTGTCCTGTTCGGCTCCGAGCCCAAGGCGATCCTCGCCAACCCCCTCGCCCGCCCCCGCGTCACCCAGGACGGCCTGCGCGAGCTGTTCACCATGATCAAGACGCCGGGCCACGCCGTGTGGGACGGCCTGCGCGAGGTCGAACCCGGCACCGTCGTCACCGTCGACCGCTCGGGCCTTCGCACCCGTGTCTACTGGCGTCTCGAGACCCGCGAGCACACCGACGACCGCGACACCACCATCGCCACCGTGCGCTCGCTCCTCGACGACATCGTGCGCCGTCAACTGGTCGCGGACGTCCCGCGCTGCACCCTGCTCTCCGGTGGCCTCGACTCCTCCGCCATGACCGCGCTCGCCGCCCGGCAACTCGCCGAGCGGGGCGAGAAGGTGCGCAGCTTCGCCGTCGACTTCGTCGGCCAGAGCGACCACTTCGTCGCCGACGAACTGCGTGGCACCCCCGACACCCCGTTCGTCCACGATGTGGCCCGGCTCGCCGACACCGACCACCAGGACATCGTCCTCGACGCCCAGACCCTCGCCGACCCCGACACCCGCCGACGGGTGATCCGCGCCCGCGACCTGCCGGCCGGGTTCGGCGACATGGACGCCTCGCTCCTGCTGCTCTTCCGTGCCATCCGCGACCAGTCCACGGTCGCCCTGTCGGGCGAGTCGGCCGACGAGGTCTTCGGTGGCTACCTGCAGTTCTTCGACGAGGACGCCCGCAACGCCGACACCTTCCCCTGGCTGGTGCGCGCCCGCCGCCACTTCGGCGAGGACGCCGACGTCCTGCGGCCCGGCCTCGCCAAGTCCCTGGACCTGGACGGCTACATCGCCGACGGCCACCGCACCGCCGTCGCCGGCATCGAGCGCCTGGACGGCGAGAGCGACTTCGAGTACCGCATGCGGCGGATGTGCCACCTGCACCTGACCCGCTTCGTCCGCGTCCTGCTCGACCGCAAGGACCGGATGAGCATGGCCGTCGGCCTGGAGGTCCGGGTGCCGTTCTGCGACCACCGGCTGGTGGAGTACGTGTACAACACGCCGTGGTCGTTCAAGTCCTTCGACGGCCGGGAGAAGAGCCTGCTGCGGGAGGCCACCGCCGACCTGCTGCCGCGGTCGGTCTACGAGCGGGTCAAGAGCCCGTATCCCTCCACGCAGGACCCGCGCTACGCCCAGGCCCTCCAGGACCAGGTCAGGGACCTCCTCGCCCGGCCCTCCCACGCCGTCTTCGACCTGGTGGACCGGGAGAAGGCGCGGGTGACGGCCGAACGCGGGACACCGGTCAGCACCCCGTCGGCACGGCGCGGCCTGGAACGCACCCTGGACCTGGCGCACTGGCTGGACCTGTACTCCCCGGAGCTGGTCCTCAGCTGAGGCCGATGGCCCGGTCCGCGGCGGCCGCCGTCGGCCGCCACCACGTGGTCACCGGTTCCCAGACCCGGACGTCCGCCCCGGTCCCGAGCCGCGCGGCGGTGAACGTCCGGCCCCACTGCGAGGCCGACGCGGCCACCGTGATCGCGTCCACCCGGCGGGCCTCGGGGTCCGCCGGGTCGGCGATGGTGCGGACGGCCGCGTACGCCGTCGCCCCGGTCGCGATCCGGTACGTCCCGGCGCCTCCCTCCGGCACCGGCAGCGCCGCCCCGTCCAGGTCGCCGAAGGTGACCGTGGGCACGCGGTCGACGACACAGGCGGCGCCCCGGTTGGTCACGCTGAAGCGGACCACGGACGGATCGGCGGACGCGGCCTTCGCCCGCAGGGTCAGAGCGCCCTGCGCGCACGGGGCGGCGCGGGGGAGGTGCGGGGCGGCGGCCTGACTCTGCGGCGCGGAAAGCAGCAGAGCAGTGGCGGCGGAGAGGACGGCGGGTACGGCGTGGGCGGCGCGCAGGCGCATGGCGGGTTCCCCCTGTCACGGTCACGTACGGGTCGGGCGGGCCGAAGCACGCCCGATCAGTGTGACGCCGGGGAGGGCCGTGCGGTTGTACCGGAATCGGCACTGTTACCCGTTTGCGCACCGGCTGTCGTCAATCGACGGCTTCCGTGCCGGAGCTCCAGCCGGTCTCCTGCGTCAGACAGGAACTGCCGCTCGGCGGCAGGAAGCCGTACAGCAGGAAGTCGTTCACCTTGCGGTGCACGCACTTGGACGAGGTGTAGCCGGTGTGCCCGTCGCCCTTGTTGTCGAGGACGACGGCGGACGGGCCGAGCCGCTTGGCCGTCTCCACGGTCCACCGGTACGGCGTCGCCGGGTCGCCGCGCGTGCCGACCAGCAGCATCTTGGCCGAGTGGACGTTCCTGACCTGGTCGCGGATGTAGTCCGTGCCCTTGGGGCGGCCGTAGCACATCAGCAACTGGCTGAGCCGGTAAGGGCCGAAGACCGGGGAGGCGTCCTCGTAGGCGTCGCGCAGCCCCTTGAGGTCCTTGCCGATCCGCGCGGCGGTGGGGCGGTCGGGGTCGTCGGCGCAGTTGATCGCCATCAGGGCGGCCGGGAGGTTGTCGGTCGGGACGTCCTGGGCGTCCACGAGTCCACCGTTCTTCGCGCCGTGCCGGTCGCTCTTCGTGCCGTGCCGGTCGTCCTTCGTACCGTTGCCTTGCGGATCGCCCTTCGCGCCTCGCGGGTCGTCCTTCGTGCCGTGCGGGGCGGCCCGGAGCGACGGGGAGAAGCCGCCGATGGCGAAGTTGAGCACGCCCCGGGTGTCGCCGTCCTGGACCAGTGAGGCCAGCGCGCGCTCCAGCGAGGGCCACAGCTGCCGGCTGTAGAGCGCCTGCCCGATGGCGCCCACGAGATCCTGACCGGAGAAGGAGCCGCCGAAGGCGTTGGGCACGGGGTGCGCGTCGAGCGAGCGCATGATCTCCACGACCTGGTCCCCGGCGGCCCGGCGGTCCTGGCCGAACGGGCAGGCGATGTCCTTCGTGCACCAGGTCAGGAAGTCCTCCAGCGCCGTCTGCTGTCCCTCGACGCCCGCCAGGCCCTGGTCGGCCAGCGACTCGGTCAGGGTGTCGACCCCGTCGAGGGCTATCCGGCCGACGTTCTGCGGGAACCGCGCGGCGTACACCGCGCCGAGCCGCGATCCGTAGGAGAAGCCCAGGTAGTTCAGTTTCCTGTCCCCGAGGGCCTGGCGTATGACGTCGAGGTCCCGGGCCGTGTCGACCGTGCCTATGTGCTTCAGGACCGGCCCGGAGTGCTTGGTGCACAGGGTGACGGACTTCTGCAGCCGGGTCAGCAGCGCCTGCGGGCGGGCCGCGTCGACGTTCCCGGGCGCCTCGGCCGCCCCGTCCGCCCCGTCCGCGCTCTCGCCGCAGCTGACGGGGGAGGAGCGGCCGACGCCGCGCGGGTCGAACGTGACCACGTCGTAGCCGTTGGTCAGGTCCATGAAGTCCTTGCCCTGGCCGGCGAGCTGGCTGACGCCGGGCGCGCCCGGGCCGCCGAAGTTCAGCAGCACCGAGCCGCGCGAGGGACCGGTCGCCCGGTAGCGGGCCAGCGCCAGGTCGAGGGTGCCCGCGCCGGGCCGCGCGTAGTCGAGCGGGACGGTGACCTTGCCGCACTGGAGATCGTCGGGCGCGTTCGGGTCCGTGCAGGCCGCCCACGTCACCTTCTGCCCGTAGAACCGGGACAGGTCGGGCTCCGCCCGGCCGGCGGCGACCGCGGGCAGCCCGGCTCCGAGGAGGGTCAGGGCGAGCACTCCGGCGCCCGCACCGTGCCGCACGGCGGGCCGTGTCGACAGCTTGGCCAGCATCGATCGCCTCCTGGGGCGCACCCGCTGAGGACGGGGTCGGCGCCCTCCTCACCATAAGCGGGCCCCCTGAGGGCCGCCTCCCGGCGGGCGGGACGGCGCCCAGGACCGTACTCTTCGCCCGCCCAAGGCCGGTCAATGCTGATTCGTTCGATCAATTATGTATCGATGGGGATCGATGGCTTTACGTGCGATTCGAATATGCATGTCACTCGTGGGAGTGAAAGACCGTTTGGCCATAACTTGGATGGTTCGCCTGCGTTTTATGTGATGCGGGTGACTGCCCGCGTCATGAGGTGCGGGTGAGTGCCCGCGAGGATCATGGAAGGCAGGAAGCTATGAGACGGGCTACCCGAAACGGCGTGATGGCCGTCGCCGCATCCGGGGCGATGGCCATGGCGCTGCCGGTGTCCGCCGCTCTCGCGGCCGACGGGGCCTCCGCCGACGGCACCGCGGCGGGCTCGCCCGGGGTGATTTCCGGCAATACCCTGCAGGTCCCGGTCGACGTGCCGGTGAACGTGTGCGGCAACACCGTCGACGTGGTGGGGCTGCTCAATCCGGCCATGGGCAACAAGTGTGCCAACAGCGGCGGTGGCGGCGGCACGGGCGCGTCCTCCACGTCCGGCGGCGCGACGGCGCAGGGTGGTACGACGGACTCGCCCGGAGTGCTCTCCGGCAACGGGATCCAGCTCCCGGTTCACCTGCCGGTGAACCTGAGCGGCAACAGCGTCAACGTGGTCGGTGTGGGCAACCCGGTCTTCGGCAACAGCTCCGTCAACGGTCCGGACGAGCCCACGCCCACCCCGGTACAGCCCGAGACGCCGACGCCCCCCACCACCCCGGTCAAGTCCCACCCCACCCCGCGCCCGCCGCAGCCTGCGGCGCCGGTGCCCGTGGGCTCCCTCGCCCACACCGGTACGGATCTGATGGCACCCACGGTGGCCGGCAGTGCCGCGCTCATTGTCACGGGCCTGGTGCTGTACCGCCGGTTCCGCCCGGGCAGCGACCGCTGACCCATGGCACCGCATGGCCCCACCGGACGCCGGCCCGGTGGGGCTCCGCCGTGTCAGGGGCGGCCGCACCGCCGGCCAACAGTGGTGGCCCGACGACCGGTTGACGCGCCGTAACGGCTGAACCCGACGTGGCGAGGTCCCCGGTGGATCGGGAAGGATGCACAGGGCGCGGCGCCCGGAGCCGTGCCCCACGCAGCCCGGACCACACGGAACATGGAGCGAACCGATGACGTCAGCGGCCCCTCAGGATCTCGTCGTCACGCAGGCCACCCTCGCCGACTGGCCGGTGATCAGCGAGTGGGCGGCGGCGGAGGGGTGGAACCCCGGGCTGTCCGACGGCCCCGCCTTCTTCGCCCAGGACCCCGAGGGCTTCTTCCTCGGCCGGATCGACGGCGAACCGGTGTCGGCCATCTCGGTGGTCCGCCACGGCTCCGACTACGCCTTCCTCGGCTGCTACCTCGTCCGCCCCGACCTGCGCGGTCACGGACACGGGCTCATGACCTGGAAGACCGCCCTGGCCCACGCCGGCAACCGGACCGTCGGCCTCGACGGCGTCGTCGCCCAGCAGGACAACTACCGTCAGTCCGGCTTCGCGCTCGCCTACCGCACCATCCGCTTCACCGGCACCGCCCCCGAGGCCGCCATGCCCGCCGGCGTCCGCGCCGCCGGTCCCGACGACCTCGCCGCCGTCACCGCCTACGACGGCCTCTGCTTCCCGGCCGACCGCCCGCGCTTCCTCGCCGAATGGCTGACCGGCCCCGGCCACCGTGCCGTCGTCCGCCACGACGGCGACCGCCTCACCGGCTACGGCGTGATCCGCCCCGGGCGCGACACCCTGCGCGTCGGCCCCCTCTTCGCGGACACCCCGGACGACGCCCGCGCCCTGTTCGCCGCGCTCACGGCCGACGTCGCCGGCCGTGAGGTCGCCATCGACGTGCCCGAACCGAACACGGCCGGAGTCGCGCTGGCCGAGGAGGCCGGATTCACCCCCTCGTTCGAGACCGCCCGCATGTACACCGGCCCGGTCCGCGCACACGCCCGCGAGCGGGTGTTCGGCGTGACGACACTCGAACTGGGCTGACACGAAACGGAACTTACGGAAGGTGACGCGCGGCACCGGCTCCACGAGGCCTTCGTGGAGCCGGTGCCCGACAGGGCTTTGATCACCGCTGCCCCACCGCGTAGGCGCATCGACCGGAGCCAGGCCCGTACCGACCGGACCCGGGCCCATAGCGACCGTCCCGGCCCGCGGCCGGAGGCTCGCCGCCTCCCCGGCCCGCCGGGCGGACCGGACCGGGAGAGGAACCCGGGCGCAGGACAATCCCGTTGACCCCTCCAGGCGCGGATGATGGGGTGGGGCCATGGATCGCGAGGCAGTGCTCGCCCGTTACGACAGGGACATGCGCGAGGGCGCACGGCCCGACGGCCCCGGGGCCCGGATCGAGCGGGCCGGAGCCGTGGTGCGCCAGGTGGCGGACGCGCGGAGCTGGAACGGCGTGTTGTGGAGCGGCCTCGACGCGGCGGGCGCGGACCTGGCGATCGACGAGCAGATCACGTACTTCACCGGCCTGGGCCGCGACTTCGAGTGGAAGCTCTACGCTCACGACCGGCCGGCGGACCTCGGCCCCCGGCTCCTGGCCGCCGGCTTCCGGGCCGAGCTCGAGGAGACGCTGATGGCGGCCGAGGTCGCGGCCCTGGCGTCGGACGCGGAGCCGCCCGCGGGCGTCCGCCTCGTCGAGGTCACCGACCGGGCCGGCGTCGATCTCGTCGTCGACGTGCACGAGAGGGCTTTCGGCGCGGACGGCACCCGGCTGCGTCACCAGATGCTCGGCCGGCTGGCCGCCGACCCCGGCACGGTCGTCGCCGTGCTCGCGCTGGCCGGCGCCGAACCGGTCGGCTCGGCTCGGATGGAACTGGTGTCCGGAACCCCGTTCGCCGGCCTGTGGGGCGGCGGCACGGTCGCGGCCTGGCGCGGCCGGGGCGTCTACCGTGCCCTGGTCGCCCATCGCGCCCGCGTCGCCGCTGCCCACGGCTACCGCTGTCTCCAGGTGGACGCCTCGGCCATGAGCCGGCCCATCCTGGAGCGCCTGGGATTCCACGCGCTGAGCACCACGACGCCGTATCTGTACGGAGTCTGACGGCGTCAGCGGCGGCCCCTGGACCGGTCCAGGGCGGCTATGCCGAGCGCCGCGAGCGCGATCTGGATGAACCACTCGATCCAGTCGGGCCCGTTGGTGTCGGCGACCCCGAACGCGGCGGCGACCGCCGAACCCACCAGCGCCGCCACGATACCGACGACGATGGTCAGCAGCATGCCGATGTGCTGCCGTCCGGGTACGACGAGGCGGCCCAGCACACCGACGACCAGACCGATGACAACGGCACTGATGATGCCTGAGATCTCCATCTCCACCCCTCCAGGTCCCGTCCCCCGCTTTACTGGCATGTGCCCGCTGTAAGCGGAGTCAGTCCATACCGGTTGTTGACCCGGCTTTCTGTTCACCGCCGCGTCACGCCATGTACCTTTCAATCAATTGACGCGTGTAGAACGCTCAACCAGGCTCTACGCGCGCAGACTTGGCGCCCCCACTGCCTCTCCCCACCCTCCATGGAGGTTCGCCGGATGCTCGGATCCAGGAGATCCCGCCACCGCTTCACCACCGCCCTGGCCGGACTCGGCCTGCTCGCCACGTCCGCCGCCCTGCAGGTCGGTGCCGGCGCGGCGCCCGCCCAGGCGGCCACCACGCACCGGATCCTGTTCGACAACGCCCACGCCGAGACGGCGGGCAACGCCGACTGGATCATCTCCACCAGCCAGCCCGACCCGCTCGGCCAGGACTCGACCCCGTCCGCCGAGACCGACTGGACCGGCGCCCTGTCCTCCTGGGGCGTGGCGCTGCAGAAGGCGGGCGGCTACAGCCTGAAGACGCTGCCCTCGGGCGGGGCCCTCAGCTACGGCGGCGCCTCCGCCACCGACCTGTCGCAGTTCGACACGCTGGTCCTGCCCGAGCCCAACACGCTGTTCACGGCCGCCGAGAAGACGGCGATCATGAACTTCGTGAAGAACGGCGGCGGCCTGTTCATGATCTCCGACCACACCGGCTCCGACCGCAACAACGACGGTGCGGACGCGGTCGAGATCCTCAACGACCTGATGACGAACAACAGCGTCGACTCCACCGACCCGTTCGGCTTCGCCATCGACACGCAGAACATCCAGTCCGACTACCCCTCGGCGATCAGCGACGGCACCGACCCGGTGCTGCACGGCTCCTTCGGCACCGTCACCAAGAGCCTGATCGCCAGCGGGACGACGGCCACCCTCAAGCCCGCGGACAACCCCGCCGTCAAGGGCCTGGTCTACCGCACCGGTTCCTCGGGGAACACCGGCGCCTTCTTCCTCACCTCCGCCTTCGGCAGTGGCCGCGTCGCCTTCTGGGGCGACAGCTCGCCGGTCGACGACGGCACGGGCCAGTCCGGCAACACCCTGTACGACGGCTGGAACGACACCGGCGCCACCAATGCGGCCCTCGCCCTCAACGCGACCGCCTGGCTGGCCGGTTCGGGCACCACGGGCGGAGGCGGCGGGGGCACCTGCACCGCCGCCCAGCTGCTGGCCAACCCCGGCTTCGAGTCGGGGGCCACCTCCTGGACCGCGTCCAGCGGTGTCATCACCAACGACACCGCGGAGGCCGCCCGCACGGGCTCCTACAAGGCCTGGCTGAGCGGCTACGGATCGGCCCACACCGACACGCTCGCCCAGACGGTCACCATCCCGGCCGGCTGCGCCAACGCCACCCTGAGCTTCTACCTCCACATCGACACCGCCGAGACCACCACGTCCACGGCCTACGACACCGTGAAGGCGCAGGTCCTCAACAGCGGCGGAACGGTGCTGTCGACGCTCGCCACGTACTCGAACCTGAACGCGGCGAGCGGTTACACCCAGCGCAGCTTCAATCTCGGCGGCTACGCCGGGCAGACCGTCACGATCAAGTTCACCGGCACCGAGGGCTCCACTCTCCAGACGTCGTTCGTCGTCGACGACACGGCGCTCAACGTCAGCTGACCGCATGGGGCCCGGCCCACGGGCGCCGGGCCCCACACGGTCATCCCGCGGGGACGGTCTGCTCCGGCGTGTTCCAGCCGGAGACCCGCACGCGCGGTGCCGAGCCGCGCAGATCCGACGTGCGGTAGGTCGCGGTCAGCGTCGTCGACTCACCCGGCCACAGGCCGACCTCGTTGTCCGACCACCGCACCGGCAGCACCGGTCTGTTCTGCGCGTCGACCAGGTGGACGTCCGTGAACAGCGACGGCGTCGTGCCGCTGCCGGTGTTGCGCACGGTCACGGTCGTGGTCGACATGGCGCCGGAGTCCGTAGTCGACGCCGTCGCCGTCACCGGCGCCTTCGCCATCGAGGTGAGCCCCTTAAGGTCGGCGTAACTCGTCGTCGGGGTGTAGTACCAGTCGGTGTGCGCCCAGTCGAGCGTGTCGGCCTTGGAGGAGAGCCAGTACACGTTACGGCTCACCTCCTTGCCGCCCGCGTCGGTGAGGACCAGCCGCAGCAGGTACGTGGACGACAGCCCGCTCACCGAGGACGGCAGCGTCAGCGCCGTGGCGTGGGCGCCGCCGCCGTCGACGCCGACACCGGTGACGGTCCTGTCGTACTTCTGCGTGCCGTCGGGGTTGAACAGCGTGGCCCGCGCGGCGAGTCCGGCGGCCGAGCCGTTCTGGTTGTTCACGACGGCGACCGAGCGGTCGTCGTAGGAGTACTGCACGTGCAGCGGCTCGTTCGCCTTCTTGGCGCCGAAGTAGGCGCCGCCCTGGTCGAGATAGCGGTCCAGCAGTTGCCAGTGCAGGGACGTCCAGCCGCTGTTGAACATCCAGTAGACGACCCCGGTGGACGGCTTGACGGCGTCCGTCGCGTTGCGCGCGTAGGCCTCGTACTGGGCGCGGACGTTCTCGTACTGGGCGAGCTGCGCCTTGCGGACGTAGTCGGCCAGGCTCGTCGGGGCACCGTAACGGCCCGTGAGGGCGGCGTCGTAGAGCTTCAGGGTGTTGAACGTGGGCGACGGTGAGCGGTGGTACTGCTGGGCGTCGGGGTTCTTCCAGAGGGTCTCGAGTTCGGCGGGCGTCAGCATCCGGCGCAGGGTGTCGAGCGTGGGGATGTCGGGGCCCGCGCTGGTCTCGGAGTTGAAGCCGGTGGCGCCGCCCTCGCGCTTGGCGTACCAGTAGCCCGGCGGTACCCAGTCGTAGGGCCCTGTCATCTTCATCCCCGAACTTCCCAGCTGGGGTGCGGACTTGTCGGAGGCCGCCGGGATGACGGGGAGCGTCCAGTCGGCGGCCCGCAGCGCGTCCAGGTAGTTCTTCTCGATCGTCGCGTCGGGCGCGAAGTCGCTGCCGATCAGGAAGGAGATCACGCTCGGGTGGTCGCGCAGCCGGGCGGCCTCGGCGGCCATGGAGGCCTTCGCCACCGGATAGTCGGCGGCGGTCCACTTCTCCCCGGCCTCACTGCCGTTGACCTGCCCCTCCCACTTGTCGCAGCACTCCCAGCCCGGCAGTGTGAGCACGCCGTGGCGGTCCGCGAGGTCGAAGAACTCGTCCGGTTCGAGGTGGCCCTCCAGACGGATGGTGTTCAGCCCGAGGTCCACGGCGTACTCGAGCCGGTCCTCCGCGTAGACCGGGTCCCAGCGCAGGAACTCGTCCGGGGACCAGCCGCCGCCCTTGATCAGCAGCCTGCGTCCGTTGATCAGGTAGGTGCGGGCGCCGTCGGAGTTCAGCGGCGCCTGGACGTCGCGGATGCCGAACGTCTCGCGGGCGGTGTCCGACAGGGCGCCGGCGACGGAGACGGAGAGGTCCAGGGCGTACAGGGGCTGGCTGCCCATGCCGGCCGGCCACCACACCTTCGGCGAGGCCAGCCGCAGGCCGGGGGTGTCGGCGGGGGAGAAGGTGACGGTTTTCGACTCGTGCGCGGCGAGCGGCACGGACCTGGTGAAGCGGGTGCCGGCGACGCCGCCGGACACCTCGGCCGTGACCGCCGCGGCGCTGTCGTTGCGGACCTGGGCCCTGACGGTCAGCTCGGCCGTGGCCAGCGACGGCACGGCGAGCCTGGTCACCACGTGCGTGTCGCGCAGCGCCACCGGCCCGTCGCGCCGGACCAGGACGTCGCGGACCAGGCCCATGTTCCGGTCCGGCGGCGGCTGGAGCCAGTCGAGCCAGCTCATGCTGAGGTTCCTGGTCGGCTCGTTGGGCTGGACCCGGAAGGCGACCGTGTTCGTGCCTGCCTTCATCAGCGAGGTGATGTCGATCTCGTGGCGGGGGTAGACGCCCGTCACCTCCGCGGACTTCGCGACCTGGTGGCCGTTGACGTACACGTCGGCCGCCGAGATCACCCCGCTGAAGTCGAGATGGGTGCGCCGGCCGGTGTCCTCGACGGTGAAGTCGGAGCGGTACCACCAGGGGACCTGGAAGTCGGCCCGCGGGATGCGCTGCTGGTCGGTCGAGTGGAAGGGATCGGGATACACACCGTCGGCCAGCAGCGCCGCGAGGACCGTGGAGCGCGGGCCCGCCGGGTACCAGCCCTTCGCCGGGTAGCCGGGGGAGGAGACGGCCGCCGCCGAGTCGCTCACCTTCGCCGTGGACTGGATCGTGTACCCGGACAGCGGCGTGGCGGATCCGGCGGACGAGGGGACGCGGGTCACGCCGCTGTGCGACCGGGCCCGGGCCGGGCCGGCGGGAGAAGGCGCGTGGGCCGGCGTACGGGTCGCGGTCGCCATGGCGTGCCCATGCGGCGCGGGGTCCCGGTGTGTTCCCCGGTCCCGGGGGTCGGCCCAGGCGGTGGTCGTGAGCGTGCCGATCAGGCCGACGAGTGCGGTGGCCGCGGCGAGCCGGTGGCCGGGTGCGGGGCGAGGGGACACGTTGAGCTCCAGGCTCGTAAAGTTAGGAAACTTTACTAACCCGCGCCAACGTAGGGCGGCGCAGGAGGTGTGTCAACGACCCCGGCCGCCCGGGGCCTTGGCGGTGGCTGCGAACAGGTCAGCCGTCGCCCGTCCGGCGCGCGAAGACGAGATCCCGGGCCGTGCCGAGCGCCGTGGCCACCGCGCCGAGGAGTACGGCGTCCTCACCGAGCCGGCTCGGGGCGATCGCGGGCCGCAGCGGGGTGAGCGCGCGCAGGTGCGCGCGGACCGGACCGAGCAGCAGGTCGACGCTGTGGCCGACGCCGCCGCCGAGCACCACGAGGTCCGGGTCCAGCACGGCGGCGGCCGCCGCCACCGTGTGCGCGATCCGCTCGCCCTCCAGTTCCACCGCCCGCACCGCGGCCGCGTCGCCCCGCCGGGCCGCGTCGAAGACCGCCTTCGCGGTCAGCTGCCCGCTCATCCCGAAGTGCCGTGCGGCCTCCACGACGGCCACCCCCGACACCGCGTCCTCCAGCCGCTCCGGCCGGTGGCGCCCGGGCTCCTCCTGCCCCGCCCGCCGGTCCGGCCAGGGCAGGAACCCGATCTCCCCGGCGAGCCCGTGCGCCCCCGTGAACAGCCGCCCCTCGCTGACCACGCCCATGCCCAGACCGGTGCCGATCATGATGTAGGCGAAGAGCCGGCTGCCCGCGCCGACGCCGTACGTGTACTCGCCCAGCGCCGCCAGGTTGGCGTCGTTGTGCACCTCCAGCGGCACGCCCAGCTCCTCGCGCATCCGGTCGAAGAGGCCCGCGCGGCCCCAGCCCGGCAGATGCATCGCGTAGCGCACCCGGCGCCGCTCCTCGTCGTAGACGCCGGGCGTGCCGACGACGCCGTGCACCACCTCCGCCGGGTCCACCCCCGAATCACCGACGACCCGGCGGGCGGTGCCCACGACCAGGTCGGCCAGGGCGGCGGAGGTGCGGGCGCGGTTGCGTACGTCGGCGCGGGCGGCCACCGTTCCGTCCAGGCCGGCCACCGCCACCCGCAGCCAGCCGCGGCCGACGTCCACGCCGAGCACGTACCCGGCGGCCGGGTCCGGGGCGTACAGCACGGCGGTCCGGCCCCGCTCGGGGGCATGGGTGCCGACCTCGTGGACCAGGCCGGCCGCCGCCAGCGACGCCAGCGCACTGGACACCGTCGGCTTCGACAGGCCCGTCTCGCGGGCCAGTTGGGCGCGGGAGGCGGCACCGAGGGCGCGCAGCCGGTCCAGGAGCAGCCGCTCGTTGGTGCTGCGCAGGCGCCGGCGGCTCCAGGGCTGTTCCTGCGGCTCTATGACCTCACCGGCGGGCATCGCACCATTCTCACGTATTTCTGACGGATACTTGACGCCTCTAGTAAGGCTCCTTAACTTTATCGGCCAGTCAGCCCGGCCGGGCGAGTCACCGTCACGCACGCGGTCCGTGCGCCCGTCGCGTCAGGAGTCCCCATGTCCGGTAGCCCGCCACCCACCGGTGGTTTCGTCCGCCGTGTCGGCCTGTTCCAGGCCACGGCCATCAACATGAGCCAGATGTGCGGCATCGGCCCGTTCGTGACGATCCCGCTGATGGTCGCCGCGTTCGGCGGCCCCCAGGCGGTCATCGGCTTCGTCGCGGGCGCCGTACTGGCCCTGTGCGACGGCCTGGTCTGGGCCGAACTGGGCGCCGCACTGCCCGGCTCGGGCGGCAGTTACGTCTATCTCCGCCAGGCCTTCCAGTACCGCACCGGCCGCCTGATGCCGTTCCTGTTCGTGTGGACGGCGATGCTCTTCATCCCGCTGATCATGTCCACCGGCGTGGTCGGCTTCGTCCAGTACCTGGGCTACCTGGCACCGGGCCTGGGACAGACCTCCGGCGATCTCGTCGGCCTCGGCGTCATCGCCCTCGTGGTGATCCTGCTCTGGCGCGGCATCGAACACATCGCCCGCATCACCGCCGTGATGTGGACCGTGATGATCGCCTCGGTCCTGCTCGTCATCGCCGCCGCCGCGAGCGACTTCAGCCCGCATCTGGCCTTCACCTACCCCGCCCACGCCTTCGACCTGACGAGCGACCACTTCTGGCTGGGCTTCGCCGCGGGCCTGACCATCGGCATCTACGACTACCTCGGCTACAACACCACCGCCTACATGGGCGCCGAGATCAAGGACCCCGGCCGCACCCTGCCGCGTTCCATCTTCTTCTCGATCCTCGGCATCATGGCCATCTACCTGCTGCTCCAGATCGGTACCCTCGGCGTCGTCGACTGGCACCGGATGACCGACCCGCACGACATCGCCTCCACCTCCGTGGCCTCCGCCGTGCTGGAGAGGACCTGGGGCAAGGGCGCCGCGGACACCGTGACCGTGCTGATCCTGATCACCGCGTTCGCGTCCGTCTTCACGGGCCTGCTGGGTGGCTCCCGGGTGCCCTACGACGCCGCCCGCGACCGGGTCTTCTTCCGCCCGTACGAGAAGCTGCACCCCCGGCACCGCTTCCCCGTGCTGGGCCTCGCGACGATGGGCGTGATCACCGCGATCGGCTTCCTGATCGGCCGGCACACCGACCTCGCGACCCTCATCCAGCTGCTCACGACCGTGATGGTGATCGTGCAGGCGCTCGCCCAGATCGTCGCGCTGACGGTCCTTCGCAAGCGGAGGCCGTTGCTGCGCCGCCCGTACCGCATGTGGCTGTACCCGGTGCCCAGCGTCATCGCCTTCACCGGCTGGTGCGTGATCTACGGATACGCCGACCGCAACTCCCCGGGCCGCCATCCCATCGAGTGGTCGCTGGCCTGGCTCGCCCTCGGCTGCGTGGCCTTCCTGGTCTGGGCGCGGCGGGAGCGGGTGTGGCCGTTCGGGGAGAAGGAGATCAGCGAGGAGTTCGCGACCGGCATGGACGCCGACCCGGACACCGACCCGGCCGCGGAGCCCGCGGCGAGCTGAACATCAACCCCAATCATCCCGCGATGCGCTAAGGTTGACGCATTCCTCAAGCCTTCCCGGTCGGCTCGCACGCCCACCGGGGAGGCTTTTTTCATGCCTGAAACCCTGCTCTCCGACCTGTCCGTCCGCCCCGCGACCGCCGAGGACCGCCCCACCGTCGAGCGGTTGTGGCTGTTGTTCCGCCACGACCTCTCCGGATTCCGGGGTGTACTGCCCGGCCCCGGCGCCGAGTTCCGCAGCGAAAGGCTCGACTCGGCCTTCGCGGAGGCCGGTTGGGTGCCGTATCTGATGACGTGCGGCGAGCACCCGGTCGGCTTCGCCTTCGTCCGCGGCCCGACCGCCCCCACCCGGGTGCTCAACAGCTTCTTCGTGGTGCGCGGAGCGCGCCGCGCGGGCGTGGGGCTGCGCGCCGTGCGCGAGATCCTCGCCCGGCACCCGGGCCGGTGGGAGATCGCCTTCCAGCACGACAACGCGCCGGCGGTGAGCTTCTGGCACCGCGTCGCCCGCGAGGTCGCCGGTGACGCCTGGGAGCAGGCGGTCCGGCCGGTGCCCGGCCGCCCGGAGCTGCCCCCGGACGTGTGGATCTCGTTCGTGGTGCCGCGGTGAGCGGGTGGCGCGCCGGGGGAGCCGGTGGAGGCCGGTCCGATTGACATGCAGGTGATTGCCTGCATAACTTGAGGTGTGCGATCGGAGGGCGAGGCCAGGATGGACAAGGTCTTCAAGGCGCTGGCGGACGAGACGCGCAGGCGGCTTCTCGACCGGCTGCGCGAGGACAACGGCCAGACGCTCGGCGAACTGTGCGCGCGGATCGACATGAAGCGTCAGTCGGTCACCCAGCACCTGGGCGTCCTGGAGGACGCCGGCCTGGTCACCACCGTGCGGCGGGGACGGGAGAAGCTGCACTACCTCAATCCCGTGCCGCTCCATGAGATCCAGGAGCGGTGGATCGACAAGTTCGAGCGCCCGCGCCTGAGCGCGCTGGCCGCCGTGAAGCGACAAGCCGAGGAAGCCATGAACGACAAGCCGGATTTCGTCTACGTCACCTACATCGCGAGTACGCCCGAGAAGGTCTGGGAGGCGCTCACCGAAGCCGACCTGACCGCCGCCTACTGGGGGCATCACAACGTCTCCGACTGGAAGGCGGGCTCCCGCTGGGAGCACGTCCGCGCCGACGGTTCCGGCGTCGCCGACGTGGTCGGCCGGGTGGTCGAGAGCGACCGGCCGACCCGGCTGGTCGTCACGTGGGCCGCGCCGGACGAGGAGGAGCGGGAGGAGCGGCACTCCCGGGTCACCTTCGACCTCCAGCCGCACGAGGGCATCGTCCGGCTCACCGTCACCCACGAGGACCTCAACGACGAGGGCGAGCGTGCCGGTATCGCGTCCGGCTGGCCGGCGGTGCTGTCCAACCTGAAGTCGCTCCTGGAGACCGGCAGCACCCTGCCGCAGGCGCCGTGGGAGATGCCCGCACGCTGAACTCGGCCGCGGGCGCGGGGGAGGCCGGTCCACCCGGGTGGACCGGCCTCGCGTTCTTTTCGTGGACTTCACTGTCTTCAGGCGGTCCTCCTTCCCTCGTGTCTCGACTTCGTGGTCCGGTGGGCCTTCGGCCCGTGCGCGCTAACGCCTGGGGACGCTCTTGGCCGCCGTCCAGGTGCACAGCAACCCGAGGATGACGGCCAGTCCACCGATGACGGCGTTGTTGGCGATCACGCCGGCGTCGGGGCCGCGGCCCACGATCCACGGAGCGATGATCATCCAGACGCCCATGGCGCACATGGCCCAGCTGAGGCCGTACATCCGCGCGGGGGCCGTGGTGAATCCGAGGGCCAGCAGTCCTATCGCGATGCCCATGATCAGGTTGTGGACCATGAGTGCGGGCTGGCTCGCCGTGTAGTGCACGATCCACGGAGAGGCGGCGCAGTACAGGCCGAGCAGGAACACCGGCCCGTCCATGAGCGCCACTCACGGCCGCCGAGCATGCGGGCGTAGCGGTCCCGCATTTCGGAGATGTCGGGGTGAGTCGCCATGTCACCTCTGTGCGAGACGTTGGCCATCTTCGTCTCCTTCGTGACTCGCAAGGCTGACCGCGTCCTGCGCGGTACGCGGCGAGCGCCGCGCACTCACCATTTTGCACTTATTAATTCTTTATAGGTAGCATAATCCGATTTGCGCCCACGTGGTGGCCGTACCGACGCGGTCGGGGCATCGCGGGGACGGGGTCGAGGTGGTGTCAGGATGTGCCCGAACGCCCCTTCGCGAGCGATGCATCGTTTGTGCGTCGAACGTGAGTCCGGCCATCGCCTCGGAGGCGGGTGCCACTGCTTCAGGCGGGGGAGCCGGCGAGCGCCGCCTATTCGAGGCTGCGCCGGAGCTGGTGGAGCCCCCGCCGCGCGTGGCTCTTCACCGTGCCCAGCGGCCAGCCCGTGCGGGCGGCGATCTGCGTCTGGGTGAGGTCCTCGTAGAAGGCCAGGTAGAGCACCTGCCGCTGGGTTTCGGGAAGGCGTTCCAGCGCGCGCTGGACGAGGATCCGGTCGAGCACCGCCTCGGGGCCCGTCTCCGCGGCGTCGGTGGCGGCCGCGTGCGCGAGGGCCGAGCCGGCCGCCGCCACCAGCTCACCGCGCCGAGTACGCGCCGACAGGGCGTCGAAGATCTTGCGGCGGGCGATGCCGACGATCCAGCCGCCCAGCGGACCGCGCTCCGGCCGGTAGCCCCGCCGGCCGCGCCACACGCCCAGGAACACCTGCTGAGTGACGTCCTCCGCCTCTCCGGCGTCGCCCAGCGAGCGGCGGGCCAGCGCGTACACCAGCGCGGACCAGCGGCGGTAGGCGGCGGCCAGGCAGGCCTCGTCACCCGCCACCAGGCCACGCGCGATCTCCTCGTCCCCGCACGCCGCCTCGGCCGGGGTGCACGGAGGCGCCGCGGCCGCCGCGCCGGGTGCGGGCGCGGGCGCGGACGCGGGCGCCGGGACGGGGGTTCCGGTGGTGGCGCTCGTGGCGGAGGCGGTCCGATTCGGGGCCATGACTTCGGCTCCTCGTGTGTGACGGTCCAGCCATCGTGCGAACCGACGCACGGCGCCCACAACTCGCATCGATTCTGCGTCGTATGCTCGACGTATGGACGACGACCCGGTCTCGACCGGACCGGACCCGGAGCGCCCCGCGCAGGACTCCCCGTCCGCGGACGCCGGGCTGACCACCGGCGCCCTCGCCCGCAGGCTCGGCGTCTCACCCACCACCCTGCGGTCCTGGGACCGCCGCTACGGCATCGGTCCCGCCGAGCGCGCCGACGGGCGGCACCGGCGCTGGACACCCAGGGACGTGGCGATGCTGGAGACGATGTGCCGGCTCACCTCGTCCGGTGTGCCACCCGCCGAAGCGGCCCGCGCCGCGAAGGACCACGCGCGCCCCGGTGTCCCGGACGACGCCGGCGCGCCGGGGACGCCGCCCGAGGACGCCACCGTCCCGTCGGCGCCGTCCGTGCCCGCCGCCGCACCGGCACCTCGGCCCGAGCAGGCGGCCGCGCCCTCCCGTGCCGCCGGCGGACTGCCCCTGGGTGACGTCCGTCAGGAGTGCCGCGGCCTGGCCCGCGCGGCCGTCCGGCTGGACGCCGCCGCCGTGCAGGACCAACTGGACACCGCCGTGACCGAGTACGGCGTCCAGGTCGCGTGGCAGGACATCATGGTTCCGACCCTGCACGCCGTGGGCCGCAAGTGGGCCTCGTCGGGCGACCGTTACGTCGAGGTCGAGCACCTGCTGTCCTGGCACGTCTCCACGACGCTGCGCCGGTACACCCGCCACCCCGCGTGGCACGGGCCGCCGGCCGCCGCGGGGCCCGTCATCCTCGCCTGTGTCCCCGGTGAACAGCACACCCTGCCGCTGGAGGCGCTCAACGCCGCGCTGAGTGAACACGGCATCCCCACAAGGATGTTCGGGGCGGCCGTTCCGGCGGAGGCGCTCCTCGTGGCGGTACGGCGACTGGGCCCGGCCGCCGTCGTGCTGTGGGCGCAGGCACGCTCCACCGCGAGCATTCCGCTGGCCCAGTACGTCGCGGCCACCGAGTGGGGAGTGCGAGGAGCCCGCGCGCAGCCACTGGTGGTGCTCGGCGGCCCAGGCTGGGCCGGCCGGTTCTCGCGCGGCATGGTGCGCCCCACCGCCCTGGCCGACGCGCTCGACACACTCGTCGCGGTGTACGGAACGGCCCCCCGGGCCGAACCGCACTGACCATCGCCCGGCAGCCCGCGCCCACCGCCGCCTGCGCCGCGCGGTGACTCGTTCTCGCCGGGTGCCGGGCAGGCGGCCAGGCGGGTGCCGGGAAGGCGGGCCGCCGGAGTCCGCCTCGGCCGCGTCCCTCGGGGGCCGGTGTCAGTCTCGTTCCCGGGCCTGCCTGAAGCGGGCCAGGCCGTCGGCGAGTTCGACGATCGGGTCGGGGTAGTCGCCGACCCGCGCCCGGTCGAACCCCTGGAGTCTCCACGGCTCGTGAATCGCGGAATCCGGGATGTCCGTCAACTCGGGTACCCAGCGCCGGACATACGCGCCGTCCGGGTCGTACCGTTTGGCCTGGGCGACGGGGTTGAGGACCCGGTTGGGGCGGCTGTCCGTGCCCGTTCCGGCCATCCACTGCCAGTTCAGCTGGTTGTTGGCGACGTCCCCGTCCACCAGCAGCTCCAGGAAGTGGCGGGCCCCCACCCGCCAGTCGACGTACAGCGTCTTGGTCAGGAAGCTCGCCGCCAGCAGGCGTCCGCGGTTGTGCATCCAGCCCTCGTGCAGGAGTTGGCGCATCGCCGCGTCGACGATCGGATAGCCGGTACGGCCCTCCCGCCACGCCTCGACGTCCTCCTGGGCCGCACGCCCGGACCGCCAGCGGTCGTGCTTGGTGCGGTAGTCGTCGCCGGCCGTGGCCGGGCGTGCCGCCAGCACCTGGCGGTGGAACTCGCGCCAGGCGACCTGCCGCACGAACGCCTCGGCGCCCGGACCGCCCGCCCTGCGCGCGCGGTGGACGAGCTCCACGGGGGAGAGCGTGCCGAAGTGCAGGTGCGGCGACAGCCGCGAGGTCGCGTCGCCCGCCATGTCGTCGTGCCTCTCCTCGTACGCGGCGATCCCGGAGCGCAGCCACGCGGTGAGCCGCTTACGGCCCTCCGCCTCGCCGCCCGCGGCCAGCCCCGGCGAGACGCCGGACAGCGCGGACCGGGACGGCAGTTCCTCGGACCCGACGCCCTCCGGGACCCGGATCGAGCGGGGCGCGCCGAGCGGATCCCGCGGCTGCCGCAGCGACCACTGCCGGAAGTACGGCGTGAACACGGCGAAGTGGTCCGAGGACGCCGGGGTCACCGTGCCGGGCGGGATCACGCCGGTCACCGTCTCGTGGACGTGCAGCCGCCGCCCGTCCGCCTCCAGGGCGCGGCGCAGCCGCCGCTCGCGCAGATGGGCGTACGCGCTGACGTCGGCGGCCATGTGCACCTCGTCGGCGTCGGCCTCGGCGACCACCTTGCACACCTCGTCGACCACGTCGCCGGAGCGCAGGACCAGCCGGCCGCCGCGCTCGCGCAGCCCGGCGTCCAGGTCGCGCAGGCAGTCGGCGAGGAACGCCAGCCGGTTGGGCGCGGCGAACCCCGCGTCCGTCACCCCGCGGTCGCGCACGAAGAGGGGCACGACCTCGCGTGCCTCGTCCAGCGCGGCCCGCAGCGGTGGATGGTCGTGCAGGCGCAGATCGGCGGTGAACAGGACGACCGAGGTGTTCATCGTGCGGCTCCAGGCGAGACGGTGGCTACGCAGAGCGTTCTGTCCCGGCGCGCCGGACGGATGCGCTGGTCAGCCGACGGGGGTGCCGCCGCCGTCCTCGTCGGCCTGCCGCGCCGCCGCGAGGGCGATGTTGCGGGCCATCCCGCCGAACACGACGGCGTGGAAGGGGGAGACGGCCCACCAGTAGATCTGCCCCAGCAGCCCGTGCGGATGGAACAGGGCGCGCTGGCGGTACCGGCTGCGGCCGTCGCCGTCCGGCTCCGCGTACATCTCCAGCCAGGCGAGGCCGGGCAGCCGCATCTCGGCGCGCAGCCGCAGCAGATGCCCCGGTTCGATCTCCTCCACCCGCCAGAAGTCCAGGGAGTCGCCCACCCGGAGCCGGTGCGCGTCCCGCCGCCCCCGGCGCAGCCCCACCCCGCCCACCAGCCGGTCCAGCCAGCCCCTGACACTCCAGGCGAGCGGGAAGGAGTACCAGCCGTTGTCGCCGCCCACCCCCTCGATCACCCGCCACAAGGTGCTCACCGGAGCCGACACCAGCGACTGACGGCTGTCCGTGTACAGACTGCCGCCGGCCCAGTCGGGGTCGGTCGGCAGCGGGTCGCTGGGCGCGCCCGGGCTCGCGGCGGACGTCCAGCGGGTGATCACCTTCGCTTCCCGGATCCGGCGCAGCGCCAGCTTCAGCGCCTGGTCGAAGGTGAGCGGATACCCCGGGGGTTCCGGCACGTACCGCCTGATGTCGTGCTCGCGGCAGACGACCTCGTAGCGCAGCGACTCGGTGAGCGGCCGGGCGATGGCGGCGGGGACCGGGGTGACCAGCCCCACCCAGTGGCTGGAGAGCCACGGTGTGAGGACCGGCACGGGCAGGATGACGCGCGGAGGCAGGTGGGCCACGCGCGCGTACCGGATCATCATCTCCCGGTACGTCAGGATGTCCGGGCCGCCGATGTCGAAGGTGCGGTTCACGTCCTCGGGCAGCCGCGCGCAGCCGACCAGAATCCGCAGGACGTCCTTGACGCCGATGGGCTGAAGACGGGTGCGCACCCAGGTCGGGGTCAGCATCACGGGCAGCCGCTCGGTGAGGTAGCGCAGCATCTCGAAGGAGGCCGAGCCGGAGCCGATGATCACGGCGGCCCGCAGCGCGGAGGTCGGTACGCCGCTCTCCAGCAGGATGCGGCCCACCTCCGCCCGTGACCTCAGGTGCGGGGACAGATCCTCCTCGGGTACGCCTTCCGGGGTCAGCCCGCCGAGGTACACGATGCGGCGGACACCGGCCGCCTTCGCCTGCTCGCCGAAGATGCGGGCCGCGCGCCGGTCGGTCTCCTCGAAGTCGCTCCCGGTGCCGAGTGCGTGCACCAGGTAGTACGCCACGTCGATGTCCCGCAGCGCGTCGGCGACCGAGTCGGCGTCGGTGACGTCGCCCTCCACCACCTCCGCCTCGCCCGCCCAGGGATGGTCGCGCAGTTTGCGCGGAGTGCGGGCCAGACAGCGCACCTGGTGCCCGGCGGCCAGCAGCTCGGGCACGAGCCGTCCGCCGATGTAGCCCGTGGCGCCCGTCACCAGACAGCGCAGTGGCGTCGAGTCCTGGTCGTTCATCGCTCCCGGTACCTCCGCGTCGGTGATCCCCCTGTGATCACTTCCCGTACGGCACGTGTCGCGGATGCGTGTCCTCCTTCCGGTGGAACGCGTGTCCGGCTGTGCCGCGCGTGTTCCCGCTGTGCCGCGGGGGTCCTGCTGGGTCACGCCCGATCTGCCGTGCCGCGCGTGTTTCTCTGTGCCGCCCCCTTTCCACGCTCGCGTGAAATGCCGTGGTCCGCGATACGAGACCTCTCAGGATTTCCTTGACGGTCCTCGCCGCGGGCTGCCACGATCGCCGACATGACCATGCGACTGGACCTCACGCGGCGACGCCATGTCGACCTCGCTCGCGTCTCCAGCGCCTGTTGTCGCGCCGCGGCCTGATCGTCCGACTCACCTCCGATCCGCCGCCGCCGGGCCTCCGCCCGGCTTTCTTCCCGGCACTCCGTGATTCCGCCCCGTCCGTCACACGGACGGAAATCGACGTGCTCGGAGCATGACCGCGCATTCCGCGCCAGGGGTGCCCGGATGCCCGAATGCCCGCGGCATCCGTGTGTTCCGCGTGTCGCGAGGGGCGACCGCGACGCGGCCCGGCGGACGGCGGCCCTTCCCGCGCTGACGCACCGCTCCAGAAAGAGGCATCCATGGCCACCGTCCTCTCCGTCTCCGGCAGTCCTTCCGCTTCCTCCCGCACCCATCGCCTGCTGCGCCATCTGGACAAGCGGCTGATCGCCCAAGGGCACGAGGTGATCCCGCTCGACGTCCGTACGATCCCCGCGGAGGCCCTCCTCGGCGCGGACTTCCGGCACCCGGCCATCGTGGCGGCGGCCGAGCTGTTCGCCCGGGCCGACGGCGTGGTGGTCGGCACTCCCGTCTACAAGGCGTCGTACTCCGGAGTCCTCAAGGCGCTGCTCGACCTGCTGCCGCAGTACGCGCTCACCGGCAAGACGGTCCTGCCGCTCGCCACCGGTGGCTCCACCGCACATGTCCTCGCCATCGACTACGCGCTGCGCCCGGTGCTGAACTCCATGGGCGCCGACCACATAGTCCAGGGCTGGTTCACCCTCGACACGGACATGGCCGTCCGGGAGGACGGCTCCCTCACCGTCGCCCCGGCCGCCGCCGAGGCCCTGGGACACGTGGTGGACCGGTTCTCGGCCGCGCTGGGCCGTACCCCGGTGCTCGCGGTGGCGAGCTGAGCACGGACGCCGTCGCAGTCCCTGTCCCCACGCACACAGCCCGCGCACGCAGAGCCGTACGCCACAGCCCGTATGTGCGCCCCGCACGTACAGCCGCAGGCGCAGCCGCACGTACAGAACGGAGACTCGCATGTCCCTCGCCTTCCACTGGTTCCTGCCCACCAACGGCGACAGCCGGGACGTCGTCGGCGGTGGCCACGGCAGTCCGGCCACGGTCTCCGGCCGGGACCGGCCGCCGACGGTCGCCTACCTGAGCCAGATCGCCCGTGCCGCCGAGAGCCTGGGGTTCGTGGGCGCGCTCACCCCGACGGGGGCCTGGTGCGAGGACGCGTGGCTGACCACGGCGATGGTCAGCCAGAACTCCGAACGGCTGAAGTTCCTGGTCGCCTTCCGGCCCGGCTTCGTCTCGCCGACGCTCGCCGCGCAGATGGCGTCCACCTTCCAGCGGCAGACCGGCGGCCGGCTCCTGCTGAACGTGGTCACCGGCGGCGAGAGCCATGAGCAGCGGGCGTACGGGGACTTCCTCGACAAGGACGACCGGTACCGTCGTACCGGTGAATTCCTGCGGATCGTAAGGGAGTTGTGGGAGGGCAAGAGTGTCGATCTGCACGGGGAACACCTCCGGGTCGAGGACGCGAGGCTCAGCCGGCTGCCCGATCCGGTGCCCGAGGTCTACTTCGGCGGCTCCTCGCCGGTCGCCGGAGAGGTCGCCGCGCGGTACGCCGACGTCTACCTGACCTGGGGCGAGCCGCCCGCGCAGGTCGCGGAGAAGATCGCGTGGATCCGGGAACTGGCCGCGCGGCACGGCCGGACCCTGCGCTTCGGCATCCGGCTGCACGTCATCACCCGGGACACCTCGGCGCAGGCCTGGGCCGAGGCCGACCGGCTGCTCGACGGCTTCGACACGGAGACCGTACGGTCCGTCCAGGCGGGCCTGGCGCGCAGCGAGTCGGAGGGGCAGCGGCGCATGCTGGCCCTGCACGGAGGCGGCAGGGACGGCCTGGAGATCCACCCCAACCTGTGGGCCGGCATCGGCCTGGTGCGCGGCGGCGCCGGTACGGCGCTGGTCGGCAGCCACGACGAGGTCGCCGACCGGATCAAGGAGTATCACGCCCTGGGTATCGACGAGTTCGTGCTCTCCGGGTACCCGCACCTGGAGGAGGCGTACTGGTTCGGGGAGGGTGTGCTGCCCCGGCTCGCGGCCCAGGGGCTGTGGACCCGTCCCGGCGACACGGCCGACGCCCCCTCGGCCCGGGTGCCGTTCGCGAGCTGAGCGAGCTGGGCGAGCTGGGCGGGACGCCGTTCACGGGGCAGGCTGGCGGTCGGGCGGGCAGATGGGGCGTATGAGCGGATGAGGCGTATGGGCAGCGGGGAGGCTCACTCCTCGCTCGCGCCGCCGGCACCGGTCGGCATCCCGGCGAGTGCCCGTAGATGCGCTCTGCGGGTCTCCGCCGTCTGGCCCTGCACCAGCAGGAACAACCCTTCGCGGGCCAGCCGTTGGGCGCGGCTGGTCAGGGCCATCGTGCGGCCGCCGCCGGCCACGATCGCCGCCGTGGTGGCCGCGCGCAGCAGTTCGTACGCCTGTGCCCGCACCGCCAGGCGCTCCTCGGCCCGTTCGTGTGCCGCAGGATGGTCGGCCAGGGCATAGGCGAGGCGGCGGGCGTCGCCGAGGCGGGTGCGCAGGGGAGCGGCCGTTTCCTCGTCCAGGAGGGACAGCGCCGCCTCCGCGATGCCGAAGACCGCCGGACTGGTGTTCAGCGTCTTGGCACGGTCGCCCGGCACCCACCGCTCGTACGGTGTCCGCAGGGCCACGGCTTCGTCGGGCACCCGCAGCCCGTCCAGCTCCAGGGACACCGTACGGGCTGCGGTGAGGGCGGCGAGCCGCATCGGCGCCGAGGCCCGCAGCCCCGGCTGGTCGCGTGCGTCGACGAAGGCGAACAGCACCTCGTCCGCGTCGGTCGTACCGGCGAGCAGCATCACGTCGTTCAGGCCCCAGCCGGTGTACCAGGGGACGGTCCCGTCGAACCGCCAGCCGTCGCCCTCCCGCCGCACGCGCACCGGCACCCGTGGGTACGCCCGCAGATGCGCGTACGCCACTCCGGACAGCAGTTCCCCGCGCGACAGTGGACCCAACAGACGTTCTCGCGCCGGGAGTTCGCCGCGCATCAGGGTCTGCACCGGTGTGTGGTGCTGCGTCTGCACGAACCACGTCGAGCAGCAGGCCCCGGCCAGGATCTCGGCGGTCTCCCGCAGCACGGCCGCCGGCGCCGCGGCCCCGCCGTACTCCACCGGCGCGCCCACCCCGAGCAGCCCGGACCGTTTCACCGCCTCGAGGTGGCTCGCGGGGACCCCTTCCTGGTCCACCCGCTCGGCCGCGGGGAGCAGCAGTTCCGTGGCGAGCCGGCGGGCGCGGGCGACGAGCGGATGCGGGGGAGTGGTCATGCGGACATTCTCCCGGTCACCCCTGTCTCCCCGGTTATCCCGGTTACCCCGGTCTCCCGTCTCCCGGCCCCGTACGGCAACTGCTGTTCAGCAGTGTTCGTCGACCAGCTTGTCGAAGGCGTCCCGGTCCATGGCGTGGTCGTCGGCCCAGACCTGGCCGGGGCGCAGCGACGCGAGATCGTCCGCGGTGAAGTAGACGTGTCCGTCGTAGGGGGTCCAGCCCTGGCGGGAGCCCGTGAACGACAGGGCGTACACGCGGCCGGGCGTCAGCACCTGCGGCCCGGTGGCCTCCGCGCGCCAGGAGGGGGGCGGGGAGAAGAGGGGGAACGTCGTGCCGTCGCGCACCCGGGCGTATGCCGTCCAGTCGCTGTCCTCGACGTCGCCTCCCGCCGTGCGTGAAGGCGTCGCGGTGGAGCCGCCGGCGTCGTCGGTGTCGTCGCCGAGGCCGAGGTCGACGTCGTCGAACTCGCGCTCACCCCAACTCCTGAGAGACACGTTCGAGGCACGGTCTCCGTCGCACAGCCGTACCTCCGCGACGGGTTTCCCGGCCCCGTTCAGCCATACCGCGGCGAGTGGCAGATCCGCCGGACTGCATCCGCTCACCAGGCCGAGCCCCACCACCGTGCACACCGCGCCGGCCGTACGTCGCACCCCGCACCACCCCCGTCGCGCACTCACGGGACAGTGTCGGGGAAGCCCGGGGCGGGTCGGAAGAGGTGCGCGGGCACGTCCGCACCGGCGACCGGAATCGTGACCTGACGCGAGCGTCGACGTGACCGGCGTCACCGAGACCGCGAGCCGCCGCCGGAATTACTTGGGTACCTGAAAGGTTGGTATTTGCATCTGATTCTCCGAGACCCGGGCTCGGGCCCACCGGCCCGTGCACCATCAGCGAGGCACCCGTGAAGCAGTCCACCCCCGAGCGGCCCAGCGACGTCGTGGCCCGTCTGCGCGCCACTTACCGCACCGGCCGTACCAAGCCCGTCGAGTGGCGTACCGACCAGCTCCGCCGCCTGCGCGCGATGCTCACCGAGAACGGCGCGGACCTCGCCGCTGCCCTCCGCGCGGACCTGGGGAAGAGCGCCACCGAGGCCTACCGCACCGAGATCGACTTCACGGTCCGCGAGATCGACCACACCCTTGAGCACCTGGACGAGTGGCTGCGTCCCGAACCCGCGCCCGTCCCGGCCCACCTCGGCGACGACGCGACGGCCTGGACGCAGTACGACCCGCTCGGTGTCGTGCTCGTCATCGCGCCCTGGAACTACCCGGCCCAGCTCCTGCTCGCCCCGCTGGTCGGCGCCCTCGCTGCCGGCAACGCGGTGGTGGCGAAGCCCAGCGAACTGGCCCCGGCCACCTCCACCGCGCTGGCCCGGCTGATCCCGGCCTACCTCGACACCGACGCGGTCGCCGTCGTCGAGGGCGGCATCCCGGAGACCACGGCCCTGCTGGCCGAGCGCTTCGACCACATCTTCTACACCGGCAACGGCACCGTCGGCCGCATCGTGCTGCGCGCCGCCGCCGAGTACCTCACCCCGGTCACCCTCGAACTCGGCGGCAAGTCCCCGGTGTTCGTCGACCGCGGCACCGACCTCGACGTGGTCGCCGACCGGCTGGCGCGCGGCAAGTTCCTCAACGCGGGCCAGACCTGCGTCGCCCCGGACTACGTCCTCACCGACCCGGAGACAGCCGTGGCCCTGGAGGCCGCCCTCGTCCGTGTCGTCGAGGGCCTCTACGGCGCCGACCCCGCGACCTCGCCCGAGTACGGCCGGATCGTCAACGAGCGTCATTTCGACCGGCTTTCCGCCCTGCTCGACTCCGGCCGGGTGGCGGTCGGCGGCGGCAGCGACCGTGCGGACAAGTACATCGCGCCGACCGTGCTCGTCGATGTCGAGCCCGACGCGCCGGTGATGCGGGAGGAGATCTTCGGCCCGATCCTGCCGATCGTCACCGTGCCGGACCTCGACGCCGCGATCACCTTCATCAACGACCGCGACAAGCCCCTCGCGCTGTACGTCTTCGCCGAGTCCGCCGGCACGCGCGACCGCATCGCCGCCGAGACCTCCTCCGGCGGCCTCGGCCACGGCCTGCCGCTCGCTCACCTCACCGTCTCCGACCTGCCGTTCGGCGGTGTCGGCGAGAGCGGCATGGGCAGCTACCACGGCCGCTACTCGATCGAGACGTTCAGCCACCGCAAGGCTGTTCTCGCCAAGCCGCTCAGCTGACCTCCCGTCATCGGCGCGGGTGTGCGAAGCTCCGCCGATGACCGCTGAAACGATCACCGCTGACGCGTCCGGCACGTTCAAACTCGGCGATCTGTCCGTCCACCGCATCGGCTTCGGCGCGATGCGGCTGACGGGCAGCGCCGCCTTCCATCTCGGCACCCCCAGCGACCGGGCACGCTCGATCGCCGTCCTGCGCAGGGCGGTCCAACTGGGGGTGAACCACATCGACACGGCCGCCTTCTACTTCTCCTCCCTGCGCTCCGCCAACGAGATCATCAACGCCGCCCTGTCCCCCTACATGGACGACCTGGTCATCGCCACCAAGGTGGGCCCCTTCCGCGACCAGGCCGGCGAGTGGGCCACCTCCGCCCGCCCCGACCAGCTGCGCGGCCACGTCGAGGAGAACCTGCGCCAGCTCGGCCGCGACCACCTCGACCTCGTCTACCTGCGGCGCATGCGCCAGGACTCCATCGCCGAACACTTCGGAGCCCTCGCCGAGTTGCGCGAGGAGGGCCTGATCCGGCACCTGGGTATCTCCACGATCGAGCCCCGGCACCTGACCGAGGCGCTGGAGATCGCCCCCGTGGTGTCCGTGCAGAACCGGTACGGGTTGGACGTCCCCCGCGCGGAGGCCCAGGAGGTCCTGCGGATGTGCGGGGACCGGGGCATCGCCTTCGTGCCGTACTACTCGGTCGCCGGCGAGGGCGCCGAGCGCGGCGCGGCCGAGGCGCGCAACGACGCCGAGGTGCTCGCCGTCGCCCGCGCGCACGGAGTGAGCCCCGCGCAGATCCGCGTCGCCTGGACCCTCCACCAGGGCCCGCACGTCCTCGCCATCCCCGGCACCGGCAACCCCGACCACATCGAGGAGAACGTCGCCGCCGGCGCCCTGTGGCTCTCGGACGACGAGCTGGCACGGCTGAACGCGACCCACGCAGAGGTGAGCTGACGGACCGGCGGTGAACGCGGCGGCGTACGGCGGGCGGGCGGGCGCGGCGCCCGGGGCCCGGGGCCCGGACCCCGTCCGTGAACGCGGCGCGTGCCGGGGTGAGCGAAGAGCTGTCGGGCCGGGGTGAGCGGAGAGTCGTAGGGCCAGGGCGAGCGAAGAGGGTGGCGCGCGGGGGACCTGAGCCCGGCGGCGCGCTCCTGCGTCGCGGCTACGGTCCAGGTCTTCCCGGGCGCGCCACAGCCCGGGGCTCCCGACGCCCCCGAGGCCCGCCGCCCCGGCCCAGCACCGCGCACCACGCGCCCCGCCGCGACCTTCTGCAGCAGCCCGTAGGCGAGCACCGGCAGCAGGATCTGCGGACGGTCGGGGAGAGCCGTGGTGATCAGCACGGCGCTCGCGCTGCTGTTGTTCATCCCGCAGGCCAGTGTCACCGAGGTGCCGGTCCGGGCGTCCAGCCGCAGGGCTCGCGCCGCGAGGCCGCCCAGGGCGAAGGACAGGCCGCACACGGTGGCGGCGACGGCCAGCGCGGCCGCCGGCAGGAGCGGGCGCGGATGCCGCAGGAACGGCCCGAGGACGCCGCTGGCATTGACGTATGTCAGCAGGAGCGAGCCCAGCAGCGCCGCCGGCACGACCGCGGCGAGCAGTCCGTCGCGCGAGCGTCCGGGCAGCGCCGGCCGGACCAGCAGGCCGAGGACGCAAGGAAGCACCACCGAGGTCAGCGCGAAGGACTCCCCGGCCACGGCGGCGGCGGACGCCAGGCGGCCCGCGGCGGAGCCGCGCAGCAGCGGGCCCAGCACGGCCACGGTCAGTGGCACGGTGAGCGGGCTCGCCAGGGTGGAGGCGAGGACGAGACCGACGGACGTGGACTGGTCGCCCTCCCCCTTCGCGGTCCACACCGTCGCCCCGGCCGCCACCGGTATGGCGACGACCAGGATCATCGCGGTGACCATGCCGCTGCCGCCGTCCTGGTCGGGGGAACGGTGCAGCACGAACGCCACGCAGGGCACGATCAGCAGCGGCGTCAGCACGTGCAGCGCCGGCCCGGCGAGCAGCGCGGCCGGGCGGCGCAGCAGCAGGCCCAGCTCCCGCAACGGGACCTGGAGGCCCGCGCCGAACAGCACCAGGGCCAGCAGCAGCTGCGGCACGCCGAGCCGCAGTTCAGTGAGTCCGGCGAGGCCGATCGTGTGCGGGCGGCGCAGCCACAGCCCCGGTGCGGGCGGCAGCGCGGCAGTGGCGTACATCGCGGTCACGGCACGGCCGAGCCGGTGCCGGAGCAAGCCGTGGAACCGGGCCACGGCCGTGGACGGGAAGTGAGGGCGCATGCGGGGAGTGCTCTTCCGTCGTCGGGGCCGGTGGGAGACGGAGGGCACATATCGCGAAGGTGTACGCCGGGCAGGGCGAGGGGGCGGCCGGGCGGAACGGAGGGCGGGTTCCACGTGACCGTTCGGTCATCGTCGGCGCCCCTTTCATAATGGGTGTGCGGGCACACGGCCGTAGACGACGCAGAGCTGACTACAATCCTGTAGACGGTCTTGGAACTCTAGACGAAGACGGGGTGAGGATCGTTCCCATGACCGACGCCAAGGACGAACGCCGGCCGGCCGGAGAACTCGAAGCGAGCGTCATGGCCGCCCTCTGGGCCGCCGGAGCCCCCCAGACACCCGGCCAGGTCCAGTTGAGCCTGCACGCCGACCTGGCCCGCACGACGGTGACGACCATCCTGTCCCGACTGCACGACAAGGGCGTCGTCGAGCGGCAGCGGCAGGGCCGCGGCTACGCCTACTACCCCGTCCAGGACGCCCACGGCCTCACCGCCCGCCGGATGCACACCGAACTCGACCGGGACGCCGACCGCGAGACCGTGCTCGCCCGCTTCGTCGCCCAGCTCAGCGCCGACGACGAGCGCATCCTGCGGGACCTCCTCGAATCCGACGGACAATGACCGCACTCCTCCTGCTGCCGCTCCTGCTGCCGTTCGCCCTCCCGGCACTGGCCCGCCGGGCCCTGGACCGGCTCGCCCCCGTCACCGCGCTGTGGGCGGTCACCGGCTGCGCGGTCGTGTTCGCGGGCTGCTCGCTCGCCGCCCTCGGCTCCTTCGTCCTGATCGGCCTGTTCAAGCTGCCGCTCTTCGCCGCGTTCGGTGAACTGGTACGCCCCCTGCGCACCGCCTCCGACCTCTTCGTGCTGCCGGCCGCCGCCACCTCCGTCGGCGCCCTCGCCGTGTGCGGCTGGACCCTCGTCCGTGCGGTCCTGCACCAGAGCCGCGCCTTCCGCGCCGCGCGTACGGAGGCCGGGACGCGTCCCCCCGTGGGGGACCTGTGCGTCGTGGACTCGCCCCGCCCGGACGCGTACGCGCTGCCGGGGCGCCCGCACCGCATCGTCGTCACCACCGCCATGCTGCGCAGCCTGGACGGCGCGGAGCGCGAGGCGCTCTTCGCGCACGAGCGGGCGCACAACGAGGGCGGCCACCACTACTTCCTGGCCGGCGCCGAACTCGCGGCGCACTGCCACCCCGCCCTGCGCCCGGTCCGCGAGACCATCCGGCTCGCCGCGGAGCGCGCCGCGGACGAGGCCGCCGCTGCCTCCGTCGGCGACCGGCGCCTGACCGCCCGGGCCATCGCCCGCGCGGCCCTCGCGGGACAGGCCGCCCGCACCGAACGCCCCGGCTTCGTCGCCGCCGCGACGACGGGACCCGTCCCGCGGCGGGTCCAGGCCCTCCTCGACACCCCCCGCACTCCCCGTCGGGCCGGCCGCCGCGTCGCGGCCCTGCTGCTGGCCTGTACCGCCGTCTCCTGCGTGGCCTCGGTGACCGGGATGGCCGACTTCCACCACCGCGTGGAGGTCGCCCAGGGCGAAGAGCGGCCCTGACCGAACCCGCCCGACAGGGCGACACCGTAGCCGCGCCGGGAGGGTGCCGACCCTCCTCCGGGCGGGTGTCGCCTCCCTGCCGGGCAGGTGCCGGCTCTCCTCCGGGCTGATGCCGTCTCCCGTCCGTGCGACAGTCGCCTCCTCGTCGGTCCGGGTGGCGACTCTGTCCGGCCGGCGCGGTCCGCTTCCCCTGTCCGGCGGGTGGTGGCCCCTTCGGTAACCCCGCCTCCTTGCGTGTCCGGGTGTCGCCCCCGCGTTCGGCCGTCGCTGCCCCGCCCGCCCGGTGCCGTCCCCGCACGCCGTCAGTGCCCCCGCCCGACCCGAGCACCCCCGCCCCGCCCGCCCGCCGGTGCCCGTGCCCCCGCCCTCCCAGACCCCGCTGGGAGTGACTGGCGTACGTCTAGTTTTACGTATAACCTCTCCCGCTAACCACCCCCACCGGAAGGCTCCGATGCGACGCGTTGCCCTGGTCACCCTTGTCGTGGACGACTACGACGAGGCCATCCGCTTCTACACCGACGCCCTCGGTTTCCACCTGGCCGAGGACGAGTCCCGGCCGGACGGCTCCCGCTGGGTCGTCGTGGAGCCGGGCCTGCCGGACGACGGGGCCGGGTACGGCACCGGGCTGCTGCTCGCCCGTGCCAAGGACGACGGCCAGCGTGCCCGGATCGGGGACCAGACCGGCGGCCGGGTGGGGTTCTTCCTGCACACCGACGACTTCGCCCGCGACCACGCCAGGATGGCGGCCGCCGGCGTCACCTTCCTGGAAGAGCCGCGCCACGAGGCCTACGGCACGGTCGCCGTCTTCCAGGACCTGTACGGAAACCGCTGGGACCTGCTCCAGCCCGCCACCGACTGACCCCGTCCGCTCCCCACCCGCACCACCTGCCGAGGAAGCACGCCCATGACCGCGCCCCGCATCGACACCGAGACCCTCCGCCGGCTCCCCAAGGCCGTGCTGCACGACCACCTGGACGGCGGTCTGCGTCCCGCCACCGTCATCGAGCTCGCGGCCGCGGTCGGCCACACGCTGCCCACCACCGACCCGGACGAGCTGGCCGCGTGGTACGTCGAGGCCGCCAACTCCGGTGACCTGGTGCGCTACATAGCGACCTTCGAGCACACCCTCGCCGTCATGCAGTCCCGCGAGGGCCTGCTGCGCGTCGCCGAGGAGTACGTCCTGGACCTCGCCGCCGACGGCGTCGTCTACGCCGAGGTGCGCTACGCCCCCGAGCTGAACGTGAACGGCGGCCTGTCCCTGAACGAGGTCGTGGAGGCCGTCCAGGAGGGCCTTGCCGCCGGTATGGCCAAGGCGGCCGCCGCGGGCACGCCCGTCCGCGTGGGCACCCTGCTGTGCGGCATGCGGATGTTCGACCGCGTCGCCGAGGCCGCCGAGCTGGCGGTCACCTACCGCGACGCCGGAGTCGTCGGCTTCGACATCGCCGGCGCCGAGGACGGCTTCCCGCCCGCCGACCACCTGGCCGCCTTCGAGCACCTGCGCCGCGAGAGCGTGCCGTTCACCATCCACGCCGGCGAGGCGCACGGCCTGCCCAGCATCCACCAGGCCCTCCAGGTGTGCGGCGCCCAGCGCGTCGGCCACGGCGTCCGCCTCACCGAGGACATCGTCGACGGCAAGCTCGGCCGTCTGGCCGGCTGGGTCCGCGACCGGCGCGTCGCCCTGGAGATGTGCCCGACCTCCAACCTCCAGACCGGCTGCGCCACCTCGATCGCCGAGCACCCCATCACCGCCCTGAAGGACCTGGGCTTCCGCGTCACCCTCAACACGGACAACCGGCTGGTCTCCGGTACGACGATGACCCGCGAGATGTCCCTGCTGGTCGAGGAGGCCGGCTGGACGCTCGACGACCTGCGGACCGTCACGGTGAACGCGGTCAAGAGCGCCTTCATCCCGTTCGACGAGCGCAAGGCCCTCATCGAGGACCTGATCCTGCCGGGTTACGCCGCCGCGCTCTGAATCAGCCCCCGCAGGTAGGCGGCCTGTCCGACGTGCTGAAGGTCGTCGGACAGGACGCTCACCAGGCGCACCCCCAGCGTGACCGGAGGGTCCCAGCGTTCGTCCACGACCCGTTCCAGATCCTTCGCGGTGAGCCCGCGCAGGGCGCCCAGGGTCTGCTCGTGCACGGCGTCGTAGTACCCGGTGAGCAGGTCCGCCGAGCCCACCCGCACCTTCGCGACCTTCGCCGGGCTGTGCCCGTAGCCGGTGTCGTGGCGCGGCAGGTCGAGACCGAAGCGCTTCTCCCAGCCCTGTGACAGCCATACCTGGTCGAGGCCGAAGGCGTCGGCGACGTGGTCGTCCTGCACCCGGGTCAGGTGCCAGACGAGCCATGCGACGGAATTGGCGTCGGGCGCGGGCCGACGGCGCAGCTCTTCCGGTCCGAGGCCGTCGACGGCGACATGGACTTCTTCCCGGATGCGGCCGTAGCCGTCGATGAGGATGTCCTTGGCATGCATGAGTCCACCATCGCGCACGGCGGCCGCCGGTGCGCCGGGAAGCCGCCGTGTCGCAGGTGACCGGGACCGGGAGTCAGGAGGCCTCGGACCACTCCGGGGGCGCCGCCAGGCCCTCCGTCCCGAGCAGGGCGACCAGCGCGCGGGCCGCCGGGCTCGTGGCCCGTTCCGGTGGCAGCAGGGCGACGGTCTCGTACGCCGCCTCGCCCGTGCCCTTCAGCGAAAGCGCTGTGAGCGAGGGCCGTTTGTGCCGGAAGTGCCGCGGTACGACGGCGATCCCGAGGCTCTCGTCGACCAGGTCCAGCAGGGTGTGCACGTCGTTGACCTCCAGGGCGACCGTGCGCCGGATCCCGGCCGCGGTCAGGGCGGCGTCGGTGGTGCGGCGCGGGCCCCAGTCGGGGTGGAAGTCCACGAAGACCTCGCCGGCCAGATCCTGCGGCGTGAGGACCGCGCCGGACGCGGCGAGCCGGTGGCTCGGGTGGCACAGCACCGTCATGGGCTCGCTGGTCAGCGACAACGAGCGCGGCTGGTCGCTGTCCGCCTGGGTGCGGTAGGCGAAGGCCAGGTCGAGACGTCCGGCCGTGACCTCCTCGGCCAGCGCGCCCGAACCGGCCTGCCGCAGCCGGATCTCCACGTCCGGGTGCCGGCCCCGGAAGGCCGCCAGCAGACGCGCCACATGCACGCCGGCGATGCACTGCTCGGTGCCCAGCGTCAGCGTGCCGCGCAGCACGCCCTGCACCGCCGCCACCGCCTCGTGCGCCGAGCGCACCTGTGCCAGGATCCGCTCGGCCTCCACCAGCAGCGCGCGCCCGGCCTCGGTGAGCGTGACCCGGCGGGTGGTCCGTACGAACAGAGGCGCCCGCAGCTCCCGCTCCAGCGCGCGGATGGACGCCGACAGACCCGACTGGGACACCAGCAGGCGTTCGGCGGCCCGGGTGAAGTGCTGGTCCTCGGCGACCGCGACGAAGTGCTGGAGATGGCGCAGTTCCATGATTGAGAAGCTTATCCGCTGAATTCCATCGGATTCTTCTGTTGGACCGCTGGCCGCCCGCCGGGGAAGAGTGGGGCGCGGGTTCCCGGGGGCCTCGACTCCCGGGTGCCGGGACGACGGGCGGTGCGCCCCCGCTTGTCGTGCGCCAACCCCTGTCGTGCGCCAACCCCCTGGAGTCGCGTTGTACACCGCACACCCCGACCGTTACGCGGACATGCCCTACCGGCGCGCCGGACGCAGCGGTCTGACGCTCCCCGCGCTGTCCCTCGGACTGTGGCACAACTTCGGCCCCGGCCGGCCCGCCGAGACCCAGCGCGCGATCCTTCGCCGCGCCTTCGACCTCGGCGTGACCCACTTCGACCTGGCCAACAACTACGGCCCGCCGCCCGGCGCCGCCGAATCCGCGCTCGGCGACGCGCTGCGGGCCGACTTCGCGCCGTACCGCGACGAACTCGTCATCTCCACCAAGGCCGGCTACCTGATGTGGCCCGGCCCGTACGGCGAATGGGGCTCACGCAAGCACCTGCTGTCCTCGCTCGACCAGAGCCTGAGGCGGACGGGCCTGGAGTACGTCGACATCTTCTACTCGCACCGCTACGACCCCGGGACTCCCCTGGAGGAGACGATGGGCGCCCTGCACTCGGCGGTGCGGCAGGGCAAGGCGCTCTACGTCGGCGTCTCCAACTACTCGGCGGAGCAGACCCGCGAGGCGGCCCGCATCCTCGCCGGCCTCGGCACCCCGCTCCTCATCCACCAGCCGCGCTATTCGATGCTCGACCGACGCCCCGAGGACGGGGGCCTGCTGGACACGCTGGACGACCTCGAGGCCGGCTCCATCGCCTACTCCCCGCTGGAGCAGGGCCTGCTCACCGGCCGCTACCTCGACGGCATCCCCGAGGACTCCCGTGCCGCGGGCGACAGCCCCTTCCTGAAGTCGGACGCGGTCACCGACGACCTGGTCGCCCGTCTGCGCGCCCTGCACGAGGTCGCCGCGTCCCGCGGCCAGACCCTGGCCCAGATGGCCCTGGCCTGGGTGCTCCGGGGTGGCAGGGTGACCTCCGCCCTGGTCGGCGCGAGCAGCCCCGGGCAGCTGGAGGACAGCGTCGGCGCCCTGAGCGGTCCGGACTTCGACGCGGACGAGCTGGAGCGGATCGACGCCATCGTCAAGGGCTGAACACACGGGCGGCGCGGGCGCGGGCGGCATGGGCCGCCCGCGCCTCGCGTTGCCCAGGTCCATGAAGGCCCCCCGGAACGGCCGGTCGCGGGCCGTTCCACGGCCCCCGGCCGGTCCGTGAGCGCCGGGGAATGCGGGGGACCGCCGCCGGATCACGTACGCCCGGCCCGCTTCCGCCGGACCTTTTCCGCGGAGCGGCGCTGAATTCCGCGCTCGCTTTCCCCGTCGTCCCGTCGCCCCGTTTTCCCGACCGCCCCGCTATCCCGGTGCCGCCCGCATTCTGTTTCGTACGCGTGTTCTCGTCAGTCGCGCTGGCGACGGTCTCCGCTCGCCGTGATCCTTTTCACGGCCGGACTCGGTCCGACTGCTTTGGACGGGCCCAGGGCGGCTGCTTTAGCCCGGGTCCTCGGCCGTCGGGCGCACAGGCGCGCGTTTTCGGTCAGGCCTGGCGGTGAATATGCCGGCAGTCTGGCCGGAAAGTCATGGTGACAGTGTTTCGGGAGTGGCGATACTCGAACTTCAGGGGCACTTCACCGCACATGAGCCGCACCGAAAGAAAGGCCGTACCGGCACACCAGCGAAGCGACGGGGGAGTGATTGTGCACGACGAATTCCTGTGCCATGTCACCGCTTACGGGACATGCGCGGGGCAACGTATAGGCGTACCGCTCGGCACCTACCGCGCGCCCACTCTGGCGCTCGCCCTGTGGTGGCTGCGCGATCGTGCGTCGTGGATCGCCGAGCGGCTCGATCCCACGCCGGAGCACGCCGCCTTCCCCGCCGGTGCGCTGGTGCCGGTCGCGGACACGGTGGCCGACGTCCCCGCCCTGCTCCGGGCCTGGTGTGCCGACGACGCCCGGCAGGAACTGGTCGCCGAGGAACTGGCCGGCGGACGACTGGTACGGATCGCGGCCAATGACGACACCACCGAGTACGAACTGCTCGCCGAGTCCATCGACGCCCTGCGCATGCAGCGCACCCTCCCGGCACTCGTCGTA